>CAVUCB010000090.1:0-43932 GCA_963739755.1 uncultured Alphaproteobacteria bacterium | reverse complement strand
CGTCGCCGACGGAAATCAAACTGTCCTGCAGCTGTCCCGATTGGGCAGACATGTGCAGCATGTTGCGGCGGCACTGTATGGTGTCGGCGCCAGGCTTGATGAAAAGCCTCAACTTCTTTTTGTGCTGCGCAACGTGGATGAAACTGAATTGCTCGCCAGCGCTGGACAGGCTCCGCCGCTAAAAACGGCGGCGTCAGGCACGGCTAAGGTGCTTGATGAATGCGATGTCGCCGCCCTATTCGGGCTGGAGATGGCTGAAACTCCCCATACTCCAACTGCTTTCGCAGTCCCAAAGCGACCCCAAGAGTCCAAGGCGCAAAAAGGGAACAAGATATCGGCCAGAAAGACGAAGGCAGCAGCGAAGACCGATGTCGCCTTACATCGCGCGACTCGAGCCAGTTCGGGAACGAAAAGGACAACCCGAGCAAGTGCCAGTAAACTGCGCACTCGACGGCGACCTTAGTATTCCAATGACGGTACCGGGACCCCAATCGCATGGACGGACGTACCCACCCCGTTGACAAATCTCGGCTATCCGGGTTTGAGCGCAAATGCTGCGAACATGTGGGCAAGGATCCAGAATGATCTGCCATGATTCATGGCGCCGCTCGAAAAATATGTGTCCAATTAAGGGCGCACGGAAGTTCACAAGCCGCCTGAGCGGAATACGATCGCTTGGCGCAGTTCATTTAGACCGTTATAGTAGCCGTAATGGGGATTTTGCTCTCGTTCTGCGGTTCATGCAGCGGCCTTGAGGCCGACGGCCTTTACCAGTGCGTCAAGGTCATCGATGACGCGGTGATAGAGGCGGTCGAGTTGAGACCGCTTGTGGTCAGGGGTTCTGGCGTCGGCACTGACGGGGCTGAGGAGGCCAGCGGTAAGCGGGGCGTAGACCCGTTCGAACAGCTTCAAGAACACCAAGCAGACCGAATATCCTTTCGGGAGGATTTGATAGCGGCGGGAGTTTGGAAGCTTGGCGACGAGACCCTTGGCGCGCAGCTTGGAGAGATCATAGCGCAGCGAGGCAAGCGTATAACTTTCGGGGGCAGATCCGAGCGCCTTGACGACATGAGGATAGAGTTCTGCGGTGGTAAAGCTGTTGCCGGCGGCGACGTGCGCGAAGCGCACGAGGGCGTGCATCAGGGCAAGCTGGCGGGGGTGGTCGAGCCGCAGCCCAGGAATGCGCTTCCCCGTCGGGGTAATGGTCGGTTCGGCGAGCCGTTGCAACTGGCCACGGTCAATGAAGGTCTCGAGGATATCCTGCTGGACGTTGAGATAGTTGTCGTTGATCGCTGAAAGGGCGTTGCGGAGCGCCGGCAGGTTCTGGATCGATTTGTTCACGCCATAGTCGTGGACGTTGTTGCTCGCCGCCTCGGTCCGAAGGATGAGATGATCGCGAACGTACTGTTTGATGAAGCCGTTGCCGTAGTGGCTGCGGATCACGGGATTGGGCAAGTTCATGTCTTCGATCTCGGTTTGCAGCTTGCCCCGATGATGTTTGCTGATCCTGCGACCGAAGATGACGGTGATCTTGTTGGGTTGGCCGATTGTGCGATTAGCGTCAAGCAGCCGCTCCCCGAGGCTGTCCAGCGCGGCCCGGCGATGGAAGATGAGATTGTCGCAGAACTCGATCTGCGAGAAAAACAGCCGATGCTGACAGCCTGCCTGCTCTCGCTCCTTCGCAGTAAAGAAGGGCGTCAGCCGCGCCAGCCACTTTTGGCCGCAGGTCGACAGCTCCCGCGGATCGAGCGAGTTGGCAAGTTGCTGGAGCCGCTCAGGCGTTGAGCATTTGGTGAAGGCGTTGCCAGACTGTTTGAAGTAGATGCCTTCCTCGCGCATCCGGTTCGCAAGCCAGTGATGTTGATTGAGGCAGACGCGGGCGGAGAACGGAAGATAAGGACAGATGCGCACGAACATCCGTCCCCACCGCCGGTCATTGATGTAGAAGTTGTACTGCACGACCCATCGGTTTGCGATCTGGAGATGCCATCGGTTGGTCTTGCTGTCGCCGACTGCGGTCATGATGCGAGCGGGTTCACGCGCCTTGAGGATCACGACGACTTCGTCCGGCTTTGATCTGTGGAAGTAGGGATCGACGAAGTCATCGCGGCGGCCTTGCGGAGCTTCGATAACTGGAATGCTCCGCTTGCCTGCCCAAGCCTTCAGCCAAGCTTGGAACTGCTCGGCAATGCCCCGCAGCGTGTTCCGGCTCACTGGGTAAAGTTGCCGATACGTATTGAAGAAGCCAACGGCGCGCTCTGGCTGTTGGAAAGGCTGAATGAGCCCATTCAGCAGAATGCGATCAAAAACAGCGATAATGCCAACGAATGCTGTCTTTGTGGTGTTCATAGAAGGAGTTCATGAGTACCCCCGCTGACCCAGCATCACCAGGGTACTCCCGCCTATTGGAGGTGTTCTACCGTCCCGCGGGCGCAAGGGATATCAAGGGCGGAGCCCTTGGCTAGTTAGCTCACGCGCGATAACGGAATGATTTTATCGCCTTCGAGAGCCAACGCGGTAACATGGTCTGCCCACCATTGCATCATTCTTCGACGATCAGGCATCCACTCCGCTGCGTTGTAGGCGCGACGTACTTCGTTTCTTTCGACGTGCGCAAGCTGGCGTTCAATCCAATCACGGTTGAAGAGATTGCTTTCATTAAGAATTGTGGAGGCTACCGCGCGGAAGCCATGGGTAGTAGCGCGGCCATGGTATCCCATCCGATAAAGGGCATAGAGCATTGTGTTGCTGGACATGCAGCCGCCTTTTCCAGGTGAAGGGAAGATATTGGGACTATTGCCGGAGAGCGCGCGCAGCTCGCGCAATACTGCGACGGCTTGGCGTGACAGAGGCACCAGGCTCTAGACGCATCTTCATGCGTTCAGCCGGGATACGCCACAGAACGGAATTTTCGTCGATGTCTTCTAGTTCGCTCCACTTGCCTGCGCGCAGTTCAGTTGTCCGAAGAAACGTTAAGGTTACGAGCTTTAGCGCAAGTTTGGTTTGCTGGTCACCGCTGTAGCTTTCTAATTTTTGCAGGAACGTCGGCAGCTCTGAAAGCGGCATTGCCCTGTGACGCTGCGGTTCTCCGGTGGCTCGTAGTGCGTCCTTGAGATCAACGGAGGGATCCCGCTTTGCTCGGCCAGTCACGATAGCGAAGCGGAATATCTGTCCGACAAGCTGTTTCAACCGTCGCGCGGTTTCGTTCACCCCGCGTTTCTCGACCTTGCGCAGCATGTCCAGCAGTTCCGGCGGTTCGAGTGCCGCGATCGGACGCCGACCGATCGCCGGGAAAGCATTCGCCTCCAAGCGCCGGAGGATCTGCGCCGCGTAGTAGGGGCTGCGGGCATCCTTCCAGTTTTCGTGCCATTCGCGCGCGACCGCTTCGAAGGTATTGCCGGTTGCAATCTTCGCGGCCCGTTTGCGCTCACGCTTCACGACGGAAGGATCGATGTTGGCAGCGAGGTCACGTTTCGCTTTATCGCGCGCAGCGCGCGCCTCCATCAGCCCAACGGCCGGATAGACGCCGAGTGCTAGCGTGCGTTGCTTGCCGTGCCACCGATAGGCCAGGCGCCAGTACTTGGATCCGTCAGGATTGACCAACAGGTGCAAGCCGCCGCCATCGGAGAGCTTGCGTGGCTTGATTTGCCCCTTCGCATTCCTGCACTTCGTATCCGTGAGCGGCATGTTGGTATCTCGCTTTCGGCTTCAGTAAGATACCAACAAATATGCCAACAAAACGACGGGATGTAATAGACCGCCTGCGAACGTCGGTGAACATCATGGCAGCAACACGCCACTGCAAAATAAGGAGTTTTGTGGACTCGGATGAATGAGGGTGACCGTTTGCGAACGCTGGCGGATCATCGATGTGGTGGGCCCGGCAGGAACTCGAACCTGCAACCAGACCGTTATGAGCGGCCGGCTCTAACCATTGAGCTACAGGCCCCGCCGCGGTCCGCCGCGCGAGGGCGGCGAGGCAACGGTGCCGCCCCCGTTTACAAGGCAGCAACCGTTCCCGCAATGCCGCAACGCCGTTTTGCGTTAATCAATCGATACGCCGGCGAACTCGACCACCTTGCGCCATTTCTCGGTCTCGTCGGCGATCAGCTTGCCGAATTCGGCCTGCGTCATCGGCTTCGGGATGCCGCCCATTTCGGCCAGCCGCGCCACCACCTTGGGGTCCTTCAGCGCCTCGCCGACGGCCTTGTTGAGGGTATCGACGATCTCGGGCGGCGTCCCCTTCGGCGCCGAGATGCCGTAGAAGCCGACCGATTCGAAACCGGGCACGGTCTCCGCGATCGCGGGCACATCCCCCACGCCGGGCCAGCGCTGCGGCGAGGTCACGCCGAGCGCGCGCACGGTGCCGCCGCGCGCCTGCTCCAGCGCCGACGGCAGGTTGTCGAAGATCAGCTGCACCTTGTTGGAGATGATGTCGGGGAAGGCGAGCGCCGATCCGCGATAGGGCACATGCACCATGTCGCATTTGGTCATGGCCTTGAACAATTCCGCCGACATGTGCACGGAAGTGCCATTGCCGGACGAGGCAAACGCGATCTTTCCGGGATTGGCCTTGCAGTAATCGACCAATTCCTGGACGGTCTTCACCGGCATCGCGTTCGACACCACCAGCATGTTGGTGAGCTGCATGATGCTCGCAACCGGCACCGTGTCGCGGATGAAATCGAACAGCAGCTTCTTGTAGAGCGAGGTCGAGATCGCGTTGTTGGGCGCGACAAACAGGATGGTATAGCCGTCGGGCGGCGAGTTGATGGCGGCGGCGGCCGCGATATTGCCGCCGGAGCCGGTGCGGTTCTCGACGACGAACTGCTGGCCGAAGCGGTCGGACAGCCATTGCGCCATCACGCGCGCCACCGCATCGACCGGCCCGCCGGGCGCGAAGCCGATCAGCCAGTGCACGGGGCGGTCGGGATAGGCGGCGGACGCGGGCACGGCCCCAAAGGTGCAAATGCAAATCAGTGCGAAAAATACTGAACGAAGAATTCCCGTCATGTTTCCTTGCTTTCTTCCAGGATCAATCCACCGAAACGCCGGCAAACTCCACCACCTTGCGCCATTTCTCGGCCTCGTCGGTGATGTGTTTGCCGTAACCTTCCGGCGTCACCGGTGTCGGCACCCCGCCGATCTCGGCAAAGCGCGCGATCAGCTTCGGGTCCTTGAGCACGTCGTTGATCGCCTTGTTCAGGGTCGCGACGATTTCGGGCGGCGTGCCCTTCGGCGCCGACATGCCGTAGAACACCGTCGCCTCGTAGCCGGGCACGGTCTCGGCGATCGCGGGAATGTCCGGCACGCTCGGCCAGCGCTTGGCCGAGGTCACGCCGAGCGCACGCACCGTTCCGCCGCGCGCCTGCTCCGCCGCGGTTGGAAGGTTGTCGAAGATGAGCTGCACCTTGTTCGAGATCACGTCGGGCATTGCCAGCGCCGAGCCGCGATAGGGCACGTGCAGCATGTCGCATTTGGTCATCGCCTTGAAGAATTCGGCCGACATATGCACGGTGGTGCCGTTGCCGGCCGAGGCGAACGAGATCTTGCCGGGATTGGCCTTGCAGTAGTCGATGAACTCCGCAACGGTTTTCACCGGCATCGCGTTCGACACGATCATCATGTTGGGCACTTCGGTGAACATCCCGACCGGCACGGTGTCGCGGACGAAGTCGAACGGCAGATGCTTGTAGAGCGAGGCGCTGATCGCGTTGTTGGAGCCGGTGAACATCACCGTATAGCCGTCGGGCGGCGACGAGATCCCTGTGGCGGTCGCGATATTGCCGCCGGAGCCGGGGCGGTTCTCCACCACGAATTGCTGGCCTAGATTGTCGGACAGCGCCTGCGCCATGATGCGCGCCACGGTGTCGACCGGCCCGCCGGCCGCAAAGCCGTTGATGAAACGCACCGGGTGGTCGGGATAGTCGCCGGCTTGCGAGCGGGGCGTTGCGAAGGTGAGGCCGGAAGCCAGGATCAGGCCGAGCAGGGCTGTGCGCAGGAAGCGGGTCATTCGTTCGTTCCTCCCGTCATCTTGTTTTCGCCCATGCTTCCATAAAATGCGAGAGTTGCCTACAAGGAGCGGCATGTCGAAATCGGGCATGTTGCCGCGGAGCGATGCAGCAATGAGTGCAACGAAGAAAACGAAACTCGCCCATATCGCCTGTGCCGGCATCATGATGCTGGTATCCGGTGCGGCGGCGGAAGAGGGAGGCAAGACCATTCCAAAGACCAGCATCAGTCTCGGCACCGCGACGCCCGGCGGCGGCTTCCCGCTCTACGGCAACGCGTTTGCCGAAATCATGAACGCGGCCGATCCGACGCTGTCGATCGAGCCGCGCAATACCAAGGGGTCCAACGAGAACATTCCGCTGCTCGAGGCCGGTCAGGTCGATATCGCGCTGGTCGCGGGCGAGCCTTCCTATGAAGCCTTCATGGGTCTCGGCGGGCGCACGAAGACCAACGCGAAAATCCTCACCGCGATGTATTCCTCGCCCGGCATGTTCGTGGTGCGCGCCGACAGTCCCTACAGGACCATCCGCGATCTCGTCGGCCAGCCGGTCGCCTTCGGCGCCAAGGGCTCGGGGCTGCCGATCCTGTCGCGCTACATGCTCGACGGCCTTGGCTTGAAGCAGGACGAGGATTTCAAGTCGATCTATCTCGACCGCGCGGGCGATGGGCCTGCGATGGTGCAGGACGGACGCGCGGCGGCACTCTGGGGCGCCGGCATCGGCTGGCCGGGCTTCGCCACCATGGCGCAAAGCGCGGGTGGCGCGCGCTTCATCGCGCCGGATGCGGCCGAAATCGCGCGCATCCGCGCCAGGCACTCGTTCCTGAAGCCGCTGACGGTGCCCGCCAATAGCTATCCCGGCCAGACCGCGCCGATCGATTCCGTCGGCTCGTGGAGCTTCATCCTGGTGCGGGAGAACCTGCCCGACGATATCGCCTATCATCTCGCGCGGACGCTGCATGAAGTCGAGGCGAAGTTCTGCGAGAAGCTCGCACAGGCTTGCGAAACCAGGGCCGCGAACACGCTCGCCGCCGCGCCGAACGTCGACCTCATCCATCCCGGCGTGCTGAAATATTTCCGCGAGATCGGTGTGGTGAAGTAGGGCGTTATTCCATCGACCGTCATTGCGAGCCAACGGGTCTGCGCGAAGCGCGGCCTGATGACAGGCTCCGCGAAGCAATCCATCCCTCCGCACGCGCGGAAGCATGGATTGCTTCGTCGCTGTCGCTCCTCGCAATGACGTCGAAAATGTCGGGTTCATGTTCTTCCAAACATCGACATGACGTGACTCCGCATTCTCGCGGCATGATGTGCCCGAGGTTTGCCAAGATTTTCGCCCTCAGTCAGGGAAGAGGGCGCAGGGAAGACCGGGTGCGCGCTGCACCCGCGGTCTCGTGTGCAAAAAAGCATTTAGAAAACGCACACGAGCATACAGGTTCAGCGGAGGCAATCCGGCCTTCCCTGCGCGATGGTGTTACGGCTTACTTCGAGCTCTCCCTGGTGACCGGCTCTCTTGCCACCATCACCCGCAAGACGCGGAAGCATCTTTCGCGAACTTGGCGCCAGCATCGGGGCGCCAGGACCACACGACTTCGCCGTCCGCGAGCGCTTGCGTTCGTCGTTCGCAAGCTCCGCGTCCACCGCGTCCCACCCCGCGTTTCGTGACGTGCGCAACGCCCCTCTCGTCGGGTGAGACGGGGCGAATTGGTATCTCTGATTTGCCCGACGGGTTAAGCGGAATCTTTTTGCGCAAAGGGATGGACAGACTGTTGGTGATTTGCCCGTCGCGTTACTTTGCCGCAGCGGTTGCATCCGGATTTGCCTTGCGGCGAAGCGAAGCAGCTTAGCGCGCGTAACGTAGCAGCTTAGTAGGGTGGGTTAGCGAAGCGTAACCCACCATCTTTCGACCAGCGCAATCGCTGAAGTCGGCGGATTTCGCTTCGGTAATCGGCCCTACGGGCTATTGTTGAGGCTTTCGCAAACCCTTTGCAGGCGCGGTGCAACGAGCCCATCGCGGGAGCCGATCATGTTGAAAGCTACCGAAGAGGAGATCGAGGAAGTCCGAGAATACTTTGAATGGCAGGCGCCCGACCTCGAAGTGACCTTCATGCAGAAGGTCTACTCGGAGGCCGTCCTGAACACCGGCCACGACGTGTGGGACATCCACACCAACAAGGATCGCTGGTGGGTCATCACTGGCGGCACGAACCTCTACTCTCAGGACCAATTCCCAAGTATGGACCTTGCTCTGACCTTCCATATTGGCCTAATTCTCCGCATCCCGCGCACGGAAGAACAACAGGAAGACGATCTACGCATCCTCCCGTTCGGTCCCGTCTTCGAGAAGATGGAAGAAGCCGGCACCGCCGTGACACAGGCGCAGAGCCTCACCGACTATCAGGCGGTCGGCGTCCGCTGCCGCGAGGCGCTACTCGAACTGATCGGCGTCGCGCAGGACGCGGCAGTGTGGACCGACAAACCGCCACAGCGTGCGAACTTCCGCGCGTGGACGGAAATCATCTGCAACGATCTTCTGCCGGGCGACACCAACAAAGAGCGTCGCGGGGTCCTCAAAGGTGCGCTTGAGTCCGCATGGACGTTTTCCAACTGGCTGACGCATTCAAAGTCGGCCACCTGGATTGATGCCGACATGGCGCACTCGTTGATCCAGCACGCCAGCGGCATGGCGACCCGATTGATCCTTCGCGAGTTGCGCGGTGTGCCTGAGGAATGCCCGAACTGCGGCTCGCCGCATCTCGAACCTGAACAGGGCGAAAATGCCGCCGCACCCGGCGTACTCTGGGAACGACCGCGCTGCGCCGATTGCGGATGGACCGGCAGGCCCGTCCCAATCCTCGACCTCGAGGATGGACAGCCCATCATCACTCGCGAAGGCGAAGAATCCGACGAGCACGGCATCATGACAGTTCCGCTGCGCACGGTCCTTAGGCCGGGCGATCCGCCGATCGAGCCGCTGAAGAAAGCAGAAACCGGGCCACCGGAGCCAGTCGTCTATTTTGCCTACGGGTCCAATATGTCGACCGCGCGGCTGCGCAAGCGCATGCCGAGCTGCAAGCCGCTCGGCATTGCTACCTTGCCGGGTCATGCGCTTCGCTTCCATAAGCGCAGCACGGACAAGTCCGGGAAGTGCAACGCATTTGCCAGTGGCAACAACAATAGAGTGATCGGAGTCCTGTTCAGCTTTCGTCCTGCCGAGCGTGCCAAGCTAGATGAGGCCGAAGGTGTCGGCAGCGGCTACGAGCACGCGATGGTCACGGTCATAAACGAGAAAGGTCGTAGGCAGAAGGTCCTCACCTATCTCGCCACCCCCCACTACATCGACGACAGCCTCAAACCCTACGGCTGGTACAAGGACTTTGTCCTTGCCGGTGGCAGGGAACACGGCCTGCCGCCGGAGTATATCGCAGAATACATCCAGTCGGTTGAGGTGATCGAAGATCCCAACAAGACACGGGACAAGAAGCAGCGGGCCACGCTCCGAAGTCCCGGGCGGTGAGGCTACGGTTTCGGTGCGAGTTGCCGGTTCAGACTGCGGACCCGATTCCCCTGCTGGCACAAAACGGACCAGCCGGGCCGGTCTCGCGATGTCCGTTGATTGGGGAAGACCGAAAGTAGCGGGCCGGGCGTCAAACCGACGCGAGTGTCATTCCGGGGCGCGAACCGAACCCGGAATCTCGGGATTCCCCGATGCGCAATTGCGCATCTGAGGTCTGTGCTTCGCGCATCCCGGAATGACCGCCTACGCCGTCACTTCTTCACCAGCGAGCACTCCGGGTTGGGCGGGCCGAAGGCCTGCTCGCCTGGAATTGTCGCGAGAATCTTGTAGTAGTCCCACGGATATTTGCTCTCCTCCGGCGATTTGACCTGCACCAGCATGAGGTCATGCACCATCAGATTGTCCTCGCGCAGTTTTCCGTTGCGGGCAAAGAAATCCTCGATCGGCTTTTCGCGCATCTTCGCCGCGACCTTCAGCGGATCGTCGGTGCCGGTCTCCTTGATGGCATTGAGATAGTGCGTCACCGAGGAATAGACGCCGGCCTGCCACATCGTCGGCATCCGGTTCATCTTGGCAAAATAGCGCTTCGACCATTCCCGGGTCTTGTCGTCCATGTCCCAGTAGAACGAGGTCGTGAGCAACAAGCCCTGCGAAGCCTGCAGCCCGAGTCCGTGAATGTCGGTGATCAACACCAGCAAGCCCGCCATCTGCTGGCCGCCCTTGAAGATGCCGAATTCGCCGGCGGTCTTGATCTCGTTGGTATTGTTGGGCGGGCCGGCGGCGATGCCGATGATCTTGGCCTTCGAGGCCTGCGCCTGCAGGATAAAGGACGACAGGTCCGGCGTGGCGAAGGGCGGGCGCACGGCGCCCAGCACCTTGCCGCCGTTGGCCGTGATGACGGCGGAGGCGTCGCGTTCCAGCGAATGGCCGAACGCATAGTCGTCGGTGATGAAGAACCAGCTGTCGCCGCCGCGCTTGACCACGGCCTGTGCCGTGCCGACCGCGAGCGCATGGGTATCGAACACCCACTGGATTGCGTAGGGCGAACAGAATTTGCCGTGGAAGTCGGCAGCACCGGTCGAATGGGCGATGAAGAGCTTCTTCTTCTCATTGGCGATGTTCTGCACGGCGAGGCCAACCGCCGATACCGGCACGTCGACGATCAGATCGACCTGTTCGGTGTCATACCAGCGCCGCGCCAAGCCTGCGCCGATGTCGGCCTTCAACTGATGGTCGCCGACGATCACGCTGATCGGCTTGCCCAGCACCTTGCCGCCGAAATCGTCGATCGCCATCTGCGCCGCCGTCACCGAGCCCTGGCCGGTCGGCGTCGAGGCCGGGCCGTTCATGTCGGTGAGCACGCCGATCTTGACGACATCGTCCGAGACCTGCGCGAGCGAGGGCTGCGACAGCGCCATCGCGGCGAACGCGGCAAGCACGGATAGTTTTTTGGCGAGCATTCAATTTCCTCCGCTTGGCTCCGGCGCTTCCGCCGTGGTTGCTTTAAATGTCAAACATTCGGCAGGCCGCGTCAACGCGGCCAAAAGGCTATTATCGGCGCGTCCGACTCTGGATTTCGGACGCGATTTCGGACATACGCCCGTCATGAATACCGCCCAGCGCTTGCCGGCTTTGCTGACGCCACTTGAGGTGGCGCTGGCCGCGCTGCTGGGTGATCTCGGGCCGGCCGTGCCGCGCCAGGATACGCAAGTGGATGCGCCGCCATCTGCCCTGGCCGAGGTGTTCGAGCTCAAAGCGTGGCCGTCGCATGATGTCGCCGCCGTGGACGGGTGGGCGTCGCGTGCATCGGATCTGGTGGGTGCCTCCAGCTTCACGCCGCTGCCGTTAAGTCGATCGCCGGTTTGGGTAGAGGCGGGTGACAGGATGCCCGATGGCTGCGATTGCGTGCTTGACGAGGATGCGATCGATCTGATGGGACCGATCGCACAAGCGCTGTCAGAGGCGATGCCGGGGCAGGGCGTCCGTCGTAAGAGTAGCACGATCGCCGATCCACGCCGAATTGCCGGCGCGTGGCGGCCGGGCGATCTGCGCCATGCCGGGTTGCGGCTGCGCGTCGTGAACGTTCCCGGCGGCACCATCACGGCGAGGCTGATCGCGAGCGGTTTGCGGGAGGCCGGCATCAAGGTCATGTTTGTTGAAGCCGCGACACGGGACGCGGCCTCTGTCGCCGGACTGCTCGATGGCAGCGATTGCGACCTGCTCCTCACCGTTGGCGGCAGCGGCGTCGGCCGAACGGATGCCACGGTGATCGCGCTGGCCGAGCGTGGCGAGGTCATCGCGCATGGGCTTGCTTTGCAGCCGGGACGCACGGCCGCGGTTGGACGGATAGGCCGCACGCCGGTCGTCGCGCTGCCCGGTGCGCCCGATCAGGCGCTCGCAGTGTGGTGGGCGCTCGCCCTTCCGGTACTCGACCGCTTGAGCGGACGGCAAACACGGCCCACCGTCACGCTTTCGCTGGCGCGCAAGATCGCTTCCAGCGTTGGCCTGGCGGAAGTCGTCCTGCTCGAACGACAAGGCGATGGCTGGATGCCGCTCGCGGTCGGCGATCTTCCGTTTGCCATGATCGCGCGTGCGGACGCCTGGCTGTTGGTTCCCGGCGGCAGCGAAGGATATGCTGCGGGAACACCCGTCAATGCCTATATGCTGCGGGAATGAATATTAAGATGACTCAGAACCAGGCGCCGAAAAAGCCCGACAGCGTCGATCAGGACCAGTTCCTGACCATCCTGTCGCGGGAGGAGGCGCTGGCGCGCTTCGAGGCCGCGCTGTTTCCGCGCGAGCTGTCGCGTGAACGGCGCGCGCTGACCGATGCGCTGGGTTGCGCGCTGAGCGAGGACATTACGGCGCCGATCGACGTGCCGCCATTCGACCGTTCCAATGTCGATGGTTTTGCGGTGCGCTCGTCCGATCTGGCTTCGGCGAGCGAAGCAGCGCCGGTGCGCCTGATGCTGAACGACGAGGTGATCGCCTGTGGCGTGGCGCCAGTGCGACCGGTGCTGTCGGGCACGGCGACTTCGATTGCGACCGGTGGGCCGCTGCCGCGCGGCGCCGACGCCATCGTCATGGTCGAGTACACCCAGCCCGCAGGCTCGCGCGCCATCGAGGTCCGCCGCGCCGCCTCGCCCGGGCAATTCGTCGCCTACGCCGGCTCCGACATCGCGCGCGGCGAAGCACTGCTGCGCGCCGGCACCAGCGTCGGTTCGCGGGAGATCGGCATGCTGGCGGCCTGCGGCATCGCCGAAATCTTGGTGGTGCGCAGGCCGCGCGTCGCCGTCATTTCGACCGGCGACGAGCTGGTGCAGCCGGGCGAGCGGCTTCGGCCGGCCACGATCTACGACACCAATGGCGCGATCGTCACCGCCGCAATCAACGAGAACGGCGGCGAGGCGCGTTTCGTTGGCGCCATTCCCGACGACGAAGCCGCGCTCGAGGCTGCCATGCGTCAGGCGCTCGCGGAAAGTGACATGCTGGTGCTGTCGGGTGGCACCTCGAAAGGCGCGGGCGACGTGTCGCATCGCATCATCGCGCGGCTCGGCAAACCCGGCATCATTGCGCATGGCGTGGCGCTGAAGCCGGGCAAGCCGCTGTGCCTGGCGGTTTGCGACGGCAAGCCGGTGGTCATCCTGCCGGGGTTTCCGACCTCGGCGATGTTCACTTTCCACGACATGATCGTGCCGGTGCTGCGGCGGATGGCGGGGCTTCCGCCGCGTTCCGATGCGAAGGTTTCGGCGAAAGTGCCGGTGCGCATCGCCTCCGAGCTCGGCCGCACCGAATTTGTGATGGTGTCGCTGGTCGAAGGCGCCGATGGCCTGATCGCCTATCCCAGCGGAAAAGGTTCGGGCGCGATCACGTCGTTCGCGCAGGCCGACGGCTTTCTCAGGATTGAGGCGCTTGCCGCACAGATGCCGGCGGGTGCGGAAGCCGAGATCACGCTGTTCACGCCGCATGTGCGGGTGCCCGATCTTGTCATCGTCGGTAGCCATTGCACCGGGCTCGATCTCGTCACCGCGCCGCTTGCGCGTGCCGGGCTCACGGTGCGCTCGATTGCGGTCGGCAGCCTCGGCGGCCTGGCGGCGGCCAAGCGCGGCGAATGCGATCTCGCGCCGATCCATCTGTTCGATGACAAGAGCGAAACCTACAACACGCCGTTCCTCGCTGACGGTCTCGAATTGGTGCCGGGCTGGCGGCGCATGCAGGGCATCGTGTTTCGTAAGGGCGACGCACGCTTCGAAGGCCGCAGCGCGCAGCAGGCCGTACGATCAGCGCTCGCCGATCCCGCCTGCATCATGGTCAACCGCAACCAGGGCGCAGGCACGCGCATCCTGATCGACCGGCTGCTCGGCGAGGCGCGGCCCGACGGCTACTGGAATCAGCCGCGCTCGCATAACGCGGTCGCCGCCGCCGTGGCGCAGCATCGCGCCGACTGGGGCATGACCATCGCGCCGGTCGCCCATGCGTCCAACCTCGGTTTCATTCCGCTCGCTGAGGAGCATTATGATTTCGCGCTGGTCAAGGCGCGCAAGCAACGAAGCGCGGTACAGGCCTTTCTCGATGCGCTGGCGTCGGAAGAGGCACGCAACGCGCTGACAAAGGCTGGATTCAGGCCGGCATAACCGGCCGCGTCAAAGTTGGGGTGGGGAAGCAATGGCAAAGCCTCTCAAGGTCGCGATCATCGGCGCCGGCATGGGCGGGTTAGCGACCGCGGCGGCGCTGCGGCGGGTCGGCGTCGATGTCACGGTTTACGAGCAGGCGAGCCAGTTCACGCGGCTCGGGGCCGGCATCCAGATCGGCTGCAACGCCATGAAGGTGCTGCGCGGGCTCGGGCTGGAGCAAAGGATGCGCAGCCAGTCCTTTTATCCGCGCTCCTGGAACAACCGCGATTGGCGTACCGGCGAGGTCAAGTTCGACATGATCTTCGGCGAGAGCGCCGAACAGAAATTCGGCGCGCCCTATCTGCTCGCCCATCGCGGCGATCTGCATGCGGCGCTCGCGAGCGCCGTGCCCGACGAATGTCTCCGGCTCAGCCACAAGCTGGTCGGGCTGGATGAGACCGGCGACGGCATTCGCCTGAGCTTTGCCAATGGCGCGACCGCGGTAGCCGATGCCGTCGTCGGCGCCGACGGCGTTCATTCGATCGTGAGGGATATCCTGTTCGGAGAGTCTCCGGTGCATTTCACCGGGCGCATCGCCTACCGCACGACCTATCCGGCGGCGCTTCTCAACGGCGAGAAGATCGACGACTGCACCAAATGGTGGGGCGAGGACCGCCACATCGTGATCTATTATGTGAAGCCGGACCGGAGCGAGGTCTATCTCGTCACCAGCCAGCCCGATCCCGAGTTTCGGATCGAATCCTGGTCGGCCAAGGGCGATGTGAAGGAATTGCGTGCTTCTTTCGAAGGCTTCGATCGCCAGGTCGAGCATGTGCTCGCGGCATGCCCTGACGTGCACAAATGGGCGATCATGGATCGCGACTTGCTGCCACACTGGGCGGAAGGCAACGTGACCTTGCTCGGCGATTCCTGCCATCCGATGACGCCCTACATGGCGCAGGGCGCAGCGATGGCGATCGAGGATGCCGCGGTGCTGTCACGCTGCCTCGACGGCGTCGGGCGCGAGGGCGTTGCAGACGCGTTTCGCCGCTTCGAGGCGACGCGAAAGGAACGCACCACCCGCGTGCAGGACACCTCGCGCAAAAACATCTGGCTCAAGCAGAAGACTGACGGCGATTGGGTCTATGGCTATGACGCCTGGAACGTCCCACTCGCGGCGTAGGCATGATCCGGAAAAGTGTGTAGCGGTTTTCCGAGAAGATCATGCCCAACCAAGAATTTGGCTCAAGCCGCGAAGCGGACCTCGCCGGCGCTTGTGGTATCGTAGCCGGTGAGGTCGAGCGCGCGCCGCCTCAGGCGGTCCTCGCGCAGGAAGCCGATCAGCGCCTGCACGTTAGGACGAAAATAGCTGCGCTGGCGCATCAGGAGATCCAAGTTCTCCCAGAGCAGCGGCACGAAATCGAGGCCAGCCGATTTTGCTGCGGCCCGGGTCGCAATCCCGCAATCGGCGTGTCCGGCGCGGATGATCGCTGCCAGGTCGGGGCCGGTGAGGCAAGGCGGCTCGCGCCGCCGCAGATTCTTGATGCCGGCGCCGAGCCGCGCCAGCAGCGCTTCGAGCAGCAATTGCGCACCAGCACCGGGCTGCCGCATCGCCATCAGCGCGCCGGAAGCCAGCGCATCGGACAGGCCCTTCAGGTTTTTCGGATTGCCCGGCGCGAGCAGCAGTCCCTGTTCGCGCCGCGCCACGCCGACGAGGACGGCATCATGAAGGCTCGGGATCGCGCGCATCGCCGCGACATTGGCGTCCTCGGCGGCGCCGGCCGACACATCGGCCCCGTGAAAGTGGATCGCGGTCGCGATCACCTCGCCGCGCTGCAGCCGTTCGACGCCGCGCGTCGTGCCTTCGTTAAGTGAGGCGAGGCCGGAGCCGGATTCGCGCAGGCCCCATTCCAGCAGATCGTCCTGGCTGCCGCCGACGATCGGCGGCGGCTCAGGCGCGATCATGCCGGGCGGGCGCGCCAGACCGGACAGCACCCAGAGATCCAGTTCGTGACGGGGAAACAGCCACTTGCCGGTCACCTTGCTGCAGGGGATCGCACCCTCGGTGACCAGCTCGTAAAGCTTGCGCTCGCCCAGCCGAAGGTAATCGGCGGCCTCGTTGGTAGTCAGGAATTCCATCCTGTGCTTATATGCATATTCCTGTACCTGCTTCAACTAACTGGAGATATGCGGAATACTTGCCGCTATCGCAGAGGAAGTGGCGGTCGGCAGCTACCGCTAATTGAAGGCCATGCCACCGTTGAGAGCGATGGTCTGGCCGGTCATGTAGTCGTTGCCGAGTACCATCAGCACCGCCTGCGCCACCTCCTCGGAATGGCCGAGGCGGCCGAGCGGGATGCGGGCGGCGAGATCGGAGCGGCCGCGCATCATGTCGGTGTCGATCAGCGATGGCGCCACCGAATTGACGGTGATGCCTTCCTTCACCAGCCGCGCGGCATAGCCTCGCGTCAGACCTTCCATGCCGGCCTTCGAGGCATTGTAGTGCGGCCCGATTGCACCGGCCCCGCGTGCCGCGCCGGAGGTGATGTTGACGATGCGGCCCCATTTCTTTGCGCGCATCGAGGTCAGCACGGCCTGGGTGCAGAGAAACGCCGACTTCAGGTTCACCGTGATGGTCTTGTCGAAATCCTCCTCGGTGAGATCGTCGACGCCGCGCACGATCGCAAGCCCCGCATTGTTGACGAGGATGTCTATGGCGCCGAGCGCCGAGCTCACGCGATCGATCATCTTGGTCACCGCTGTGGCCTCCGACACGTCGGCAGCGACGGCGATCGCGCGGTGTCCCGCCTTGTTGAGGTCGGCGACGAGGGCGTCGGCGGCATCGGCACGCTCGCGATAATTCACCGCCACCGCGGCGCCGGCCTCGGCCAGCGCGACCGCAATCGCTGCACCGATGCCGCGTGAGGCGCCGGTGACCAGCGCGACCTTGCCTGTGAGATTCGGGCTGATGATCATGGAAACTTTCCTTTTTGCTCAGCCGCCATCGAGCGCGGCGAGCCGGTCAGCTTCCGCGATGTCCTCGACCGTGTTGGCATTGAAGAAGGGATCGACCGGTGTTGTCGGCCAGGTCACGGTGGCAAGCGGATAGCGCGCGGTCCAGCGGTCGATCCTGCGGATGTCTTCCTTGACCAGCGCATGGCGCAACTCGTCGCGCAGGCGCACGCTCCATAGCCCGATCACCGGATGCGTCTGTCCATCGGAAGCCGCGACCGCGAGCTCGGCGTTTTGCGCCAGGCGTGCTTCGTCGAGCCGCTTGACCAGATCGCGCGGCAGGAACGGGCAATCCGCTGCGGCGCTCAGCATCCACTTCACCTCTGGCCGATTGGCGGCCATCCAGTCAAGCGCTGCGAGAATCCCGGCGAGCGGCCCGGGAAAATCCGCAACCGTGTCGGCGATGACGGGTAACCCAAAGGCGGCAAAGCGCGAAGGCTCGCCATTGGCGTTGAGGATCAGCCCGTCGCATTGCGGCTTCAGCCGCGCGATCACGCGCGCCAGAATGGTCTTGCCGGCGATCGTGCGCATCGGCTTGTCGCCGCCCCCCATCCGGCGCGCCAGCCCGCCGGCGAGCAGGACGCCGGGAATGTCCAGCGCGCCTCTTGGCGTCGCCCGCGCGCCGCTTGGCGTCGCGTCAGTCGTCACGGCTCTCGCCCTTGCGCTTGAGCCTTGCGGATTCTTCCTCGACGTAATCGAGGTTCTGGTCGTAGACGATGCGCTCTTCGCCCGACAGCGCGATGAAGCGTTTGCCGCGTGTACGGCCGACCAGCGTCAGTCCGACCTGACGCGCCAGATCGACGCCCCAGGCGGTGAAGCCCGAGCGGGAGACGAGAATGGGAATCCCCATCCGCACCGTCTTGATCACCATCTCCGAGGTGAGCCGTCCCGTGGTGTAGAGGATCTTGTCGGCGGGATCGACGCCATGGCGATAGATCCAGCCCGCGATCTTGTCGACGGCGTTATGGCGGCCGACGTCCTCGGTGTAGCAGACAGGCGCGCCTTCCTTGCACAGCACGCAGCCATGGATCGCACCGGCTTCGAGATAGAGCGAAGGCATGGTGTTGATCGCGTGCGTCATCTGGTAGAGCCAGGAGGTGCGCAGCTCCGCTTTCGGCAGCGCCACGCTCTCGACCGCTTCCAGCAGATCGCCGAACGCGGTGCCCTGCGCGCAGCCCGAGGTCTGGGTGCGCTTCTTCAGCTTCGCCTCGAAATTGGTGTGATGCTCGGTGCGGACCACGACCACCTGGAGGTCGTCGTCATATTCGACCTCGGTGACGACATCGTCGTATTTCAGCATGTTCTGGTTCAGCAGATAGCCGAGCGCGAGATATTCCGGATAATCGCCGATCGTCATCATGGTGACGATCTCCTGCGCGTTCAGGTACAGCGTCAGCGGCCGCTCCACCGGCACCTTGATCTCGGTCCTCGCCCCGGTCTGGTCGATCCCCGTGACGCGCTCGGTCAGGCGCGGATCGTCCGGATTGGGGACGATCAGGGGGACGGGAGCTTTCTCGATCTTCATCATAGCGCTGAGGTTAGCATGACAAGGGCTCAAAGCCGATATAAAGCGTCCATAGATAATGCCTAGCCCCGGTTCCCATGGGGGCGCGGAGAACGGGATGAAAGTAATCGGGCTCGCGGGTTGGAGCGGCGCTGGCAAGACCACCTTGCTGACGCGGGTGATCCCGCTTCTTAGCGAGCAGGGGCTTCGCGTCTCCGTGATCAAGCACGCCCACCACAAGTTCGATGTCGACAAGCCCGGCAAGGATTCCTGGCGTCACCGCGAGGCGGGCGCCGCAGAGGTGCTGGTCTCCTCCGGCAATCGCTGGGCGCTGATGCATGAGCTGCGCGGCGAACGCGAGCCACGGCTGCCGGAGTTGCTGCAAAAACTGTCGCGGGTCGATCTCGTGGTGATCGAAGGCTACAAGTCCGAGCCGCACCGCAAGATCGAGGTGCATCGCGCCGAAAACGGCAAGCCGTTTTTGTTTCCGACCGACAGCGACATTGTCGGCATCGCCGCCGATGTCGCGGTTGAAACCCGGCTGCCCGTTGCCCATCTCGACGATATCCCAGCCGTTGCCGCCATGATGAGGCGATACGCAATTCCAATCGAAGACGTGCTGGCGATGGCCGAAGGCTGACCTGAGAGCATGGCGCAACTTTCCGACGATTGCTTTGCCTTTGGCGGACCGATGCTGTCGGTCGATGAAGCCGTCGGCATCATCACCTCGAAGGTGACGGCGGTCGGTGAGACCGAGAGCGTTGCCGCTGGTCGAAGCCGATGGCCGCATTCTCGCGCGCGACATTGCGGCGCCGTTGCCGCTGCCGCCTTTCACCAATTCCGCCGTCGACGGTTATGCCGTGCCGGGCAGCGAGCTGCCGCGTGAGCAAGGAGCGGGCCTTTCCGTTGGGCGGCCGCGTGCAGGCGGGTGCTGCCGCGCAGGCTGCGCAGGCGGGCCACGCCGTGCGCATCTTCACGGGTGCACCGATGCCTGAGGGCGCCGACACCGTGTTCATGCAGGAAGACGTGCGGCTCGACAATGAAGGTCATGTCGTGCTGCCGACCGGCCTGAAGCCTGGCGCCAATGTGCGTCCCGCCGGCGAGGACATTCCCAAAGGCCATGTCGCGCTGAAGGCTGGCCAGCGGCTGCGGCCGCAGGACATCGCGCTTGCCGCCGCTTTCGGACTGACGCGACTCGATGTGGTGAGGCGTCTCCGTGTCGCCGTATTTTCGACCGGCGATGAACTGGCGTCGCCCGGAAGCCCGCGCGCTTCCGCGCAGCTCTACGATTCCAACCGCTTCATGCTGATGGCGATGCTGCGGCGGTTCGGCTGCGAGGTCTCCGATCTCGGCATCCTGCGTGATGCGCGAGAGCCGCTGGCGACGGCGCTGAAGCAGGTCGCAAGCCGGCACGACCTGATCCTCACCACCGGCGGCGTCTCTACCGGTGAAGAGGATCACGTCAAGGCCGGTGTCGAAAGCGTCGGCACTTTGGTGCTGTGGCGGATGGCGATCAAGCCGGGACGTCCGGTGGCGATGGGGATCATCGGCGGCACGCCGTTCATCGGGCTGCCGGGAAATCCGGTCGCGAGCTTCGTCACTTTCGTTCACGTGGTACGACCTACGGTGCTTGCGCTCTCCGGTGCGGCGCCGTTGCCGCTGGTTCCAGTGCCGGTCCGCGCCGCTTTCGGCTACAAGAAGAAGAGCGGCCGCCGCGAATATGTCCGCGTCACCCTGCGTCGCGCAGATGATAGCATTTTGGAGGCTGTCAAATTCCCGCGTGAGGGGGCAGGCCTGCTGTCCTCGCTGGTCGATACCGATGGCCTGGTTGAGCTAGGCGAGGCCGTCACCAAGGTCGAGCCCGGCGATCGCGTCGGCTTCCTCGGCTATGCCAATCTCTTGTAGAATTTCGCAGCATGACCACGATCAAGCTCGATCTCACCGGCCTCAAATGCCCGCTGCCCGCGCTGAAGACTCGCAAGGCATTGAAGTCGGTGTCCCCCGGCAATTTCCTCGAGGTGCACTGCACCGATCCGCTGTCGGTGATCGACATTCCGAACCTGATCCGCGAAACCGGCGACAAGATCGAGATCACCGAGCGCGATGAAAAGAGAATTGTGTTCTTGATCGAGAAGATGGGCAACGAGGGAAAGGGACCTGCAGCGACGTAAGCGAGAATACCCGGCTAATACCTGTTGCGCCCGCATAACACATCCACTAACTTTGAGCCGGATGGGGATGGGGTCCCCCGACAACCGCCGCAAGGCTGATGACTCCTGCCAGGCGCTTTGCGTCGGTGGGAGCTTGTGCAAATTCCTCCGCAATAAGCAACTGGACCGATTGTCGTGCGCTGCTCAAAAAGGCAGCGCATGAGGATAAGGTTGCGAGATAACGGGCTGACGGCCCGGCTCGTGGGCGTCCGTCCACGGGCTGCGAAGGAGGCGGACATGAATTCGGATCGGTTACGTATCCTCAAGCTCCACAAGCAATGGGCCGATCGTTATTTGTTGATCTGGCTGGTTTTTGCGCTGGCGCTGCTGTCGGGGTTCGAGTTTTTCCTTGAGCGCGCGGGCATTGACGCGGCAGAGCGGGCTGGCATCGTGGCGTTGCTCGCCGTCCTGATCCTGCTGGCCGCGATTTGGCAGGTGGCTGGCCTGGCTGTTGCAAGGGTGCACATGATCATCGCTGGCATCGATCTGGAGCAATGAAACATGTCGCATCGCCTGTTTTCTCCAAGGACAAACTCCAAGAAAACTCCAAGACAAACAGGACGCCGTTGAACTCATGAGCGGTCTGATCTCCCTTGTGTTCGGCAGCGTTCTCGGTGGCATAGCGCGCTACCTTCTTTCCGGTGTCGTCGCGAGGCGGGTAGGCGAGACGTTTCCCTGGGGTACGCTTTTCATCAATGTCAGCGGAGCGTTCCTGATCGGAATCTTCGGCGGGCTGGCTCAAGACAACGCCTCGCTGTTTGCTTTGCCCGATCCATGGTTGTTCGCCGTGACAGGCTTCCTCGGGTGCTACACCACCGTCTCTTCGTTCAGTTTGCAGACGCTGTCACTGGCAAGGGACGGAGAAACCGGCCGCGCGTTCGGCTATGTGGTCATCTCCGTCGGTTTGTCGCTCGCGGCCGCTGCGGCAGGCTTTGCTTTGGTTGATCTGGTGAGCTGACGTCGATGAGTGGCAGCAATGCAAAGGCGGGCACTTCGAAGACTGCGATACTCTATGCTTGTGTTGCGGTCGGCAGCGTCCTTGGCGGGCTTGCGCGCTATCTTGCATCTCTGCTGATCCTGCCAATCTCCGGATTTCCGCTGGCAACGCTGTTCGTGAATGTCACAGGTTCCTTCATCATCGGGTTTTATGGCACGCTTAGCGGACCCGACGGCAGATGGTTCGCCAGCGTGCAACAGCGTCAACTTGTCATGACCGGATTTTGTGGAGGCTACACCACCTTCTCGTCCTTCAGCCTTGAGACGGTGAGGCTGTTGCACGCCGGCCTGACGCGGACGGCGCTTTTGAACATAGCGGTGTCGATTGTGACCTGGCTCCTCGCCGTTTGGCTGGGATACGCGGCGGCAAGCCGACTTAACCGTTTGAAAGGGAGCTGATCATGCAAATCCCGAAACAGGCTGTGCTGCTCCGCATTTTCATTGGAGAAGACGACCGTTGCGATGGTTCGCCCTTGTACGAGGCGATCGTGCTGAAAGCGCGCGAGCAGCATCTGGCCGGAGCCACGGTGCTGCGTGGACCTATGGGCTTCGGCGCCTCCAGCCGGCTCCATACCACCAAGAATTCTTCGGCTGTCGGAAGATCTGCCCCTCGTGATTGAGATTGTCGATAGCGAAGAGAAGATCAACGCCTTCCTGCCGACGTTGGACGGGATAATGACGAGCGGTCTTGTGACCCTTGAGAAGGTGCAGGTGCTTCAATACGGAACCAAAGCGGCGAGTTGATTCAGGCTAAACGGGAACCATTCGGCCTTGTCATTGTTGGGGGCACGCCTAAGATCGCCGACCGACGGGGATGGAGTCCCCCAAAACCGCCATTCCGGCTGATGACTCCTGCCAACGCGCTGCGGCGCGCGCAGGAGGCCTGTGATGATCCAGCATCAGCCAGCATTCCAGAATTGTGCAGTTTTTTCGTCCGCTTCGCTCTTCCAGGTTGGAGGGCGAAATGACTAGTGTCTGGGCCTTGGCAGCTTTGTGGCTCGGCCTCGCACTGGTTGCGAGCCTGCTCTCGATCTGGTTCAGGATTTCGACCGCGCTGTCGGAGATCGTGGTCGGGACTATCGCACAACTCATCATCGGGGCGATGATCGGTCATACGGTCCTCGGAACCGACGAAGTCCTGGGTGAAGTTTCTCTCCGGTCTCGGTTCCATCGTCCTGACGTTTCTCGCAGGCGCCGAGCTCGATCCGGCGGTGTTTAGATTGAAATGGAGGGAAGCGGCAGCCATTGGCTTGGCCAGCTTCTTCGGCCCATTTTCAGGCTGCGCCGCTGCCGCCTACTACATCCTCGGTTGGGAGTTGATGCCGAGCTTGCTCGCGGGGGTCGCCATGTCGACGACCTCGGTGGCCGTTGTCTATGCGGTGATGCTGGAATTTGGTTTCAATCGAACCGAGTACGGCAAGACTGTCCTGGCGGCCTGTTTTGTGACCGATCTCGGGACGGTCGTTGCGTTGGGACTGATCTTCGCGCCATTCACGATCAAGACGGCAGTGTTCCTCGCGGTTGGCCTTGCTGTGTTTCTGATCCTGCCTTGGCTCACTCCGCGCTTTTTCAGGCTGTACGGCAATCGGCCCTCCGAGCTGGAAACCAAGTTCTTGCTGCTCTGCCTGCTCGGCATGGGAGCGTTGGCTGGATGGGCGGACAGCGAGGCCGTGCTTCCAGCGTACCTTATCGGAATGGTGTTGGCGGGAACGGTTGGCAAGGACCACATTTTGGTTCGGCGACTGCGAACCCTTACCTTCGGCCTGCTGACGCCGTTCTATTTCATACGAGCAGGATCGTTTGTCTCGATACCGTCCCTTGTCGCTGCACCGGCCGCCTTCCTGTTTTTTCTGCTGGTCAAGGTTGCCACAAAGGTTTCCGGCGTTTATCCCGTCACCAAGCTGTTCGCCGCGCCCGACCGGGAGGCGATGTACACGACGCTGCTGATGTCCACCGGGCTTACGTTCGGGACTATCTCGTCGCTGTTCGGATTGTCGCACGGCATCATCAATCAAGTGCAGTATTCGGCGCTCGTCGCGGCCGTCATCGGCAGCGCCGTCATTCCGACACTGGTCGCGAATGCTTTCTATCTTCCGCGGCATCTGCTGCCGCGGTCCGAAGACGAAGCGGGGGCGGATCAGGCGATGCTCGCTTCCAATCAGGCGGAGTGATCGCATCTGTCGGGTGTCCGAGTGGACCCTGTGCTGTGGCGGATGGCGATCAAGCCGGGACGTCCGGTGGCGATGGGGATCATCGGCGGCACGCCGTTCATTGGGCTGCCGGGAAATCCGGTGGCGAGCTTCGTCACTTTCGTTCACGTGGTACGACCTACGGTGCTTGCGCTCTCCGGTGCGGCGCCGTTGCCGCTGATTCCAGTGCCGGTCCGCGCCGCTTTCGGTTACAAGAAGAAGAGCGGCCGCCGCGAATATGTCCGCATCACCCTGCGTCGCGCAGATGATAGCATTTTGGAGGCTGTCAAATTCCCGCGTGAGGGGGCAGGCCTGCTTTCCTCGCTGGTCGACACCGATGGCCTGGTTGAGCTAGGCGAGGCCGTCACCAGGGTCGAGCCCGGCGATCGCGTCGGCTTCCTCGGCTATGCCAATCTCTTGTAGAATTCCACAGCATGACCACGATCAAGCTCGATCTCACCGGCCTCAAATGCCCGCTGCCCGCGCTGAAGACTCGCAAGGCATTGAAGTCGGTGTCCCCCGGCAATTTCCTCGAGGTGCACTGCACCGATCCGCTGTCGGTGATCGACATTCCGAACCCGATCCGCGAAACCGGCGACAAGATCGAGATCGCCGAGCGCGATAAGAACAGGATCGTTTTCCTGATCGAGAAGCGCGATCAGGCATCGGCCGCAGCAAAGTCCTGATCCTCAATGGAAAATACGCGCGACGTTCACTTTCGCATCAGCGAAGGACTTTTTCTGGCACCGCGACCATTTATCTATCGACATGGCGGACGGCTTCTGCCCCAATTAAATTTCTCCGCACGGGTCCGGAGGTTAAGTCGTGGCCTGCTTTCCCGTGGGCCGGGATGGGGCAATTTCCGAGACATATGCCAAAGCGGGCATAAGGTGCGAAGGGTGGGGTTGAATAACTCGTGTGCGCGATTTCGATTCCGGCGCATATCGAGGGTTGTGCAGGGCAGCAAGAGGATTGCTTGCCTTAGTCGAATGAGAACAGGATCGTAGACGGCTGACAGCAGGCATGGGTGGCTGTGAGGGAGGTTTTGATGACGACAATCAGCAGCGCAGGCACGATGGCCGGCGCCGGAGCAGGTTTCCTTGACAAGGAACGGACGATCGCAGTGGCCGGCTTTAATCGCTGGCTGGTGCCGCCGGCCGCGCTATGCATCCATCTGTGCATTGGCATGGCCTATGGCTTTTCCGTGTTCTGGCTGCCGCTGTCGCGGGCGATCGGATTGACGGCGCCGAAGGCGTGTCCGGACATCTCGCTGTTCCAGGAACTGTTCACCACCACCTGCGACTGGAAAGTCGCGAGCATGGGGTGGATGTACACGCTGTTCTTTGTCGTGCTCGGCGTTTCCGCCGCGCTGTGGGGCGGCTGGCTCGAGCGCGTCGGCCCGCGCAAGGCCGGTTTCGTCGCCGCGCTGTGCTGGGCCGGCGGCCTCGTGCTCGGCGCGATCGGCGTCTATGTGCATCAGCTCTGGCTATTGTGGCTCGGCTCCGGCGTGATCGGCGGCGTGGGCCTGGGCCTCGGCTACATCTCGCCGGTGTCGACGCTGGTGAAATGGTTCCCCGACCGCCGCGGCATGGCGACCGGCATGGCCATCATGGGTTTTGGCGGCGGCGCGATGATCGGCGCCCCGCTTGCCGACTGGCTGATGAACCAATTCAAGACACCGGCCTCGGTCGGCGTTTGGGAGACCTTCCTCGCCATGGGCGCGGTTTATTTTGTGTTCATGATGATCGGTGCGTTCCGCTATCGGCTGCCGCCTTCCGGCTGGCGGCCTGAAGGCTGGACGCCGCCGAGCGAAAAGAAAACCATGATCTCCGAGCATCACGTGCACCTCGACAACGCGCACAAGACGCCGCAGTTCTGGCTGATCTGGTGGGTGCTATGCTTGAACGTGTCGGCGGGTATCGGCGTGATCGGCATGGCTTCGCCGATGCTGCAGGAAATCTTCGCGGGCAAGCTGATCGGCCTGCCGGATGTCGGCTTCAACGCGCTCAACGCCGCGCAAAAGTCGCAGATCGCGGGGATCGCCGCCGGCTTCGCCGGCCTCCTGTCGCTGTTCAATATCGGCGGCCGGTTCTTCTGGGCGTCGCTGTCGGATTATATCGGCCGCAAGAACACCTACTACACGTTCTTTATCCTCGGCATCGCGCTCTATGCGCTGGCGCCGACCTTTGCGGCGATGGGCTCGAAGCTTCTGTTCGTGCTCGGTTTCGGCATCATCCTGTCGATGTATGGCGGCGGTTTCGCGACCGTGCCGGCCTACCTTGCCGACATGTTCGGAACGCAGTTCGTCGGCGCCATCCACGGCCGCCTGCTGACGGCGTGGTCGACCGCGGGCATCATCGGTCCGGTGGTGGTGAACTATCTGCGCGAGTTCCAGCTTGCCGCCGGCGTTCCGCGCGACAAGCTCTACAACTCGACCATGTACATCCTCTGCGCGATGCTGGTCGCGGGCCTGATCTGCAACTATCTGATCAAGCCTGTGAATTCGAAGTGGTACATGAGCGAAGCGGAAGTCGCCAAGCTGCAGGCCGCAGGCGCCGGAAGCAATGGCGGTCAGACTGGTTCGTTCGGGATCGGCAAGGGTGGACTGGACGGCAAGGCCGCACTGTTCTGGCTGTTCGTCGGCTATTCCGCTGGCTTGGGGCGTCTACATGACGCTCTTGAGCGCGGTTAAGATCTTTTGATCGCAGCGCTTCGCCGCGGGACCCTTGCAAAAGCGTCCCGCGGCGTTCGCCTTACCAAAAACAACCAAGAACGGGATCTTAGGGGATCTAAATGCTTCGTACCCGACTTTGCCTTGCGGCCGCCGTGCTGCTCGTCGCCGGCAGCTTTCATGTCGCTTCGGCCCAAACCACGACCACGCCTCCTGCCGCTCCGGCTGCGACCGACGCCAAGCCGTCGAAAATGAAGCTCACGATGCAGAAACTGAAGGACATGAAGGCCAAATGGGCCGCCAACAAGCCCAAGCTAAGGCTTGCCGTGCCGAGGTAAAGTCCAAGGGACTGCCGGCGACGACCGCTGGTTCTACATCGAAGATTGCATGAACAAGACCTGAGAAACCGGCCCTCGGATCGGCTTCAAGAAAGGGGCATGGCAGCAACGCTGCATGCCCCTTAAATGCTTATAGAGCCGTTCTAATTTCACTCTTGGCATCTGGCATGCCAGGCCTTAGAGTGAAGGGGCAACAATCGGAGAACGGACGTTCCATGAGCCATGACGTCCACAAGGTTCGCGCGTTCGAGCACCCTGGCGAGGGTCGCAAGCGGGCGAAGGCGACGCCGAAAGGCCGCCAGGTCGATCCGACCGCCGCGCAGGAAATCGAAGCGCTGCTCGGCGACCGGCCGCGGCGGCGCGATCTCCTGATCGAGCATCTGCACCTGATCCAGGACAAATATCACCAGATTTCGGCAGCGCATCTCGCTGCGCTTGCCGACGAGATGAAGCTGTCGTTTGCCGAAGTGTTCGAGACCGCGACCTTCTACGCGCATTTCGACATCGTGAAGGAAGGCGATCCGGACATCGCGCCGCTCACCATTCGCGTCTGCAATTCGCTCGACCTGCGCGATGCTCGGCGGCGAGAAGCTGCTGCAGGATTTGCAGAGCAAGTCCGGCCCCGGCATCCGCGTGGTGCGCGCGCCCTGCGTCGGCCGCTGCGACACCGCGCCGGCCGCCGAGGTCGGCCATAACTTCGTCGACCATGCGACCGTCGCGAATGTGCTGGCGACGGCGAAAGCCGGCGACACCCATGCCCATCTGCCGAAATATATCGACTACGCTGCCTATGTCGCTGACGGCGGTTACAAGCTGCTGAAACGTTGCGCTCCGGCGAACTCGCGAAGGAGAATCTGCTGAAGGCGCTCGATGACGCGAGCCTGCGCGGGCTCGGCGGCGCCGGCTTTCCGACGGGCCGCAAATGGCGCGCGGTGCTGGGCGAGCCCGGGCCGCGGCTGATGGCCATCAATGGCGACGAGGGCGAGCCCGGCACCTTCAAGGATCGCTATCTATCTCGAAACCGATCCGCATCGCTTCCTCGAGGGCATGCTGATCGGCGCCGCATGTGGTCGAAGCGCCGCGACATCTACATCTATCTGCGCGACGAATATCCGGCCTGCCGCGAAATCCTCGAGCGCGAGATCGCCAAAGCTGCCGCCGGTGGTCCGACGCTGCATATGCGGCGCGGCGCCGGCGCCTATATCTGCGGCGAGGAATCCTCGCTGCTGGAAAGCATCGAGGGCAAGCGCGGCCTGCCGCGGCACAAGCCGCCTTATCCGTTCCAGGTCGGGCTGTTCGGCCTGCCGACGCTGATCAACAACATCGAGACGCTGTGGTGGGTGCGCGACATCGTCGAGAAGGGCGCCGACTGGTGGAAGGGCCACGGCCGCCATGACCGTCATGGCCTGCGCAGCTTTTCGGTCTCCGGCCGCGTGAAAAATCCCGGCATGAAGCTCGCGCCCGCCGGCATCACCGTGCGCGAACTGATCGACGAATATTGCGGCGGCATGGCCGACGGCCACAGCTTCTATGCCTATCTGCCGGGCGGCGCGTCGGGCGGCATCCTGCCGGCGTCGATGGACGACATTCCGCTCGATTTCGGCACGCTGGAGAAATACGGCTGCTTCATCGGCTCGGCGGCGATCGTGATCCTGTCGCAGACAGGACAGCGTGCGCGGCGCGGCGCTGAACCTGATGCGCTTCTTCGAGGATGAGAGCTGCGGCCAGTGCACGCCATGCCGGGTCGGAACCCAGAAGGCGGCGATCCTGATGGAGAAGCCGGTCTGGAACCGGCAATTGCTCGACGAATTGAGCCAGGCGATGCGCGACGCTTCGATCTGCGGATTGGGCCAGGCGGCCTCGAATCCGCTGGCCTCGGTGATTAAATACTTCCCGGACGAGTTCAAGGACGCAGCCGAATGACCAAGATCCAGTTCGAGCTCGATGGCAAGCAGGTCGAGGCCAAGCCGGGCGAAACCATCTGGCAGGTCGCCAAGCGCCAGGGCCACGAGATCCCGCATCTCTGCTATTCGCCTGCGCCCGACTATCGCCCCGACGGCAATTGCCGCGCCTGCATGGTCGAGATCGAAGGCGAGCGCGTGCTCGCCGCCTCCTGCAAGCGGACGCCGAGCGTCGGCATGAAGGTGAAGAGCGCGAGCGATCGCGCCATAGCCGCGCAGAAGATGGTGATGGAGCTCCTGGTCGCCGACCAGCCGGCGCGCGAGACCTCGCACGATCCCGAGTTCGAAGTTCTGGCACTGGGCCGAAAAGACCGGCGTCACCGAAAGCCGCTTTCCTGCCGCCGAGCGTTGGGAAGCCGATGCCAGCCATCCGGCGATGCGCGTCAATCTCGACGCCTGCATCCAGTGCGGCCTGTGCGTGCGCGCCTGCCGCGAGGTTCAGGTCAATGACGTGATCGGCATGGCTTATCGGAGTCACGGTTCAAAAATCGTGTTCGACTTCGACGATCCCATGGGTGAATCCACCTGCGTCGCCTGCGGCGAATGCGTGCAGGCCTGTCCGACCGGCGCGCTGATGCCGGCCGTCATGCTCGACGACAAGCAGACCCGCGTCACCTATCCCGACAGCAAGGTCGACTCGCTTTGCCCGTATCTGCGGCGTCGGCTGCCAGGTCACCTATCAGGTCAAGGACGAGAAGGTGATCTATGCCGAGGGCCGCGACGGCCCGGCCAATCACAACCGGCTCTGCGTCAAGGGCCGTTTCGGCTTCGACTATATCCATCATCCCAACCGCCTGACCAAGCCGCTGGTGCGGCTGCCGAACGTCCAAGAAGGACGCCAACGACCAGGTCGATCCGGCCAATCCCTACACGCATTTCCGCGAAGCGACGTGGGAAGAGGCGCTCGACATCGCTGCCAAGGGTCTCGTCGAAGATTCGCGACGAGAAGGGCCTGAAGGCGCTGGCCGGCTTCGGCTCGGCCAAGGGCTCGAACGAAGAGGCCTATCTGTTCCAGAAGCTGGTGCGCACCGGCTTCGGCTCCAACAATGTCGATCACTGCACGCGGCTCTGCCACGCCTCCTCGGTTGCGGCGCTGTTCGAAGGCCTGAGCTCGGGCGCGGTGTCGGCGCCGTTCTCGGCGGCGATGGATGCCGAGGTCATCTGGGTGATCGGCGCCAACCCGACCGTGAACCATCCGGTCGCGGCGACCTTCATCAAGAACGCGGCCAAGAAGGGCGCCAAGCTGTTCGTGATGGATCCGCGCCGGCAGACGTTGTCGCGTCACGCGACCAAGCATCTCGCCGTTCAAGCCCGGCAGCGACGTCGCGATGCTGAACGCGATGATCAACACCATCATCACCGAAGGCCTGACCGACGAGCAATATATCGCGGGCTATACCGAGGGCTATCGAGGACCTCAAGGCCAAGATCAAGGAGTTCACGCCGGAGAAGATGGCGCCGATCTGCGGCATTCCGGCCGAGACGTTGCGCGAGGTCGCGCGCACCTATGCGCGCGCAAAATCCTCGATCATCTTCTGGGGCATGGGCATCAGCCAGCACGTGCACGGCACCGACAATGCGCGCTGCCTGATTGCGCTGGCGCTGATCACGGGCCAGGTCGGCCGTCCCGGCACCGGCCTGCATCCGCTGCGCGGCCAGAACAACGTGCAGGGCGCCTCCGACGCCGGCCTGATCCCGATGTTCCTGCCGGACTATCAGCCGGTCGGCCGCGACGACCTGCGCGGCGCCTTCGAGAAGCTCTGGGAACAGGAGCTCGATCCGGTGCGCGGGCTGACCGTGGTCGAGATCATGAACGCGATCCATGCCGGCCAGATCCACGGCATGTATGTCGAGGGCGAAAACCCCGCGATGTCGGACCCCGATTTGCAGCATGCGCGCCAGGCGCTGGCCATGCTCGATCACCTCGTGGTGCAGGACCTCTTCGTCACCGAGACCGCCTTCCATGCCGACGTCATCCTGCCGGCCTCGGCCTTTGCCGAGAAATCCGGCTCCTTCACCAACACCGACCGCCGCGTGCAGCTGGCGCGCGAGGTGATCAAGCCGCCGGGCGATGCGCGGCAGGATCTCTGGATCATCCAGGAGATCGGCAAGCGCATGGGGCTGCCCTGGAATTATTCCGGCCCGGGCGAGGTCTACACCGAGATGGCGCGAGCTGATGCCGTCGCTCAAGAACATCAGCTGGGAGCGGCTGGTGCGCGAGGGCGCCGTGACCTATCCGGCGGACGATCCGAACAAGCCCGGCAACGAGATCATCTTCACCGCTGGTTTCCCGACCGAGAGCGGCCGCGGCAAGATCGTGCCGGCGCAAGTCATCCCGCCGGACGAACTGCCCGACGACGAATATCCGATGGTGCTCTCGACCGGCCGCGTGCTCGAGCACTGGCACACCGGCTCGATGACGCGGCGCGCGCAGGTGCTCGACCAGATCGAGCCGGAGGCGGTGGCCTTCATGTCGCCGAAGGACATGCGCAGGAAGAAGCTCGCGCCCGGCGATTTCATCCGGCTGGAGACGCGCCGCGGCGCGGTCGAGGTCAAGGTCCGCTCCGACCGCGACGTGCCGGAGAACATGGTGTTCATGCCGTTCTGCTATGCGGAGGCGGCGGCGAACCTGCTGACCAATCCGGCGCTCGATCCGTTCGGCAAGATCCCGGAGTTCAAGTTCTGCGCGGTGCGCGCCGAGCCGGCCGAGATCCGGACCGCGGCGGCGGAGTAGCGCAGCGTTCAACCCCGCGCTTTTGATCGCGGGCGGGGGCCGGACTGGCTGTTGCGGTTCAGCGGCCAGCGCACCGTCCACCTCGCGCAATGGTCGTAGACGTTTTCGAGCAGGCCGCCTTCCCAGGCGCCGCAATCGTAATAGCAGGTCTTCTTGAGACCGCCGACCCGCTCGCCGGTCTTGTGGCAGATGAGGTTCGCGTGCGTCGGCTTGCTGGGCGCCGCGAACGCCGGCACGGACGCGGCAAGAGCGGCGATTGCCAGAATCAGTCTCATCAGGCCCCCGATCCGAACAAGAGAGATCACCATCCGCCAAGCTAGCCGACCCGCATGATGGGCCGGTGACGCTTATGCCGCGCTTATGTCCGGGCGTGGCCGCCCGTCTCGATTTCTTAAACGGCGCGCGGAGTGGACGCACGCCGCAGCGAAACGGCCGCGCCCAACAGCAAGAGTGCCGCGGAGTTGCAGGCGGCGAGCAACTTGAACGACGCATACAAATTTGGTTCGGCGCCATGAATCGCACCGACCCAGAAGGGCAATGCGATGGCGGCGGCGCAGAGACAAGCGGTGAAGTGCAGCGTTCGCGCGGCCCTCTTTTGCCACTCCTGCACTGCGAAGGACGCCAGACGGCGAGCACCGCGATGGGAAAAGCCGCCACGGCGGAGTACTGGACCGCCTGGGCTACCAGCCACGCATGGCCCTGGCGGGAGAGTCCGGCGGCGTAGCATGCGGCCTGCGCCAGTCCGCCGGCGCACCAAAGAAGCGCGCACACGGCGAAACCGACATTGACCAGCGGCGCTCCGGGCAGTTTGGCCGCGCGGAGCGTAGCACGAGCAGCAGGACCGTGATCAGCAGCCCCGTAGTGAAGGCGATCAGGTCGCCGGCGTAGGACGCGCTTGTGGAGATGCCGCCATGCAATGCTTACTTAGGATAGCGGGCGCTGCCGCAAATAGTCCACACGCCGCTCGTGAACGCGGAGAATCGTGGGTTGAGCGCAGTCTCCGAAGCGTGCGCGCGCATCCGTTTCCGCGCGCCTAAAACACAAACACCCCATCCTGTGAATTGACTTCTCCGCCAGACGGGTTATCATTTGGATTACTCCCCCGATGGATACGCGAAGGCAATCGTGAATTTCACAAAGAATCCCGTCATTCTTCAAACCGATCTCCCCGGAATCGAGAGCCACGCGCAAGGCAAAGTGCGCGACGTGTACAGCGTGGACGAAAACCGGCTGCTCATCGTCGCCACCGACCGCATTTCGGCATTCGACTACATTCTGCCCACCGGCATTCCCGACAAAGGGCGGGTGCTGACGCAGCTCTCCATTTTCTGGTTCGATTTTCTGCGCGACGTGACGCCGACGCATTTTCTGACGGCGAACGTGGATGAATATCCGGAGCCGCTGCAGCAGTTCCGCGATCAACTGGAAGGCCGCTCGATGCTGGTGAAGCGCGCGCAAATGGTCGAGATCGAATGCGTGGCGCGCGGCTACCTCTCGGGCTCGGGCTGGAAGGAATATCGTGAGCAGCGGAACGGTGTGCGGCATCCAACTGCCCGCCGGTTTGCGCGAGAGCGACAAACTGCCCGAGCCGATCTTCACGCCTGCCACCAAGGCGCCGACCGGGCACGACGAAAACGTCAGCTTCGAACACGTGGTGTCGCTGATCGGCGAAGATCTGGCGAAGCGCCTGCGCGATCTCACGCTGGAGATCTATTCGCGCGCGGCGCGCTACGCGGAGACCAAGGGCGTGATCATCGCCGACACCAAGTTCGAATTCGGCTTCGTGGGCGACGAACTGGTGCTGGGCGATGAAGTGCTGACGCCGGATTCCTCGCGCTTCTGGCCGGCGGAAACGTACCAGCCCGGCGGCGCGCAGTTCAGCTTCGACAAGCAGTTCGTGCGCGATTACCTGGAATCCATCCACTGGAACAAGCAGCCGCCGGCGCCGCCGCTGCCGGAAGAGGTCGCGGAGAAGACTGCCGAGAAGTATCGCCAGGCCTACCAGATTCTGACCGGCCGCGCGCTATGAACTGGCTGGATTTCGTGCTGGCATTGATTCTGCTGGCCAGCGGCGTCGCCGGTCTTCGCCGCGGGCTCTCGCGGGAGATCATCGGATTGATCGCGGGCGTGCTCGCACTGCTGCTGGGCATCTGGTTCTATGGCACCGTCGGCTTTTACCTGCTGCCTTATGTCAGTAGCCGGACGATGGCTAATGCCGGCGGCTTCGTGGTGGTATTCTGCGGCGTGCTGTTGTTGGGCGCGCTGGTGAGTTACGTGGTCGGCAGATTTTTGAAAGTCACGGGGCTTTCGATCGTCGACCACTTGCTTGGGAGCGGGCTTCGGCCTGCTGCGTGGATTGGTGTTTGCAATCGCAATCATTATGGGAGTGATGGCGTTTTCGCGCGGCGAGAAGCCGCCCGAAGCGATCGTCCACTCCCGGATGGCCCCTTATGTAGTGGATGCCGCCCGCATGTTCGCGGCATGGCGCCGCACGAATTGAAAGAGGGCTTCCGCAGGACCTACGCCCAGGTGAAGGCTGCCTGGAGCGATGCGCTGGACAAAGGGATCCGCAAATTGCCAAACGGGGAGATGAAAAAAGATGAAAGACAGATTTGACGGGCTGGTGGAACACCTGCTCGACGGCGGACTCTTCCTGCAACAGGCCATCGAGATCCTGGAAAAGAGCATGATTCAGGGCGCACTGCAGTGCAATCAGGGCAACCAGTGCGCCGCCGCGAAGCAACTCGGCATTCATCGCAATACCCTGCAGCGGAAGATGGTGGCGTACGAGGTGGGCGGCACGCGCACGCGCGTCCGGCGCAAGCCGGTGGCGCGCGCCGGGCACCCGCGCAAAAAGAAAACGGGCGCCGCGTAAACATGGATCTACTGATCTTCGATCTGGACGGCACGCTGATCGATTCCAAGCTGGACCTGGCGCACGCCGTCAATGCCACGCGCTCCCACATGGGCATGAGCGCGCTCGATCACGAGCGTGTCTACTCCTATGTGGGCAACGGCGCCCCCGTGCTGATCCGCCGGGCGATGGGCGACCAGGCCACCGAACCTGAGGTAGAGGAGGCGCTCGAGTTTTTCCTGGAATATTATCGCGAGCACTACCTGGACTACACGACGCTCTATCCCGGCGTGCGCGAAGCGCTCGACCGCCTGCGCGACGCGCGGCAAGCGCATGGCCGTGCTGACCAACAAGCCGGTGCGCATCAGCCGCGCGATTCTCGACGGGCTCGGCGTGGGCGGGCATTTCTTTCAGGTCTACGGCGGCAACAGTTTCGATTTGAAGAAGCCGAACCCGATCGGCGTGGAAACGCTGATGCGCGAGTCCGGCGTCCCCGCCGATCGCACGCTCATGATCGGCGACAGCAGCGTGGACATACAGACGGCGCGCAACGCAGGCATCGCGTCCTGCGGCGTGACCTACGGGTTCCAGCCGGAAACGCTGGCCGACCCGGCGCCAGACCGCCTGGTGGACCGCATGGAAGAACTGGCCGACTGGCTGCTCGGCCCCAACGGAGAAAAATGAAGCATCGTCCCGGCGCCATCGTGCCCGTCACCGGCATCTACTGGTGCAGCGTCTGCAAGACGCCGCAGCGTTTCATCGAAGAACAGGAGTTCCCGCCTTGTCCCAACATGTGCGGCCGCGGTCTATGGGAACTGGTGGAGGAGCAGGGCGGGCCCGGCGAATAGAAGGGGGTAGCACCTTGGCCTCGAGATCGACCTTGCTGATTGCGCTCGCGCTGTGCAGCGCGGCGAGCGCTGCCGACGTGACGTTTGGAAGCGCCACCGCGCGAACCGGACAGCGCGCCAACGGAATTCTCGCTGTGCCCGCCGGCGCCGATGCGGGCGCCAACCTGCCCATCATTGTGATCAACGGAGCCCGGACCGGGACCGGTGCTCGCGCTGATTTCGGGCGCCCACGGCACGGAGTATGCGTCGATCCTGGCCATGCACAAACTGGCGCAGTCCGTGGACCCCGGCAGTCTTTCCGGAACGCTCGTGGTGCTGCCGCTGCTCAACCTGGCGTCGTTCGCGCAGATGGTTCCGCACCTGAATCCGGTGGATGGCAAGAGCATGAACCGTCTGTATCCGGGGAAGGCGGACGGCACGCAATCCGAGCGGATCTCGTGGGCGGTGACCCGGCAGGTTTTGGATAAAAGCGATTACGTGATGGACTTTCACGGCGGAGACTTGGACGAGAACCTTCGCCGCTATTCGTATTGGGCCGACACGGGACAGGACCGGATGGACTCCGTCTCGCGCGGCATGGTGCTGGCCTTCGGGCTCGACCACATCATCATCCAGCGCAATCGCACGCCCGCGGCCAACGGCGCGGTGACGGTTTCCCGGCAGGCGCAGAACATGGGCAAACCGACCATCGTGGTGGAGGCGGGGCACGCCGGCACTACGGCAGCCGAGGATGTGGATGTCCTGGTGCAGGGCACGCTCAACGTGATGCGCCATCTGCACATGCTGCCCGGCACGGCGCCGCCCGTCGAGCACCCGATCTGGCTCGGCAACGTCGCGTGGTCGGCGGCGACCGCGACGGCTTCTTTCATCCGCTGGTGATGCCGGAAGCTTACGTCCAAAAGGGCATGAAAATCGGCTACGCCACCGACCAGTTCGGCGAAAAGATCGCCGATTTCACGGCGCCGCTCTACCGGCGTCGTGATCTACATCCGCGCCGTCCCTTCGCTGAAGAAGGGCGACAACGTCGCCTACATCGGCGAGATCGTCGAAGACCCGTCCAAGTGAATGTGGGACCGACGATCGCCTTGCGTCGTCTGTCAACTAACTGCGCTTCTGGCGAGAATTGACAGACGACACAAACCGATCGTCTGTCCTACCTTTGTTTATTTACTGCGCCAGCGCGGCGCGCGTGGAGCGCAGCGTATTCGCCAGGCTCTCTCTCGGTAAGTCCTGAATGATCGGCTGCACGATCCAGCCCAGCCCGGTGGGGACGTCTCGTGTCAGCGATATCGCCTCGCATTCCAACCACGTGCCGCCGTCGCGCTCTTCGAATCGCCAGTAGCTGTTCAACCTCCACAGGAACCCTTCGCCGGTGCCCGGCGCCATTTCGCGCTCCCCGGGCTTGCCCGCCTTTTCCACTTCGGCAATCTTCGTGGTACGCGACACACTGAGCCAGCGGGTCTTGTCCAGGGGCGTATATTTCACATCGTGTTCGCTGTCCAGCACCACGGTGATCACCTTCTTCTTGAGCAGGCGCAGGTAGATGTGGAAATCGTTCCCTGTGTGCGAAATCACGCGGGAGTCAATCACCTCGGGCTTGTAGACATCCTTGTGGTGGTCGTAATCCCGCACCATCGCCAGCGTCCGCTCCAAAGTGGCGCCGGGGATAAACACGCTACCCACCCAGTCGTGCACCAGACCGTCGGAAACTTCCGTTACGGGCTTACCGCGGAAGGGTTCCACCACCACTTCGCCCGCTTTCACGCGACGCGCGCGGTCCGCCGACGCGTCGGCCCAAAGGAAGACGCTGGAATTGGCGAGGCGCTGCTCGGTCTCGCGGATATAATGGTCGAACTCCCCGACGGTCGTGGGCTTGAGTTCAGCGGCGCAGACAGGGAAGGCGAGCATTGCCGCCAACACAGTCCATCTCATATCTTTATTCTCACCCCTCGCTGCTAAAATCTGGTCATGGACCTGAGTTACCCGATCGGCCGGTTCGACTTCAAGCAGACCGTCACCCCCGGCCAGTACCCCGGCCTGATCGCCGAAATCGCCTCCGCACCTGCCTGCTTCCGTGATGCGGTGCACGGCTTGGACGATTCTCAACTTGACACCCCATACCGCCCCGGCGGATGGACGGTGCGCCAAACCATCCACCACGTCGCCGACAGCCACATGAACAATGTGATCCGCATCCGGTTGGCATTGACCGAGCCCGAGCCGGCCATACGCCCCTACGATCAGGATGCCTGGAGCGATCTGCCCGACTCGCGCACCGCCCCAGTGGAGCTTTCCCTGCAACTCATTGAAAACCTGCATGCAAGGTGGGTTCTGCTGCTAAAAACCTTCAGCGACGCCGATTTTGCCCGCACCTTCCGCCATCCCGAAATCGGCTTGGTACGCCTGGATACCAATCTGGCGCTGTACGCCTGGCACGGCCGGCACCACGCCGCCCATATCACCGCCCTTCGCGAGAGAAACGCCTGGAAATAGGCTGAACCAAACCGGCGTCCGGCGCGTCGAATCAGTATAATGGCCTAAGGGCCGGAGCTGTCGAGAAACCTATTTATGAGCAGCCGTACAAAGTATTTCGTCGTGAGCACTTCGACGTGTCTCACCCTTCTCCTCCTCATCGGGAGCGTGCTCGGCCGGGGCGCGTCGCCTGCCGACGACACTTACAAACACATCGGCGTCTTCAGCGACGTGGTATCACGAATCAAGAGCGAATACGTCGAAGAGCCCGATATGAAGAGCGTCACCCTCGGCGCCCTCAACGGCATGCTCGAAGCCATCGATCCCTTCGCCAGCTACTTGAATGCCGACCAGTATCGCGATTACCTGAAGAACAAGGACGTCAAGCGTGCCGATGTCGGCCTGATCCTCTCCAAGAAGTTCGGTTACGTCGGCGTGGTGGGCACCATCACCGGTTCGCCGGCGGCCAAGGCGAACTTCGCGACTGGCGACATGATCGAGAGCATTGGCGGCGTGGCCACGCGCGACATGCCCCTGGCTTATGCCAGCATGCTGCTCCGCGGCGAAAGCGGCACGACGGTGGAGTTGAGTGTGGTTCGCGCGCGCCACCCGGAACCGTCCGCCGTGACGTTGACGCGCGCCGTCTTCCCGTTGCCGCCCGTGGACAGCCGTATGCTCGCCGATAAGGTCGGCTACATCAACGTGGATGCGCTTTCCCCCGACCTGGTGAAGCAAGTTGCGTCCGCCGTGCAGCAACTTCAGAAGGACGGGGCGCAGAAACTCATGCTCGACCTGCGCAACTGCGCTACCGGCACGCCTGAGGATGGCATCGCCCTCGCCAATCTCTTCCTGAACAAGGGCCGCATCACCTACCTGGTGGGACAGAAAGTGCCGCGCCAGAATTTCGAGGCAGACCCCGCCAAGGCGATCACCACCCTCCCGTTGGCGGTCCTGACCAATCGCGGAACGGCCGACGCGGCCGAAGTTGCCGCCGCCGCCCTGATGGACAACAAGCGTGCCCAAGTGGTGGGCGAACCCACCTACGGAGATGCCGCACTGCGCCGCGCAATCACCATGGAAGATGGCGGCGCGATCATCCTCTCCGTCGCCAAGTATTACTCGCCCGACGGTAAGGCGATCCAGGACGCCAGGGTGACGCCGAACAACGTGGTCAGCGATGCCGATACGCAAATCGACGTCGATGACAATGGCGAGCCGCTGCCGGACGCTGCCGGTGCGGAGAAGGGCCAGACGAAGAAAGTGGAAGACGACGCCGTCGTGAAGAAGGCGTTGGAACTGCTCGCCAAGAGCTAAGACCTTCGTCCTCTCTTGGTCGCGGCCCGTCAGAGCCGCGACCGTAAGGGAGCGTTTCTCACTTTCCTTACAGCGTCTTCAAATAAGCGATCAGATCGTCCTTCTCCGAATCGCTGAGCATGTCCTTATATGCCGGCATGCCGCTGCCGCCTTCATCGACCCGGCTCCTGACGTTGGCCTCCGTCGGCTTCTTCCCGTTGGACATCTTGTCTTTCTTGAACAGGCCTTTAAGCCCGGGACCCATCTTTTTCTCGTCGCTGTCCGGGTTGTGACATACGCCGCACTGCTCGAATACGGCTTTGCCCTTCGCGGCATCGCCTTTGTCCGCGGACAGCATCACTTTGGATCCCACAGCCAGGCCGGCACACAACGTAAGTACTCGAAATCGATACATAGTCAGAATTTTCTCCAGAGATCGACTTAAGTATTTTACACCGGCAGCGAGTGTCTCAGGCCAGTTGTTTCCTGGGGCGCGGCCCCTCGGCGACTCGCGGGCCCTCGGCGATGGACACCACGCTCTTGTCGAAGATCGTCATGTCCTGCACCAGGCGGCTCACATCGGCGCCCTCTTCCACGGTGATCTCGTGTTCGATCCAGTCCGAGAGCGGGATATTTCGGAAGTACATGCGTTCCTGCAGCACCAGGCTCTTGCGGCTCTGCATCAGCATGCGATTTTCGCGCGTGTAGTGGCGCTGTTCCACGCGCAGCTCGTCCATGAAGTTCTCCAGCGCCTCGCGCTTGGCCACCGCCTCCGCCGCGCGCAGCGCCGTATCGAGCGAGGCGCCCAGTGCCGTCTTCTCGGCATCTAGCGCACCCCGCGATTCCGCCATGCGTTCGCGTTCCCGCGCCAGCGCGACTTCCATGCGGGATTGCATGATGAACCAGGCCAGCAGACCGGAAGCGACGGCCGTAAAACCGGGCAGGAGTATCCAGATCAGTGCTTCCATGCGGTTAATGCTAACTTCAATTGGGTCCTAGACACTAGATATCAAAGGTAAACCCACGCACCTAACCAAGGGCAACCCCGCGCTCATTCCTGGGTGCCGTCGATCTTCTGTCCCACGATCGTGTACTTGAGCTCACCCAGCCGCAGCGCAATCAGCGGGCCCAAAACAGCGGCGATCCGTGCCCGCAATCCCGTGCCCAACCCCTGGTATTTGCCGAAGAAAACCGCGCGGCTCGACAGAAAATCGGCCCGCTCCATGGCCGAGTAACCGGACCGTCCCTGGTGCCGCACTCGCGCCGCCGGCACCAGCAGGATTTTCCGCGAGGCGCGCCGGATCTCGGCCGCCAGGTCTGCATCGCTGCCGAACTGTCCGTAGCGCTCATCGATCTGGCGGATCGCCTTTATGAAATACACTCGCACCATCAACGCCGCGCCGCGTGGGAATTCAACCGCGGTGGGTTCGGCGCCGGGCGTCGCGGGCCGCCATATCCCCGTGGGCGGCAGGCTCCCGAGCTGCGGCGCCGGCTGTCCCTGGTCGTCCACCAGCAGCGGACAGACCGCCGCGGCATCGGCATGGGTATCCAAGGCATCGGCCAGAAGTCCTACCGTGGATGGCTGCACTTCGGTATCGTCGTGAAGGAAGAGAACGTACTCGGCATCGGCCGCGCGCCAGCCCAGATTCAGGGCTTTGGTCAGTCCGAAGTTCTTGGGCAGGCGGATGAACTGCACGTTCGGAAAATCGTCGCCCACCTGCGCGCTGCCGTCGCTGGACCCGTTATCGACGGCGATCACCTGCAACGTGGCGCGCGTCTCCGATGCTTCGATGGATTCCAGGCACCGGCGGAACATCGCCGCCCGGTTCCGCGACACCACCACCACGGAAACGCGTGGCGGCTGCTTCGGCTGTTCTTCCAAATTCGATTGAGGGGTCAACCCCCATAGAATAGCGGGTTTCAGCCCCTGAAGTGCATCTTGCCGAGCAGCGAGAGGAAGCGCGGATTGTCGCTGACGCACGAGGAACTCGTCTTGCGCAGGAAGATCAACCCGCTGGAACGCTGCCGGTACGCCTCTTCGAACAGATTCATCGCCCGGTCCCCATCGCCCAGCGCCAGCGACACATTTCCCAGATCGAAGGGCGACACATAGCGCTGACGGGAGACCGATTCCAGTTGCTTGACAGCCCGTAAGCTCTCCTCGCGACGCCCCAATCGCGCAAGTTCGCAGGCCACCAGTGCCAGCGCGTGCGGATCGCCGTTCGCCGAGCCGATCGCCCGCAACAGGGCCGCGTCTGAATCCTTCGTCTGCGCCACCGCCCGCGAGGCCCGCACCAGGGCCATCGACGCGCTGGCCAGATCCGGCGCCAGCGCCACGGCGCGCCGGGCCTGCTCCAGCGCGGCGGAAGCGTTACCCTCGGCCAGCAGTCCGTACGCCAGGTTCACACAAGCCATCACCGAGTAGGGCGCCAGTTCCGCGGCCCGCCGCAGTTCCGGCATCGCCTCCTGCAGCCTGCCCTGGTCGCGCAGGAACATGCCGTACCACAGGTGCCCGGCCTCGAGACCCGGACTTAACGCCAGCGCCCGGCGGTACTCGCGCTCTGCCGACGCCCAATTCCAGTCGTACGCCTCAATCACCGCGGCCAGCGCGACGTGCCCTTCGGCCAGCTGCGGATCGATTTCCAGCGACTTCCGCGCCGCCTGGCGTGCTAGCTCCATACCCTCTGCCGGTACGATATATCCGAACTGCGACAGCAGATTGTAGGCGTCGGCCAGCCCCGCGTATGCCCCCGCAAAGCGCGGAGCGCGAGCCGTGGCCTGTTGGAAACACGCCACCGCTTCGCGTATTGACCCCTCGGTTTGCCGGTCCATCGCGTAGCGACCGCGAATCACCAAGTCCCGTGCCAGCGAATCGGCCTCAGACCCCACGCGCGGCGCCGCATGCGTATGCGAGATCCATAGCACCGTAATTCCGGCCAGAATCAACACCAGAATCAACGACGCCACCAGGAAGTTCGGCCGCATCGGCCCTTTCGCCGCTACCGGACTGCGCGGCGGAGGCGCAGGCATGGCGGAAACCGAAGCCGCAACGGGGACGGGCGGAGCGACCTCCGCCTGCGTTGGGGCTAACTCCGGTGCCGCCGGGTCCACTTGGTGAAACACCGGGATGTAAGTGCCCTTGGGGAGTTCGATCCGTATAGGATCCATTGCCCCTGGACCTTCGTAATATTTCGCGATGCGGCTACGTAAGTTTCGCGCTTGCACGCGAACGATGGGGTCCAGGCGCGGATTGAAGCCCTCTCCGCGATCGAACACTTCCAGCCCGAGCACCTGTTCCTTGATTCCCGACGCCCGCCCAGCCAGCGTTTCCTCGACTACGTAACGCAGAAACCGGCATAAACTTGGAGAAGATACTAGCGGCGGACTATTTGTGATCCGCGCCAATTGGTCATACACAGACATGGTGACTGTGTAAGTTCGACGTAAACCCCCGCGTTTCGTCGCGCCGCGATTTACCCCTTTTTGTATGTCTTCCTACAAGGCGGCTGGAAATTAACAGCAGATAATTTAACAGCTGATAATTCCCGCCGCGGAGTTCATAGCTTCCTGTGAAAGAAATCCACCGCCGCGTGGTAGCCGCGCAGCCAGGAAGCGTGCCGCAGGAAGCCGTGGATCTCGTCGGGCAGAATGAGCTGCTCGAAATATACGCCCTGCTGCCGGAGCGCATTCGCCATCGTGATGGTCTCGTTGAAATTCACATTGCGGTCGTCGTCGCCGTGAATCAGCAGTACCGGAGAGCGCCACGTGCGCACGCTCGCCATGGGAGACGATTCAAACGCCGTGCGCGCGGCGTCGTCACGCGCCGCGCCCGCGGTCCCCACCGCGGCATTCGGATTAGCGCGCGCGCTCCAATCGTGGACGCCGTGGAAATCCACGCCGGCGGCAAACAGATTGGACGCGCGCGCCAAGCCGAGCGCCGTCAGGTAGCCGCCGTACGATCCGCCCCACAGGCCGATGTGCGCCGCATCCACATCGGCGCGCGTGCGCAGGTAAAGGCCGGCGCCTTCCACATCGTTGAATTCGCTGGCGCCGCTCGCGCCATAGTTGATGGCCTCGCGGAAATTGAGCCCATAGCCGATCCCGCTGCGATAATTGATGGAGAGCACCACGTACCCTTGGCTGGCCAGGTACTGATTCATCGCATACGCGTTGTTGTAGTAGTCCATGTAATGCCAGCCCAGCAGCATCTGGCGGCGCGAACCGCCGTGCATGAACACCAGTGCGGGATGCTTTGCGCCGGACGCGCCCCCGGGCGGCAGAAAAAGCTGCGCGTGAACCGGCATGCCGTCGGTAGCGGTATAGATCACCTGCTGCGGCACCACCAGGTCGTCGGTCGGAAAATCAGCGGGGATGGTCTCCGGCGCCATTTCGCGGCTGCGGCGCCCAACTGGATCATGGCGCGCGCGGGCCGTTTGGCATCGCCGCGAAGATAGGCGACGCCGCCACTCACCAGCACCGGCGACCATTCGATGCGGTCGCCGCTGGTCACTGCGACCGGCGGATGTGCTCCGGCGCTGCTCACTCGCCAGATGTGGCGGCGGTCGATTGCGAGTCTCCGCCTGATTCGAGGAGTAGAGAATCTCGCTGCCATCCTGCGAGTAGGAGACATGCTCCACTTCGAACTCGCCGGGCGTGAGCAGTTTCGCCGTACCGCCTTCGACAGGGACGGAGTAGAGTTGCGTCCAGCCA
>CAVUCB010000089.1:0-11742 GCA_963739755.1 uncultured Alphaproteobacteria bacterium | reverse complement strand
TGGCCGTCGCGGGACGACGGCGGAGGGACTGCGGCTAATGCCCGCCCAGCGAAGCGAGCATCCAGTGATGCATCTCGTCCGATTTCAAAAACGCCAGCGCCGCCCGTTGCAATTCTTCCGCGCTCGCCCTGCCCTGCGCGACAGCAACGAGCAAATCGCAGCGGTGCGACAGTGCGATGCCGATGGCGGCGTGCTGCGAACCGTCTGACATCTTCAGATCGTAGAGCCGCGCGCGGCCGGCCATGTCGGCGAGGCGTACGGCCTTGCCCGCTTCGACCGGCGCAAAGCGCTCGCTGATCAGGTCGAGATCGGCAACGCGGTCGACCTCGTCGTCATCGGCGACGCCGGTGGCGCAATTGCAGAAGCCGATCTTGGGACGCACGTAGAGCTCGACCCCAGCCGCGCCCTCACCGCACGACACGCATCGAAACGCGCGGCCCGCGGGCCAGCCGTCGCGCGGAAAGCTCCAGGCGATCTCCTGCCATTGCGCGTGGCCGCGATCGAAGGCCGGCCGCACCAACTGGTAGGCGCCGACGCCCGACAGCGCACTGAGCGTCAGCACCCCAACCAGAATGGCGAGCCAGCGCCACATCTTCTCCAGCCTCGCTCTATTTCAGCCCGGCGACCGCGCGCGCGGGTCCCGTCATTTCGAGAATATGCATGCCGGTATTCGCGCGATCGACGATGTAGATGTAGCCGCGATCGTCGGTCTCGACATTGTTGGTCTGGATCGCAACCTTGCAGCGATCCTTGCCGTCGACGGGGACGCAGCGCTTGTCGGTCTTGTCGGTGATCGACGGAATGAAATAGCCGACTTCCTTGGGATGATAGGGATCGCGGATGTCGAGCGCGCGCACGCCGGCATTGAAGAAGGCGATGAATGCCATCTTCTTGTAGAACACCGGCGCCATGCTTTCATTCGACGAATGCGAGCCGAAGCGGCCGCCGCGGTCGCAGAAATTGCCGCTCGCCTCCGGCACGGTCCAGCTCGAAATCATCATCGGCCGGGTCTCGGTCGTGACGTCGGCGAACCACACCATCTGCCGCGGCTCGGCGCATTCGTTCACGATCGCCTCGTCCACGATCATCACGATGTCGCGGGTCTGGCCGTCCTTGTCCTTGGCGAATTCGGCGATCGGCATGCCCTTCATCGGAAACACCGTATGCGCGCCGTTGAAGGCCGACATCGGCATGCGCGCCACTTCGGGATAGCGCAGGTTCTCCGCCGTCGGCTCCTTCGCCCCGTTCAGCAGCTTGTTGCGGTCGACGATCTGCAGAAAGCCGCCCTTGTCGGTGCCGTAGCCGAAATAGACGCGGTTGCCCTCGGGCCCGAGCGAGATCGGCCCGTGCACTTCGGTCGGCACCGCGCCGGTCGAACCGGGCTCCTGCCCGGGCAGGCCGAAGTCGCGGATTTTCTGCGGATGCGCGGGATCGGAGAGATCATACACTTCGGTCATGCGGCGCGTGCGCCACTCCGGCACGCCCGAGACCAGATAGGCGATGCCGGTGTCGCATTCCCAGAAATTCTTGTGGGTGTCCTTTAGGCCCTGCCCGAGCTTTGTGACGAGCACGGGATTGGCGGGATCGGCGACGTTCCAGATCTCATGCCCTTCGCTGCCGACCGCGCGCAGCAGGTAGACCGCATTGGGATCGCCCTTGGGCAGGCTCTTGCCGTCGCAGACGCGCACCATCTGCGCGCCGCCTCCCTCGTATTTCCCCTCCTGCCCCGGAATGTGTTTGAGATATTTCGGATGCGCGGGATCGGTGACGTCGACGATCGAGGTGCCGTTCGGCTCGGCGTTGCCGGTCAGGGGATTGACGGGATCGGGAATCTCGTCGGTTCCACCGTGATGGCCGATATAGGCGATGTAGCGGTCGCCCTGGTGATGGATGGTCGGCTGATAGGCGCTGCGCGCCTGCAGGTCGCTATAGCCGACCAGCTTCATGTTGGAGGATTCGGGCGGCGCGCCGATCTTTTGCTGCTGCGCCTGCGCGCCAGCTCAGCCGAGACGAAAATGCGATGAGAATTGCGAATTTGACGCGCCCGACCATACTGATCCACCCGGTTTTGCGGCCAATCTTCGTTGGCCCTTCGGATGGCATCATAGCGGAGCGTGCCGGCTTTGCACTACGCCCGCGCAAAAACAAATTTGCGAGGTCCGCGGTGATGACCGGTATCAGGTCCCCTGCTTCTCGAACCCTGCCGAAGCCGGGAAATTCAAGCTGCGTTCGGCGGCGCACTCCGCCGCCATCAAAACCATCGCCGCTTTCGCAAGCACCGAAAATCCACGCTTGACATGCAACCATTTGGTTGCCTATTATCCCAACCATGGATGAAGTCTTCAAAGCGCTGGCGGATGCCTCACGGCGAAATCTGCTGGACCGGCTTCACGCCAAGAACGGACAGACGCTGAACGAACTGTGCGACGGCCTCGACATGACGCGTCAGGCCGTGACCAAGCACCTTGTCATTCTCGAAGAGGCCAACCTCGTCACCACCTACAGGCACGGCCGCGAGAAGCTGCACTACCTCAACCCGGTGCCGATCCATCAGATCGGCGAGCGGTGGATCAAGAAATTCGAGCGCGGCAAGCTGACCGCGCTCTCCGAATTGAAAAGGCAACTGGAGAAGCGCGATGAGTAAGCCCGAATTCGTCTATGTCATCTATATCTCGTCGACGCCGGAGAAGGTGTTCGAGGCGCTGACCGACGCCGGGATGTCGGAACGTTACTGGCACGGCTGTTCCGTCGTCTCCGACTGGAAGGTCGGCTCGCCCTTCGCCATCACGCTGCCGCATCGCGACAAGAACATCACCGGCGAGGTGCTCGAATACGATCCGCCGCGCCGCCTCGCCTATTCGTTCCTGGCGCATGACGGCTCCGACAACGGCAAGCCGTCGCGCGTGACCTTCGAGCTGGAGCCGCAGCGCGACCAGGTCAGGCTCACGATGGTGCATGACCGCTTCGAGCCCGGCAGCCCCGCGCTGAAGAGCGTCAGCACGGGTTGGCCGCTGATCCTGTCCAGCCTCAAGAGCTACATCGAATGCGGCAAGGTGCTGTACGCGCCGTGGTACGAGGACCTCGTCGACAAGGCGAAGAAGGCCGTGGGAGGCGCGCGATGAGCAAGCCGGAGTTCGTCTACGTCACCTATATCGAGACCACGGCCGAGAAGCTGTGGGATGCGCTGACCGACGGCGACTTCACCGAGCGCTACTGGTTCGGCCACCGCGTCGTCTCCGACTGGAAAGTCGGCTCACCCTATCGCTTTGCCAGGCAAGGCAAGCCGAGCGTCGAGGGCAAGGTGCTGGAGTCCGATCCGCCGCGCCGCCTCGCCTATACCTGGGATCCCTGCTCGGAAGACGCCAAGCGCGAGCGCACCTCGCGCGTCACCTTCGATCTGGAGCCGCGCGGCAAAGTCGTCAAGCTGACCGTGACCCACGATAATCTCGACGAGGGCGGCAAGACCCTGCGCGACATTTCAGGCGGCTGGCCGATGGTGATCGCGAGCCTGAAGAGCATGCTGGAGACCGGCCATCCGCTGCCGCTCGACCTGCCCTCGCACAGCGCGAAGGAGCCGAGCTGTGCCTGAGCCGGAGGGTTTCGAGTAGCGATGAGACTCTATCGAAGGGCACATGCCGACATGAATATCGACAAGTTCAAGCCGCTGACGGTCTACACCATCTACATCGCCTCCACGCCGGAGAAGGTGTGGGAGGCGCTGACATCGGCGGAATTCAGCAAGAAGTATTTCTTCGGCAATTCGGTCGAGGTCGAGCAGCGCGTCGGCGGCGCCTACATCGTGCGCACGCCGGACGGCGCGCTGCATATTTCGGGCGAGGTGGTCGAATGCGATCCGCCGCGGAGGCTGACATTCACCTTCAACGTCAACTGGCCGGCGCTGATCGAAAAGCTCGGCCCGACGCTCGTAACCTACGAGATCGAGCAGGCCGGCGAAGCGGTGAAGCTCACGATGAGCGAGTCGCATGACCGACCGATCAGTGACGACATCCTCTCCGGCGGCCGCCAGGGCTGGCCCGCGATCCTCTCCAGCCTGAAGAGCGTGCTGGAGACGGGGAAACCGCTGGTGGTGAAGATGGCCCCGCCGGCGCGGATGCTGGCGGCGCTGAAGGAGATGGGGATTGGGACGCCGGGCTAGCGCCGTCGTGCCGCACATTCAAATGTCGTCCCGGCGAAGGCCGGGACCCATAACCACAGGGCGTCGTTGTTGAGCTGAGCTGGAGCTCCAGCCTTCGCTATCACAACCCGCCTGTGGTTATGGATTCCGGATCGCGCTCGCTTCTTGACGGCGCTGCGCGCCGCAAGGCGCTCGCTTGTCCGGGACGACGGTGGTGGCCCTACGCCACCTTGAGATCGTCGAGGAAGTGCCGGATCTCGCTGGTGAGCAGCTGGGCGCGGCCGGCGAGGTCCTTGATCGAGCTGGCCATGTGGTCGGCGGTTCGCGACGCTTCTTCGGTGGCGCTGGCGACGGTGGCGGTGTTGGCGAGCACGTTGCGGGTGCCGTCGGCTGCGCGCTGGGCGTTGCCGGCGATCTCGCCGGTGGCGGCATTCTGCTGCTCGACGGCGCCGGCGAGCTCGGCTGCGATGCCGCTGATTTCGGTGATGGTGGCGCCGACATCCCGGATCGCGGCGATCGCCTCCGTGGTGGTGGCCTGGATCTGCTGGACCTGGCTGGCGATTTCCTCGGTGGCCTTGCCGGTCTGGGTGGCAAGGCTCTTGACCTCGCTCGCCACCACGGCAAAGCCCCTGCCGGCCTCGCCTGCCCTTGCCGCCTCGATGGTGGCATTCAGCGCCAGAAGGTTGGTCTGTTCGGCAACGCCGGAGATCAGCTTCACGATTCCCTCGATCGCCTTCGAGGCTTCGCCGAGGCTGACGATCCGCGTGTCGGCGCGTTTTGCCTCGCCGACGGCGCGGCCGGCGATCTCGGCCGACTTGCGCACCCGCTCGGCGATGCTGCGCACCGAGATCGACAGCTCTTCGGTGGCCGCAGCAATAGTCTGCACATTGCCCGAGGCGTCGGTCGAGCCCTTCACCACCGAGGCGGTACGGCTCGAGATGTCGCGCGCGATATCGGCAGTCTGGCTCGCTTCGGTGCCGACCGAGCCGGCGGCGGATACCACGGCTTCGATCAGCGCGGCCGATTTGCGGTCGAAGTCGCCGGTGACCGAAGCCACGCGCTCGACCCGGGCCGCTTCCGCCGCGCGCTGCGCCGCGACGCTCTCGGCCATCGCGGCCGCCTCGATCGAACGCTGGCGCAATTCCTCGATGGCCTGCGCCATGCGGCCGATCTCGTCACGGCGCTCGCGCGATGGCACCGCCAGATCGCGCTCGCCGCCGGCAAGCCGGCCGATCACCTCGGTCAGGACCGTGATCGGTCCGACGATGCGGCGGCTGAGCAGCGATGCGACGCCAGCCGTGACGGCGATGACCAGCACCAGCATTCCGACAGCCAGCCACAAGGCGAAGAGATCGGCGGCGCGGTGGGCGTCGGCCGCGTCGATGGCTTCAGCGATGGCGGCATCGCGCACCGCCAGAATCTTCTGCATCGCCGCGGAATTTCTCATGCGAAACTCGCGCGGCTCGATGCCGTAGACGCCGTCGGTGCGGGCATGCTCTTCGAGCGATTTGTAGAGCTTTGAAGCCGCTTCGAGATAACCCGTGCGAACCATTTCGAGCGCTGCGACCAGACGCGGTCGCGCGCCGGTACGGGCGACGGCGGCCTGAATCCGGATCCATGTCTGATCGATTCGGCCGGTCGCCTCCGCCAGCTTCTCGGCGCCCGCGGCGCCGAACGGCTTCTTGGTTCCGAGCGCGGTATTGAACAGCGCCGATGGCCGCGAAGAGAGGTCGCGCATCTCCCAGCCGAGCCGCGCCACGCCGATGAAGCGGGCGCTCTCGCTGTCGAGCTGGCTCAGCGCGTTCTCCACGGGATCGAGCGACGCGGTCGGTCTCGCCCGGCAATTTCAACAGGCGCAGGAACAGCGTATCGACGGTGTTCTTGTCGCGCGCGGCAAGCGGAACGGCCATGGCGCGGTCGCCCTCGGCGCGCAACTCCACCAGCCGCGCCACGATCTGGCGCAATTCGGGAATCTTGGCGGTCGCCTCCGCGATGCCGGAGCCGTTGAGGCGGTCGATCATGTCGGCGAAAGCTGTGTCGGTCTCGGCCTTGAGCTTGTCGATCTTCGCTCTTTCGTCGGCCTCGATCGGCGCTTCTGCGAGCACATCCGCGAGATAATAACCGCGCTCCAGCGCGAGATGCTCGGTCGAACTCAAGCCCGCCTTGATCGCCAATGCGAGTTGCTGTGCCTGCGCCGCCGCACTCGCCTGCCGCCATTCGCTGACCACGGTGACGACGGCGGAAAGCAGGCCAACGGCCGCGGCGGCCGACAATGAAACGAGGAAAAAGGATCGAATTCGCATGATGGTTCATTCCAAACGCAAGGCGGTGCTCCCTAGTACAGGAGCGCGGCTTACGATTCTTTTAACCATTGTGCGGCGCTCAATCTTGCTTTGCGCGGAGCGCGCCGTCGTCGGTACGATGGTGCTAACCCCGCGCCCGCAACTCCCTTCGCAACACCTTGCCGGTGGCGGTCATCGGCAGCGCGTCGGTGAACTGCACGTAACGCGGGTATTCGTGGGCGGCGAGTTGCACCTTGACGAAATCCTGGATCTCGCGCGCGAGCTGCACGCTCGGCGCAAAGCCCGGGCGCAGCACGATCCACGCTTTCACCGCCTCGGTGCGGATCGGATCGGGAATGCCGACGACCGCCGACAGCGCGACGGCCGGATGCTTCAGCAGCGTGTCCTCGATCTCCGCCGGGCCGATGCGGTAACCGGCAGACGTGATGACGTCGTCCTCGCGGCTCATGTACCAGAAATAGCCGTCGTCATCCTGGCGGCCGAGATCGCCGGTGAGCAGGAACTCGCCGGCGTATTTCTTCACTGTGGCTTCCGGATTGCGCCAATATTCGATCATGGTGCAGGGATTGGGCTGGCGCACGCCGATGATGCCGCGCGTCCCCCGCGGCAACTCCTCGCCCTTGTCGTTGACGATGCGCACGTCAAAGCCTGGCGTCGCCTTGCCCATCGCGCCGGGGCGGATCGGAAACAGTTTTGAATTGCAGCCGACCACGAGATTGCATTCGGTCTGGCCGTAGATCTCGTGCACGTCGATGCCGAAGGTGGCGCGCACCCAGTCCAGCAGCTCGGCGCCGAGCGATTTGCCGCCGGAGAGCATGCTGCGCAGCTTGACGCCATCATGCTTGACGTTCGCGAGCCGCATCAGTTTCAGCGCGGTCGGCGGCAGGAACACGACGCGCACGCCGTGATCGGCCATCAGCTGCATCGCCGCCTGCGGCTCGAACTTCTTCGCGCGATAACCGACGACCGGCACGCCGTGATACCAGGCCGGAAACAGCGCATCGAACAGCCCGCCGATCCAGGCCCAGTCGGCCGGCGTCCACATCACGTCGCCGGGCTTTGGGAAGAAGCCGTGCACCATCTCGATGTTGGGGAGATGACCGAGGATCACGCGATGGGCGTGCAGCGCGCCCTTGGGATTTCCTGTGGTGCCGGAGGTGTAGATGATGATGGCGGGATCGTCGGAGGCAGTGTCGACGGTCGTGAATTGATCGGATGCTGCCTCGATCGCCGACCAGAATGATTTCGCGCCCGCGCCGGCGCGGCCGGTGACGTAGATGTTCTTCAGGTCCGGCAGCTTGTCGCGGATTTTCGAAAGCTTCTCCCAACCGCCTTCATCGGTCACGACCGCCTTGGCGCCGGAGTTCTGCAGCCGGAATTGCAGCGCGTCCTCGCCGAACAGCGTGAACAGCGGCACCGAGACGAAGCCCGACCGCCACGCCGCGAGATGCACGATCGGCAACTCCAGCGATTGCGAGAGAAACACCGCGACGCGGTCGCCGCGCGCGAGTCCGTCGGCTTTCAGTACATTGGCGAAGCGGCTGGAGAAGGCGCGCATCTCGTCGAACGAGGTGCGCTTGCGCTGAACCATCCTCATCGACATAGATCAGCGCGAGGCGGTTCGAGCCATCCGCATGGCGATCACAGCAGGCGTCCGCCATGTTGAATCGCGCCGGGATGTCCCAGCGGAAATCGCGATAGAGTTTTTCGTAGCTGTCGGTCTCGGTGAGCATGGGATCAAACCTAAAGCATCGCCGCTGGCTCCGCTGCACCCTCTCCCCTTGCGGGAGAGGGTGGATCGCATCGATAGATGCGAGCCGGGTGAGGGGTTGTCTCCACCGGCGCGCTCGCGGAGAGAACCCCTCACCCGGCTTCGCTTCGCGAAGCCACCCTCTCCCGCAAGGGGAGAGGGTGCAGCGGAGCAAGCTTCAAGAAAGCGCCGCCTTCACCAGGCCGCTCGCCTTGGCAAAATCCATCTGCCCGGCATATTTCGCCTTCAGCGCGCCGATTACCTTGCCCATGTCCTTGATACCGGCCGCACCGGTTTCGGCCATGACGGCGGAGATCGCCTGCTTCACGTCGTCCTCCGACATCTGCTTCGGCAGATAGGCGGAGATGATGGCAATCTCCTCGCGCTCCTGGTTGGCGAGCTCGGCGCGGCCGCCCTTGTCGTAGAGCTCGACCGATTCCTGGCGCTGCTTGATCATCTTCTGGAATACGCCGAGCAGGTCAGCATCGGAAAGCGGCGGCTTGCCTTCCCCGCGCGCGGCGATGTCGGCGTTCTTGATGGTCGAATTGACCATGCGCAGCGTGGAGAGTTTTCTCTCCTCCTTGGCCTTCATGGCCTCCTTGACCGCGTTGTTAATGTCGTCGCGCAGCATGGTTTTGTCCTTTTATTGCGTCTGGCTCCTGATCTAGGCCGTTCGCCGGCCTGAAACAATCCGGTCCCGGCCCACGGGGCGCCAAATATGCGGGAAACGCATGTGAATCCGCGACTTACTGCTTTGACGCGAGCCCCGGCCGCGACTATGTACAGGCCTCATGACACAAGCCGAAAACGACGCCGCCTGGCCGGACCACAAACCGACCGCGCTCCTCGTGCTCGCCGATGGCACGGTGCTGGAAGGCTTTGGCCTCGGCGCCGAGGGCCACGCCGTGGGCGAGGTCTGCTTCAACACCGCCATGACCGGCTATGAGGAGATTCTCACCGATCCCTCCTATGCCGGACAGCTCATCACCTTCACCTTCCCGCATATCGGCAATGTCGGCACCAACGAGGAAGACATCGAAACGGTGAACATGGCCGCGACGCCGGGCGCGCGCGGCGTGATCCTGCGCACCGCCATCACCGATCCCTCGAACTACCGTGCCACGCGCCACCTCGACCAGTGGCTGAAGGCGCGCGGCATCATCGGCCTTTCCGGCATCGACACCCGCGCGCTGACCGCGCTGATCCGCAGCAAGGGCATGCCGAACGCCGTGATCGCGCATGCGAAGGACGGCCAGTTCGATCTGCATGGGATGAAGGAAGAAGCCCGCGAATGGCCGGGCCTCGAAGGCATGGACCTCGTGCCGATGGTCACCTCCGGCCAGCGTTTCACCTGGGACGAAACGCCGTGGGCGTGGGAGAAGGGCTTTGGCCGGCAGACCAATCCCGAGTTCAACGTGGTCGCGATCGACTACGGCATCAAGCGCAACATTCTGCGGCTGCTCGCCGGCGTCGGCTGCAAGGTCACGGTGGTGCCGGCGACCACGTCGGCTGAAGATATTCTGGCGATGAAGCCGGACGGCGTGTTCCTGTCGAACGGCCCGGGCGATCCCGCGGCCACCGGCAAATACGCGGTGCCCGTGATCCAGCAGGTGATCTCTTCCGGTACGCCGACCTTCGGCATCTGTCTGGGCCACCAGATGCTCGGCCTCGCGGTCGGCGCGCGGACCATGAAGATGCATCAAGGCCACCACGGCGCCAATCACCCGGTGAAGGACGAGACCACCGGCAAGGTCGAGATCACCTCGATGAACCACGGCTTTGCTGTCGACCAGGCGACGCTGCCCAAGGGCGCGACGCAGACCCATATCTCGCTGTTCGACGGCTCCAATTGCGGCATCGCGCTCGACGGCAAGCCGGTGTTCTCGGTGCAGTATCACCCCGAGGCGTCCCCGGCCCGCGCGACTCGCACTATCTGTTCGATCGGTTTGCCGATCTGATGCGGGCGAAGAAGCGGGCCTAATATCCGGTCTCGTGCCCCGGATGCTGCGCAGCGCCCTTGCGGTGCGCTGCTGATCCGGGGCCCACCCGACTGCGAGGCACAAGAATGGGTCCCGGCTCTGCGAAGCAGCGCTCTGCGCTGCACCGCGTCCGGGACACGAGAGCTCGTCGCGTCCAGAGCGATCAGCGCCCACGCCGCATTGCGGGCATGTGGGACGGCGCTGGATCAGTGGCTGCCTTCTGTGGTTGACTTTCCTTTGCCCAGATCAGGCGAACATGATCAGGCCAACAAGGAAACCGCCGCCAATGACCAATCCCGACATGACCATTCGCGACGTCAGAGTGACGATGCTGCGCATGCCCTGGGCCGACGATCCCTGGCTCAAGGGCCACGCGCTGGGACAGATGCGCGACATCCTGATCTGCGATGTCGAGACCGCAGGCGGCATCACCGGCATGGGTTATCTGTTTCTGTTCCGCCCCGGCATGAAGTCGATCGCCGCCTGTCTCGAGGAGTGCATCATCCCGCGGGTCAAGGGCAAGGACGCCACCGCCATCGAGGCGATCTGGCGCGACCTGTGGACCGCGACCATGACCTATGGCCGCGGCGGCATAGCCGCGATGGCGATGTCGGCGCTCGACATCGCGCTGTGGGACGCGGTGGGAAAACGCGCCGGGCTGCCGCTGCATCGGCTGTGGGGCCATTACCGCTCGCAAATCCCGATCTACGGCTCGGGCTGCTTCCGCGGCGCCGGCGGCGACGGCATGATCGAGAAGGCGCTGCATTACGTGAAGCAAGGCTACAAGGCGATCAAGATGCAGGTCGCGCATGTCCGCTCGCCGGCCGAGGACCTCGACAATGTGCGCCGCATGCGCGAGGCGGTGGGACCCGATATCGACATCATGATCGACGTCAACATGGGCTGGAGCGCGGACGTCGCGATCGAGATGGGGCGCAAGTTCGAGAAATATAATATCTACTGGCTTGAGGAGCCGGTGCCGGCCGATGATTTCGCCGGCTACCAGCGCATCGCCGCAGCCCTCGACATGCGCGTGGTCGGCGGCGAAACCCATTTCACGCGTTACGATCTGCGGCCATTCTTCCTCAATCCCTGCCTGCCGATCCTGCAGCCCGATCCGATGCGCGGCGGCATGACCGACCTGCGCAAGATCGCGACGCTGGCCGACACCTGGGGCATCACCATCGCGCCGCATCTGTTTCCGGAGCTGAACGTGCACCTGCTGGCCTCGATCCCGAACGGGATCTGGTGCGAGAATATGGGGCTGATCAACGATCTCTGGGTCGATCCGCCCGCAATCAAGGACGGCATGATCACCGCGCCGGAGCGGCCCGGCCATGGGCTCAAGTTCAGGGATGAGGTGATGAAGTTCCGGATTTAGCGGGGGCGGAACGCAACGGGTGGCGGCTGGTTTGATCCATGCCTGGTTTTTCCCAAGGAGGAGAATGATGTCCGTCGTCCGTGAAAAAATCGAGCCCGCCACGACGACTTCGACGACGATGGCCTCGTGCCGAACAACCCGATGCCGTTCCTGGTCTACAAGGGCGCGGTCGCGCTCGATCGCGGCGATCCCGA
>CAVUCB010000088.1:0-25328 GCA_963739755.1 uncultured Alphaproteobacteria bacterium | reverse complement strand
CATCCATCAGGCCGGTGACGCTCACCCAACGCCCGATCCAGGCTGTCGACGGCTGCTCCTTTAGCTTGGCAAGCCCGTCTGACCAGATCGAGATCTTGACGATGCTGCCTCGCGACGAGCCAAAATTAATAAAGACGTAGTGCTTGGGGGGACCTTTGCCAGCCTTCCGGGACCCCGGCGTGACTTCGACGATCCGTCCGATCAACTCAACGCGGTCACCGACCCGCTGCATCGCCGCGGAGAAATTGAGCGCATCGACGACCGGGTAGGCGGAGATGTAGCTGGCCGCCGGGAGCCTCGCGGCAGGCGAAGGCCGTGTCTTGATCTGCGTCTTCGCCGTCGGAATGTTGTGTGCGGCCAGGAATTCGTCGAGCGTTGGGACGGCGGCCAGAGGCGCCTCGCAGATCGCCGCAAAGCGGCGCGCCTGCTCCTTCAGCTTCGGCATCGCCAGCAGGCGCCGGAAGATATCGCTGTTCGCCGGGTCGGCGAAATCGTTAGCCTTGAAGACGACCGTCTCGCCGCCCTCGCGGAACTTCGAGTACAGCGATTTGTCCTCGATGACGGCCTTCAGGCTGAGATCGAGCGCAATGAAGCTGAAACGATCCATGTTGGGACCGAAATCGGAAACCCGCCGATCTGGATGCTGGAAGTGCTTGTGTCCGGTCTCGCTGCCGTTGCCCGGGCGCATGCCGGGGACAAACATGCCATCGTAATCGATCAGCTTGATGTCGCCGTTGGCGACCATCACGTTGCCGTTCTGAATGTCGCCGTGGGCTATGCCCTTGAGCTCAAGAAAGCGCGCAATGGCAGCAAAATCGGTCCGCGCCTTTTCGAGCGCGCGCGGATCGTCGAAGTGCTTGTCCAGCCAGATGCCCAGCGTATCACCCTCGACCCAATCCATTCGCACGATCGGAAAGGTCTGCTGGCGGACATTGATGCCGGACTGTTGGAAATCGAAATGGACGAAACATCCGTTGGTGAGCGAACGCAACTTCTTGGAAATCGCGTCGTACTTCTGCTGGATCGCCGGAATCTCCCGGTGAAAGCAACGCACGGCGCACTTTCGACGCGGGGTGGTGACCGCATAGGTTAGCGCAAATCCTCCCGACATCACCAACGGCAGGCCCAGATTGTTTTCGGCGACGGCACCCTGCTTCAGTTCCGGGTCGATGAATGCTTGCGACGGATGTTGCACCGCTTCATGATATTCAACGATCTGCGGGTATGGCATTTTCCACCTACCACAACGCGATCAATGTGGTGTCGTCGCGCTTCATGCGACCGGCTGCGCGCTCCTCCCGCACGAACCGGGCGAATGCGCTGGGCGTTCTCACCTTGCGCAAAATACTGATCGGAGACGAATCGCGATCGCGCTGCGACAGGAGCCAATGACCGAGCGCGTCGGTCATGCACAACAGCGCCGGCTGCTCCAGCCCGCGGAAGGTCCAGTCGGCGACAAGGTCGTACGCGAAGTCCATTTTATCCAGGAACGTATTGTGCGTCGGGTTGGTGCAGATCAGCCGCGGCGACCGGGTGAACTCCGCTGCGGTGGAGATAGGAAAGGTCGCCTTGATGCGATCGCCGTCGCAGAGCACCGCTAAGCTGTCGCCGACCGCCAGGACCTGGATCGCCCTTCCTGCGTCGGCAATCCGAACGCCGAGCAGCGAGGCGAAGCTGCCTTTGTCGAAAGATGCCTGCTGCATCCACGGCAGGCTGTCGCGGTCGTACAGCTTGCGAAACTCGGCGATCGCCGCCGACAACCACTCCTGCGTGAACTCCGGATTGCGCGTGTAGCGGCGCACCAGGATGCGTGCCCAAGACGCCGAATCGAAGGACACCGACGCGCCGTCGCTCAACGCATAGACACCCTTGGCCGAGCGGTGAAAGCTGTCCTCGTTGTGCTGATCCTGACGCTTGGGGACGCTGAACGCCAAGGGCAGGCGCGATTTCGAACGTAGCTCCGTGGTGCTCACCGGTCGGCGACCAGCCTGGGTCGGGTGCCGATCTCGAAAAAGTCGACGACACATTGGGGATCGCCATTGAAGATGAAGCCGCGCGATCCGTCTGCGATCGAGTAGCCCTTGTCGCCGGCAAACTTGGCCAGATGCTCAGGCAGCGGGCTCGACATGCGGAACAGCATCCGCGAATACTCGTCGAGGAGCGCGGTGTCGGCGGTCGGGAACACGATCTCGAGCCCGGCGGCCGTATTGATGTGCAGGTTGAACAGCAGCGCCTGGCCGTCCTTGGTCGAAATCCGCCGCAGCCCATCGGCCATTTCCTCGGGCGCGCCATCGGTCGATTGCCCATCGGTGACATGGAGAATGGTCGGCGGATAAGAGCCGGGGTGCTGTTCGCACCAGCCGCCTACCGTCTCGATGGTCTTGCCAAGCGCCGCGCGCATCGGCGTGCCGCCCTCGCTCTTCGGGTCAAACCAGACTGGAAACTTGGTCTTCAGCTCGACGATACCGCCGGCGCCGTCGTCCGTCTTCCTTTTGCGCTCCTCGACGCGCAGCGTATTCTCGCTGATCGCCTGGATCGGATGCACAATCTCCCCGGACAAGGCGCCGCCGAACCCGCTCATGACATGCGTTCCGGCATAGGCGATCACGCCGACGTCGAAATAGTTGCGCACGCCATCGGACTTCGAGCAACTCGTGATCAGCGTATAGAGCGTCTTGTTCAGCACGTCGGCGACGAAGGCGGCCTTCGAGCGGCCCGCGTCGGTGATCTCGTCCATGGATCCTGATTGATCGATGACGAATAGAATGCAGGTGGGATTCTCCCTGCTGATCTCGGCCTGGTACGCCATTGCTTTTCCCCTCGGTCTGGTTGGTCAGCGATCGGCCGATATGGCCGGACGAGTGCCGATATCGAAAAAATCGGCGATTGTTTCGATCCCGGCATTGAAGACAAATCCGCGCGCGCCGGGGCGAACGTCATAGCCCTTGCGCGCCGCGGCCTCCAAGGCATGCGGTGGGAGGAGGCTCGACATGCGAAACAAAGCCTTGCCGAAGCGATCCTTGATAGCTCGCTCGTCGTTCGGAAAAATCAGCGGCTCACCCTCGCCGGCGTCGACGTGCAGGTTGAACAACAGACAGCTGCCGTCGTTGGTCGCGAGGCTCTTGAGCCGATCGGCCGCCGGCTCCGGATCGCCGTCGGACGGGTGGCCGTCGGTCACGTGCAGGACTGTCGGCGGAAATGCGGACGGATGCGCGGCGCACCACTCATCGAGAATCTTGATCGCCGCGCCGAAACCCGCGCACATCAATGTCTTGCCCTGGCTTCGCGGCTCGAACCAAACGGGAAATCGCACCTGCTGTTCCACGACATCGCCGTTAAGCCCGGCGACCTTCTTGGTACGGGTCTCGACACGGAGCGGAGCCTCCGCGAGGCGGGAGATGACATGCAATGGCTGCTCGCCCAACGCGCCTTGAAAGCCGTTGCCAGCAGCGTCCTTTCCACCATAAGCGACCACGCCTACGTGAAAATAGTCGCGGACGCCGTCGGCCTTGGAGCAATTGGTGATGATGGTATAGAGGGTCTTGTTGAGAACATCCGCCAGGAAGGCGGCCTTGCTCTGTCCGCTGTTCAAGCGTTGATTCATCGACGTCGACTGATCCATCACCATCAGGATCGCCGTCGGCGACGTGCGGCTGATTTCGGCTTGGTAACTCAACGCCCGCCCCCTGCAGATGACCACGACCGGCGACAACCTTGACCTGCGCCCACGCCAAGGGCCCGATGCCATTAGAGGCAACGCCTTCCCCAACGCGCTCGGTAACGCGCTATCCGCGCTGGAGTTCCATTCGATCGAGACCATTTTAATTTGCAGCGAGCGAGCACATGGATCCGCGACTGCGGATCGACCAGATTTCACTGATGAATCAATGATGCAGCGATGGGCCCGGTCGCTTGATTGCGGGGCAACGTGTGCCGGCACAACGCAAGTCGCACGACGATTGTTAATTGCGGGTTTTGCTACCGCTTTGGCAGGCGCTGTTTTGACCTACGTTTATTTTCATACCCGATTAGAGTAACTGAAGGATGCCGGAGAAAATCCGAGGGCGTGGAGGTCTGTCCTCCGCCCTAAAGGCCTTAAAGGTTACGGCTATTGAGCATCTGCGGCCCGACGTCCGTTTTGGGCACCAACAGGCGACATCACAAAAACTATTTCCACAACTCTCCGCTCTACCGCGGAAACAACCGAAAAGCAGAATACCAATCTCCCCACTCTAATATGGGGCGCGCAAGGGGCTTGCTTCAAGACCCCTGTCATCCCGTAGAAACGCCGACCGAAGCGAGAGCCTGCGGAGTCACGAGAAATGTGCGTGTTGTTGTCGAGGTGCGGTTCGCGTGCGGCCGGGTTGGTCGCCGCCGCGAGAATGATCGGAGTGCGGCGATGACCAATCATGCGGTGGTGATCGTCGGAGGAGGTCCGACCGGACTGATGTTGGCAGGCGAGTTGGCGTTGGCGGGCGTCGACGTTGCCATTGTCGAGCGGCGCGCCAGCCAAGACCTTGCCGGCTCGCGGGCAGGCGGTCTGCACGCACGGACGATCGAAATCCTCGATCAGCGCGGAATTGCCGATCGGTTCCTCTCGGAGGGACAGGTGGCTCAGGTCGCGGGGTTCGCCGGGGTCCGGTTGGACATCAACGATTTTCCCACCCGGCACAATTACGGGCTCGGGCTGTGGCAGAACCATATCGAGCGCATCCTCGCCGGCTGGGCCGGCGAACTGGCGGTGCCCATCTTGTACGGCATCGAGGTGAACGGCTTCGCGCAGGACGACACAGGCGTCGATGTCGCGCTCAACAATGGCCGGTCGCTGCGGGCGCAATATCTCGTCGGGTGCGATGGCGGACGCAGTCTCATCCGCAAGGCCGCGGGGATCGCGTTCCCGGGATCGGATCCGACGACCAGCAACCTGATCGCTGAGGTCGAGATGACCGAGACGCCCGAATGGGGCATCCACCGCAGTGCCTTTGGTGTCCATTCCTTCGGCAGGAAGGAGTACCAGATCGTCGACGGCAAGATAGTCTGCGCGGATCGGGGACCAGTGGGGGTCCTGGTAACCGAACAGCACGTCGGCCCCGCGACCGAACCCACCTTGGGCGATCTCAGCGAGGCTCTCATCGCCGCATGCGGGACGGACTACGGAGTCCATAGCCCGATCTGGATCTCCCGGTTCACCGATATGACCAGGCAGGCCGCGGCCTACCGCAAGGGACGGTTGCTGCTGGCCGGCGATGCCGCACACGTGCATTCCCCGGACGGTGGACAGGGCCTCCAGACCGGCGTGCAAGATGCGGTGAATCTGGGATGGAAGCTGGCCCAGGTGGTCAAGGGGACATCACCGGAAAGCCTGCTGGATACCTACCACGCCGAGCGCCACCCGGTCGCCGCCCGCGTGTTGCGCAACACGATGGCGTCGATCGTTCTTCGCCGCGAAGACGAACGCACGAAGGCACTGCGCGACACCATGTCCGAACTGCTGAGCATGGATGAGCCCCGCAAGCGGTTTGCCGCGATGATGTCCGGTCTTGATATTCATTACGATCTCGGCGAGGGACATCCGCTGCTCGGACGCCGCATGCCCGATCTCGACCTCGTCACCGACAACGGCCCGCTGCGGGTCTTCACTCTTCTGCACAATGCGCGGCCGGTCCTGCTCAACCTCGGTGAGCCCGGCGGCCTCGACATCACGCCGTGGGCGGATCGGGTCCGGCTGATCGACGTGAGATGTGTTGGTAGGTGGGAGCTTCCGGTGCTTGGCGTGGTCACGGCTCCCGACGCCGTATTAATTCGGCCCGACCGATATGTGGCCTGGGTGGGGGATTCAACCCAGCTGGGACTCGCCGGCGCGCTAACCACCTGGTTCGGACCGCCTAAGAGGCCACCAACTGACGCGGAGAGTGCCCGAGGGGTGTTCTCAGTTCACCGAAATCACCGGGACAATCGAGGCAGCGGCCCACCGCTTACGACATAAACTCCTGCTGAAATCAGACTTATCGCCATCCAGTCAATCGGCTTTGGCCACTCGCCGAGGATCGGGATTCCCAAAAGCGCCGTCATCGCGGGACACAGCGCGGCGAAGGCTGCGCCACTCGAAGCGCCGAGGATCCCGACAGCGCGGCCATAAAGCAGCAGGGAGATGATTGCGGTAAGCACACCCTGGACGAAGGCCTGCAATCCCAAATCGCTCCAGGAGGCGATGCCGAGTTTCGTTCCCGGTATCAAGGCAAAAACTGGGAGATAAAGCAGCATGGATCCGACAGCGGAAAGCGCTGCCGCATGCAAGCCATCAAGGCGAGCCTTCCGCATCGCAACCGTGTAGAAGGCCCACGCGAGAGCGGCACTCAGAAAGAGCCCATGCCCGACATTCTGCCATGATCCCAACTCGCTGCCCGAGCCCCAAACGATGGCAAGCACGCCGGGCAGGATGAAGGCGAAACCAAGCTTCTTCGTCGCAGTGAATTCCTCTCGCAAAAGCGCTGCCGCGAGAAGCGCCACCATCAATGGCATTACGCCAGGAAAGAGCGCGCCGGCAAGTGCCGCCGGTGCGAACAGCAGCCCCGAGTTGGCCAAGAAGACCGGTGCCGCTCCGCCAAACACGATTGCTGCCAGTCCGACCCAGCCGAGGCGGTCGAACGCAAGCCCTTTGTTGAACACGTATGGCAACAACAGTAGTCCGGCGACGCCGAAGCGCAGCGCCGCGATATCCCACGGCGTAAGGCTTGTCCGAAGCCCCAGTCGCGCAACGACGATCCATCCCGACCAGATGCTCACAGCCGCGAGACCGTAAAGCGAGCCGCGCAGGTATTGCACACCATCGCGGTCGTTTGACACGGTTGCGGCCTCGTGTGATGTCAAGATTTCGTAACCTTTGTTATTTCGATTATAGGTTACGACAGAACAAGCAAGGTCGAGAATGGCTGGACGTGCAAACCCGTTCGATTGGAGTGGAGGGGACCCCGCCCTGGACTTCGTGAACACGCTGGACGAGCGACCTTCGGGCGCACCGGTCGAGAACCTTGCGACCTATGGGGAGCTCGTGAGATTTGCCGGGTTGGCAGGGCTCATTGAGGCGTCCGCATCGGCCCGCTTGCGGTCGCTCGAGGGGCCGAATTGCTCCCGCATCGCAAGGCGTGCTCGCGAGCTGAGGGAACATCTGCACGCGATCCTGGCCGCAGCCCACTCCGGGAAGACCGTGCCCAAAGCCTCGTTGGATGCAATTGGATCAGAAGTGCGCCGGGCTCATGCTGCGCGCGTACTTGTCGCAACGGCAACATCAAACGCATTCAGGCACAGTTGGATCTCGCCATCCTCGCCAGAGATTCCGCTGCACGCCTGTGCGCTCGCAATCGAAACTTTGCTTGTCACGGCCGATCACAGTCGCATCCGAAAGTGCGGCGCATCCGACTGCGATGTCTATTTCATCGATACAAGCAAGGCGCATCGACGGCAGTGGTGCAGCATGCAGAACTGCGGCAATCGCGCAAAACAAAGACGTTGGCGTTCGGGGGCGGATTGAGAAAGCACGTCGGAGGAAGTGCGGGCGCATTACCGTTTCACCTCGACCATGGCACGAACATATTTCGTCGATTATCGAAGCGTCGAATGTCATTGGCGTCATATAGCCCAGCCAACGAGACTTCATTGGTTGGGCTACCGCATATGCGTGTCTTCTATGGCTGGTGGATTGTCGCCGCCTGTATGCTCTCTGCGTTAGTCGGAAATGCGCTCGGCCTGTTTGGTGCGGGCGTCTATCTCCATGAGGTGGTTGCGGCGAACGGCTGGACGACCGGCCTCGTCTCGGGTGCCGTAACCCTTTTCTACGTGGTCAGCGCACTGCTTCTGATACCGGTTGGCGGCGGTATCAAACGTTATGGTCCGCGCCCCGTCATTGCGCTTGGCGGAATCGCCTTGGCCGGCGGCGTCATTGAGATTGGCCACGCGACCGTGCCATGGGAAGCATATCTCGCCTTTCTGTTCATGGGCATCGGCTGGGCCGGCCTTTCCACCACCGCCGTGGCGACAACTCTTGCGCCATGGTTCGACAAACATCAGGGGCGTGCGGTGTCGATCGCATCGCTTGGAGCGAGCGTAGGCGGGATTATCGGTGCCCCGGCGCTCCTGTTCGGAATTGCGCGAATTGGTTTTGCGTCAACGACTGTCGTGGCCGGTGGCTTTGCTATCACCGTGATACTCCTGCTCGCCGCCCTCGTGCTGCGCAATCGCCCGCAAGACCTGGGGCTTTTTCCAGACGGCGTACCATCGGAGCGTGTCGCCATGGCGATCGACACACCGAATTGGACGCTCCCGATGGCTTTAAGCACACCGGCTCTTCGTAGCGTCATGGCAACCTTCGGCATCGGCATGATGGTGCAGGTCGGTTTTCTCACCCACCAAGTCACGCTGTTGGCTCAATCGGTCGACCCTTTGGCCGTCTCAATAACGGTTTCGTCGACGGCCGCCTCCGCTCTTGCGGGGCGCCTCGCGCTCGCTCGATTTGCCGACGAGATGAATGCGAGGGTGGCGACAGCGGTCGTACTCCTGATCGCGGCTGGTTCGCTTGCCGCGATGGGGCTCTTTCCCGTTCCTTCGGTTCTCATCGGTGCCAGCATCGCTTTCGGCTTGACTGTCGGTAACGTTACAACGCTATCGCCGATCATCGTACGGCGAGAGTTCGGCGCGCAGGCGTTCGGTTTGGTCTTCGGCGTTGCCTCATGCGGCATCCAGTTGGCCACGGCCCTGGGGCCGAGTTTCTACGGCCTTTTGCGCGACGCCTTCGGTAGCTATAATTCGGCGCTGATCGGTGCGGCGGGCCTGGATGTCGCTGCCGCGGTAGTCGCCATTGCTGGCCACCGAAGCGGACGTTCGCAAACTATTGACGACCGACAACGGACGTCCCTATTTGATTGCCTTCCGCATCACACTCTCGACGTAGGCGGATTTAGTCTAGCGTCGGTATACGCCTCGCGAACGAAATCCAGCGGATAACCGCTGCGCTTCACTGCACCGGGGTGCATTGCATGTCGGCGCCGACGATGAGTGGGCCGCTGTAGGATTTGCGCAGATCAGCGATCGCCTCATCGATGTTGAACAGGCCGAAGTGACTCACGATGAGTTGTCCGGGGGCCGCCTCCTGCGCAATGCGACCGACGACGGCGGGCGTTGCATGCAAGGGAACGTCCGCACCCGGCGCGACAGCGAGATGCATGATCAGAACGTTTGCCCCCTTCGCGAACTCGACGAATTTCGGATCAGTCCCGTTCTGATCGGAGCTGAAGACGACCGATACGTTCCCGGTTTGCACGCGGTAGGCCAAAGTCGGCATGTTTCCATGCGGTATTCTCTGCGCCGTCACTGTCGTCCCCTCGCGCTGAAACACCAGCGATGGTTCGGCTTTCGCGGCGTCAATCACGCCGACATCAAGTCGAACGCCTCCAGCGACGACCCGTCCGATATCGGGCCGCACGCCTCCACCACCATAAGTGCCGCCCAATGCGGAGCCAAGCACGGGGAATGCGCCGGCTTTCTCATCAAAAAGCCGATTAAGGAACGTCGCAAAATCAGGCGCCGCGTCGTTGCCTGTCGGACCGAAGATCTTCAACGGCTCCTTTCGAACCTCATGGCTCAGCCAAAGGAAGGCGGGCAGGTCGGAAACGTGGTCGGGATGAAGGTGACTTATGCCGACCATCCACAAATCTTCGAGCTTCGCTCGCGATTCGCCGAAACGATGCTGAGCGCCGCCCCCCATATCGACAAGTATTCTGGCATGACCGTCGAGCCAAAGAAGGTAGCTCGACGAGGCACGAGACGGATTCATTCTGGGACCGCCGGAGCCGAGGATTTGTACGGCGACCGGGGCCGCGCCGCAGCTTTGTGCGGAGGCTGTCAAACTATTCAATGCGCTTGAGAGAAGTCCGAGCAAGCAAATGATCACGAATCGAAACATGAAAGCACCCGTTCGGTTCGAATAGGCTTACTGGATCGATCTTGAGAGCGGCGGGTTTGGCCGTCCGACGCTTTATGCATCTGGCGCTATCGGCTGGAGCTTGAACCCTAAACAATGGAAATGTCCCCAGCAAGTCATGACCGCTTCGGGCGAGGGGCGGAAGTCCAACTCATGCCTATTCAAACGCGACCGGCCTATTGACTTGCCCCTTGACCTGTCCCCTGAGGCCGCCTCGATAAGGTTTGACGATCAGCGAATCGCGAGGTGCGTCGTGAGCTCTTCCGTCCGATATTTCAGCCCGTCCGAAGCGGCGAGGCGGCTTGGCGTCTCCACCAAGGCGCTGCGACTCTATGAGAAGCGCGGTCTGGTCGCGCCGGCCCGCACTGCCGCCGGATGGCGAGCCTACGGTCCTGATCAAATGGCCCGCGCCGCCGAGGTCGCAGCACTTCGCGCGCTTGGGCTTAGCCTCGCACAGGTCGCGCGGGCGCTGGGCGGCGAGCCGGAGGCGCTGCAAACGGCGCTGGCCGCGCACCAGGCGACACTCGAAGCTCGAATCCGCGAGCTTAGTGGGGCGGTCGAAAAGGTGCGGGGACTTCAGGCCGATCTCGCTCGCGGCGAAACGCCAGCGAGCGGAGAGGTGGTGCGTCTGCTGAAGACAACCGCCGGGCCCAATGTCACGCTTGAGCTTGCTTCTCTTAAGCTTCCTTCTCTTAAGCTTCCTTGGCCGTGGGGTGGCGAGCCATTCGAGCTCGACATTGCCCCGCTGAATTACATCATCGGGCCGCTGGGCAGTGGCAAAACCCGGCTGGCTCTGCGTCTGGCGGAGACTTTGCCCAATGCCGCCTTCCTCGGTTTGGAGCGGGTGGCCGATGGTGGTGCCGCGGCGCGCGCGCGGCTCGATGCCGACTCCGCCCTCAAAGCGCGGGTCGATGAGATCCTGACCTGGCTGGTCGATGAAGGAGCCGTGGTGTCAGATGCTCTTGTCGCGTTGATCGTCGGCCTCGAATGCGAAGGCCCGGCCGTCCTGCTGGTCGACATGGTGGAACAGGGGCTGGATGAAGCCACGCAGGAAGCCGTCGGCGTCTATCTGCGCCAACTTGGGCGGCCTGGCCGGCGCCCGCTCTTCGTGCTGACGCGGTCAACCGCAATTCTGGACCTGTCTGCCGTGGGCCCCGACGAGGCGATCATCCTTTGCCCCGCCAATCACAGCCCTCCCATGCGCGTCGCGCCTTATCCCGGCGCTCCGGGCTACGAGGCGGTTGCGACCTGTCTCGCCTCGCCGGAGGTGCGAGCCCGCACCGAAGGCGTGGTCGCGGTGAAGGTGGCAGGGCCCATCCTGCTCGGCGCCGCTTGACCCATATCAATACCGGCAGAGGCGCTCGAGATTCCATTTGGGATCGTCTGCGCGCCGCATCCGTCCATGGACCGGGACGCTTTCTGCCATGCAGTTCGCGAGATCAGAAGGTTTCAGCTCGATACCGAGCGCCACGGGCGGGATCGCGCGACTGGCATTTGCTCGGTTGGGCGAGATGGGCAAGGACCCCGCTGTCATCCTGTCGAAGGCGGGATTGACGCGCGAAGAGGCCCGCGATCCCGCCATCCGGCTGGAAGTGCGAACCCAGATCAAGCTCTTGGAGCTGGCTGCCGAAGAGTTGCAGGACGAATGGCTGGGTTTCCATCTGGCGCGCAGCTTCGATCTGCGCGAGATCGGTCTGGTCTACTATGTGATGGCGTCGTCAGACCAGCTTGCAGATGCGCTTCGAAACGCCGAGCGGTACAGCCAGATCAACAATGAAGGCATTCGTCTGCGTTTCAGTATGCAGGACAGGACAGCGGCAATTGCGCTTGATTACGTCAACGTCGACCGGGGTGCCGACCGGCATCATATAGAGTTCTGGCTGGTGACGCTGGTACGCATTTGCCGACAGGTAACGAACGGCCGTTTGGCGCCGTTGCGGCTGAAGACAAAACATTTCCGAAACGAGATGCCGGCGGAATTCAGAGCATTCTTCGGGGTCGACGTCGAATTTGGCGCGAGCTCTGACGAGATCTGCTTTCCGCGACCGTTGCCCTGCTTTCTGTCGTGGGACGTGACGAACACCTCAACGAACTGTTGCGGCGCTACGCGGAAGAGGCGCTGGCGAGCAAGCCCCGAGAGCACCTTACCGTCCGCTCGATGGCAGAGGACATTCTGCCGAAACTGCTGCCGCACGGCAGAGCCATGGCGTCGGAGGTCGCGCGGCGGCTCGGGATAAGCTCGCGAACTTTGTCGCGCAAGCTCGCCGAGGAGGGTACTTCCTTCGCGGAGATATTGGACCAGCTGCGGGCCGTCCTCGCCAAGCGCTATCTCCATGATGAGACATTGCCTGTTTCCGAAATCGCCTGGCTGCTTGGCTATCGCGAGGTCAGCTCGCTGACACATGCCTTCAAACGGTGGACCGGCATGACGCCCCAACGGTTTCGTTCTGGTCAGCTCGCGTCAACTTAAGCTGCAGCCACTTCGAACGCTCGACATTCTATCTTAGGCCGGCCGGGTGCTAATTTTGATGGCGAGCGTTCCCGCCTTACCTCTGGCGTAAAACAACAAATAATTGGCAATCTGTAACAAGCGCGCTTCCGACCTGTCTTGCTATATCCCCTCGCGCCTTCAGCCTGCTGCCGCTCGGATTGCACATCCTGCTGCGGCGTTTTCAGCGGCTCGAATTTTGTGCGTTGGCGGTGCCTGCAGTACTCGCAACGCATTTGAGGATTCCCAGGTTTTATCGTGAGCAACACGCTCGACGGGACGCTTACCGAGCTGCGAATTGCGAGAGCCTATGTCAAGCTCTCGTGCATTCCGGCGCATTGTTCAGAAGCGTCGGTTTCGCTCGCCTCGATTGGGAACTGCGAGATCCGCATGTTTCGCGGGCGGGAGGCGGATTTAGAGGGCATGCCGCTGTTTTGGCTGGAGCTGTTCGATCACAGCACGAAAACGTCTGCCGACGGCTTCAGTTGCCACAGGATGAAGGACGCTGCGTCCATATTCGACGATTTCGTCGCGCAGGCAAGCCGTTTGAACGAACTTGGCCGCGACGGTGCGGAAACCGAGAGCTGAATGACCAGGGAGCGAATCAGTGCGCCGCCTGCGCGAGCCGCTGGTCGATTTCCTCGCGCAGCAGCGAGAAATCGATCGGCTTGGTGAGCAAGCCCGTCGCGCCGCTTTCCAGCGCCTTGCGCCTGGTATCGGCATCGCCATAGGCCGTGATCATGATCACGGGAACCTCGGGGCGGATCTCCCTGACCCTGGGCAGCATCTCGAGCCCGGTCATCCCGGGCATGTTGATATCGGACAGGATCAGGATCAGCGATTGCCCGATGCTGGAGGTGATGCGCGTCAGCGCATCTGCAGCCGAATTGGCAAAATCCATCATGAAACGCTGCGCGCGCAAATCGCGGCGAAATTGCTGGCGGAACAGCGCCTCGACATCGGGCTCGTCATCCACCACAAGAACCAGAACGCTCACATCTAACCTCTGGATTTATTTGAAAGATTGCTTGTTCGCGGCAAAATGATCGTAAACTCGGTAAATTCACCCTGGAGAGTATCGACGTCGATCGTGCCACCATGTTGTTTCACAATGATGTCGTGACTCATTGACAGCCCAAGCCCGGTGCCTTCGCCCGCCGGCTTGGTCGTGAAGAATGGATTGAACATCCTTTCTTTTACATCGGGCGGGATTCCGGTGCCGTTATCTCGAATACATATCTCGACATGATCGGTGCGACCTTTTGTCGTCGCGGTCACGACGCCCTCGAAGCTGCCATCGCCATGGTCGGCCTTGCGCTTGCTCACGGCGTAGAAGCCGTTCGAGATCAAGTTCAGGAAGACACGGGTGATTTCCTGCGGAAACACTTCGATCATGCCGGCCTCGGGATCGAAATTCCGTTGCAGCGTGACATTGAAATGCGGCTTTTCGGCGCGAGCGCCGTGATAGGCGAGATTGAGGCTTTCGTCCACCAGCGCGTTGATGTCGGCGGGCCTGTGCTCGCCCGAGCCCTCGCGTGAATGCAACAGCATGTTCTTGACGATGGAGTCGGCGCGCTTGCCGTGCTGCACCACCTTGCCGAGATTGTCCTTCAGCGTGGAGGTCAGCTCGTCGACCTCGGCGCGGATGGCCTCGTCCAGCACGGCCGGCTTCAGCGCCTCGTTCAGCTCGTCGGTCAATTCCGCCGAGAGCGCCGCAAAATTGTTGACGAAATTGAGCGGGTTCTTGATCTCATGGGCGATGCCGGCGGTGAGCTGGCCGAGCGAGGCGAGCTTCTCGGTCTGGATCAGGCGATCCTGTGCGGTGCGCAATTCGTCCAGCGACTTCGACAATTCGCGAGTTCGCTGCTGCACCTGTTCGAACAAATTGACGTTCGAAATCGCGATCACCGCCTGGTCGGCGAATGTTTCGATCGCCTGAATCTGCCGTGGCGTGAACGGCTTGAGATGCGACTGACGCAACGTGATGGCGCCGATAACCTGCCCCTCGCTCATGAGCGGAACCGTGAGCAGCGCGCGCGCTCCGCCGAGCCCGGTCGATCCTTGACTGAGCTCGGGATCATCCAGAACATTGTCGTAGTTCAGCGTACGCTTCTGATCATAAACTCGGGAAAGGAGGAGCCGGGTTGACCGATTGACAGCGGGTTGGCTTTCAAATGGTCCAGATGGGCGGGCAGCAATCCCGATACCGCAGTCACGTGGAATTTCTCGTCGCGCAGCAGGAATATGGTGGAGGCGTCCGAGCCACACAGTTCTCGCGACGTCTCGACGATGACGTCCAGCACGGGCTGCAGCGCGTCTGGTGATCTGCTGATCACTTTCAAGACGTCCGACGTCGCGGTCTGGAAATGCAACGACTCGGTAAGATCGTCGGTGCGCTGGCCGCAGCTCCCGGAGCAATCGCGCATTCTCGATCGCAATCACCGCCTGCCTCGCGAAGTTGGTCAACAGGTCTATCTGCTTGTCGCCGAAGGGACGTACCTCCTGGCGATAGACGGTGATCACACCGATCACCTCGTCCTCCCGCACCATGGGCACCACGACGATGGTGCGCGCGCCGCCAAGTTCCACCAACTCGACCGCCGCCGGATTGCGCGCCAGGTAGGCAACGCCATTGCGCATGTCTTCGAGCTGGACCACCTGCTTGCCGCGGATGACGGCGGCAATCGAGCTTTGCGGATGAATCGGGAAGACCGTGTTGCTTCGCGCCGCCGCGAACGCCGGGGGCGCATTATAAAGAGCTGCCCTCCGAAACGTATCACCTTCCACCAAATTCATCGATCCGAACTCGGCGCCGCAAACCCGCGTCGCGTTCTCCAGCATCTTTTCGAACACAGGCGCAAGGTCGCTCGGAGACGAGCTGATGATCTGGAGCACTTCGGACGTCGCGGTCTGCTGTTGCAGCGACTCGCTCAGATCCTCGGTGCTCTGGCGCAACTCGCGAAGCAGCCGCGTGTTCTCGATGGCGATGACGGCCTGGGCCGCAAACTGCTGGAGCAGCGCGATCTGCTTGTCGGAGAACGGCCGCTTCTCCTGCCGGAAGATCATGACATTGCCAACCACGCGCTCGTCCTTGAGCAGTGGCACCGCAAGCAGGCAGCGCGCGCCGCCGAGATCGACCAGCGCCCGGCGGTTGGCATCGCCGTTGCGGTAGGCCTCCGTCTCCAGGAGTTCGTCGATCTCGACCATCGGCTCGCCCTGCAACAGCCGCGCCGGCGCTGTGCCCGGACCATAGTCGAGCGGCTGCTTGCGCCGGTATTCATCGTAGGCTGGCGGCAGCCCGTACGTCGCGGCGCTGTGGAACAGCTTGCCATCATAGGTGTTGAGCACGCCGAAATTGGCGCTGCAAAGCTGCATGGCCTTGGCGAGCATGGCATCGAACACCGGGGCGAGATCTCCGGCCGAGCTGCTGATAACGCTCAGGACTTCGGAGGTCGCGGTCTGCTGCTCGAGCGCTTCGGAGAGTTCGAGCGTGCGGGCCTGCACCTCGTTGAACAGCCGTGTGTTTTCGATTGCGATCACGGCCTGGTCGGCAAAGGTCTGCAACAGCTGGACATGCTTGGTGTGCGAACGAACCGGGCTCGCTGCGCGTAACCGAGATGACGCCGATCGGCAACCCGCCGTTCATCAGGGGTACGAACAGCATGCTGCGGAAGCCGTGCAGCCGCGCGATTTCCCGGATTGGGGCGTCACGGTATCTCTTCAGTGTCCGGGATAGGGAATGGTTCGCCCGGCCGGGTCAGCTGCAATGGCTCGAAAGCATCGACGGGTTTGGGAAAATCGGCCTTGAGCGCTTCGTCGGCGGCCGGATTGGTCGGCGTGAACGCGGCGAGATGGACGGTGCCATCGAAGAGCCGGAACACCGCGGTCGAATAACCCGCCGAGCAGCCGGTTGGCACTCGTTGCGATTGCCTCGAACACCGGCTGCGTGTCGGAGGGCGAGCTCGCGATCACCTTCAGGATGTCGGCGGTTGCGGTCTGCCGCTCCAGGGCCTCCTTGGTCTCGTTGAACAGCCTTGTGTTCTCGATTGCAATCACGGCCTGGTCGGCGAAGGTCTGCAACAGCTGCATGTGATGGTCTGCGAACAGCCCGGTCTCGCGCCGCGTCACGCTGATCATGCCGATGGGTCTTCGATCGCGCAGCAACGGGACGAGCGTTGCGCTGCGCCAGCCACGCGCCCGCGCCACCTCTCGCACAGCGGACGGCGTGGCCGCTTCGTCTTCGCTGTCCGGGATTCGGATGATTTCGCCCCGGCGAACCGTTTCACCCCAGGCGAATGTGGACAGCGGTTGAGGGTAGTATGCCTTGAGGGCGGCATCGGCTGCCGGACCGACCTTTGTGTGGGCCACCATGTGCAGCGCATCGTCCACCAGGCTGAGCACCGAAGTAGACAAACCATTGACCAATTGGTTCGATCGCTCGGCGATCGCATCGAACACCGGCTGCACGTCGGAGGGCGAGCTTGCGATTACCTTCAGGATGTCGGCGGTCGCGGTCTGCCGCTCCAGCGCTTCCTGGGTCTCGTTGAACAGCCGCGCATTCTCGATGGCGATCACCGCCTGGTCGGCGAAGGTCCGCAGCAGTTGGACGTGATGATCCGCAAGCACGCCCGGCTCGCGCCGGGTGCAGGCGATGAAACCGATGCATGCGCCCTGGTTCATCAACGGCGTGAATGTGACGCTGCGCCAGCCCCGTGCACGGCCAAGTCCCCGGGTTTGCGGATCGGCCGTTTCGGCGTCGGCGACCTGCACCGTCTCGCCGTTCTGCACCAAGGCGACGGATGGCATCTCGCTCAGATGCACCGGGAACGCCGCTTTGAGGGCTTCGTCGGCTTCCGGGTCGATCGACGTGAACGCCACCAGGTGAACGATGCCGTCGATGACGCGATGGACCGCGGCAGAGAAGCCGCCGATCAGCCGGTTCGCACTCGATGCGATGGCCTCGAACACCGGCTGCACATCGGATGGCGAGCTTGCGATCACCTTGAGGATATCGGCGGTCGCGGTCTGCCGCTCCAGCGCCTCCTGGGTCTCGTTGAACAGCCGCGCATTCTCGATCGCGATCACGGCCTGGTCGGCGAAACTTTGCTGGAGCGCGAGCTCCTCGTCGGTGAACGGCGCGAGCCCGTGACGGTAAACAATCAAAACTCCGATGGGCTTGCCTTCGCGCCGAAGCGGCGTGGCGGCTACCGTGCGCGTGCCTTCGGCTCGCGCAGCCGTCACAGGCCAATGCGCCATGGCGGGGTCGATGTGATCGAGGTCAGGAATATGGATTTGCCGATTTTCCCGAAACACCGTTCCCGGCAGATTGTCGCCGCCAAGGCGAGGCCGCTCGGCGGCTACTCTGGCCCGGACCCGCTCCGAACTGGCGCCGAAGTTGATCGTCTGGCCCCAATTTTCGCCCTCCGCCAGCACCATTGTTACGCTGGGCGCGCCAAACAGGCGCGCGGTGGTTTCAGCGATCAGATGCAGAAGTTGATCCGCATCGCCGGACAGGTCGGCGATGGTTCGCAGGATTTCGGCGCTGGCGTTCTGACGCTCGTGGGCCGCCCGCAACTCATTCTGCAGCCGGAAATTGACCAGCGCGCTCGCGGTCTGCCGTTCGATCGCGGCGTCGCGCTCGATCAAGGCCAGTTCCAGCCGCTGCTCGAGCTCGGCAATCCTGCGATTGAGATCGGCCGTCGCGTCCTCGGAAACCGCCGTCATTTTTGAAAAATCCAGCAGCCCACGCCCCGGCCAACGCCGGGCTAAATACCTGTCGGGCAGCCCATTATTTCACCCCGGGACGGTCTGTTCCAGCGGTCCCGGGGCGATTTTGCTCCTCCCGTCAATGACGGCGAGGCGACGGCCGCAAAGGTTAACGGCGATGGCCGCGACGTTAAGTCCCAGGCCGCGAGACCTCGGTCTCCTTGGAGGTAATGAATTCGAGCAGCACCGGCACGCCTTCCTGGGTCTTCTGGATGCCGCGCTTGATCGCGCCCACGATGTCCTCGGGTTTTGTCACGCGCTCGCCATAGCCGCCGAAGGCGCGCGCCATCGCGGCGTAATCGCCGGAAATGTCGGTGGAGCGATATTTTTGGGTCGAGATCGGCATCACCTTCAGCTCGATCGCCATCGAGAAGTTGTTGAGCAGGATCGACATGATCGGAATCCGCTCGCGCACCGCGGTCTCGAAATCCATCCCTGTGAAGCCGATCGCGGCATCGCCCCAGACATTGATGCAGAGCTTGTCGGGTTTTGCGAGCTTGGCGCCCATCGCGAGCCCAAGGCCGTAGCCGAGCTGCGTCGTCTTGCCCCAGCCGACATAGGTGAGGGGCTCGACCGGCTTCCAGAACGGCGACAGCTGGTCTCTGGGGCTGCCCGCATCATGGGTGATGATGGTGTTCCTGATATCGACAGTGTGCTGCAGGTCCCAGAGCACGCGATAGGGATTGAGCGGCGCGTCGTTGCTCGTGAGTTTCGGCATCCACTTCGCGAGCCACTCCTTGTGCGAAGCGGCGATCTCGGCGGCGACCGTGCTCGCATCGCGGTCGGATTTGACGGTCTTTTCGATTTCCTCGAGCAGGGCATCGAGCACCAACCCTGCATCGCCGACCAGACCAATCTTGCATTCGATATCCTTGTTGAGATGGTTCGGATCGAGCGTCGAATGAATGATGGTCTTGCCCGCGGGCATCTTGATACCGAAACTGGTTTCGGTGAAGGAGCAGCCGATGCCGAAGATCACGTCGGCTTCACCCAAAAATTTCGGCACCGCGCTCGGTACCGCCAATCCGCCGGAGCCCAGCGACAGCGGATGCGTCTCTGGGAAGGATGATTTGCCGCCGAGGCTGGTGGTGACGGGAATGGCGAGCCGCTCCGCCAGCCGCTTCAGCTGCGGCCATGCCTTGGCGTAATGCACGCCCTGGCCGGCATAGAGCACCGGCCGCCTGGCGTTGACGAGCAGCGTCGCCGCTTCCTTGATGTGAACGGGGTCGGCGCCGTAGCGCGTGCGCAGCACCGGCGTGTAGTTGAGCGGCTCCGGCACTTCCTCGTTCCACATGTCCGAGGGGATTTCGACGATCACCGGGCCGCCGCGGCCGTTCTTCAGTTTGGTGAAGGCGCGGCGGAAGATGTTGGCGACTTCGGCCGCGATGATGATCGGCTCGGCGGATTTCGAGAACGCCTTCATCGCCTGGCTGGAATTGAAGTTCGGCTCGATATTCGAGATCCGCCGCGCATAGCCCATCGGCAGCACCAGCACGGGCACGGATTTGCCGTAGCATTGCGCGACGCCGCCCATGGCGTTTTCCGCGCCGGGGCCGTGCTGCATGCAGAAGGCGCCGATGCTGCGGCCCGAGGTGACCCGCGAGATCGCGTCCGCCATGTGGATCCCGATGCGCTCCTGCCGCACCATGATCGGGCGGATATTGGCGTTCGCCGCATATTCGATCAGGTGGTTGACCGGATAGCCGCAGAGGATCTCGATCCCCTCACGCTTCATGATTTCTGCGATCGCAGTGCCGAGCTTCATGGCCGTCTCTCCCCAAGACCTGTTACTTAATCCGGCCGATTGTGACGCTCGGCCTTCAAGGGGCGCTAGAGGAACAGGAAAAGGCAGGCCGGTAAAGCACGCTTCGCCGCCCGCCCGGGAAGCTCTGATATGCGTCACGGCTGCTTGCCAGGTCGGACGAAGTGAATGGGCGGCGGTCGATTTAACGGATTTTTCAGCCTGTTCTTCAATCCACGGGAAACCATTCCAACCATAGATTGCTCACCACCGGCGCGGGAGCGGATAGAATGGCGTTCTTGGGGACGCGGGCAGGAGTTTTTAGTATGTGGAAGGTGATTGCAAAATTCCTGGCCGATCAATCCGGCGCGACCGCGATCGAATATTGCCTGATCGCGGCCGGCATCTCGATCGTCATCGTCACGGTCGTCCAGGGCATCGGCACCGGGCTCAACAGCAAATACACCTCAGTCAGCGCATCGCTGAAATAGCCGTGAGCTAGCCGGCCTTCTTCGCGCGGGCAGGGGCACGCGCCGGCTTTGCAGCCTTCTTCGGCTCTTCCTTGGCGGCGCGCTTGCCGCTGCCGCTGCCCGCGATCGGCAGCAGCATTTCGCGCTGGCCCTCTATCCGCTTCGACTTCTTGCCCTTGGCTTTCGCGGGTGGCGCAGCCTGCTTCTCGTTGGCAAGGCTCTTCTTGAGCGCATCCATCAGGTTGATGACGTTGCCGCCCGTTTTCGGCGCGGCCTTGGGCGCGATCTTCACGCCGTTGCGCTTCTTGTTGATGAGATCGATCAGCGCCGTCTCATAGTGATCCTCGAATTCGTCCGGCTCGAAGTCTCCCGACTTCTGCTCGACGATGTGCCTGGCGAGATCGAGCATATCCTTGGTGATTTTGACGTCCTGGATGTCGTCGAAATATTCCTTCTCGCTGCGCACCTCGTAGGGGTAGCGCAGCAGCGTGCCCATCAGGCCCTTCTCGAGCGGCACCAGCGCAATGATGTGCTCGCGATTGGTCAGCACCACGCGGCCGATCGCGACCTTGTCCATGCTGCGGATGGTTTCGCGGATCACCGCGAAGGCGTCATGGCCGACCTTGCCGTCGGGCACGAGATAATAGGGGCGGATCAGATAGCGCGAGTCGATGTCGGTCTTCGGCACGAACTCGTCGATCTCGATCGTGTGCGTCAACTCCAGCGCGATGTCGTCGAGCTCTTCCTTGGTCACCTCGATGTAGGTGTCGGTGTCGACCTTGTAGCCCTTGACGATGTCCTCGTTGGAGACTTCCTCGCCGGTGTCGGCGTCGACCTTGGAGTATTTGATGCGATGGCCGGTCTTGCGGTTGATCTGATTGAACGAGACCTTCTCGGTGTCGGAGGTGGCCGGATACAGCGCGACCGGACAGGTCACGAGCGACAACCGCAGAAAGCCTTTCCAGTTGGCGCGGGGGGCCATGGCAGAACTCCGAGTACGCAACAGGGGACAAAGGGCAAGGATAACACCGGGGAACCCAATCACAAAGCGCTTCGCCCGACCAATCTGCCAACGGCGTTAACCGTTGGCGGTTTCACCCCCGCAGCACAGCATAAATTGCAGCCGGAACGCACGGGGGCGGAAGGGGAACATCGCCCCGGAAGCGGCGTTGCCATTGCATCATCGAGACCGCGAGGGCTCGCGGAATTTGAGTGACGGCCAGTGAACCGAGGTCACCATGGCAACAACGAGAGAACATGATCGCATCGTCGAGACGGCGACCGAGGCACGCCAGGCCGAGCCCGGTCCTTCGGTGCTTGCACTGCTCAGCGCTTCAACCGGATTAGCCGTCCTGATGCTGGGTGTAATCTGGTTTGTGTTTTTCCGCACCTGACGTGGTGCGAGAGAAAGGAGGCTGGATCGGCATTCGCAGCCGCGTCACGCGTCCGCCACTCCCCGGCGCGGTCAGACCTGTCTGTGAGATGCGGCACAGTTCTTCGGGGGCTTCCACAGCAACGCCATAGTCGGCTATATCGGGCCCACGTTGAACGGGTCGCCGGAGTCGCGCGTCAAAGCGGGATCGAAGCACCGAAAAGCCATTGTGAAGAAAAAGTAACATAGCGTTGTTTGTTCTGTTCATGGGCGGTTCACGCCAGCCGGGTTCATCTTGATGGCGCAATTGGTGCAGTTCAGCTCTGGAGGCAGCCGTGCGCTTGCTTGTCGTTGAGGACGATCCGGATCTCAACCGTCAGCTCACCACCGCGTTGAGCGACGCCGGTTATGTGGTCGACCGCGCCTTCGACGGCGAAGAGGGACATTTTCTCGGCGACAGCGAGCCCTATGACGCAGTTGTGCTCGACATCGGCCTGCCGAAGATGGACGGCATTTCCGTCCTCGAAGCCTGGCGCCGCAACAAGCGTGCGATGCCGGTCCTGATCCTGACCGCGCGCGACCGCTGGAGCGACAAGGTGCAGGGTTTTGACGCCGGCGCCGACGATTATGTCGCAAAACCGTTCCACCTCGAGGAGGTGCTGGCGCGGCTTCGCGCGCTGCTGCGCCGCTCCGCCGGCCATGCCCAATCCGAATTGACCTGCGGGCCGGTATCGCTCGATACCCGCACCGGCAAGGTCAGCGTGTCGGGCAATCCCGTGAAGATGACCTCGCACGAGTACCGGCTGCTCGCCTATCTCATGCATCATTCGGGCCGCGTGGTGTCGCGTACCGAGCTGGTCGAACATCTCTACGATCAGGATTTCGACCGCGACTCCAATACCATCGAGGTCTTCGTCGGCCGCATCCGCAAGAAGCTCGACGTCGACATCATCCAGACCGTCCGCGGACTTGGATATTTGCTGACGCCGCCCCCCGCGGGGGCATAAACTAGCGGCATGCGCCGCAACTCGCTTGCCACCCGGCTGTTCTTCTCCGCGACCGCCTGGGTGGTGGTGATCCTCGCCATCACTGGTGTCGTGCTGTCGTCGGTCTATAGGGACGCGACCGAACGCGCCTTCGACCGCCGGCTCAACCTCTATTTGCGCACTTTGATCGCCGAGGTCGCCACCCCCGACGAGCCGCCGGACCGCCAGTTCCAGTCGCTCGGGGAGCCGCTGTTCGAACTGCCGCTGTCGGGCTGGTACTGGCAGATCACCCGCACCAATTCCGAAAAGCCCGAGGTGCGCGCCTCGCGCTCGCTGTGGGACAAGAAGCTGCCAAAGCTCGAGGATCGCGGCGTCGATCTCTCCGCGGCCGGCATCCGCATCGGCTATGTCGATGGTCCGGAAGGCCAGAGCCTGCGCATGGTCGAACGTCCGGTCGATCTCGGCGCCGACGGCAAATTCCTGGTCAGCGTCGCCGGCGACGCCTCGGAGATATTCGACGAGACGCGCAGCTTCGACTATTACCTCGGCGGCACCTTTACCGCGCTCGGCATCGTGCTGCTGCTCACCACCATCTTCCAGGTCCGTTTTGGCCTCGCGCCGCTGAAACGCATCTCGGAATCGATCGCCGACATCCGCTCCGGCCGCGCCGAACGGCTGGAAGGCGAATTTCCCGTCGAGATCGATCCTCTGGCCCGCGAGACCAACGCGCTGATCGACGCCAACCGCGAGATCGTCGAGCGCGCACGCACCCATGTCGGCAATCTCGCGCATGCGATCAAGACGCCGCTGTCGGTCATCGTCAACGAGGCCGGCGCGCACGGTGCCGATCCCTTCGCGCACAAGGTGCTGGAGCAGGCCGACCTGATGCGCGACCAGGTGGCGCATCATCTGGAGCGCGCGCGCATCGCCGCGCGCGTCACCACCATCGGTACGATCACGGAAGTCGCGCCCGCGATCGAGGCGCTGCAGCGGACCATGGAGAAAATCCACCGCGACCGCGGCATCGTCATCGAGATCAAGGCCGACCCGAAGGCGAAATTCCGCGGCGAGCGGCAGGATCTGGAGGAGATGGCCGGCAACCTCGTCGACAACGCCTGCAAATGGGCGTCCTCGCGCGTCTTCATCGAGGTGCTGGTCGAGCGGCCGACCAAACCGGGCGCGGGGCCGGCTCTCCGGATCATTGTCGACGACGACGGCAAGGGCCTGTCGGCGGCCGAACGTGCCAAAGTGTCGCGCCGGGGCCAGCGGCTGGACGGTCCAAGCCCGGATCGGGGCTCGGGCTGTCGATTGTGGTCGATCTGGCCGCGCTTTATGGCGGCAGCCTGGTACTCGGAAATGCGCCGATCGGCGGTTTACGGGCCGAATTGGCGCTACCGGGGATTTAGCGCTCCTCAACCACGTTTGGGATGTCACGATTACTCAACGACTTTTTAACCCCGGGGCCCTTAAGGTAACCGTTGGAGCATCTTGCCGTCCCCTGCATAATCCGAATCAAAGAGCATGGGCCAGGAATGATTGAGCGGCTGGGAATGTATTTCGGGCAGCTCCCGCCGCAGTCGCAAGCACTGCTGATGCGGGAGTTCGAGCGCGCCATCGAGCGCGGCCAGGATGTTGCCGTGGCGACCCTGGTGCTGCAGCAATTGCGCATGGTCGTGCGCGCACCCGACGAGGAGACGACCGAGACGGGTGCGCCGCCGCCGGCCCGCACCGAAGATGTCGCGCGCATCCTTTTCCAGCCGCTCGAACCGTTTCTGGTCGACGGCAATGTTCCGATGCGGCCCGGTCAGATCCGGCGCAGTTCGTTGATGCCGGTTTGGCAATGGCTGACACGCGACGGTGCGCTCGACCAGGTCGGCGAGTTCGAGAAGGTTTTGTCGGGTTTGCCGGCTGATGCCGCGCCACCTGAAGCGGCGATCCGCAAGCTTCAACTGGCGGTGGCCGACGCCGTCTTCCAGGTCACCTCGCCCTCCGGCGGCGCCAATCAGCGTGCATTGGCCCGGATCGGCGCGCCAAATGTGATCGAGGATTTGTTGCCGATCGGATCGGTGCTGCAGGCGCGCGAAGCGCTGGATGCGCTGGGCGGCCGGCTGCCGATGTCGATCCGCAATTTTGCCGGCGAGCAGATTAAATCGACCTTCGAGGCGCTGAACATTCCGACGCTGCAGACGCCGCAATTGTCTCCGTCGCGCTGTCGCTGTTGACGCAGCGCCTGACCGCGCCGTGGCAGATCATCCGCATCGCCATCCGCATGGCGGCATCCGACGACGAAGTGCGCGTGGCGACGACGCCCTACGGCATGGCCGTCACCATCGCCCTGCATGACCTGTTTTGCCTTGCCGTCACCTTGCGCACCGACATCAGGCGCGGCCAGTTCGGCAAGGTCCCCGACAATCTCAAGGCGCTGCATGACGGCGTGCGGGGCCTGCGCACCGAGCTCGATCTGCGCCAGATATCGACCTGGGGCAGGCAGCTCGCCTCGATCCGCGCCGAGATCTCCAGCACCCTGCA
>CAVUCB010000087.1:0-21097 GCA_963739755.1 uncultured Alphaproteobacteria bacterium | reverse complement strand
ACGGTCCGGCCGGTAGAGTGGTCATTGCAATGCTCGTTGCGAATTTTCCGACCCAGAGGGCCGGACAGCAGAATACCGGCTGACGGAGCCCGCGCGCCTGGAATGGCAACGGCGCACGCAAGTTCGACCGTATCGCGCTCGCCGCTGACCATATCGTTGCTGACCCGCTCGCCGATTGAGCTGGTCCCGGATCAAGAGGCCTCGTGTCCACTCCCCGGCAAGGGTGTCGTTGTATTGGCCGGCCTCGAGATCGGCCAGTTCGACGTAGGCCCAGTCGTGCAGACGCGGCCCCTTGGTTCCTTCACCGGACGACAGGCGGCCACCGGCTTGGCTAACGAATCTCGGCTGTTTAATCGTTCTTTTCCTTAGGAGGAGATACTGAAGTGGCGACAGGGACTGTGAAGTGGTTCAACGCGACGAAGGGATATGGATTTATTCAACCTGACAGGGGCGGCAAAGATGTCTTCGTGCACGTCTCAGCCGTGGAAAGAGCCGGCCTGAGCAGCCTCAACGAGGGTGCAAAGGTAAGTTATGAAGAGAAGGAAAACCGTGGAAAATCATCCGCGGAAAATCTGAGGGTCGGCTAAAAGCCGTCTGCCGGAACTCCGCCGAGGCGCGCCGCCCGGCGTATCTACGGCTCACGATATTGCTAGCGCTGGCGAGACGGGGTTGCCTGCCAAACTCTTGCCAGCGCTATCCCGCGTGATAGGCGTCGAAGGCGTGGGCGAGAAAAACAGCTGCGCTACAGCAAACTAAAAACGCAACAAACATTGTCATCGATACCTCTCCTGCGACAGGGCGGCCATGGAGCTGCTGCGCGAGAAGTCCCAGATCAGGTTCATGATGAACTGCATGTTGGCCATCCCCTGCCTTGTGTAAGGAAAGGGTAGGCGCGGCTTTGTTTCAGAACGTTTTCGTCGAACCGGGAAAATGGTTTCGCGCGAGGGCCTGGCTCAATAAGCGCGGCTGCAATGCTGGGTGGTGATACACCCCCATACCGACGGATTTTCTACTTCCACGCGCATTGTTCGGCACTGTTGCATCTGCCTATAGCGACTCGATCACATTGTCGCCATGATTGATCCAAGCCGTCGGGACCACCAGCGCGGCGACTTGGCGAAGGCTCGGCACACCTCCGGCTGGGGGCATGTGCCGGGCCGCCAGTCAGGTTCGCGGTTCGTCGCCGATCTGTTTTGGTCGGCCTGTGGACAAGCTGTGCAGAACTGCAGCAGAAGAACAAAGGCGTGAGGGCTTCGGTCCCGCGCTCGAATCTGAGATCACGAAAACAAAAAGGTCCCAATCAGCAAACCCGCCGCGAATGCCCATAGCCCCAAGGTGCACGCCGAGATGAAGCGGAGGAGATTCCGCGAATCTACGTCTTGCGTGGTCTGACGCATACCTGCCCCTCGCTGCTCTTGTTGGGCGCGACATAGGCATAGTTGCCTTCGATGTCGAAGGTAAGCCAATGCGCCCCGCAGGGCGGCACGCCTCGCTGGCGCAGCGTGTGCCGCCCGTCCTATCGCTCCGGCCCGCTCACCAACCGCCGTATCCGTAAGGTCTGTAGAAGCGGGCGGCCCCAGGTTCCTGGACTGCTTGCCAACCATAGTCGACCGGATAATAGCTGTAGGCGGGATAGTAGCCGCCGTAATACGGGCCGGGGTAGTAGCCGCCGTAGTACGGGCCGTCATAATAGCCATATGCGCTGCTCGCGATCGCGCCGCCGATTAGGGCACCAGCTAACGCGCCTGCTACCCAACCCCCACCTCGAGGACCCCAGCCTCCGAAACCTCTGTATCCCCATCCGCCGCCGCGCCAGCCGCCCCACCGGATCTGGATCGAATTGTCGGCAACCATTGATTTCATGCTTGCCACGTTGGTCGGCAAGGGAGCCGCATAGAGCGTCGCGACGTTGCTGGCCATCAAGGCTCCGGCAAATCCACCTACCAATGCCATTCTGAGGGTGCGCATGTTGTCCTCCATCAGCCTGTTAGGAGAGACCGGTAGGCTAGGACAGCCTTGGGCAAACGCAAGATGGCGTGGCGCCGCGCCTACTCCTTCCGGCTTACGGGGGCGCGGCCTGACACAGTCTGCTAGCCTTGCCCCCGGCCTTCATGATGTCTAGCGCCACCGCTCCTCGCCCTCCCGGCGCACCGCCGCGCTCTCCGGGTTCTTCGTCTTGACCCACACCTTCGACGAGCCGCTATGCTTCTCAACGCTCATACGCACCTGCCGCAATTTGGCGCAGCGCGACGGACTGAGTGACCTCCTTTTCTTCCTCAAGTCTGGTAAGATACAACCCACGGTAGGAGATGAGTAGCGCGTTAGGGGATACCCTTGCCGGGGCTTGTGCATGTTATCGATGACGATGCGCGTTCCGAACGGCGATTGAGCGTCGTTTGAAAAAAGCGGGCTATGAGGTCGCGACCTATCCGTCGGCGCAGCATTTGCTGGATAGCGTGCCGAGCGAAGTTGAACTCGGCTGCATCCTCCTCGACGTGCGGATACCGGGACTGAGCGGTCCGGAGCTGCAAGGCCGCCTGAGCGAACTCGGATCGACGCTGCCTATCATTTTCCTCTCTGGTTATCCCGATATTCCAACCACGGTGCGGGGCATTAAAGCGGGTGCGGAGGATTTTCTGACCAAGCCTGTATCATCGGATAGACTTCTTCAGGCAATTGAGCGGGCCATCGAGCGTCACAAGGCGAAGTTTCGCCTGAAGAAGTCGCTGGACCTCGCTTCTTCTCTTATCGCAACGTTGACCCCTCGCGAGCGGGAAGTTTTCGAACTTGTCATTCGCGGCAACACCAACAAGGAGGTCGCGCGCGCGATAGGCGGGACCGAACGTACCATCAAGGCCCATCGCCACAGGGTGATGGAGAAAATGCAGGTCCAATCCTTGGCGGAACTTGTGTCCCTCGCCGAGCGGGTCGGCGTTCTGTCGGCTACCGGACAGACAGCCTAGCCAATCAATCAACAGCTTTGAGCCGATTATTGTCCCGAGGGACAATAGACAATGACCTGTGTGTACCGAAAACCTTATCCGGGTTGATGAGGTGAAGGAATTGCCTAAGCTGACGTAATGATCGGACTACTACGTTTCGTTCTGAGGATTTTGGCCTCGCCATTTAAGTCGAAGAGCCGGCTTGAAGCTGAGAATGCGGTTCTCCGACATCAGTTGATCGTTTTGCGGCGCAAGGTGCGCGGTCGGCCACGGCTGACGAACAACGATCGTTGGTTTTTTATTCAACTTTATCGGTGGTTTCCGTCGATCCTACAGGCTCTCACGATCATCCGTCCCGAAACGCTGGTACGTTGGCACCGGGCCGGCTTTCGCTGCTATTGGCGTTGGAAATCGCGCCCACTGGGAGGGAGACCGCAGATCGAGACGGAGCTGCGCGCATTGGTCCGGCGGATCAGCGTCGAAAATCCGCTTTTGGGGCGCGCCACGCATCCACGGCGAACTGCTCAAGCTCGGTCTTGAAGTCGCGCAGTCGAACGTCGCCAAGTACATGGTCAAACGTCGAGGACCGCCCAGCCAGGGATGGCGAACCTTCTTGCGTAATCACGCGCCGCATATTGCCGCCATGGACTTGTTCGTTGTCCCGACTATCGGTTTCGACCTGCTTTATGCCTTCGTCATCGTCCGGCTCGACCGCAGAGACCTCGTCTGGATCAACGTCACAACAAACCCGACAGCGGAGTGGATTGCGCGTCAGATAACGGAGGCCTTCCCTTGGGATGATGCGCCAAAATACCTCATCCGCGATCGGGATCAAATCTATGCCGCGGTCGGCACACGCCGATTGCGCGCCATCGGCATCCGGGACAAGCACACAACCGCCAGAATAGCCACAAGCTTACGAATCTCGGCCACAGCTTTGCTCCCCCGAGCATGAGGTCATACGCAGAACGGGAATGAAAACTTCGCTTCGGTCTATTCATCTGCAGCGACGGGGCGGCTGCTTCGGCTTCCACCGCATCGCCTGATGCCTTGCGCGAGACCAATCCGAATTCTGGCGCTTGCTATACCGGAATCCGCCAATTGGGCTAACGACGGGCCCGGTCAGGCGCCGTCAGGCGTCAACCGCGACCTTCAGCGCCTCGGCGCGGATCTCCTCGACCAGACGTTCCTTCAGCCTGATGAATTCGGGCGTAGTCTTGATCTTGTAGGACCGCGGGATGCGGAAGATCGACCGCGATCTCGGCCTTGATGCGGCCGGGACGCGCGCTCATGACGATGACGCGGCTGCCGAGGAAGATGGCCTCCTCGATATCGTGCGTGACGAACAGCACCGTCTTCTGGTCGCGCTCCCAGATGCCGAGCAGCATCTCCTGCATCAGCACGCGGGTCTGGTTGTCCAGTGCGCCGAACGGCTCGTCGAGCAGCAGGATCTTTGGATCGTTGGCGAGTGCACGGGCGATCGCCGTGCGTTGCTGCATGCCGCCGGAGAGCTGCTTGGGCCAGTGGTTTTCAAAGCCGCGACAGGCCGACCCGGTGGATGATACGCATCGGCGACGCGTGCCGCGCTCGGCTTCCGAAATCCCGCGCTCGCGCAGGCCGAACGCGATGTTCTCGCGCACGGTGAGCCATGGGAACAGCGTGTAGGACTGGAACACCATGCCGCGATCGGCGCCGGGTCCGGTGACCTCGCGACCGTCGAGCAGCAACGCGGCCGCTGGTCGGGCGGTCGAGGCCGGCGACGATGCGCAGCAGCGTGGATTTGCCGCAGCCCGACGGGCCGAGGATGGTGACGAAGTCGTTGTTGCCGACGTCGAGGTCGGTCGGCTCCAGCGCCCGCGTCGGCGCGCCGCCTGGCCGCGCCGGGAAGGTGCGGGAGACCTGATCGATCTTCAGCGTGGTCATGCCAGTTTCCAGGGAAACAGCCAGGCGTTGAACGCCTTGAACATGAAGTCCGAGACGAGACCGATCAGCCCGATGACGATGATGCCGAAGATGATCTGGCCGGTGTTGAGCAGCGCCTGGCTGTCGGTGATCATATGGCCGATGCCCGATGACGAACCGATCAGCTCGGCGACGATGACGTAGGTCCAGGCCCAGCCCAGAACGAGCCGCAGGATTTCCGCGATCTCGGGGGCGGAGGAGGGCAGCAGCACGCGGCGGATGATGCCGCGGTCGCCGGCGCCCAGCGTGTAGGCCGCTTCAACAAGATCGCGCCTGCGTATTGCCGACGGTCACGGCGACCATCAGGATGATCTGGAACACCGAGCCGATGAAGATGACCAGCAGCTTCTGCAGTTCGCCGATGCCCGCCCACAGGATCAACAGCGGGATGAAGGCGGAGGCGGGCAGGTAGCGGGCAAACGAGACGAACGGCTCGAGAAAGGCCTCGATCGGCTTGTAGGCGCCCATCAGAACGCCGAGCGGCACGGCGATGATGGCCGCCAGCACGAAGCCGCCGAAGACACGCCAGACCGTCATGCCGATGTCGAACAGGAAGCCGTGCTGCGTCAAGCAGTTCAAAACCCTCCTGCAACATGGTCAGCGGGTTGGCGAGAAACGTCTTCGAGACATAGCCGCCGAAGGTTGCCCACGCCCAGAGGGCAACGAACAGGACGAAGAACGCGAAGCCGTAGGCCGCGCGCTGCTTCGATGTCACGGGGTCGAGGGGGCGCATCACGGGGCAGATACCTTGGAGCAGTGCGTCGATCGCAGGTCAGTCCCGCCTCCGTAGCTGGGAGGCGGGACCGAACGGCGCCGACCGAATCTACTTGATGAAGCTCGCATCATAGAGGTCGTCGATCTTCGGGACCGCCTTGATGATGCCGATCTCGAGCAACAGATTCAGCAGCTTCCTTGTTGAAAGTCAGGAATTCGCCCGCGAAGAATTTCTGGTTCGCGGCCTTGTCCTGCCAGCGCAGATATTTTGCCGAGTTGCCGAACTGCTCGCCGGACTGCTTCACGTCGGCGCCCATGATCTCGTAGGACTTGGCCTGATCCTTTTCGATCATGGCGAGCGCCTCGAAATAGCTGTCGGCCAGCGCCTTGCGCGGCTTTCGGATTGTCGGTCAGGAATTTCGGCGTGCAGCCGAACGTGTCCATGACCATCGGATAGTCGAGCGTGGTGGCGATGATCTTGCCCTTGTCCGGCGCAGCGCGCACCGTCGAGAGGTATGGCTCGTAGGTCATGGCCGCATCGTTCTGGCCGGACACGAATGCCTGCGCAGCCGCGGCCGGCTCCAGGTTGACGACCGTGACGTCCTTGACCGCAAGGCCGTTCTTCTTGAGCATCCAGGCCAGGGCGAAATAGGGCGACGTGCCGGGCGCGGACGCGGCGACGGTCTTGCCCTTCAGGTCCTTGATCGCGGCGACATCGTTCCGCGTTGCCATGCCGTCGGCGCCGTAGCTCTTGTCGAGCTGGAAGATCTGCTTGGTCGCAACGCCATTGGCGTTCCAGGAGATCCAGGTTTCGACCGTAGTCGCCGCGCACTGGATGTCACCCGACGCGATCGCGAGATGCCGGTCCTTCTGCGGGATCTTCTTGAGCGTCACGTCGAGGCCGTTCTTCTTGAAGATGCCGGCCTGGCTTGCGAGCGTGAGCGGCGCAAAGCCGGTCCATCCGGAGATCCCGATGCCGACCTTCACGTCCTCGGCGACGGCGGGTGCGGACGCCAGGAGAGCGGCGGCCGCCGCGAACATTCCAAAACTACGCATGGCTGTATCCCTCTTGCTGGTTCATAGATTATCGTCCTGTTGGTCGGTTCATGCCCGGTCAGTGAAGCTGCTGCATTGACGGCCATTGTGCTGGGCTCTCATGCGCATGGCGTATCCCTCTCAGCCGCCTTTGAAGCGGGCAACCAGTTTGTGGGATTCGCCGGGATAGACGAGGCGCACGGCCGTCAGCGGCCGTGCGCTGCGCCAAGTGTGCCGGTCGATCACGAGGCAGGGCGCGCCGATCGCGATGTCCAGGCCTTCGCGGCCTGATCGTCGGCCACGATGGCGCTGATCGAATGTTCGGCTTCCGTCCATGGGACATGGTGGAGCAGCCACGAGCCGGGCGGCTCGATCGCAAAATCCGCCGTCGCCGCTTCGGGCACCGCATCGAGATCGATCAGCCGGTCCTCGATAGCGAACGGCACGTCATCGGCGCTGTGACGGCACGCGAGCGCAATCACCTTGCCGGCTTTCCGCACCCCAAGGCGGGCGCGGTCGGCCGCAGTCGCAGCGCGGCGCGCGCACTGGATCAATTCGTAGCCATAGCTCCGGCCGAGCGCGCTGATCTCCGCGCGGATGTCGGGGATCTTCAGCACCGCTGACAGGAATTTGGGACGGCGCACGAAGGTGCCGGCCCGCCGCCGACGCTCGATAAGATCGGCTTGCGCCAGTTCCGACAACGCCTTGCTCACAGTCATGCGCGAGCAGCCATAACGCGCCATGAGCTCGTGCTCGAACGGGATGCGGTGACCCGGCGGCCATTCACCGGTCAGAATACGGCGTTCGATGTCGAGCCGGATCTGCTTGTACAGCGTCGGCTTGTCGGTGGTGCGGAGCCTGTCGCGATCGGTGGTGAGGCTCATGCCACGAGCCTTCGCATTGCCGCGTTGAATGTTTCGCGCGCCCTCTGGCGCAACCGGTGACGCCCATCCTCGACGACCTTGCTTCCGCCCGCCCAGACACAATCGACCGCGCCTTTGCCTGCTGCAAAAATCCAGCCGTCGAGGACGGCATCGCCGCGGCGCCCGGCCAGTGAGGGATGCGTGGTGTCGAGCGTCACGATATCGGCGCGTGCGCCCGGCTTGAGGCCGACGGTCGGCTGCGCGAGCGCCTGGGCGCCGCCGGCGAGCGCGGCGTCGAACAGCGCACGACCGGTCGAGACGCCGGCACCGCCGGACAGCACATTGCGCTCGCGGTGCTTCAACCGCTGGCCATATTCGAGCTGACGCAGTTCGTCGGCGACGCCGACCAGGACATTGGAATCGGTGCCGATGCCGAACCGGCCGCCTGCGTCGAGGAATTCGCGGGCCGGAAAGATGCCGTCGCCGAGGCTCGCTTCGGTGACCGGGCAGAGCCCGGCAACGGCGCCGCTCCTGGCCAGTGAGGTGATCTCGGTCGCGGTCATATGGGTCGCATGGATCAGGCACCAGCGCTGATCGATGGGCGCATGTTCGAGCAGCCATTCGACCGGCCGCCGGCCCGACCAGGCCGATGCATTCCTCGACTTCCTTGGTCTGTTCGGCGGCGTGGATATGCACCGGCCCGGCTTCGGCCAGTGGCACGATGGCCGCCAACTCGTCTGGCGTCACCGCCCGCAGGCTGTGCGGCGCGATGCCGACATTTGCGCCGGGCAACGCGCGGACCGCTTCGCGCGCAGCGGCCATCAGCTTCGGCAAACTGGTCGACCGAGCAGATGAACCGGCGCTGGCCGGCATGCGGTTCCGCGCCGCCGAACGAGCCATGCGCGTAGAAACTCGGCAGCAGCGTGAGTCCGATGCCGGTGATCTCGGCGGCTCGCGCAATGCGCGTCGCCATCTCCGCGGGGTTGGCGTAAGGCGCGCCATCGCGGTCATGATGGAGATAGTGGAATTCGCCGACGCGCGTATATCCTTGCTCGAGCATCTCGACATAGAGCAATGTCGCGACGGCTTCGGCATCCTCCGGAGTCATATCCAGCGCGAAGCGATACATCGTCTCGCGCCACGTCCAGAACGTATCCGCGGAATTGCCGCGTATTTCGGCAAGCCCCGCCATGCCGCGCTGGAACGCGTGGCTATGCAGGCTCGCTATTCCGGGGATCGCCAGTTGGTGGCGTTCGTCGCCGGATTCCGGCGCTACGCCGGCCGTAACCTTGGCGATGGTCCCATCCGTTACGACCACCTGCACGTCATCGGCCCAGCCCGAGGGAAGCAGTGCTGATCCGAAATGCAGAGTGGACATGTTTCCAAGCCGGCTGGACAGAACACCAACGTGATTTTATGTATAGACATATCGACACCCTCGTCAAGCTTCTGCCGGTGAGGGAGTAATGGATGGCCGAGCGCTTTGATCGTATCTGGCACAATGCCCGGCTCGCCACGCTTCGCAGCGATCTGCCCGAGCTCGGTGTGATCGAGCACGGCGTGATCGCGGCGCGCGATGGCCGCATCGTCTTCGCCGGATCCCGATCCGACTTTCCGTCGGATGCCGATGCGGCCGAACGGATCGATTGCGCAGGGCGGTGGATCACACCTGGACTGGTGGATTGTCATACCCACCTCGTTTTTGGCGGAAACCGCGCCCACGAGTTCGAGCTGCGGCTGCAGGGAGCAAGCTACGAAGAGATCGCGCGCGCTGGCGGCGGCATTGTCTCGACGGTAGCTGCGACGCGCGCGGCCAGTGAGGCCGAACTTGTTGCGAGCGCGCTGCCGCGGCTCGACGCGCTGATCGGCGAGGGTGTAACGACGCTGGAGATCAAGTCCGGCTATGGGCTCAATACGCGAAACCGAGATGCGTCAGCTGTCAGCCGCGCGTGCGCTGGGCCGTCAGCGGCCGGTCACGATCCGAACGACGTTTCTTGGCGCGCACGCGCTGCCTCCGGAAGCCGATGGTGACAAGGATCGATATATCGACCTGGTTTGCCAGGAGATGCTGCCGGCGGTGGCGCAGGCGGGCCTTGCCGATGCCGTCGATGCCTTCATGGAAGGCATCGCATTCTCGAGGGAGCAAACGGCGCGGGTGTTTCGTGCAGCAAAGGCGGTTGGACTGCCGGTCAAGCTGCATGCGGACCAGTTGTCGAATCTCGGCGGCGCGGCGCTTGCTTCGGAATTCTCCGCTCTGTCCGCCGATCATCTGGAGCACACGGATGAGGCCGGTGTCGCGGCGATGGCGCGGGCAGGGACGGTGGCCGTGCTTCTGCCGGGCGCGTTCTATTTCATTCGCGAGACGACGAAGCCGCCGGTCGAGCTGTTCCGCGCTCATGGCGTGAACATGGCGCTCGCGACCGACTGCAATCCCGGCAGCTCGCCGCTGACCTCGCTTCTGCTGGCCATGAACATGGGTGCGACGCTGTTTCGGATGACCGTTGCCGAATGCCTCGCCGGCGTCACGCGCGAAGCTGCGCGCGCGCTGGGCATTCTCGGTGACGTCGGTACGCTCGAGGCCGGCAAATGGTGCGATCTCGCGATCTGGGACATCGATCGGCCTGCCGAGCTCGTCTATCGGATCGGCTTCAACCCGTTGCATCGCCGGGTGTGGAGGGGACGATGAGCGACCGCGAGGCGTCGATTGTCGTTTCTCCCGGAACGGTCAGCCTCGACGATCTGGCGCAAGTGCTTGCCGGCGCGGCTCGTCGTGCTCGATCCGTCATTCTGGCCGCGCGTCGAGGCGGCTGCGCGCCATTGTTGCGGAGGCCGCGAGTGCGCAAGCGCCGGCCTACGGCATCAATACCGGGTTCGGAAAGCTGGCGTCGAAGCGCATTCCGCCAGACCAGACGGCGCTGCTGCAGCGCAATCTCATTGTCTCGCATTGCTGCGGGGTAGGGCCCCCGACGCCCGAACCGATCGTGCGGCTGATGATGGCGCTGAAGATCGTCTCGTTGGGGCGAGGCGCCTCCGGCGTTCGCCGCGAGGTGATCGAGCAACTGCAGGCCATGCTGGCGCGCGGCATTTATCCGCTGGTGCCGCAGCAGGGATCGGTGGGCGCATCCGGTGATCTGGCGCCGCTTGCGCATATGACCGCTGTCATGATCGGCGAGGGTCAGGCGCTCGTCGATGGCAAGGCCGTGCCTGGCCGCGATGCGCTGGCCGCCGCCGATCTCGCGCCGCTGACGCTGGGACCGAAGGAAGGTCTCGCGCTGATCAACGGCACGCAGTTTTCGACCGCCTATGCCATTTCCGGCTTGTTGCGCGCGCATCGGCTCGCTTGCGCGGCGCTGGTGACGGGCGCCTTGTCGGTCGATGCGGCGATGGCGTCGACGGCGCCGTTTCGCTCCGAGATCCAGCAACTGCGCGGGCATGCCGGGCAGATCGCCGCCGGCGCGGCCCTCACAGCGTTGCTTGAAGGTAGCGATATCCGCATGTCGCATCTCGAAGGCGACGAGCGCGTGCAGGATCCCTATTGCCTGCGCTGCCAGCCGCAGGTGGCCGGCGCCGCGCTCGACCTGCTGATGCAAGCCGCCCGCATCGTTGACGATCGAGGCCAACGCCGTCACCGACAATCCGCTGGTGCTGGTTGAGACCGGCGAGATCGTCTCGGGCGGGAATTTTCACGCCGAGCCGGTCGCGTTTGCCGCCGACCAGATTGCGCTGGCCTTGTCCGAGATCGGCGCGATCAGCGAGCGGCGCATCGCGACCCTCGTCGATCCTGCGCTGAATTTCGGCCTGCCGCCGTTCCTGACGCTCCGATCCCGGCCTCAACTCCGGCTTCATGATTGCCGAAGTGACGGCGGCGGCGCTCTATGCCGAGAACAAGCAGCGCGCCTCGGCCTGCTCGATCAATTCGACGCCGACCAGCGCCAACCAGGAAGATCATGTGTCGATGGCTGCGCATGCCGCGCGCCGGCTGTCGGACATGGCGGACAATCTTGCCGCCATTCTCGGCATCGAGCTGCTGGTCGCCGCGCAAGGCATCGGGCTGCGTGCGCCGCATTCGACCAGTCCGGCGCTTGCGGCGGTCATTGCCATGCTGCGCGAGCAGGTGCCGGCGCTCGGTGCCGATCGCTACATGGCCGATGATCTCGCGAAGGCAACCGCGCTTGTCGAAGCCGGCGCGTTGCCGGCCACGGCTGTCGCCGAGCTTGCGAACAATCCGTTTCCAATCCTTGCCGAGAAAGGCCATCTGTCATGAACCGCCGACTGGACAACGAACGCACGATCCGGGCCCCTCGCGGGCCCGAGATCAGCGCCAAGAGCTGGTTGACGGAAGCGCCGCTCCGCATGCTGATGAATAATCTCGATCCTGATGTCGCCGAACGGCCGAGCGAACTCGTCGTCTACGGCGGCATCGGCCGTGCCGCCCGCGACTGGGACAGCTTTGATCGGATTGTTGCCTCGCTGCGCAAGCTCGAGGGCGATCAGACGCTTGCTCGTTCAATCCGGCAAGCCGGTCGGCATTTTCCGCACCCATCCCGATGCGCCGCGCGTCCTGATCGCCAACTCGAACCTGGTGCCGCACTGGGCGACGCTCGATCACTTCAATGAACTCGACAGGCAGGGGTTGATGATGTTCGGTCAGATGACTGCCGGTTCGTGGATCTACATCGGCAGCCAGGGCATCGTGCAGGGGACCTACGAGACATTCGTCGAGGTCGGCCGGCGTCATTATGGCGGCAACCTCGCGGGCAAGTGGATCCTCACCGCAGGTCTCGGCGGCATGGGCGGCGCCCAGCCGCTTGCCGCGACGATGGCCGGGGCGTCGATGCTTGCGATCGAATGCCAGCCGAGCCGCATCGAGATGCGATTGCGCACGGGCTACCTCGACCGGCAGGCGAGCACGCTCGATGAAGCGCTCGCGATCATGGCGAAGGCGGCGCAGAAGCAAGAAACCGGTCTCGGTCGGCCTGCTCGGCAATGCCGCCGAGATTTTTCCCGAACTGGTGCGCCGTGGCGTGAGGCCGGACATCGTCACCGACCAGACCAGCGCGCACGATCCGATCAACGGTTACCTGCCGAAGGGATGGACGCTTGCCGAGTGGGAGTCGAGACGCAGCGCCGATCCGAAAGCGGTTGAAGCGGCGGCCAAGACCTCCATGGTCGGCCACGTCCAGGCCATGCTGGATTTCCACGCGCAGGGCATTCCGACGCTCGACTATGGCAACAACATCCGCCAGATGGCGAAGGATATGGGCCTGAACAATGCGTTCGATTTCCCGGGTTTCGTCCCGGCCTACATCCGTCCGCTGTTCTGCCGCGGCGTCGGGCCGTTCCGCTGGGCCGCGCTTTCCGGAGATCCTGAAGATATCTTCCGCACCGATGCCAAAGTGAAGGAGCTGATGCCGGACGATAAGCATCTTCACAATTGGCTCGACATGGCAAAAGCACGGATCAAGTTCCAGGGGCTGCCGGCGCGGATCTGCTGGGTCGGCCTTGGCGATCGCCACCGGCTCGGCCTGGCGTTCAATGAAATGGTGGCGAGCGGCGAGTTGAAGGCCCCGATCGTCATCGGCCGCGATCATCTCGACAGCGGCTCGGTGGCGAGCCCGAACCGTGAAACCGAAGCGATGCGCGACGGCTCGGATGCGGTATCAGACTGGCCGCTACTCAATGCGCTGCTCAACTGCGCCAGCGGGGCCACGTGGGTCTCGCTGCATCACGGCGGCGGCGTCGGCATCGGCTATTCGCAGCACGCCGGCATGGTGATTGTCGCCGACGGGACGCAAGAAGCTGCGCGCCGCATCGAGCGCGTGCTGTGGAACGATCCGGCGTCGGGGGTCATGCGTCATGCCGACGCGGGCTATGAAAGTGCGATCGCATGCGCCAGCGCGAGCGGTCTCGATCTGCCAGGTCTGGCCTCGTAGCCAGCATCTGCCTCGCAACGGCGGTCCGCGTTGACTTCGACCGGCGAGCGGCATTATGTATAGACATAAGCGGCCGGAGCGAGGTCGATCGTAGCCCGGCCTTCGGCCCCCGGCGAAATCCGGGGCTAGGAGCCTCGAAATTGCCGCCGATCTATATCGCCTATCTGAACCGCCTCGATATCGAAGAACTCAAGATGACCGACGAGGAAATCCTGTCGGCCATCGAGACCAGCCTTGCCAGTCAGGGAAGGGGCGAGACGGTGATCGAACCTCGCGTCCATCTCGAACCGGGTGTTGCAAACGGTCATTTCAATGTTTTGCGCGGCGCGATCAAACCGCCGATCGACTCCGCGGGCGTCAAGATCGTTGGCGATTTCGTCGACAATTACAAGATTGGCCTTCCGTCCGAGCTTGCGATCCTGGCGCTGTTCGATCCGCGCACCGGCGCGCCGAAGGCGATCCTGGATGCGAGTGGCATCACCGACATGCGGACCGGCGCCGTGACGGCGGTCGGCGCCAAGCACCTGGCGCGGAAAAATTCCAAAATTCTCGGTCATATTGGAGCGCGCGGAACCGCCTACTGGAACGTGCGTCTTCTGGACCATCTGTTCGATTTCGACGTGATCCGCGTGCATTCTCGCCGCGAGGAAAGCCGCAACGCCTTTGCGGAGCTGTTGAGCCGGGATCTCGGCAAGCCCGTGGTGGCGACCAGCGATTGGGAGAACTGCGTAAAGGATGCGGACATCGTGGTAGAGGCGTCGCGACTGCTCGAACCGGCACCGCTGCTAAAGACCGCCTGGATCAAGCAGGGCGCCTTTGTTGTTCCCTACGGCACCATGAGCGCGATCGAATTGTCGTTGACCGACATCATGGCGAAGCTCGTGGTCGACGACTGGGGTCAGTGCAAGGGCGGCAAGTTCGGCAGCCTGCGAGCCCATGTCGAGGCGGGTAAACTGTCCGAAGCGATCCTCCATGCCGAGCTCGGACAGATCGTCGCCGGCCTTAAGCCTGGCCGCGAAAGCGACGCGGAGACGAATTTGCTCTGGCATCGAGGTCTTTCGTTGTCCGATATCGCGCTGGGGCACGCGATGCTGGAAAAGGCAGGGAAACTTGGCGTCGGACAGCGTCTGCGCTTTGCCTAGACGCTCGCAGGGCGAGGGCTCATGACGACATACGTCGCAAATGCGCGGATGTATTCGGTCAATCCCGAAGCGGCTGCGGCCTTCAAGGAGCTGTTCGGCTGGCTATCGCGGCAGAGCGGCGTCCAGCTCGATGTCATCGATCACTCGTTTCCAGCTCCGCTCTCCGAACTGTGGTCGCGCGCGGACATCGCCTGCGTCTTCATGTGCGGATTTCCGTTCCTGAACGCGGCGCCTCGACCGAAGCCGGTCGCAGCCCCGCTGCCGCGTGGTACGCCTGGCGTCGGCCGCGCGATCTATGCGACACGACTGGTGGTCAGGAAGGATTCGCCCTACCAGTCTCTCGAGGATACGTTCGGGGGTCGCCTCGGCTACACCGTCGAGGACTCGCATTCCGGTTTCAACGCGCTGCGTCATCACCTCCTGCCGCACCGGCTGCAGCGGCGCGGAAACCTCTATCGCGAGAGCATCGGACCGCTATACACCCCGCGTCGCGTGATCGATGCTATCGCCGCCGGTACCATCGATGTCGGGCCGCTCGACAGCTATGCGCTTGACCTGATGCTGCGCCACGATCCCGAGCTCGAGCGGCGCATCCGTGTAGTGTCGACAACGGATGCCGCGCCGATCCCGTTTCTGGTGGCGGCTCCCCAGTGTCCCGACGAGATTGTGGCGGCGCTGCGGACAGCGCTGATGGGACTAGGCGAGTCACCAGCAGGTGCAGCATTGAGGGACAGTCTGTCTCTCCATGGTTTCGGGCCAGTCGCGATCGCCGACTACGAAATAATCGCGAACTGGGACCAGGAGGCGAGGGCGGTAGGCTACATGTCGCCATCTTGATCCGTCTTCGCGGTGGCTGACGTCATTTGACCTTCGCAACGTCCACAAAGTGATTGGTCCAAAGATCTCCCTCGGATGTCTTGGCGTCAAAGCTCTTGCCGAAATCGGTCCCGACTTCCGCCGAGAATGTCAGCAGGTTCTGGAAGCCCGCGACATCGAGCTTGCCGCCCTCGGCGACGCCACTGTTCATCGCCTTGATTGCGGCGACGATGCCGTCGGGATCGGCCTTCGGAAAAAACTGAGTCTGGATCGCGCCGGCGGTCGGCTCGGGCTTGTCGGTCAAGGTAGTGCTCGCTGCCTGGAGCGCCCTCACGGTCCGGACGATCAGGTCCGAAGTTGAGTCCTTGATCGGCTTCTTCGCCACCAGCACGAGGTAAGGCTGTCGAGCGACTTGCGGGAAATCGTCGCTGATTGACACCAGCACCGTTCCCGCTCCGGATTTTTCCGCCAGATAGCCATCCGGCGGCGAAAGCACGAAAGCGTCAATTCGCTTGTTTTCGAGCGCAGCCTGCAGCGCGGGAGGCCCGCCGACCTGCGCCACCTTGATATCGGCCCTCGGATCGAGACCTCCCTTGGCCGCGAGCCAACGGGCCACCGTCTCCTGAGTGCCGCCGATCGCGGAGACGCCCACGAGCGCGCCCTTCAGCGCGGCGAGCCGCTTGGCCAGCGGGTCGGCCGCCTTGACGCCGGTGCGATCGAGCAAGGCGGAGGAGACCACAAGCTGCGGCGTGACTTTCGACATCAGCGAATAGACGATTTCGAACGGCTGGCCCTTGGCCGCCGCGCGCAGCACCGCCTCCGGTCCGACGGCGGCGAGATCGATGTCGCCGGCGTCCAGCGCCGCAAGCGCCGCGGGATCACCGCCGGGCAGTATGGCCGCCGCGGCGGTCAGGCCCTGTTCATCGAAAGTCTTGAGCGCGCGTGCCGCGAAGATGGCGACAAAGCTCATCGACGAGGTGGCCTGCCCGATCCGCACGGTCTGCTGCGCCGCCGCGATGCCGGAAGCCAGGCAGAAGGCCGCGGTGATCGCGGCCGTCGCGAGATTGTACCGGATCAGGCGCATGAAATTATCCTTCCGAAGAATCCGTAGATTTCGCTTGGGCGGGCGCCCGAGGGGGTTCGCCAGCGCAGCAGGCGGCGTTCCAGCCGGCCGGCGAGAAGGTTGGCGGCGATGACGAAGACCAGCAAGATAGTGATGCCGGCAAAGACGCCGGCCGGATCATACGTCGCCGAGGCCTCGTGAATGAAGAGGCCGAGGCCTTGCATGGACGAGGTGAACTCGCCGACGATAACACCGATGACGCTGTAGGGGATTGCCATGCGCATGCCCAGCATGACGTAGGGCGCCGCCGCCGGCAGATAGACGTGCCGGGTCAACTGGCGCTCGTTGGCTCCCATGACTCGTGTCAGGTTCACCAGCTCCTGATCGACCCCGCGTACGCCGGAGAAGACGTTGTAGAAAACCAGGAAAAAAACCATGATCGAGGCGAGTGCGACCTTCGACCATACGCCGATGCCGAACCAGATGATGAACAAGGGGGCCAGCGCGATTTTCGGGATCCCGTAAAACGCCATCACATAGGGTTCGAGCACATCAGCCATTCGCGGCGATCGTCCGAGCGCGTAGCCGCCGACGATGCCAAGCGCCACTCCTATGACGTAACCCAGCACCAGCTCCTGTCCCGTGGTCCAGAGGTGCGGATAGATTTCTCCCGATGCAAAGATTTCGTAGAGCCGTTGCGTGACGGCGGTCGGCTTGCTGATGTAGATCTCCTTGATCAGCCGGCCGGAGGCCCATTGCCAGAAAACGATCAGCACAACACCCGGCAGCAGGCCAAGCAACAATTGTCCCAATCCGGCAAGCCGCGAACGGCGTCCGGAGGGCGCCGCCTCAGTGGCGGAAGGTTCGGAGGTGGTAGTGACCGCGTTGTTCACCGTCAGGTGTCCATTCTCAATGCAGCCGGTGGCCGATGTCGACCTGAGAGCGGAACGCAGACCAAACCGACTCATACGCCGCTTCAAAACCGGCATTTCGGAATGGCTCGAACACGTTTCGCGGCCGCGGTATCTCGATCGCAATGTTGGTGAGCAGCCGCGACGGGCGCTGGCTCAAGACCACGACGTTATCGGCAAGCAGAACCGCTTCCGTGATGTCGTGGGTGACGAAGACGACGGTGGCGCCGGCCTCGAGCGAGAGCGATTGCAGATCGTGCTGCATCACCATGCGCGTCTGGGCGTCCAGCGCACCGAACGGTTCGTCCATCAGGATGACGTCGGGCCGGTAGACCAGGGTGCGCGCAATTGACCCGCGCTTCTGCATGCCACCGGAAAGCTGGCTCGGGTAATGATGTTCGAAGCCCTCGAGGCCGACGGCTTCAAGCGCCCCTGCCACCCGGCGGCGGCGCTCCGCCGGTGCGACGCCGCGCAGCAGCAGCGGCAATTCCACGTTTTCCCACAGCGTCTTCCAGGGGAAAAGTTGAGCCTGCTGCGGGACGAAGCCGGCGTCGCGGTTGACGCTGGCGACAGCTCTTCCGCGATGGCGCACGAGGCCGCGGGTAGGCGCGAGCAGTCCCGCCGCCATCTGCAACAGCGTGCTCTTGCCGCAGCCGCTCGGGCCGATGACGGCGGTGAATTTGCCGCTATCGACGTCGAAGCTGATCTGGTCAAGTACGCGCAAGGGGACGTTGCGCCCGGGGGCAGGAAAGTCCTGCCCGATGCCATCAAACGCGATTGCAGGCTCGTCCGTCATCAGCGCTCCCGGGACAATTACGTATATACATAATCGGGCGGGCAATGTCCAACAAGCTCAGATGGTGGGCATGGCCTGCATCCTTCAAGCGCATGCAAGGCCAACTCGTTACGCGTTGTGATCGAACTGCCGCGGCCGCCATCCGCCACGATTCCATTCCGACATCTGGTGCCACGCTCGTGACCGAGCGTCCAATTGGCGAACCGGGCTACTAGCGGCAGGACGAGGTTGGCTGTTAAATTGCCTGCTACGGGTGCGGCGGCTCGAGAACCCCATACAAGCACCCAGGAACGTTTTGCATGCGCGTGATCCATGTCGCAGCCGCCCAGATGGGCCCGATCCAGAAGGCCGACAGCCGCGAAGCCGTCGTCAAGCGCGTGATCGCGCTGATGGATGAAGCCAAGGCCGGGGTGCCGACCTCATCATCTATCCGGAGCTCGCGCTGACCACGTTTTTTCCGCGCTGGTACATGGAGGATCAGGCCGAGGTGGATGGCTGGTTCGAGCGGGAGATGCCGAACGCGGCGAAGAAGTTGCTGTTCAAGCGCGCCGCTGCTGCGGCTCGGTGGCTTACGCGCAGATGACGCGCTGCGGAAGCGGGTGGAGGAGTGCGCGGAGCGGGTTGGATTGGCAGTCGAATTGCTGACGCGGTTTCCGCATCAGCTATCCGGCGGCCGGAAGGCCCGCGTCGGCATCGCGCGTGCCATCGCCTGCCGGCCGCGATGCGAGTTTGCGGCTCAGGTGATGTGCGCCGACGCAGGCTTCCATGCCGATCAGGCAAGGCGGTATATTGGCGAGACGCGCTTCCACTTGGCCACGCGACTACTTTTGCCGCAGCACGACGGCGCCGCGCGCATCGTGGCCCACGAGGTGGAACGAGTTCTTGCCGATATCGATGCCGATCACAGCGATCGCGGTATTGGGTGTCTGAGACATGGCGTGCTCCTTGTCTTTGGCGCCTGTGTGTATGCCTATCTGCTCGCAAGCACTGAGGACGAAGCGTTGGGACAGCGAGGCTGCCGAATTACATCGCTTGCGCCGGTACAAGTTTGGGCGTTGAGTCCACGACGCGTAAGCGGGTGCCGCGAGTCCTACCAAAATTCTCAAGCAATTTTTCTGTTCTCATCGCGCGGTGGGGACAGAACGCCGTACGCTAGCCGGATCAGAAGTGGCCAAGCGCACGGCCTAATGCGCGCAACAACCGGCACTGGTCCATACCAGCAAAACTAGGGAGGAGAACGATGAGCAATTGGCTTAGTGAACGAGAACAGCGCCTCGTTGCCGGCGCCGAAGCAGCATCGGCGGCAATGCCGATTCCTACCCAGATCGTATCAAACGGCGAGTATCTCCCGCCCCCGCAGAGCGCCATTCAGAAGAAGGTTGAAACTCGAATAAACGAGCTCGCTGATACTAACGGCAAACGGCTGGGCCTGAGCCGCCGGCAGTTCTTACACACGAGCTGCGGCATGGCCGCGGCTTTTCTCGCAATGAACGATATCTACGGTAACGTCTTCCAAGTCGCGCCCGCCGAGGCCCGCGAACCCGAGTTGATGCTTGCCCGGGCGCAAAACCTCGCCGACCAGTTCATCTTTGACGTGCAGACCCACTTCGTGCGCGACGACTTCGACCACAAGGAGCTCTTGGGACTAGCGCAGTTTGCGAGTGACCACTGGAATCCGAAGATGAAGGAGGAAGGCGTCTCGTCGCTCGCCCGGTACAAGTTCCAGAACTACGTTAAAGAAATTTACTACGACAGCGACACGAGTATGGCCCTCTTGAGTGGCGCACCGTTTGACGATCCGAGCTGGTGGTTCCTATCCAACGAACAGATCGTCAAGGCGCGCGAGCTCATCAACGACTTCGCTGGCTCCCGGCGCCTACTGGCGCACAGTGTCATAGCGCCCAAACAGCCCGGCTGGATGGAAGAGGTTGACAGGGCGATCGAGGTCTACAAGCCGGATTCCTGGAAGTCCTATACGATCGGCGATCCGCTGGCGCCCTCCAAGTTCCCTTGGCGGCTCGACGACGAGCAGGTGATGTATCCGTTCTACGACAAGGCGGTGAAGGCCGGCATCAATACGCTGTGCATCCACAAGGGACTGCTGCCGCCCGATTACGAGAAATCGTTCGCCGGCGTCTGGGAATACGCAACCGCTTGGGACATCGGAAAGGCAGCCAAGGATTGGACGCAGATGAACTTCGTAATCTATCATTCGGCGCTGCGGGCGTTCCTCGAGTTGCCGGACAAGGCGTGGACGGATTTCGAACAAACGGGCCGCATCCAGTGGGCCTCTGATCTTGCGGAAATACCGCAGAAGTTCGGCGTCACCAATGTCTATGCCGAGCTAGGCACGTCCTTTGCCAACTCGGCGGTCGCGCATCCGAAGTTCTGCGCCGCGCTGGTCGGCACGCTGATCAAGGGCATGGGGGTGGATCATGTCATGTGGGGCACCGACTCGGTTTGGTACGGCTCTCCGCAGTGGCAGATCGAGGCGCTGCGCCGGCTTGAAATACCGGAGGACATGCAGAAGAAGTACGGGTTTGCGCCGCTCGGCGACGCTAACAGCACCGTCAAGCAACAGATCTTCGCCGGCAACGCGACTAGGTTCTACAAGATCAAGCTGAAGGCGGCGGACAACAGCAAGATGCCAGCCTTTTCCCAGGACCGCCTCGCGTCGCTTAAAAATCAGTACACACTAGCGGCCGAGGAACCCTCGAACCTGCGCTACGGGTACGTTCGCGCCGCGTAGAGCAGGATCCGGGAAACCGGCGCCGGTTTGCCGAGGAGACCTCTCTCAAAGTTAGAGCGGGACGACGATTCGAGAGAAGTCGTCTCTCTCTCTCTCTCTCTCTCTCTCTCTCTCTCTCTCTTTTTTCTAACTGACAACGGCTGCCGCCGGGAACTCAAACCGCTTTGTCGA
>CAVUCB010000086.1:0-97231 GCA_963739755.1 uncultured Alphaproteobacteria bacterium | reverse complement strand
AGGAACGGTTCGCCGATCGGAACTGAACCGCGATGAGCACTCAGTCGCTCGCCAATAATGTCGCCATCCGGCCCTACACGGAGGCTGACATTGCGGCGATTACCAGGATCTACGCGCATCATGTCCTGCACGGGCTCCCTTCATTCGAAGTGGAGCCACCGAGCGAAAACGATTTGCGCCAGCGGCGCCTCGAGATTATCGGCAGCGGCTTTCCCTATCTCGTGACCGAGTACGCGGGCGATCGTAGCTTTCCTGCACGACCACAATCACGATCGCGACCAGCGCCTGATCCCAGTCAACGGACGGATGATCCCATACGGCGATCAGCGTTTCTGGGCGGGGTTGGCAAGCCTGTCATACCTGCCCGCAACCGCAGCACCAATCGGCTTGACTATAGACGGCTTACCGGTGGGCCTGCAGATCATTGGTCCCGGCGAGGACCCGACCACGATCGAATTTGCTCGACTGCTCGCGCTGAGATCGGCGGCTTCGTGCCGCCACCGCCATACACGTAATGCGGCAGACCCCCGGCGATTGTCGCCTGGCTCATCGCGATGCCCTCTTGGCTGACGCCGTTATGATCCGGGTTGTGCCGGATGCCGACCTCTGCCGCGGCGTTGATGATCGTGGCGAAGAGCGGATCGCGCGGTTCCGGGTTGGTGACGCGCAGCGGGCCCTCCCGACCGCGCAACGCATCGTCGCCAGCACCGGCATAGCTTTCCATGCGCTTGAAGAAAGGCAGGACGTCGCTGTAGCTCCAGCCGCGGTTGCCCATCTGGGCCCAGGTGTCGAAGTCCTGCGCCTGGCCGCGCACGAACACCATGCCGTTGATCGAGCTGGAGCCGCCCAGCAGCTTGCCGCGCGGCACCGGGATCCTGCGGCCATTGGTGTTTGCCTCGGGCTCGGAAGAATAGAGCCAGTTGGCCGCGGGATTGGCGATCAGCCGGGCCATTCCGATCGGAATTGAAGACCACGGATGGCTCGCCCGCCCGGCTTCGAGCAACAGCACCTTGTTGCCCGGGTCTGACGACAGCCGGTGCGCAACGGCCGCGCCGGCCGACCCGGCGCCGACGACAATGTAATCGTAGGTTTGCATGTCTGGTGTTCCTGTGCCAGCCGGCAGGCCGGGCTTGCAAGATCAGGCGTAAAGCGGCGACCCTCAGCAAGAGCGGTTGGTCCTCGCACCCGCGCGCCGCCTCGGTGTCCGCTGGTCAAGCACTATCCCGGGGGTCCAAGGGGGATCAAGCCCGCAGCGGCCCGCCGCTCCATGAAGGAGTGCCGCTTCTTCTTTCCGCTTCTGTAGAGTAGCGCCCGATCGGCCACAGGTCAGGCTGGTTCGAACTGGAAAAGCTCGGAGGCGACGCCATGCTGTTCGGGACACGGCAACGTGCGGGCAGCGCCTCTAAATTGGGACTGGCTGGTCGGAGGCGATGATGATCGACCACGCGCGTGGCCGGTTCGCCCACCATGTTTGCCGCACGGGTTATGCCGATTTGCCGGTAGCGGCGCAGCAATCGGGATGCGAAGGCCAGAGATCAACCCGGACCGATTATTTTCTGGGTGACGATCGCTGACCGCTGCGGTGCAAAGTACCGACACATCGGGTTGGGGGGTCGGCAGCTCGGCGCCGTAACCGGAGATAAGTTTTGAAGGCGATCCTACTGGTGCTCAATCCCGCAACGGAGACCCTCGCCGAGCGCTGCGCGCCGCAGGTGCACCTGTTCTTTCATGGTAATACCGGGCCTGATCCGGAGCCGCTTGCAGTGAAACGCTTCCGAAACCTCCCCCGATTGGCTTAAAACGTCTGCCTGCACACTGGCCGGCCGCGACGAGCGCGGCGGCCCAAATATCGGGAGGAGACTGTCATGCCATTCTATCAAAGAGGCGACATTCGCATTCGCTACGAGGAGACCGGCTCCGGCTTCCCGCTGCTGGTCACTCCCGGTGGCGGCCTCAATTCGCGCGTCAGCAACTGGCCGACCGCGGTGATCAACGCGATGGAGGAGTTCAAGAACGACTTCCGCTGCATCACGATGGACCAGCGCAACGCCAATGGTGGCAGTCGACCGGTCCGATCCCGACTGGCGACCCGTGGGACGCGTTTGCCGACGACCAGCTCGGGCTGATGGACCATCTCGGGATCCGCGAATTCTTTTACATGGGCTACTGCATCGGCGGCTGCTTTGCCGGCAAGCTGCTGCAGCGGGCGCCCGATCGCGTCGTGGCCGCGGTGTTCTGCCAGACCGTTGGCCATCGGCCGGAAAACCCGACCGTCATGTACCGGCATAGCAAGGACAACTGGGTGCCGGACTTCATGAAGCGGCGTCCCGATGTGTCGGCGGAGATGATCGAGAAATACCTCCATAACCTGTACGCCGTGCAGCCCGATTTCCTGTACAGCGTGTCGCGTGACTTTATCAGGAATTGCCGCACGCCGATGCTGGTGCTGCCGGATGACGTACCAGGGCATCCGCTGCAGACCTCGATCGATGTCGCCTCGCTGGCGCCCAACGCCGAGATCACGGTTTACCCGTGGAAGGAGCCGGAGGCGCTTAGGCAACGCACGATCGACCGGGTGCGCCGCTTCTTAAAAGCACGCATCCCGATGCGGGCCGCAGCGCAGTAGTCGGTGGTTTTCCGTCAACCCGTCGTTCTCGCGAAAGATGGCTCGGAGAAAGCGCACAGTCGATTCCTCTGAATCCCCGCTCGCGCGAACAGTGCGGCCCCCGGCAATACGAGGTGGTGCGTACGAGGACTCACCAGTCGGACAAAATGCCGATGCCGATTATTGTCAGGGGATTGCCAAGATAGACCCTATTGGCTATCCGACTGCGCATAAAGAGGGCGTTGATGGACATCCGGCCAGTCGGCCCGGCGCGATGACCGTCGCCGATGTGGCTGCCGCGACGGGGCGCAACCGGGTCCCGCTCGGGATCGCCTACATGGTCGGCTCGACCGTGATGTTCGCGGGCGGCAATGCGGTCGTGAAATGGCAACTTGCCAGCTATCCGTTGGGCGAGGTTGCGTTCGGCCGCACCCTGTTCGCGTTCCTGACCGCCGCGGCGATCGTATTGCCGCGCGCCGGGTGGGGTGTCTTGCGGACGCGACGCTACCGCGAGCATCTGCAGCGCGGGCTATCGCAGTTCGGCTCGATGCTATGCTGGTTCCTCGCGGTCAGCGTGCTGTCGCTCGGCTCGGCGACGGCGATCGGCTTCGCGGCACCATTGTTCACGACCCTGCTGTCGATCGTGATCCTGAAGGAGAAAGTCGGCATCCACCGCTGGTCGGCGCTGATCGTCGGGTTTGTCGGGGTCCTGATCATCACCCATCCCGGCGCCGGCACGCTGACTTACGGCGCGCTGTTCGCGCTCACCAACGCGGTTCTAATCTCGACCGTGGCGATCGCGATCCGCCGCATGAGCATGACCGAATCGGCCGAGACGCTGACGCTCTACCAGATGAGCATTATGACCTTGTGTACCGCCGGCCTGTTGACGCTCGGGGTCCGAGCCCCGCACTGGGGCGACGCGCTGATGGTCGCGCTTGCCGGGGTCGGCAACGGGATCGCCCAGTTCTGGTGGACGCGCTCGCTGTCATTGGCCCCACCCTCGGCGGTGGTGCCGTTCAACTACCTGTCGCTGGTATGGGCAACGATCCTCGGCTTTGCGGTGTGGGGGGACGTGCCGACCCCGGGCCTGCTGATCGGTTCCGCGATCGTTGTCGCCTCGGGCCTTTACATCCTGTGGCGCGAGACCTTGCGCCGCCGCGCCCGAGCGGTCCCGGTGCCGCAGCGGGCCTAGTCAGGCCTAGCGGGTTAAGAAGGGTTTTGCGGAGGGAGGCGATAGGCAGCTGAGCGCCGATTCCGGCCGTTCGCGGGACCGCCATGGAGCGGCGAGGTTGACCCAAAGCCCCCTTTGCAGGCGCGACGAAAAAAGCTGATAGCGCCCTTCGGCACCATCAGCGCGTAAAATATGTGAATATACAGAAGAACACCATCGTCCGCCTATCTAGGATCCTAAACCGCAAGTCTTCAAAATACCATGTTAGTAACGGGCTCGGCGGTCTGCCAATAGGCTGGCCGTCCCTTTCAATCGGCTGGTCATTATAAAGTTTATCGACATAAGCCGGATCATCAAGCTGAGGGTCAAGCTCTTGCATCTTATCTTCGCAGTAATCCGCGAATACGGTGAGCATGGTCGAGTGACCCGACAACTGGACCGGATTCGCCATGAATCCGACACCGGGCGGAACGTCCTTAGCCATGTAGGAATGGCAAATATTGAAGAACCGCTCTTGCTCTGACGATCCTCTCTCAAATGCCCGATGGTCCGAAAGCGCCACGATCCTAAACTCTTTTTCTAGCACTTCAGCAAATACCAGGGCATCACTCCGCCCTTTCAGATTGCCCGGTCCGTGCTTACCAACATGAAAATGGTGAAGCCCCCCACGAGTTAGCACCATATCTATGTCCTCCCGCCGCCCCGGTTTGCCGGACTTTCGCAGGACGACACCCTTTCTGTTTACCTCGTCGGACAGATGCGGCGTGAGGTCTTGTCCGGCTTCGACCTTCAGCATGAGCGGACGCACCCTATGCCGGGCGGCGTGAAGGTCCCAAGGTTTGACCCCACCGGGCCAAATTCTCACCTTTCTCGGCTTCGCCGGTATCAGCCGCATCCGCCACGTCAGATAGGCCAAGATCAAGCCGCGCGTCGGCATCGCCTGCATATCCGCAAGGGATCGACGATTATTCGGGGCTCTTGGGATGATCCGAATAATTCCGTCGCGGAACGCTTGAATGCGCGGCGGGTAGGAACTGATGTTTTGCGGCGTCACCGCCGTACCTCCTGAGCCGAAAGACAGTATATGGTGCAGGCGCACCGCTAGGCATGTTTCACCGGCCCAGAACTTTACGCGGAAGGTGCCGCGCTATGCGCTCGCGAACCCTTTCAGAACATTGGGAAGGCCTCCCGACCGCGCTTTGACCGTCTCCGGTCCCTGCTGGGGACCACGGCACGCCCTCACAGCCTGGCCCTCCTGCTCTGGCCGGTCGTCGCTCTCATCGTCGCAATCCTGGCCATCCGCAAAGCCTCCACCGTAAAGGATCTAGCCGACCTCATCTCATCCCTCGCCTCTCTGGCGTGGCCTGTCATCATCATCTCCATCGTGTACTGGTTCAGGCCCGAACTTTGGGCTTTTCTATCGCGTCTCAGGAAAGGGAAGTTCCTCGGAACCGAGTTTGAGCTGGACGAGCTGCAGGCCAAGGCGGTGGCCGCGGAGGAAAAGGCAGACCTGCCGCCCATTTCAGGTAGCCTTTCGACAACCATGGGAGATTTTCATCTTGACGCCACAGCCACGGTTGCTTCCGACCGCGCCCAGGACGCCATAGAGGAGGTTCTCCGCGAAGCCGGACGCTCCCCACGGCTGGGGCTGATGCTCTTGTCGTCGAAAATCGAACGGGCTGCGCGCGAACTGGCCGCTGATACCGGCTTGGATGTCTCACGCAGGTCGGTGCCGCTCAATACGATGATCCGCGCGCTCGTGCAGGCGGAACAAATTCCTGGCGAGGAGGCGGAGGCCCTAAATCTGTTCAATCAAGTCCGTAATCGCATTGTGCATGGCCACGATGCCGACGATGACGAAGTTGCAAGGGCGATTGACTTAGGGACTCGACTGCTCAGGTTGCTGTTATCAAGGCAGCGTCCGATGTCACCGGATCATGCGCCTGACTGATCAATCTTACTGATGGTCGGCAATGGCCGGAAAGGAGCGAGGATCGCGGTAGGGATGCCCATTACCGGGCACCCCCCGCACAGATCCGGACGAGCCCAATTCGAGCATCCGGCTCCTACCTTGGGTGTTTGACGGCGAAGCGCTGCTCGGGCCAGGGATGAAGGATACGCGGCGCGGGAAGCCAGCCGTCGGCCAGTTTCGACATCCGATCCCACGTGAAGCCGTCCTTCTGGCTGCGTCGCCGGAGCGTTCGACGCCAGAGGTCGGTCAAGTAATGCCGGAACGCCGAAAGCGCCCGACTATTTGTGGGTACCGCATAATAAGCGAAATGGCCTGTAACGACCTGGCTCAGCCAGTGACCCTGAGCTGGGATAGTCTGGTGCATTCGCAGCCGCAGCTCCGCCTTGATTTCCTGGAGCTTCGCCCGCATGCGGTCGCGCCGGGTCTTCCGCTGAAGTTGGAAGGATCCTCGGCGAGATTTTCCGCAGATGAAGGTGAAGCCCAGGAATGCGAAGGTCTCCGGTCTACTGACACCGCGTTTCTGGCGATCGACCGCCGCGCGGCGGCCGAACTCGATCACGCGGGTCTTGCCCGGATGGAGCGACAGCGAGAACGCCGCGAACCGCTCGCGCATCGCATCGAGGAAGCGACGTGCGTCGTCCTCATGCTCGAAACCGGCCACCAGATCATCGGCGTAGCGCACAATGATCATGTCGCCTCGGGCCTCTTGCCGTCGCCAGCGTTCGGCCCACAGATCGAATACGTAGTGCAAGTAGATGTTGCCGAGGAGCGGTGAGATCACCGAGCCTTGGCCGGTTCCGCTGTCAGCTACGGTTACGATCCCGTCTTCGAGGATGCCCGCCTTGAGCCATTTACGGATCAAGCGGATGATGCGCTTGTCGCCGATGCGGTGTTCCAGGAAGCTGACCAACCAGTCCTGGCTGACGCTGCCGAAGAAGTCCCGGACGTCGGCGTCAAGTATGTGGTTCACCTGCCGACTGGTGATCGCCACCGACAAGGCATCCAACGCATCGTGCGGCCCTCGTCCGGGCCGGAACCCGTATGAGAACCCGAGGAAATTCTCCTCGTAGATAGCGTTGAGCACCATGACGCATGCGCCTTGGACGATCTTATCTTCCAGGGCTGCAATCGCCAGCGGCCTTTGCCGACCATCCGCCTTCGGTATGTACGTCCGGCGAGACGGTTGCGGCCGATACACTCCCCGTTGGACCCTTCCGTGGAGGTCCTCGAGATTGGGCTCGAGGTCCGCCTCGTAGTCCTGCCATGTCACCCCGTCCACACCAGGAGCGGCCTTGCGCTTGAGCGCAAAGAATGCCGTCCGGAGTGTGTCGGCGTTGATATGGTGGAGAAGTGCGGTGAACCGCTCCTTCTTCTTGTACCTTTGCGGCTTGCCGTACGCGGCTCAGCGCCTGGGTCACGCGTTTCCGGCTCTGAGTCCGGTGCGTGCTTTGCTGATCCGCGTTTCCCTTGGCCCCTGCCCTTGGCTCCACCGCCTCCGCCGCCGGCGGCCCGGCTTTGTTCGGCGGCTTCACAGCTACTATGGCAAAGTCTGACTTCTCCAGATCGTGCATCGGCGGCTACGGCTTCTCACCTTCCCGCCGCGGACCGTCGGCCCAATAGGGCCCTTCGGCCGATCCGGAGACCTCCCGGTTCCCGTACACGGAGCGTGCGTGCATGCCAGGTTCTCCGACCACGCCGGGTCGTCCAAGTGCTTGCGTTGGCGCTCTTGGACATATTGCCTTCCACTACACAGACAGCGTCGGCACCCGGAACCTGTTTTCTATCGCGGCTCAATGGCTGGCCTGCATGTTCCCCTACCGACGCTTCGCCGACATCCTCACGGATGCCTGCGCACGGCTCGGGGCCGATGTGGTTCGCTACTCCTTCATCGTAGTGGACTTGCACCACCTACTCCTTGCCGGTCTCCCGGCGCACCCGTGTAAAAACGATCCTGCGGGTCAGTTGGGCGCAACATTGATTCAAACAGCACATTGCGCGCGCATCAAAGATTCACGGATAGCACAACCTCAAATTTTATTGTTGCGAGATGACGACTGCTTCCAGCGTTTTTACACAGCCTGGAGCATAACCGGTCAATTTTATAGGCCCCAATCAGCCGTGCTTGCGGGTCGAGTAGAACGATCGCTGCGGCGTCAGTCGGCCTAAAGGGATAAGTTCGACGGATCGCCCGGCGTCCAGTCGGGTAGCGCACTAGCGAGAATGCTAAGGGTGCGGGAAGCTGCGGGCTCTGCTGCGCCGAGGCGGTCTGTAGTGCAAGGGCGACCCTGCCCGCGAGCCGGGCCTGCGCCGCCAGTATGGCTCGTCGTGACAAGGGATTGCCGGAGCACGGGTTGCCTGATCATTCGTCGCCTCCCGAATATTGTTCTGCGGCAATGCCGGTAGTTGGTGACAATGGCACTTACGCCTTCAGAGCGCAATCGGCTCATCAAAAACTGCTAGCCCGGCTCCTCCGAGATGCCGCCGAAGCGCTGAAAGATCGGCAGCGCCGGCAGAATTCCGCCGGTTGAACCGTCACGGTGGTCTCATCGATTGTAGTACGGGTAGCCGTAGTAATTGTTGTAAGGGTACTGATTATAATAATGCGGCAGGTGCTGGTAGTTGTAGCAGTCCTGCCGTGCGGCGTTATAGGCGTCGCAATAGTAGCCCCGATTGCATGACGGGCGCAGCTCGTGCGCCCGTTGACAGGCATAGCGGCCGGCGGCTTGGTCATAATACTGGGCCTGCACCGGGATCGCGACACCGACGATCAGCGCCGCTGTAATCAACGTTCGAATCATGGCCGGCCTCCGCCCCGCAAAACGTCCTTTCCGCAACCGTTCGACCATTTGCCGATCGCACGAGCCGAACGCTCATTTGCGCTGCTCGTCATCGAACAGTCGGCAGCTATAAGGCCGTTTTTCGGGCTCGGCGGCAAGCGTCAACCTCGATGCCAGCAGCACGAGCGCCAACGCAGCGTTGCTTTGTTTCCCGTCGCGCTCAGCCCATATCACGGGCACTATGACGCTCGATTTGACCGATGACGAGGCCCGCGCGCTCGCCAAGCACCTGCGGCAAGCAATTGAGAAGCCCGCTATCCGCTCGCACCCCGCCTTGATCCGCTGAAAGCGATCCTCGCGAAGCTGGAACCGCCGAAGCCGAGACCCGAACCGTTGCCGCCGTTGAAACCCGGCATGGGGCCAAGTGTTGGCCGGGGGAGGCGTGGATGACTAGGCTAATGCGGGCCGCTCTCTGCTTGGTGCTGCTGCTAACCGCATTGTGGCGCGCCTGGCATTGCAAATGCCGAGCTGGGGCCCGACCCCGGAGGCGGGTACTCCGGCGCGAACGTCAACAGCGGCACGGTCAATCCTTCGAGAGTTTACGATGGATCTGAGCCGGCCTCCCGATGACGCTGGGCAACGCCCGCGTCACCCAAACGGATCCAATCACCGCACCTGCTCCACGGTCAACGAGCCGGACGACAAGGGGACGGAGCAGCTCTGCTTCGGGCCGGGTCAGGTCGAGCCGGCAGTCAACCCCGCGCGCTCAAGTACCACGATCTGTCTTCGTGGATTGGGGCAACGTCGGGTCGGGGTCGGCCAATATCGTCGCGTGGGGCGGAGCTGCGCTGCCCGCGCTGCGGTTCATCGCGTCGGACGTACTCTCACCGTGCGCGTGCGACCATGCGACTGAGAGGCCCTTCACACAGAAGATGCCGCAATTGGCACATAACCGCAATTAGCACAAAGATGAACTAATGTGGCAATCGTGGCGTTAGTGTGGCTGTCGCCAGTCCGGGCGACGATCTTGGAGGGTGCGATGCCCGAAATTGCCAAGGTATTTGAGGACCATCAGCATCCAGGAGAATGGCGCGTCGAGTGGTTTGATAATGATGGCGGTTGCGAGGTCGAAATTTTCCTCGGCCCAAACGCGCGCGAACAAGCAATACGGTATGCGCATCACCAATATGAGAAGTTTGAAGAAGTCAGCATTATCCGCGAGCCGACCATCGCGTAGAGTTTCTGCTCACATAGAACCGAACACCTCCGGCTTTCCGCCCGGCCGCAGGGAAATGCAGAGATGACCATCCCGAAGTGGCACGCGCGGCTAGTCTGCGGCGATTGCGGGAGTCAACGGGATCGATATGGTCGTTGCCCGCACAGAGCGATAGTACTTCCATATCGCTGGAGACGAGCGGCCAATGCTCGGAACCGTTCTATTAATCATCCTGATGTTGCTGCTGATCGGAGCATTGCCAAGGTGGCCCTATAGCAGCGGATAGGGGTACTATCCGACCGGCGGCATCGGTCTACTTCTCATCATCATTCTCATTCTTCTGCTGATCGGATACCTTCAGCCATTGTTTTACACAGGGGTTGATGACATAGCCGAGTTTTTGGGAACATGAGGCTCCATCAGGCGGTTTGCCGGGTATGGCTGATATCCTCATCGTCGATACCCAGGCGGCCCTTCGCCAGCAGCTAGTCAAGTTGATGCAGGACATGGGGCATCGTGCAATGGTCGTTGCCACGATCGCGGAAGCATCCCGCATATTACAGGAGGCACCCCCCGATTTGGTGGCAACGGATGTAACGCTGACCGACGGGTCCAGCACCGGCCTTGTTCAACAGGCGATCGCGCTCGGGGTCAGCACGCTGATGATGACCGGGAACCCGGACCGGATCGTTGAGTTTGACGGAGCTGGGCAACCCTATTTGTCGAAGCCGTTTACCCCCGAGCTGTTCGTGCAAAGGGTCAATCAAATACTGGGGGCGCAGGATGACTTATAGTGTCCGCGCCACCGTCGCGAAGCGACAGGCATCTTGACCGCTTTGCACCGGCACCACAGCGGCCAGGCATCGAACGTGAAGCTATCCTGGCGGGCACTCCGTCACGTCCAAATGTAGGTGCCGGGCCGTCATGCCTGGCGAATGTTGATCGGCGGCTCGATTAGGTTGTCTTTTGGGAGCCCACCGGCGGCAAACCTTGACGCGCAAAAGGAGTTCGGCGGCCCGGCGCGTTAACATGGTGGTGAGCGGAACCGAGCGATAGGGAGCAGCCGGCCATGTCGAAATCCGACGATGACGATCGACCGAAAGTGAACACGGGAAACCAGTGGTCGGAAATGGACCCGTTCGACCTCGCGAACGAAATCAGGCTCAACCGATCAATCGAGTTTATCGCGGATTTCCTGTGCCGCTCCCGCCAGCGAAGTCCGCGAGAAGATCGCCGAGTTGGAGCGCTCTGGCGAACTTCGACGCCTTGTTGCAAAAGCAGCGGCCGTCGCACAATAATCATCGCACCTGTTCGACAACGAGCGAGCCAGCGGGCAACGGACGGAGCAGATCGGCTTCGGGTCGGGTCAGATCGAGCCAGGCGAGCCAGTCGGCGCGATCGAGAACCACCATCTGCCGGTCGTGAATAGGGGCCACGTCGGGGCCGGGCTCGGTAGTCAGTAGCGTAAACGCCTCGCCCTCGCCATCCGGCATCGGCCGCCGCAAGTCCGGCAAAGCAGAACCAATCCTCGCCCGCCTTGGTGAACTTCCATTTCGATTTCGGCGACTTGCGGCCGGTGAACTCGAAGAAGTGCGATGCCGGGATCAGGCACCGGCCTTTCGGGAACCGCCGGCCTTCGGAGCGGAAATTGATAACGGGCGCACCCTTCGGCCGGGCCGGGGGAAAGCCCCAACGTAGTTGCACCAGCTCCACCCCATCCTCGCGGCGGCGAATGATCGGCGCGGGATCAGTCGGCCAGATATCGTCTCGCGGTTCAAGGTTTGGGGGCGCGCTGGGCCACCGCAGCGGCGCGCGGATTTGGCTGAAGGCGCGCAGATACTCGTCATAAGGGACGCGATTGCCGAAGTCGTTACACATCGCCGGGCATATGGCGCTGTCCCTGTGCGACGCCAAGCAAGGTTGACGACGCTCTTGCTCGCGGCATGTTAGTCAGAACGAATGACGAACACGGGGCCAAGGGATGCCGACGCTGCCGCCACGATACGCGTTCCGGTTAGAGGATTTGCGCCGCTGGCATCTCGTCGAAGCGGCCTGTCCGGTGTGCCGGCATAGAGCGGTAATCGATCATGCCCGCTTGATCAATGGCCGGCCGAACCACATGCGGCTTGTCGATCTGGAAGGGAGGCTACTCTGCCAGCAGTGCGGTCATTGCGGCGGCCATACGCTCACGGTGCGCATGCGTCCCCGTGATTGACCAGCAGACTGCCACTATAATGCTGTACCGATTGCGGGCCGCTGGCGCAGCCCGAGCCGACCGTTATTGATGTTAGCCGCCCGACGCGGCGGGGAACGGAGAAGACGATGAAAGTGACCGGCGGGTGCCATTGCGGGCATATCACATATGAGGCCGAGGTCGATCCGGCAACCGTCAGGGTTTGTCATTGCACTGACTGCCAGAGGCTGAGCGGCACGGTGTTTCGGACCAACATTTCGAGCCTGCCGGGGACGTTCGTGCTGAAGAGCGGGACCCCGAAGATTTACGTCAAGACCGCCGAAAGCGGAAACAAGCGAGCACACGCCTTTTGTCCCGAATGCGGTGCGCCAATTTATGCCGCCGTGCCGGGGCCAAACCCTGCGACGGTCGGGCTGCGCGTTGGCGGTATCGACCAGCGTGCGCAGTTTGGTCCACCGACGCGGCAAGGTTGGTGCCGCTCGGCCCTGTCTTGGTCAATGGACCTCACAGGCGTGGAGCGGGCAGATCGACAATTTTGACCGCTCTCAACAGTCCGGCACGGAAGCAAAGCACAAGGAAGCCCCTGTCGCAGCACGAGTGCACCGCCTACGCCTCAGTGGTCGCGATCTACTTTCTCTCGACGACCCGGCCGCGGCGGCTTTCGTGGCTCGCTCGTGCACCGGATCAGAAGGGAGGTGAGCAACGGCGCATTCCCGGTCGGCGAAGATCACCCCGCACGTTGGGTGGTCGCCGGGCCACACAAGACTTTTGTGGATCAATCTGGGGCCAGTGCGGCGGCCGGCGCGTTGATATGGTTTTCGGCGGAACCCAGCGGCGAGACTAAACCTCGTGGAGCCGTGGCGCGGTTTCGACGCCAAGTTTCTGTAGTTCCTCCGTCATCATTGCGATCCGGCGCTCCAAGGCGCTGACGATCTGGTCGCCGATCTCGGCCACCGTAAACGTTACCTCGTCGTGACGGGGAAGGCCGGCCGTTCCGTGAAGACTTCGTTTCTCCGCATCGGTTTGCGGAATGGCCACAACTATCATTTCAGCCTTGCGGTAAGCCGGCAACAGGCTCGCGGTGGCCTCGATCCGCTTCATCAGGTCGTGGGCCTGTTTCAATTGGTCGATGTTCATGTTGAGTTCGATGGACCAGTCTGAGGTGAAGGTCAAGCCCGGCCTTGCGACCCGGTGTTCGTCCGGAGCGCGCCAGGGCCGAAGCCCAATTCCAATCTGGGAAACTTACCCGTCGACGGATCGGCAATTATGGAGTTGACTGCACAGGCGGTTGACGATAATCGGCCGCTCGACAGGCCGGTGCCCTAGGGTTTATCTCGGGAGGGATGGCAAAGAAACCAACGTCGCCTCCCGAGGTTCCCCCCGATCAAGGGGACGAATTGCCGCCCGAGCAGATTGCCGAGCGCATGAAGCGCGCCCTACAGCGCGCGTTCAGCACGCCGCCGAAACCGCATGGGCGCGCCGAAAGAAACCCCAAAACTAAGCCGCGCAGACATTAATAATCTTCGTTCTCGAAGATATCTCGCAAAGAAACCAATTCTTCATCATCAATGGTAAACGCAACCATAAATGATGGAAAGGCCTGCTGTTGGCTTTGTTGTCGCATAACGGCACAGCGGGGTCCAATCATCTTCTATCGACGGAAAACCGAAAGGATCGGCATAAAGGCTGTCAATTACCGGAAACAATACTGGATCAAGCCTCTGATATCCACCGAGCCGAGCAACGGCCGCATCGAAACTGGCCTCGGAGACAACGCGTCGCTGGGGCCGCGCCTTCATCGATGTCGCTTAATAGGTTAACCATCCTGCCGCACGCGCTCTGTTCAGTAATCGCCTGAGTATGCGTTGACTTGGCGGTTTATCCGAAAGACGCGCCAACTCATAGTAAAGGGAATCCCCATTGTGGTGAGTTTTCCACGCAACGCCGTGGGAATCATCACTTGTTTCGCGTCCGGTCATGTCCCAGTAGTATCTTATGGACTGATCTACAAATTTGAGATCGTCGTCAGTAAACCGAGATAGATCAGGGTCACGGAGCGCAATGGTTCGATGCTCTTCAATATCCTCAGCGAATTGATGAACTTCAACACGAATTTGGCCCAACTCCATCATATCGCGGCGAAGCGGCACCATTTCTCGTGGAGCGGGGCCAAGCTGTAGTCGCTGGTATTCACGGCCAGTGATCGGAACCCCCCGTTCGGCATAGGCATCAAAATCCGCTTTCCACAAGATTTTATTGAGTTTAATGGCACCAAAATATTGGGCGTTTGCACAGCGTTGGGCAATGTAGAGGATCAGCTGCCGAAGGCGCTCTTGGCCGCCTGGCAGTCTCACGCTCTTTGTCAATTGCGGTCGCCTAGCCTCACTCATCGCGCCGCCCTGTGGAAACGGGCCAGGGAAACTTCTTTATATGAGGACCGACGGATATTCGTCCATAAAGCTGAACTGGAGTTGAATTGCAGGTACATAGCCGCGACTTTGGCGCGACCCGCCATGGGAATCGCGATTGATTCGCGCCTGTGTCGTAAGGTCATCGATAAGTGAGGCGTTTGCCCTCGGCAGCGCGGATTGCCAATGTCGTCCTCTCGGCATCCTCAATCCCAAGTGCCGAGCGGTACGAGTGGCGGAACGCGAACTCATGCAGGTAGGGCGCAAGATGCACATCGCTGCAATGCTGATAGACGCCGCGCATGCCGCGCTTGAAGACCGAGAAGAAGTTCTCGACCGCCTGCGTACCCGCCATGCGACCATTTTCCCAGCGGGTCCATTCCTCCTCGGAATGGTTCACGGTGTCGTGGCTGGCGAACTCGCGGCCGGGACGCATGTAGGCGGACCAGTCGTCCGTTATCAGTGCCGAGCGGGTGTCGGCGAACTTCTTCAATGCGGTGCGTAGCTCGTTGGCCGTCGTGTTGTCGATCGGCTTGGCGCGGGCTTGGCCGCCGCGTTCGACAAGGGCGAAAGCCGCCAATGAGCGGCGGTCACGAACCTTGATCCAGCGCTTTCCTCGTTCGAAAAAACCGAAGGGCCGCGACCGCGCTGTTTGTTGACGAAGGTTTCGTCGGCTTGAACCGTCTTGCCCTCGCCGCCAATCGGGCCGCTACCGTCCATGTCCACGCATTCACGAATGCGGTGCTCCATGAACCATGCTGTTTTGTAATCGACGTTGAGCGTGCGGTGCAGTTGGTGTGCCGAAAATCCCTTCTTGGAGCCGAGCATCAGGCGGAAGGCCAGCAGCCATTTGTGCAGCGGCGCATGGCTGCGGTGCAAGATCGAACCGACGCGCACGGTAAAGCGCTTTCGGCAGGCGCGGCAATGAAACCAACCCCCGCCCTTCGCTTTCGGAGGCGTCGGCGTCGGTCTCACATCATCAAAGCCGCCGCAGTAAGGGCAGAACGGGCCATCCGGCCAACGGATTAATTCCAGCATAACGCGTGCCGCCTCGTCATCGTGGTAGCACGGATCGCTCATCTCGGTCGTGATAGCTGGTGCATCGCCTATCTCCTTGATAGGAATATAGGTTTTAGTATTGTGCAGTCAACTCCATAGTTGTCGACGGATCAAGCATGAAATCGGAACCCGCCCGCCGATAACCCCCAGCGACGCCGCTGCCAGCCCGCGCCTCAGATGACGAAGTGCCGCGATTAACCGTGGAATAAATCACCGTTTCGGAGGTCGTACAGAACGGGGAATTTTCGGCACGAACCCCAGACCCGCCGCGGGGACGAAACTTCCAGACGTGGATTTGAGGAAGCTGTCCAAGTTTCTCCTCCGCGCCGCGGTTGCCACTATCGGGATTGCCCTACTTGGCTCCGCCCTCTTGATTGCTGTGTGGATGATTTTAGCGCCCAGATGATGATGATGCCCAGGCCAGCGACAACGAAAAGAAGTCCACGCACACTCGGTTTGACATTACCATTACACGAGGCTGGATATGCCGCCGCGGAGCAACCGGAAAACTTCGCCGGTTATGGCGATAGAGCCACCCGAATGAACGCGGTCAGTGCCACCCTTTGGTTCGGCGTCGCGATCACTGCGGCGCTGATTGTTGCCTTCCTTTGAGTATTGGAGGGCGATGCAGCAGCTTGTTTGGAGCCGATGCGTTAACCGGCAGGTCGATATGGGTCTTCACCGGAGCTAAGCGGCGTCGACTGAGAAGCACAGGCCCTCCCGTGATCGGGCCGCGCCCCCGAGAAGCCGAGCGGCTTCGTTCTTGAAGAGCGCCACCGTTGCTTCGGTCGGTGTTGCCGGTCCCTCGGGCGCTGGCACGGCTTGTATCTGTTGACCGCCCAGAATCGCCGTCAATTTCTGCAATTCGGCCAGGATACTGCGCAACAGTTCGATATATGCCGCAGCAGACGCATCTTTCGCATCGGTGCACGTATCACTGCGTTCCGTTACGACGGGTCGATACACCCGATGCAATTCAGCCGGTTCGATCTGCCATTTGCCATGCTCGTCTTTTGTGGCTGCGATCCGGTTGGCCTGGATCGCCCGCAAGATCGTCGGCTTGGTCCTTCCGGTCGCCGCAGCGGCCTGCTTGACGCTATAGGGCTGCCGATCTGTATCGGTGCGCGTATCGGTACGCCGCATCATTATTACCTCGACCACCGCCAAACTGAGTCGGTCTCGTTTTTTGATCGCCTCGCGAGGCTGCAGCTGCAGCGCTCGCACGCTCTCTTGATCCCGGGCCGAGGCGGCCACTGATCGAAGCCCAGCCAATGATGTCCAGCATCCACAAGCGATGGCGGCCGCCCCGCCGGGGCTGACGGCGGAACCCGCATCCAGGGGGAGCGGGACCGCGACCGAGCGCTTGATCACAGCGACCGGGGAGGAGAGAGGGCTCGCTCGAGAGTGCCTCTGCGGCGGCTTGGAGCGGGCTAGGAACGGTGGTGCGGGAGTTTCCTGGGTTTGGGTCGGCAACCGGCCTTCGCTGATCTACGGCCTTCGAGAGCGCCTTCAGCGGCGATCGCGCCTGGCCGCTGCGCGATCTGCCAGCGATAGGCTCGCTGCAGCTACCCTCAACGACGTTACCGGCTACGGCGACCCGCCTGAAGCGCCTCGGCTGGATCGTCGCTGTCGTATTGTTCACCCTTGAGCCTGGCAATCGCCCGGTGCACGGTGCGCTGGCTGCGGCCACATCGGCGGGCGATCTCGGGGATCGGCAGAGATTGCGCGTGCCATGCCGCGATTTGGTCGAGTTCATCTTGGGTGAGGTGGGATTTGCCCAAACTGAACCGCGGATCGAGAGCGCTCGCCTGGCTGATGGCGGTGTAGACCCGATCGACCGGGATCGCGAGTTGCTGTGCGATCTGCTCGCCGTTTTTGCCTTGGCTGCGGAGGACGAGGATTTGCTCGCGCTCGGCGTCGCGTCGCCTGATGTGCGGGGTCTGCCGGCGCCCTGAGAACCCGGCTAGCCGCAGAATCCGCGCCACCGCCGGCTCGCTGACATCGAGTACACGGGCAATCCCGGCGGCAGACAAGCCTTCCGCCTTATAGGCGAGGATTTGCGCGGTCTGCTTCTGTACCGGCCCGAGCCGCGGCTTTGCCAGAGCGGCCATCACCTCTGGGTACTGCTGGCGGATCGCCTGCCGCTGTTTTTGCGTCGCCGGCCGCACGATACGGATCTGTCGCGCCGCGGGGTTGCTTTGCTCACTCCTAGACGCCGCGTCGGATTTCGCAGGGAACGAGCGGTCGGCCGCCTTCATCACATTGCGCACGCTCGATGCATGCCATCGGCCGCCGCGGGCGCTGGGGATCTCGGAAGCGTTCAGGACCCGAGCCATTTCGCGATAGCCCGAGATCCCAGACGCGAGCAAATCATCGATGTGCGGCAGCACATCAGCAACGCGCTGCGCCGCGTTTTGCATGACCGCCGCAATCCCGAGCGGCGAGATCTTCCTGATCTCGGGATTGCCGAGCTTCTGCCCGGCAGCTTTTCGGCGGGCCAACGCCGCTTTTGTGCGTTCTGAGATATTGACGTAATCGGAATCCGCCGACCACGCCGTCCAGCGATAGATGTGCGCCGATGAAAACGGGTTGCCGGCGCGATTACGAAAGCCGCGCGCCTCGAGACCAGCGAGGATCTGTTTCATCTGCAAGCCCTGGTCCCATAACAGGCGAGCAGTTTTGATCACGGTTTGCTCGTGATCATTGGAAACCAGACGCGAGAACCGTCCCTCCTTGACGACGCTAAAACCGTAGGGCGGGGTGCCGCCCGCAAACAATCCGCGCGCCCGCAACGCGGCTTTCCCCTCAAGGTTTCGCTCGCGCGTTCGGTCTCGCTCAAAATCGGCGAAGGCCGCCATACAGGTGAACAGCAATTTTCCTGTTCCTCTTCCGTTCGTAGCGGTAATCGAATCGGTGCCGAGATCGAGCAGGACCAGGTTGACACCCATCTCGCCAAGGGCTCGCGCCTGCATCAAGGCATCGGTCGTGTCACGGAACATACGATCGAGTTTAGCGGCGATGACGGTGTCACCCGGCTGCAGTGCGGCCAGCAGTTGCTGACCCTGCGGCCGCTTGTTGAGGGCAATCGAGCCCGACACCCCTTCGTCCGAATAGATTATTGGTTCGCCGCTGCCGAGCATTGCTGCCGCCCCGCGGATCCGGCGCTTCTGTTCGTCGAGCGAGGTTCCGTCGATTTGCCGGTCGGTCGAAACCCGGCAATAACCGTAGACTTGGCCGGACCGCGCCGGCATTGCTCCGGTATCCCCGTGTGCGGTTCGCTTGCCCGAGCGCGACGGCAACGGCGCCGCCTCGTTGCGTAACCCGCAAGCCATCTTTTGCGTCACCAGCATCGTTTTACTCCAATCAGTGTCTTTTCGCACCAATCGTGATCAGCTGTCAGCTCTGGTTTAGTAACGCACCAATAATACTCTGGCGTAGTCACGACCACCAGCAGAATGTGCAACACACTTTCAACGGTGTTGCTGTACAGATTTGTACGATTACTGTCAATATGCCAATATAGCTCGATATAATAATTGCTTACGATAGCCACTAGATGCGGTGGCGTGATCAGATGGCAGAAGTTACAGTGAGAGGGGTCGATTTAGCTCTGGGATTTGCACACTGACATTTCGGGAAGCGGCGTGTGCCGTTTGTACGGGAGCACGTTTTAGCTTTGCCCAGACAACTTGCGATAGGCTTCGCGCAGCAGACGCGCGTCTTCATTGTGCGGAATCAGCACCGTTTTACCGATCGGAATTGTTCGTATCTTACCTTCCGCAATCTCGGCTCGGACGCTGTCCTCCGAAACGCCGTGCTTCTTGGCGAACCGCTCGATGGTCATCGCGCGCGGCTTGCGGAGCGGCTGTACCGGTTGTGCGGCAGCACTTTCCGGCGGACTTACCGGCGCGGGCAGCACACGGTAAACATCGCCTAAACTCATCTTTATCTGTTTCGCGATCGCCGTCTTTTTGATGCCCGCTGCGTGGAGATCGCGGACCAGCTGGGCCCGATCGGGCGGCACCGGCGGGGGCGCGTGGCCGAGCAGGAGACGCACCGTCGTCCGGCTCATCCCCAAGCGGCGCGCGATTTCGCTTTGGCTTTTGCCCTGAGCGAATAATTTCTGCACCCGCTTGGCGTCGGGTTTTCGCTTAGGCCGGATTGCCACCGGCGTACCCGCTTTCTCGGCGCGGATAACGCGATAGACGGTATGCAACCCCATCTTCAACCGTCGGGCGATTTCCACTATGGGGAGGCCCGTATCGAGGAGCTTGAGCACCTTCAACGCGCGCTGACGCTCTGGCGAGCGTTTGCCGGGTCGCCGGTGGTGAACCACGGTCTCGCCGGTCGCAAGGGCGCGCTTGACCGTTGTCCGGCTTATCTTCAGCTTGCTCTCGATTGCCGAGAGGCTGAGGCCCTGGGCACGCAACGCCTTTGCTTGCGGCCCGAATTTTTGCGGCAAAGACACTGGACGCGCGGCAGGAACATCATAGACCGCACTCGGACTAACCCGCAGGCGCTTGGCGATCTTGAGTTTGTCGACACCGCGGGCAACGAGCCGGCGCACTTCGACCGCACGCCGTGGTCCCACCCTGCTATTACCGGGGCTCAGATCCTTATAGATCGTCGCGGCGCTGACCCCGAGCTCATCGGCGATGTCGGGTACTTTGACACCGTCCGCATAGAGCGCCCGCGCCCGCCGGTCACGTTCCTGGAGTTCGGGTCGGCGCCAGGGTTTCTTCGGCCGGTCCGATAAGTCATTGGACACGACCCAACGGCTCACTCCGAGAAGCTTCGCGATCGCAGCTTGGCTGCGTCCCTGATCGTGCAATGCCCGAACCTGGGCGGCTCGTTGCTGGCGTTGTTCAACACGCTGTTGTGCGGCACGATCGCGCCGCGCCCGAGACGTTGGCGGCGGCGCCCGACGCAGATCCCGGTAGAACGGTCGTTTCGTGAGACGCCAAGACGTCGGGCGATCTCCGCCCCGCTGATCTTCTTTTGCGCCAATTCATGGACCAGTTCGATCCGTTGTCGTTGGCACTCGCGTTGTCGCGCCCGCGAACGCCGCACCTGGATCGTCGCACAGCCGCCCCTATTCTCGACCTCGACGACGCGATCGATCGTCCTGCGATGCACTCTGAGATGCCGGCAGATTTGCGCTCTGGGAACGCCCTGCTGGACAAGAGAGAGCACATCGAGCGCCCTCTGCCGGGCTGGGTCGGGGGTCGGCATCGTGCTGGTCGACGATCCGCTCATTCCGACTCTCCGACCGTCGGCCGACCTGCTTGTCGACCCACCATTTCGGGATGCGCTGCAGCTTGCCGAGGCCTTCGACGATCGGGATGCTCTTGTCCCTGATCCGGCGGCGAACCGTCGACGGGCTAATCCCGAGAATTCGCGCGATCTCCTGAACCGAATAGGTTTGCCGCGCCGGGTCGTCGCGCCGGCGCTTGGCGCTTCATCGTTTCACCTGGGATGAGCGGATTTTCGTAGCGCCGTCCCCGGGCCGCGTCGGAGTCTTCGGCGCACGGGATCGGTCCCGTTCGCGGCCGCACGCTGGCTCAACAGCCAATCTCGCAGATCGTCGACGTAGATTAGTCGCCGCCGCCGTCCGCGGACCCTGAAGCTTTGGAGTTCTCCGTCTCTGATGAGTTCGTATATTAGGCTACGCGAAAGCGCCGCGCTCGCCGCCGCCTCCTCGATACTAAATGCCAGCTTCGGGATCGCGATGCCGGCGGGACATTCGTCTAGAGGCGGGCCGCCATTATGCCCGATTGTCGGCGTCTCGGTGACGCCTTCCGGGCGGTTATCGGTGACCTTGACGGCGACCACCTGGTCAGGTCGAGGTCCGACAGGCAGATCATCTTCCATGTGGACGCTCCTGTTCCTTAGAGAGCGTCCGTACCTATACTCGGCCAGATGATAGGATTGGCAATGGTTCCGGTGGCGAGGATCACCCGTCCAGCGACGGGTCATTTTCGCCAAATGTAATCACCCTGGTCGCCGGTGCATCTCAGCAGCTTGCCTCACAACGTAGCCAATTTGGGCGGTGGTCAGCCTGCCTTCAGTAATATGGTTCACCCCAATTTTCAGGAATTCCCTCACCCCGTCACTTTGTCTTTTGTTGGCTCGTTCGCCACTCAATGGTTTACCAGCAAATTCCTCATAGGCTTCGATGATATATTTTGCCTGCCTGATCTCCATACCAAGCCTTGTTTTACTACCGGTGTACAAATTCTCTGCGGCAAACGCGACCGCTGCCGCATATCTGCGTATGGCCGCGAAATCGGCATTTCGCCGCGTATAGAACGGAGCTCTTATGCTATTAACAGATGCCGTAAACACATAGCTTTCCTGAGCATAACCGGCAGCAATATTCTTCATTTGACTGCCAATCGAGTTGCTCGATGATTCGAAGTGAGTTTTCCAGCGATTTTTGCAATTCCTTCAGTGTCGCTCGCTGGCCAGCCGGCGGGATTCCGCACTTTTCCACGAATGCTGCCAGGTGCGCAAAGCTGCCCGGGTCGTTTAAAATACCATGCAATCTTGTGATATCGTCTGGGGCGCCGAACGCCCAACACTCGGGCCATCTCGCCGCAAATCGCCCGCGGAAAGAGTTCCGTCGCGCCCGGCTGATAGGCGCGCACTTCTTCTACCGGGGTGCGCCGAGGGGTCTTTGTCGGCATCGCATAGCCCTCCGCACTTAGTCCGAGCGGCGGAATGTCTAGCTCAGCAGTACGAACAGATTCGAGGTTATCGGTTTGCTGTCCGAGGCGCACCGATTTAGGCGCCGCGCAGGACACAGGCGGGACACCGCCATTGAAACCCTTCAGGCAAGGTACTGATTTTATTGGCGTCCCCAAGGGGATTCGAACCCCTGTTACCGCCGTGAAAGGGCGATGTCCTAGGCCTCTAGACGATGGGGACGTAAATCTCCTCGGCGCTTGCATCTAAAGTGCGGGAACCGAGAAATCAACCGCGCTCTGTGCCATGGCGCGAGCGGGCGGTGGTTTCAATCCGCGCTCTGCGGCAGTCGTCCGATTTGTCCAAGCAGCGGTTTGAGCGATGATAAGGTTACCAACGCCGACCGGTTCTGGCAAAGGCACCGGCGAGAGCGAGGTTGCCGCATATCCCGGATCGGCTTCATCCCGGATCTCCTCTATGATGCCTCGCATGACCAATGAAGGCAGGGTTCGGGTCGGCATCGGCGGCTGGGTGTTCCCGCCGTGGCGCGGCGTGCTTTATCCGGCGGGGCTGACGCAGGCGCGCGAACTCGCCTATGCCAGCCGCCAGGTCACCGCGATCGAAATCAACGGCACCTTTTACGGCAGTCAGAAGCCGGAAAGCTTTCGCCGCTGGCATGACGAAACCCCGGATGATTTCATTTTCTCGCTCAAAGGACCGCGCTTTGTGACCCACCGTCGCGATCTCGCGACCGCCGGCCCGTCGATCGAACGCTTCTTCGATAGCGGCGTGCTCGAATTGCGCGACAAGCTTGGCCCGATCCTGTGGCAATTCGCCCCGTTTCTGCGCTTTGACGAGGCGGGCTTTGGCGATTTCCTGGCCTTGCTCCCGCGCGAAGCCGATGGCCGCCCGCTGCGCCACATCGTCGAAGTGCGACATGCGAGCTTTGCGGCGCCTGCCTTTTTCGCCCTGTTGCAGCAACACAAGGTGGCGGTAGCCCTGGTCGATGACGAGAAACTGCCGGCCTTTGCCGATATCACGGCCGACTTTGTCTATGCGCGGCTGCGCCGCTGTTCGCTCGATGAGCCCGCCGGTTATTCGCCCGAGGCGCTCGATGCCTGGGCCGGCCGCGCCCGCGATTGGGCGAAGAGCGGCCTCGATTGCTTTGTCTATTTTATCAATGGCGCCAAGGTGCGCGCGCCAGCGGCAGCGGCAGCTCTGCTCGCGCGTCTCGGCCCGCCGATGGCGGCGTCAGCGGCGGCAGGCTGATCAGACCGTCAGCGCGCCAACAATCGATTTGAGCTTGGCGACGGCACTTCCGGGACTGGTCAGGACCGGACGCCCCAGCGCGGTGCTCGCGGCCGGCGCGGCGCGCGACGTCGAGAAATGCGCGAGCAGCACCGCGTCGTAATCGCCAAAGCGCGGCGCTGCGGCGGCGACCAGCCGGTCATGGGTTGCGGCGTCACCCGCCTTGAGCGCCGCCATCGCACCCGGCACGCAATAGGTGTCGAGCGTTGCCGGTGAGCGGCATGCCGCAGCCATGTGACGGAACTCGTCCTCCATCGACGCGACGCTCGGTGCAAAAGTCGCCAGCATTCCGATACGCCGGCCCGCGTTTAACGCCGCCTCGAACATCGCTTCATTCGGTTTCAGGACCGGGATCGGCAGCCGCGCCGCGGCCGCCTCGATCGCCTCGCCAAAAGCCGAGCAGGTGAACAGGATTGCAGCGGCTCCGGTGGCAAGGCCGTATTCGGCGAGCGCGATGATCCGCCCGGTCATCGCCGCGGTCAGCCGCCCGTCGCGTTCGCGGTCGACACTCAACGAGTCGTCGAGAATGTTGGCGCAGTCGGCCTCGGGCCACAGCTCGCGAAACGCGGTCTCGACCGGCGCCACCGCGACGGTGACGGCATGGATCAAGGCAATTCGGATTGACATTTCGCTCCTAGCTAACGGCGCCGGAGAGGCGACCCAAGTCCCAAAATTCCCGTTGAACCGGGAAATTTTGCCAATTCACGTCTCCGATAAGAAATTGCCTCATTATTACCAATACGTTGCGCGGCAATTCCCGTGCATTCCAACCGGGAATTTTGGCAGATTAACCGGGAATTTTGCCGGCATAAACGGGAAACCCGAAAAGCAAACGGGAAACATGACGCGTTGCATTATCGATGCGCCATCCAACAGGAACGCCTCTTGCTAAGTTTACGACGCCTTTGTGGCGAAATCAGAGCCGTTCCTGGTCCCCGTCGCCGCCGAGGTCCTCAGCTAAGTTAGCATAGTAGTTTTAAGGTTAACTTTTGACAACAACTCCGATTCGGCTTCCTTCCATTACCCGATGTTTGCGTAGTGTTCCCCACCGCAAGTCGAGGGCGTGCAATCCCGATGAGCCTCAACCTCAACCCGGCCTATGTCGGCAGCCACTGGGACTCGGTGGAGCAGGGCGCGGCGAAGACCGGGCGCAAGCCGAACCGCCGCGACTGGCGGATGGTGCGCGAGGTCTTTATCGCCGACACCGACGAGGAGGCGTGGAAGCTTTCGACCGGCGACATGATGGGCCGGATGATGACCGAATACTTCCTGCCGCTGCTCGGCCATTTCGGCTTCAAGGATTATCTGAAGCATTCGCCCGAGGTGCCAGATAGCGACGTCACCGCCGACTATTGCGCGCGCCAGAACTGGATCATCGGCTCGCCGAAAACCGCCGCCGAGAAGATCGAGCAGATCTGGCACGAGGTCGGCGGCTTCGGCGTGCTCTTGGTGTTCGGCTTCGACTACAGGCACAAGCCGGAAGCCTGGCATCACTCGCTCTCGCTCCTGAAGAACGAGGTGCTGCCGCGGCTGAAGCATCTCGATGTCGGATTGGGCAAGGCGGCGTGAGGATAAGACTCCCTCTCTCGCTCTTCGCGCGGAGAGGGTCGGGGTGAGGGGCTCTCTCCGGAAATTCGGTGAGAAATCGTCTCGCGGAATTCCCCCTCACCCGCGCCTTCGGCGCGACCTCTCCCCGCAAGCGGGGCGAGGTGATCTGACTCGCGGATGCGCCCTGCCTTCCACATTCGGTTGTCAAACAGCCAACTCAACGCTCCGTCATTGCGAGTTGGGACCGGCGTTAAGGCGCCGACCCGCGTTGGATGAAACTGTTCGAGCGGGAGCCAGTGCGGTATTTTGGGAGGCCGTCGGCAAAGAGGTCGGTTTCTCCCTGGTGCGCGAGAGCCCGGTTGCGAGTTGGACCCGGGTAGCCTGGATGACCCACACTGACGCGGAGGGGCAACACTGCCCTGGAGCACGCTTCCTAGGATTCTCTTCTGACAGGCGCCCATGCCGGCGGCGCGAACCGTAGAGGAGAAGAGCATGGATGTTTTGTATGAACGGGTGGCCGGTCTTGATGTGCACAAGGACACGGTGGTGGCTTGTGTGCGGATCGTGGCGGACGGGAGAACGAAGCGGGAGTGTCGGACGTTTGCGACCACGACGGAGCAGCTTGTGGCGCAGAGGGCGTGGCTCGAAGAATGCCGGTGCACGCACGTGGCGATGGAGGCCACGGGTGTCTATTGGATGCCGGTGTTTCGGATTCTTGATGCAGGCAAGTTCGAGTTGGTCGTAGCCAATGCGCGCACATCAAGAATGTGCCCGGTCGCAAGACCGACGTGAACGATGCGATGTGGATCGCCGACCTGTTGGCTTGCGGGCTGATCCAGGCGAGCTTTGTCCCGAACGAGGAGGTGCAGGAGCTGCGCGCGCTGACGCGGACCCGCAAGCAGTTGGTGCGTGAGCAGACCCGGCATGTGCAGCGGATCGAGAAGACGCTGGCAGAAGCCAATATCAAGCTCAGCTCGGTGATCTCTGACATCATGGGCGCGAGTGGACGGCGGATGATCCAGGCCATGATTGACGGCGTGCGGCAGCCGAACAAGCTGGCCGAGCTTGCCGGCAAGCAGATCAAGGCGACGCCGAAGGAGCTTTACGACGCCCTGCACGGGCGGCTGACGGATCATCACCGTTTCCTGCTCGCGCTTCATCTGAAGCAATGGGACAGTATCGATGAGATGATCCGCAAGCTCGATGTCGAGATCGATCAGCGGATCGGGCGAATGGAGACGAAGGCGGAAGGCAATAAAACCCCCTTTCGTGCCTTGATCGAACTTCTGACCACGGTTCCCGGCGTCAGCGCCGTGGCAGCTCCCGCGATCCTGTCCGAGATTGGCCCCGATATGAGCCGCTTCCCGACTGCCGGCCACCTCGTCGCCTGGAGCGGGCTGTGCCCTGGGCAGAACGAAAGCGCCGGCAAGCGCAAGTCCTCGCGCCTGCGCAAGGGGGCGCCCTGGCTCAAAACCATGCTCGTACAGTGCGCCTGGGCAGCCAAGCGCACGAAAGACAGCTACTATCGAGCTCAATTCTTCCGGCTCCAAGCCAAGCGTGGGCCGCAAAAAGCCATTTGCGCCGTCGCCGCATCGATTCTCACCGCGATCTATCACATCCTCAAGCATGGCACCGAACACCACGACCTCGGCAGTGCCTACTTCGATCGGCGCCCCGTGGAGGTCAAAGCCAGCCGGCTCGTTGCACACCTCAAAAAGCTCGGCTTCACTGTCCAACTACAGCCAATCGCGGAGGCCCCCTGACGCCATCCAATCAGCCGTTTCTTCCTAGGAGCGCAGCGACGAAGAAATTCGTAGGGTGGCAAAGGCGCGCACCGCCGTGCCCACCGTGTCTCGACAGCCTTTCTGTGAATGGTGGGCATCCGCCTTCGCTCTGCGAGCTTCGGCGGACATGCGCTACCGCTTTGCCCGCCCTACAGGTTGAACCAATCGCGCCACCCCGTAAGCTACCGCTCGCTTCACAACGACAGACACCAGCGGGAGGGCGCCATGCGCATCATGATCATCAACGGACCCAATCTGAACATGCTCGGCATTCGCGAGCCGCACATCTATGGCTCGGCCACGCTGGATGCGATTAAGTCGGCTTGCGAGGAGTTCGCCGCCTTTGCCGGCGCGCAATTGTCGTTCCACCAGTCGAACCATGAGGGCGTCCTCGTCGACCTCATCCAGTCGGCACGTGAAGGCGCCGATGCCATCATCATCAATCCCGCCGCCTATTCCTTCACCTCGATTGCGATGTTCGACGCGCTGAAGATATTCGAGGGCCCGATCTTCGAGGTGCACATCTCCAACATCCACGCCCGCGACGAGCTGCACCGGCATTCAAAACTGTCAGCGGCGGTGAAAGCCGTCATCGCCGGCCTCGGCCCATACGGCTACATCGTCGCCATGCAGGCGGCGTTTCAGGGCGCCGGCAAACTGCCCGCCGCGTGGCCCGGCGCGCTGCGCGTCGGGCCGAAGTGAAGTCATGCTGCGTGCCATCGGACTTCAGTCAACAATGTTGTCCTTGTTGCGAGGCGCGGTGCGTAGAGCTTCATCAAGCCGGCTCGGCCAGTTCAGAGCCGGCCGATACTCGAACTAAAGAGGGAGACGTGTGCGCGGCGACGACCGCGTTTCCTGACTGTGCCAAACCCGATATTGATGTAGTGTTGTATTCTTCCAAGAACGCAAAGAAGCGGGCAGCCAGCTCGCCAAGGCCATAAACCCAGGGAGGGCATGGAATGAGAGAGCCGGCCACCAGTCACTCAACTTCACGGCGTGCGTTTCTCAAGCTTGCGGCCGCAGGCAGCGCGGCGGCGCTGAGCCGGCCCGCGCCGGCAGGCGCCGCAGAGAAGACCATCACGATCCTGCACGAAAGCTCGTTCATCAAGCCGTTCGACGAATATGTCGCGAACACGCTGGCGCCGGCGTACGAGAAAGAGACCGGCATCAAGATCAACTACGAGGTGACCAGTGTCGGCAGCTTGCCGACGCGGATCAGCACGATTGCCGAGACCGGGTCGGGCGCCGACATCACGATGAACGGCCTGCTCCAGGTGATCCAGTTCAGCAACAAATATCTCGACGTTGGCGACATCGCCGACGACGTCGGCAAGGCACAAGGCGGCTGGTACGACGCCGGCAGAGAGGCCGTTGTCGTGGAGGGAAAATGGAAGGCAATCCCCTTCGCCAATATCGGTCAATTGATGAACTGGCGCACCGACTGGTTTGCCGAGGTCGGGGTCAAGAAGTTCCCGGAGACCTGGGAAGAGCTCTACGAGGTCGGCAAGAAGCTGAAGGCCAAGGACCATCCGTTCGGTTTCGAGCTCGGCCATGGCTTCGGCGACAACCACGGCTGGCTTTACCCGCTGCTGTGGTCGTATGGCGGCGCCGAGGTCGCGGCCGACGGCAAGACCGTGGTGATCGATTCGGACGAGACCGCGCGCGCGCGTCGATTTCTGCCGCAAGTTCTTCAAGGACACGATGCTCGACGACGTGCTCGGCTGGACCGACGTGAGCAACAACAAGGCGTGGATGGCGGAGCAGATCTCGTGCACCAACAATGCCGAGAGCATCCTGTGGTTCGCCAAGCGCGAGTTTCCCGAAATCGGCAAGGTCACCGACCAGGCGATGAACCCGGCCGGGCCGAAGGGCCGCTTCCACCTGCTCAACTCGATCAGCCATTCGATCTTCAGTTTCTCGCCGGTCCGGGAGGAAGCGCGCGCCTTCATGCGCTGGCTGATGGACGCCGAAGCAGCTGGGCGGCTGGTACGCGATCGCGGATTCCTATTACCAGCCGTTGCTGCACGGCTATGACAATGCGCCGATGTGGAATGTCGAGCCGCGCAACATGCCTTATCGCGATGCGCTCGCAAACGCCCATCTGCCGGGTTGGCCCGCGCCGGCGAGCCGGCAACTGGCCGAAAGCGTCGCCAAATACGTCGTCATCGACATGTTTGCCAAGGCCTGTGCCGGCGCGTCGACCAAGGACGTCATAAAAGACGCCGAGGCCCAACTGAAGGACATCTATCGCTCGGCCTGAGACATGACGATTGCTTCCGAGCGCCTCCCTGTCTTGCCCAAGCGGCGCGCCGACGCGCGTCGCTTGCGGTCGTGCTCGACCGCCAAAGCGTATTCAGCTGGCTGATGATGGCCCTGCCGCTCGCCTTCCTGGCGGCGCTCGTCGGCTATCCGTTCTTCTACGGCATCCTGTTGAGCCTGGAAGATCGGCCGGTCGCGCACACCGGCACCTTCGTCGGGCTGAAGAATTTCGTCACCGACGTGCATGATCCGATCTTCTGGCGGGTGGCGATCAACACGTTCGTCTATACCGGCGTCGCGACGCTGCTGAAGATGGTCGGCGGGCTCGGCCTGGCGCTGGCCATGAACCAGCACTTCCGCATGAAGAACCTGGTGCGGGCGCTCCTGCTCCTGCCGTTCATCGTTCCAACCGTCCTGAGCACCGTCGCCTGGCTGTGGATGCTCGACCCGGCTTTCAGCGTCGTCAACCGGCTCATGGTGGCGCTGGGCTGGCCCAAGCCGGGCCCATCCTGGCTCGGCGATCCGACGCTTGCGATGGTCTCGATCATCATCATCAACACGTGGCGCGGGCTGCCCTTCTATGGGATCACCCTGCTCGCCGGCCTTCAGACGGTGCCTTCCGAACTCTACGAGGCGGCCTCCATCGACGGCGCCGGCGGATGGGAGCGGTTCCGCTTCATCACCTTGCCGCTGCTGCGGCCGATCATCCTGATCGTCACCCTGTTCTCGGTCATCTTCACGTTCGCCGATTTCCAGCTCGTCTATGTGCTGACCCACGGCGGGCCGGCGAACGCCACGCAACTGTTTGCGACCTACGCGTTCGATATCGCGATGGGCGCGGGCCAGCTGGGGCTCGGCGCCTCGGTGGCGCTGGCGATGCTGCCGGCGCTGGCGTTGCTGATCGTGGCGCTGACCATCTACCTGCGGAGGGAGTGATGGTAACCGGCCAGGGGCGCATCGGGCAGGCCGTGCGGGTATGGCTGCCGGTCGGCTTCTTTCTCGTGGTGGCGCTGTTTCCGTTCTACTGGATGGCGATCACGTCGATCAAGCCGAACGCCGAGCTCTACAACAAGAACGTGATGCCGCTGATCGTGCATGCGCCGACGCTCAAGCACTACGTCGACCTGCTGACCCAGTCGAGCTTCCTGTTGTGGACATGGAACACGATGCTGGTGGCGGTCGTGGCAACGGCGATCTCGCTGATCCTCGGCACCATGCTGGCCTATCCGCTGGCGCGCATGCGCTTTGCCGGCGCGTCGCTGATCGCGATGACCATCGCGGCGATCTACCTCGTGCCGCAGCCCCTGCTGTTCATCCCGCTCGCCGACGTGATCAACCGGCTCGACCTCGGCAACACGCTCACCTCGGTGATCCTGACTTACCCCACGATGCTGGTGCCGTTCTGCGCCTGGCTGCTGCTCGGCTATTTCAAGACCGTTCCGAAGGAGCTCGAGGAGGCGGCCCGAATCGATGGCGCCAGCCGACTCCAGACCATGTGGACGATTTTCCTGCCGCTGTGCACGCCGGGCTTCATCTCCGCCGGCATCTTCGCCTTCACGCTCTCGCAGAACGAGTTTCTCTACGCCCTGATCTTTCTGACCAAGAGCTCGGTGCGCACCGTGCCGGTCGGCGTCATCGCCGAGCTGATCCGCGGCGACGTGTTCTACTGGGGCCAGCTGATGGCCGGCGCTCTGCTCGGGTCGATCCCGGTGGCGCTGATCTATTCGTTCTTCGTCGAGCACTACGTCGCCGGCCTCACCGCCGGTTCGGTCAAGGCGTGAATGGTCTGGTTGCGGGTTCCAGTCGGCGCGCCAGGACGCCGACGCGCCGAAGATCATTCCGCCTCCACAACCATCTCACGTTTTCGCTAAGCAGCCCCTCACTTTATCCTCTTCTCCCAAAGCAAGGAGAGGACATCCTGATGCCTCACTCCGACTTGTCGATGTTCCAGAACACCGGCGTGGCGGGGCCTTCGAGCACGCCCGACAGCGATTTCCGCCATGCGCCCACCCCGCGCCATTGCCCGAGCGGAATATAGATCACCTGGTCGTAGACTTCGCTCTGGATTTCGGCGGCGATCTTCCTCTGCTCCTCGCGTGAGGACGAACGGACGAAGGCATCACGCATCGCTTCCATCCTGGCGTCTTCCGGCCAGCCGAACCAGGCGCCATTCTTGCCCTTGGCGTTGATCAATATATTGACAACAGGGTTCACCACGTCGGCAATGACGAAGTTGGTGAAGAGCATGTTCCAGCCGCCCTCCTTCGGCGGCTTCTTGCTGGCGCGGCGGGAAACCACGGTCTGCCAATCGGTAGCCTGCAGGTCCACGTTGAAACCGGCCTTACGCAGCAACTGCGCCGCGACGATCGGCTGCGGCTTGAATACCAGGGCATCGCCGGGCGCCATGATTACGACAGGCGTGCCGTCGTAACCGGATCCGGCAAGCAGCTTCTTAGCTGCCGCCGCACCGTTGCCTTTCACCAGGGAATTCCGAGCCGACGTCGGTGGCCAGCGGCGTGTCGCAGCCGAAAACGGCGCCGCAAACCTGATAGTATTCCGGGATTGCCGACCAGCGCGTCCAGCACGTCCTTCTGATTCAGCGCCAGGAACGCCGCGCGGCGGACCTTGACGTTGTCGAAAGGCGGATAAAGGAAATTCATTCGTCCGATGGTCTGGAAGCCGAGCTTGTCCAGGGTTTCGACCTTCAAGTCCTTGTTGGCGGCCAGCGTCGGTCACCAGATCGAAGGGCACACTCTCGATGAAGTCGATGTCGCCGGATTGAAGCGCGTTCACAGCGGTCTGTGCATCCGGCATGGTGATCCATTCGACGCGATCGACCTTCACCACCTTGCCGCCGGCGGTCCAGCTCGGCGGTTCCTTGCGTGGCACGTAATCGGTGTTCTTTTCATAGACCGCCTTCACGCCCGGCTGGAATTCAGCCTTGACGAATTTGAAGGGGCCTGAGCCGATCTGCTCCGGAATCTGCTGCCCGGCCGGCGTTTCGGCCAGGCGCTTGGGCATCATGAACGGAACAATCGATGAAGGCTTTGCCGATCAATTCCAGCACCAGGGCATACGGCTCCTTCAGTTTCAGCGTGATCGTCCTGTCGTCGGTGGCCTCCAGGCTGGCGGTGAAGTCCATGAGTGTCTGGCCCATCGTCTCGTTCTTGCTCCAGCGCTTGAGCGAGGCGACGCAATCCTCCGCGGTGACCGGGCTGCCGTCATGCCATTTCAGCCCTTCGCGCAGCGTGAAGGTGTAGGTCAGCTTGTCGTCGGAGACTTTCCAGTCCGCCATCTGAGGCTCGATCTTGAAATTGGAATCGGTGGCCAGCAAAGTGTCGTAGACCATGTAGCCGTGATCGCGCGTGATATACGCGCCGGTAAAGGTCGGATCGAGGATGCGCAAATCGGAATGCATCACCGCCGTGAGGGTCTTCGCATGTGCCGGCGAAAAAAGCGCCAGCACGGCCACAGCACAAAGGTCGACAAGGTGCCGATGGACACCATAGTGCGACGCTGCCGATGTGAGATCCGAAGCATTCGATTTCTCGCGAATGAGCCGATCAAAACCCGATAGCCGGTTGCGCAATGTGCGCGTGCGTCATGCGGCCGAGACAGCGCCAGCGACCATCTCGGCCAAGGCGGCGGCCGCGGCAGCTTTGCGCAAGTCGGGCAGACACGCGTTGGGAAAGGGTCTCTTACTTCAGGCCCGCCTTCTTGAGGCCGTTCAGCAGCTCAGCCACAGCCGTTCCATCGTGGGATTTTGGTATTGGGCTTCGCTGTAGTATTTCGTGATCGAACCGATGTCTGATCGCGAAACGGGCCTTTCTTAAATCCCTCAAGCGCCTGCTTTGCTTCCGCATCTCGATCGCACAGGGCAAGGGCTGCCACCAGCCAGGCGTGGCTAAACCAGAGGTTCGGCCGCTCACGGACCGATTCCCCAAGAGCATCAGCCGCCTTCTCGTAGTCACCGATAGCGAAATAGGCGCGTCCCTGGACCCAAGTGAATACATGAATCGACATGTCCTTGGGGCTGAGTTCGAGCGCCCTTTCGGTCAGCGGAATCGCGGCCTTGGCATCGCCGAGAAACACCATCTCGTTGGCGGCCTGGGCATAGGCTGCTGCGAAGTTGGGATCGACCTTGATGGCTTCCTTGAAGGAGTCGAAGCGCGGCCTCATGGTCGCCACGTATTCGATGGACCCACCCAGAGCTGTGATGTGCACGCGGCACAGTAGGGTCGAGGCTGATCGCTTTCCTGGCGGCCGCCTCCGCTCGCTCCACTTCAGCCTTGCCTGCGTTGTTCCAGCCATTGAGGACATCTGAAGCCAGCCAGTAGGCGAGCAGACCCAGCAGGCGCGCATTGTCCGGATCTGCCATAAGGCCAGCCTCCGCGTGCTTGCGCGTTTCGAGGATCTATTCGGGCGTTGGAAAGCTGGTGCTTGCCGCCATTGCTCTCATCCTTTCATCTAAAGGGTTGTGGTCGGCCGCCAGCGTGCCGACCTCGTGTCGGACGCCGGCTTCTGATCACCTCGTCATTCAGCGAGGTGGCTATCCGGCCCATCAAGTTGTCCTGCAGATCAAGCAGGCTGCTGGTTTCATATGCGAAGGAATTGGCCCAGAGGTTGGTGCCGCTTTCGGTGTCGATCAGCTGCGCATTCACCTGGACGAGTGGTCCTGCGCGCCTGACGCTGCCTTCCAGTGCGTAGCGCACCTTGAGCTCGCGGCCGATCTCGCGAGGATCGTTCGGCTTGTCCTTGTAGGTGAAGGCGGTACCAGCGGAGATCACCCAGGCGCGTCGCAGCCGGGTAAGCTCGGTGGTCAAATCGTCGGTGATCGCGTCGGCCAGATAGCCGTCTGCTCGTGTTCCCGTCAAAGCTCTTGAACGGCAACACGACGATCCTGTTGGTTCGGGCGACCGTCCCATGCAGCTCGCGAAACATCAGCACCGACGCGATCGAGGCGACAGCTATCGCCCCGATGCAGGCGGCGACCACCGTCCCGCTGCAACGGGCGGCAAACCAGCTGAGGAACGACACTTGTATCCGTTCATACGCGACCTCGTAGACGTGGACCGGATACGGGATGTTTTTTACACGGCGCTCGCCGCGGTCCGCGAAAAAGAACTGGGGCAGGGCGCGCGTCTGATCGTAGATGCTCTGGCTGACGCATACCGTTCCCGGCGACGCCAGGGCCTCGAGCCGAGCCGCGATATTGACGCTGTTTCCGTAAATGTCGCGCTGATCGACCAGGACGTCGCCCGTGTTGATCCCGATCCGCAGCTGGATACGGTCCTTCTCCTTCTCATTCGCCTGTCGCGCGGCAAGCCCGCGCTGGATATCGAGCGCACAACGTACCGCGTCGACCGCGCTCGAGAACTCGACCAGCAATCCGTCGCCCATGCTGCGCACGAGACGTCCGTTATATTTGTCGATTGTCGGCTCGATCAATTCACTCGCATGGCTAGCAAAGCGCGCATGCGTCTCGTCCTCGCTGCGGCTCATCATGCGGCTGTAATCGACGACATCGGCCAGCATAACGGCCATCAATCGCCGACGTTGCGGCGGCCGGCTCGATTGCCGTCGGAACTCGTTCGCGAGCTGACCAACTCGACTGCCATCGAAGGCCCTCAATCGATTGTCATTACAATACGAGCGCCCGCCGAAGCGCAAAAGCTGCAACAATGGTGCACAGCAAAAGCGTGTTTGGGGGGTTCGTCAATCCCCGGACCTCACATCTGCGACACAAAATCGCTCATCCAAAATCGGGCCTGGACCGGCTACCGGGGGTTGATTCACATCGAGGCCGTCAGGCGCAGAGCCGGATACCTTGTGCCATTGTGGCAGAGGGTAGGCGCCATCGTGTTGTGATAGTCCCGTATCTTCACGAGATCGTCATGTGCCCCCCACCTCACTCGCATCCTCGCTGCCAGGTGAGATGAATCGGAGACTGTCCTCAGGCTGTCGTTTGTTTGCGCGCGCACGCATGCGTGATGTTTGCCGACCGCTATTAAAGATCGGCAATGTCGAATTGCGGACGGAATAGAAGCCGGCTTGGGCCAGTCCACTCCATACAACCGCTTCCAATGGAGTCGACCATGAACCATCCATCTCTTCCCAACGTCTCTCTCTCCTCTGCCACCAATGGCGCGCGCATGGCGAGGCAAGGCCTCGCGCGCGCGGGCTTTGCCGCGATTGCCGCCCTTGCTCTTGCCGCGAGCGCATTCATCTCGATCGAACCCGCTGCCGCGGCAAACAGCGAGCGTGCCGTCTACTGTCTGTCTTCAGACAGCGAAAATGATTGCGGCTTCACCAGCTTGGCCCAATGCGAGGCGACGGCTTCGGGCGGGCTTGGCGTATGCGACATGATGGCTGCATGGCCCGAGCAGCGCGGTCCATACGCGCTCTACCGCTCCCACGCAAAATCCCACAAGGTGAGAGGGTAACCGCCTAACCCTCGCCGGCAAGCCGCAGCGCCAGCGACAACCGGCGAAGGCTGGCCCAGACACAGGCCGCGGAGCCGGTGGCCAACGCTACTTCCGCCACCAGCGACAACGCCGGGACGAGCGCCGATGCATCCACATCCGATTCGACAAAACGAATGCCGGTCAGGATCGCTTCCACGGCGATCACTACGAACAGGGCGAGGACCGCCATCGCGTCCAGCGCGAGGCCGCGCCTGATCTCGTGGCCATAGTCGGCGTGGAGCCGCGCCGGCGCGCGCCGCGTCATCGTGTAGATCAGCGCCATCAGCGCAAGGATGAAGGCGATCGCGAAGGCGAGGCGGTCGGCGGGCACGCCGATCGTATTCGCGGCGCGCAACTGCTCGCCGGGTAGCCACTGCACCCATCCATACCAGGCGACGCGCGCAACCATCGCCGCGAAGATGCCGATCACCGCGAGCGCCATGAGCACAGCCGCGCGGCGCGCCAGCGACTGCAGCGCGCCAGGGACGAACGCGCGGGCCAACTCACTGGGGTCGCCGAAGGCGCGGATCGCTTGCCGTTGCGCTTCCTGCGAGGAAGGCTCGCTCGACCCCGCGAGCGCTTCGAGCAGGTGGTCCTCGGCCTCCGCGCGCACCCGGCGCGCCAGCCTCGCGTCGAAGCGCAGTTCATGCGCGATCGCCGCACCATATTCAGCGATTGGATCGCCCAGTCGCATGGCTCTTTTCTCCGAACAGGCCGCCGATGGCCTCCGTAAAGCGCTGCCACAGCGCGCGATGGTCCGACAGCGCCCGCTGCCCGCGCCGCGTCAGCTTGTAGATGCGCCGCTTGCGGCCTGTCTCGGCCGTGGCCCAGTGGCTCGCCAGATGGCCGCTCTTCTCCAGCCGGTGCAGCGCCGGATAGATCGTGCCCTCCGGCAGGTCGAAGGCGCCGCGGCTGCGCGCCCTGATCTCCCTGGATGATGCCGTAGCCGTGCGACGGCCCGCCCGCGAGCGCCGCGAGCACGATCATGTCGAGATGGCCTTTCAACATTTCGCCTTCCATCCGCCCAGTATGCCTAGCGTTGCGAGGGTATGCCGGTCAAAGCTGCGTGATCGCCGCCTGTGTCGACGCAACTCCGCTTTCAACCATCGTGACTCTATGCCTAGTATTACGAGGTATATGCAGCCAAGCGCATGGAGGGTGTGATGCGGATTCTGGTTCTGGCCGGTGTGATGGTGGCGGGCGCGCTGACGGGTGCGCGGGCGGCGGATGTCGAGGCCAACAAGGCGCTTTTTCGCAGCTACATCGAGGAGGTATGGAACCAGCGAAACCTTGAGGCCGCGGACCGCTACGTCGCGCCCGGCCTGATCGAGCACAATCCCAATTTGCCGCCGGGCCTTGAGGGGCGGAAGAAATTCGCTGCCGCGGTGCAGGCGGCTTTTCCGGACTACCACGCCGAGATCCAGGAGATCATCGCCGAGGGCGATCGCCTGGTCGCGCGCGTGCAATGGACCGGCACGCAGGACGGTCCGTTCCAGGGGCGGCCGCCGACCCACAACAAGCTGCGCTTCTCGACCTCCGACTTCATCCGCGTCGAAAACGGCAAGTTCGCGGAGCATTGGGACGTCGTCGACAGCCTCCCCCGCGCCATTGCGCTAGGGCTCGTGCCGCCACCGGCGACCGGCCCGAAGCCTGCGGGCGAGGGCGTGCCGAAAGCGCAGTAGTGTCGACGGCGCTTCGGTTCTTCTCGCAACAAAAAACGGCCGGGTCGTTTCCGACCCGGCCGCCAGCGATCTCACTACACTCTAAGCTTACGCGACTGGACGCTACAAACTAGCCCATCGCCCCAGCCTTGAAATCCATTTTTGGCGCGTGATCTTGTCGGAAAACCGGTGCCCACTTTTCCGGATCACGCGCGTTAGCTCGCCTTCTTCTCCGGCGCCGCCGCCTGCTTCTTCTGGATCGCGCGCTTCAGTTCGAGCGCGCGCGGCGAGAGGTTGCCGGCCGGCGCCTTCATCAGGAACGCATCGAGGCCGCCATTGTGGTCGACGCTCTTGATCGCGTTGGTGGAGACGCGCAGGCGCACGTTCTGCCCGAGCACGTCCGAGATGAACGTGACGTTGCACAGGTTCGGCAGGAAACGCCGCTTGGTCTTGATGTTGGAGTGGCTGACCTTGTGGCCCACCTGGGGGCCCTTGGCCGTCAGTTCACAGCGCCGCGACATCTCGAAAAATCCTCGTTGTAGCCCCGGCAGCCCTTCGGGCGCTTCAGGGGGTCCAAAATTCGTGTCCTTACAGGGATCGGCCGGACGTATAGGGGGGAAGGCGAGGGGCGTCAAGGTTTTGACGCGCCAGGGCCTGCACAAAATGCCCGATTTGGCAGGCGCTTCCGGCGTTTAGCGCATCATATAAAGGGCACATTCCGGGTTGAAGGAAAAGGCTTGTTCCCGGCCGCCGGAGGGGTAAGCCCCCCGTACGTCAGACGATTTCGCAGGAATAATGCGTTGTTTGCGGGAATTTATTGCTTAGATCATGAGTTGATCGCGCCCTTTCAGGACCGACGCGCAGTGACAATGAGAAACAGGATTTCGGCCCGATCGGTGCGCTGGCAGGCGGCCTCGCTGTGCGCCGCCGCGCTGTTCGGCCTCAACGCAACCGAGCCGGCCGGAGCCCAAGGCAAGCTGGAGGCGCAATATGAGGCCTCGCTTGCCGGCATTCCGGTCGGCCGCGGCGCCTGGAATGTCGAAATCGGCGACGATTCCTATGGGGCAGCCGCCTCCGGCGGCACCACGGGCCTCCTGAAAACCATCGCCAATGGCTCCGGCACCGGCGCTTCCCAGGGCCGCGTCGTCAATGGCGCGCTGGTTCCGCAGGCCTACCAGGCCTCGACCACGACCTCGAAGAAATCCGAGACCATCCACATCACGCTTTCGAACGGCAATGTGAAGGAGTTCGGCATCGAGCCGGCGCCGCCGGTCGACGCCGACCGCATCCCGGTCACCGAGGCGCACAAGAAGGCCGTGTTCGACCCGATGACGTCGTCGCTGCTCCGCGTGCCGGGCAACGGCGATCCGCTCGGCCCCGATGCCTGTCGCACGGGTGCTGCCGTATTCGACGGCCGCATGCGCTATGACCTCAAGCTCGATTTCAAGCGCATGGAAACGGTGCGGGCGGACAAGGGCTATTACGGCCCGGTCGTGGTCTGCTCGGTCTATTTCACGCCGATCGCGGGCTATATCCCCGATCGCCCGGTGATCAAATATCTCGCCGGCCAGCGCAATATCGAGATCGCGTTCGCGCCGATTGTCGGAACCCGGATCCTGGCGCCGTTCCGCATGGTGATCCCGACCCCGCTCGGCACCGCCATGCTGGAGGCGACGTCCTTTGTGACGCAGGCCACGCCGCCGCATGTGGCCAAGACGCAGTGAGCTGCGGACAACGCGTTGAATTGACGTAGAGACTCGTCATGCGCGGGCTTGCCGGCTTCGCTGAAGCTTCGCCGGCCGCTACAATGTGAGCCGGCGAAGCCTCGGCGTAGACGGGACCGGCGCATCCATCCAAAAAAGCGTTCTTCCGAAGACGATGAATTGCCGGGTCAAGCCCGGCAATGACGAAGGGGAGTTCGCGGGCAGCCATGAATCCCTGTTAACTCTTGCCCACTTCTGATTCAACTCGGGGCCCGCGAAAATTTAAGGAATTCCGTCGTCAAACCGTCGCTTGTGGAGCTGCGACAAACTTGATCTAGTGCCGAGTCAAAGCGTGAGCGCGAGATGTTGCGGTGAACGAAACGGGGTAGCGGGTGGAGTCAGCGATTCGGGCGTGTTTCGTTCCAGACTCGTTCTCAAGCGTAAAAGCCGACCCCATATATCCCGCGATGCGTCGCAATCTGAAACACTTCTGAGAAACTACACGCCTGCCAAGGCGTAATAGAAACACCCGAAAAATATGGCTTTCTCTCCCCTTGCGACCGAGCGCGCTGCGGGCGCCGGTGTCACCGCGGTGCTGGGCCCCACCAACACCGGCAAGACGCATCTGGCAATCGAGCGCCTGCTTGCGCACTCAAGCGGCATGATCGGCCTGCCGCTGCGTCTGCTCGCGCGCGAGGTCTACAACAAGATCGCCGACCGCGCCGGGATCGACAGCGTCGCGCTGATCACCGGCGAAGAGAAGATCAAGCCGAAGAACCCGCGCTTCTGGGTCTCGACCGTCGAAGCCATGCCGCGCGATCTCGACGTGTCGTTCCTCGCCGTCGATGAAATCCAGATCGCCAGCGATCTCGAGCGCGGACATGTCTTCACCGACCGCATGCTCAACCGCCGCGGCCGCGACGAGACCATGCTGCTGGGTGCGGCGACCATGCGGCCGATCATCGAGCGGCTGCTACCGGGCGCCTCCATCGTCACGCGCCCGCGGCTGTCGCAGCTCGAATTTGCCGGCGACCGCAAGATCACACGGCAGCCGCGGCGCACCGCGATCGTCGCGTTCTCCGCCGAAGAGGTCTACGCCATCGCCGAACTGATCCGCCGCCAGCATGGCGGTGCGGCCGTGGTGCTGGGCTCGCTCTCGCCGCGCACGCGCAACGCGCAGGTAGCGATGTTCCAGAACGGCGATGTCGATTATCTCGTCGCCACCGACGCGATCGGCATGGGCCTCAATCTCGACGTCGATCACGTTGCCTTCGCCTCCGACCGCAAATATGACGGCTACCAGTTCCGAAGGCTGACGCCGTCGGAGTTCGCGCAGATCGCAGGCCGCGCGGGACGCGCCACGCGCGACGGCACCTTCGGCACGACAGGGCGCTGCGCGCCGTTCGAGCCGGAACTGGTGAATGCACTGCAGAACCACACCTTCGACAGCGTCAAGGTTCTGCAATGGCGCAATTCAAAACTCGATTTCTCCTCGCTCGGTGCGCTGCAGGTGTCGCTGGCGCTGTCGCCTGGCCATGAGGCGCTGACCAAGGCGCCGATCGCCGAAGACATGCGCGTGCTCGATCACGCTGCGCGCGACACCGATGTGCGTGACATGGCGCATGGTCCATCAGCCGTGGAACGGCTGTGGGAGGCCTGCCAGGTCCCGGACTACCGCAAGATCGCACCGGCGGCGCATGCGGAACTGGTGACCACCCTTTTCGATTTCCTCATGAAGAAGGGGAAAATCCCGGATGGCTGGTTTGCGGCCCAGGTCGACCAGTCCGATCGCATCGACGGCGACATCGACACGCTATCGGGCCGGATCGCGCAAATCCGCACCTGGACGTTCGTGGCTAACCGGCCGGATTGGCTGCAAAACCCCGAGCACTGGCAGGAAATTGCTCGGGAAGTCGAAAATAAATTGTCTGACGCGCTGCATGAACGGCTCACGGAGCGTTTCGTTGATCGCCGTACCAGTGTATTGATGCGCCGCCTGCGGGAGAACACGGTATTGAATACGGAAATCGGCAAGACTGGCGAAGTCATCGTTGAGGGCCATGCGATCGGCCGGCTCGACGGATTCACCTTTGCGCCCGATGCCGCGGAAGCCGGTTCCGACGCCAAGGCGCTGCAGGCCGCCGCCCAACAGGTGCTGGCCAAAGAGATCGACGCGCGTGCCGAAAAACTGGGCGCTGCCGCCGACGAGCAGTTCGTGCTCGCCTCCGACGGCACACTGCGCTGGACAGGCGACGCCGTGGCCAAGCTCGTCGCCGCCGAGGACGCGCTGCATCCGCGCATTCGCATCATCGCCGACGAGCGGCTGACCGGCGCTTCGCGCGAGAAGGTGCAAACGCGGCTCGATCTCTGGCTGAAGACGCATATCGAAAAGCTGCTCGGGCCGATGTTCGAGCTCTCCAAGGCCGAGGACGTCACCGGCATTGCGCGCGGCATCGCGTTCCAGCTGGTGGAAGCGCTCGGCGTGCTCGAGCGCACCAAGATCGCGGCCGAGATGAAGGATCTCGACCAGCCCTCGCGCGCCACTTTGCGCAAATACGGCGTGCGCTTCGGCGCCTATCACATTTATTTCCCGGCGCTGCTCAAGCCCGCCGCGCGGTCGCTGGCCTCGCTGCTGTGGGCGCTGAAGCAGGACAATATCGATCCCACTGTACTGTCGGGCGCGCAGCATCTGGCGAGTTCGGGCCGCACCTCTTTCCCAGTCGACAAGGCCCTGCCGCGCGACGCCTATCGCGTGCTCGGCTATCGCCAATGCGGCGAGCGCGCGGTGCGCGTCGACATCCTGGAGCGGCTCGCCGATCTGATCCGCCCGGCGCTGGCCTGGCGCGAAAACTCGTCCGGCGAAAAGCCAGCTGGCGCGTTCGATGGCCGCAGCTTCGTGGTGACGCAGGCGATGACGTCGTTGACGGGCTCGGCCGGCGAAGACTTTGCCTCGGTCCTGCGCGCGCTTGGCTATCGCATGGACCGCCGCCCGCCATTGCCGCCGAAGCCGGTGGTCGCGGAGGCGCCGGCTGCGGAAGCAGCACCTGTGGAGACAGCGGAAGCGCCTGTTGAGGCGACGGCAGAAGTTGCGGCAGAAGTCGTCGATCAACAGGTCACCGGCGATCCCGCGCCGTCCGCTGCGCTGTTGCCGGAAGTCGCGCCGCTCGCATCAAGCGAAGAAACGCCGGCCGTCATCGAAGCGCAGGCTGAGCCTGCGGCTGAAGCTGAGCCGATCACCGAAGCTGCACCGGAGTCCGCGCCCGTAGAGGCCACCGTAGAGACGGTTGCTGACATCGTCGCGGACGCTGCGCCAGCCAGCGAGGCTGCACCCGCGGAAGCCGCAGCCACCGAAGCCGCTGCCGAAACGCCGGCCGAACCGCAGCTCGTCGAAGTCTGGCGGCCGGGCAGCCGCTCGGAAGAGCGCCGGCCGCGACATGAGCATCGCAACCGTCACCGCCATGGCAAGGCGCCGCAACAGGATGGCGCGCAGGCTGCCGAAGGCCAGGCTGCTGACGGCGAGAAGCGCGAGCGGCCCCGCCATCACGGCCGCCGCGATCGCGATTTCAGAAAGCCCCGCGAGAACGCGCCGGCGGCGGAGGCGGCTCCGGCTGCGACCGCCGAAGCCGCGCCCGCTCCTGTCGGCGAACAGCGCCAAGAACAAGGCCAGGAGCAGCGTGGCGAGCAGCGCGATCGCCCTGAAGGCAAGGGCCGCGATCGCGACAACAAACGCGAGAAGTTTGGCGACCGTCAGGGCGATCGCCGCGAAGATCGCGACCGGCGTGACCGCGGCCGCGACCGTGACAAGGGCCGCGACAAGCGCGACCGTGAGGGCGGCCCGGCGCTGCGACACTATGCAAGCTCGCAAAATCCGCGCGAGCGCGATCGCGCCGCCGATCCCAATTCGCCGTTTGCAAAACTCGCGGCGCTGAAGGAGCAACTTGCGGGCAATCGCAAGGAGTAAACCAAAGCGTTTTCAAGCGAAGTGGGGACCGGTTCGCGTGAAGAAAACGCGTCAGTAGGAAGAGCCTTGGATCGGCAACGCCTCGACAAGTTTCTGTGGCATGCGCGGGTGGTGAAAGCCCGCACCAGCGCCGCAGAGTTGGTCGAGCGCGGCCATGTCCGGGTCAATGGCGTGCGCGAGACTTCGCCCGGACATGCAGTGAAGCCGGGCGACGTGCTGACCATCGCGCTGGACCGCAATGTCCGCCTTATGAAAGTGATCGGATTTTCCGAGCGTCGCGGCGATGCCAACGCGGCGCGCGTGCTCTATGAGGAATTGCACGGACGGCCGGAATAACTATCTGCTAGCGGTGGTCCATTAGTGATTTAATTCTTGGTGCCGCTTCCCTTGCGGCAATGCACTGACTGCGCTAGGCAAAACGCCAAATTTCGACCGTTCCGGAGTCCTGGATGACTTACGTCGTCACTGAAGCCTGCATCAAATGCAAATATACCGATTGCGTCGAGGTCTGCCCTGTCGATTGCTTCTACGAGGGCGAGAACATGCTGGTGATCCATCCGGACGAATGCATCGATTGCGGCGTGTGCGAGCCGGAGTGCCCGGCCGACGCGATCAAGCCGGACACCGAGCCCGGCCTCGAAAAATGGCTCGAGGTGAACACCGAATACGCGAAATCCTGGCCGAATATCACCCAGAAAAAGGAATCCCCACCGGACGCAAAGGATTTCGAAGGCCAGGAAGGCAAGTTCGAAAAATATTTCTCGGCGAACCCGGGGACCGGCGACTGACCATAAATTTGCCTCACGCTTAACCCTAATAGCGCGTGACACGCTCAAAAACGGCCCTGAAAACCGCTAAATCATTGATTTTTGCGGAAGATGTGGTATATTCAGCAAATTCTGAGCTGAATTCGGTCAGCCGCATTGACCCTGCTCGCAGGGTTTCCGCGAAAAACATCGAACAGGGGCGTGGCAGTTCCGCGCACAGGCCGTGTCACAGAAAACGCGTAAAAAGAGTACCTCTAAGCCGTCAAAGAAAGCCGCCGCGGCCAGCCGTAGCGCATCCAAGAGCCGTGCCCGGGATGTCCGGACCGCCGCCAAGGCGACCACGGCTGCCAAGTCCTCCAAGAACAAAAGAAGCGCAATGCACCCAAAAACTGCCAAGACCGCCGCGAAAGCGACGGGGTCGAAGAACTCTGCTTCGAAGGTTGCTGCCAAGACTGCCCCGAAGGCGCCTGCTGCAAAAACTGTTGCCAAGGCGGTTTCCGCCCCCGCCAAGCCGGCGGCGGCTGCCCCGCGCGTCGAAGAGAAGAAGGTCGTGACCCAGCGTCAGGGGTTTAAGGCCAACGAATTCGTCGTCTATCCCGCACATGGCGTTGGCCAGATCCTGGCCATCGAGGAGCAGGAGATCGCCGGCGCCAAGCTTGAGCTGTTCGTCATCAACTTCATGAAGGACAAGATGACGCTCCGCGTGCCGACCGCGAAGGTCGCCAATGTCGGCATGCGCAAGCTGTCCGAGCCCGCGCTGGTCAAGAAGGCGCTGGAGACCTTGAAGGGCCGCGCCCGCGTCAAGCGCACCATGTGGTCGCGTCGCGCCCAGGAATACGAAGCGAAGATCAATTCGGGCGACATCGTCGCGATCGCGGAAGTCGTACGCGACCTCTACCGTTCGGAGTCGCAGCCCGAGCAGTCCTACTCTGAACGCCAGCTCTATGAAGCGGCGCTCGATCGCCTCTCGCGCGAGATCGCGGTGGTGCAGCACTCGACCGAGACCGAGGCGGTCAAGGAAATCGAGAGCCAGCTCGCCAAGAGCCCGCGTCGCGGCGTCAAGGCCGAAGGCGGCGCCGAGGGTGAAGGCGAGGCCGAGGGTGATGCCGACGAGGCGGATGACGCGGATGGCGACGATACCGCCGTCGCCGATGAAGCCGCCTGAAAGCGTAATCCGGAATAATCAAAAGCCCGGTCGAAAGACTGGGCTTTTTTCTTTGCCTTCCTCATTGTGAGGAGCGCCAGCGACGACTTGTCAGGGTCGTCCCGTGCGTGGCCGCAGCCATCCCATGATCATTCGTGCGGCGTTCGGCAGCTGCGCGGCAGGCTGTGTCGCTGGACCGCGGCTTTTGCAAAAGCTAGTGCCTGCTGGCCTGATTGTCGTTTCTCGCGCGCAAGCACTCGCGAATGATGGCGCGTCGTAGTTTCGGCTTGGCCATCTGGATTCCCTTTCGAGGAGCCGACGGAACCCTCCCTGTGCGGAGAATATCCGTGTTGTGCAGCTACTCCGATCACGGCGCGCTACGCCGCCTTTTGGACCGGATAGGCTTGCGAACGTCGCGCCAAGAGCGCGCAACCGCACTCATGCACGGTGCCGTTCAGGATAACGAAGCCGCGTTTTGCCACCAAGGCGCGAAGGCTTTCGCTGGCCGCTGGCTTCTGTGCGTCAACCCAAACCACCAGCACAGCGCAGGGGCCGAGAAAATTCACCAGCCAGTCCATCGTCGTCTCAAGCGCGTGAAGCGTGCGCCGCCGCCAATCCACAAGCGCAACGTCGTACTGACCGGTTGGACGGCCACAATTGCCCGCCGCTGCCGCGAACAAATATCCGCGCCGGTGCAACTCCAGCATCAATTCCATGCTCTTCGAGCCCGCCACCACGATGCGCTGGCGCGTCGAGCAGCCCGCGAGCGCGATCATCGGATCAACAATTCTGTCGCCGGTGGCAACCTGAGGGGAGGACATAACATCACCTGCTGTCGTTCGTTGTCGCCTGTCAGGCGCAAACCGGGGCCTTTGCGGAGATCGAGTGTTTGCGAAGCGGCAAGGCTTTCGCACCGTCGATTGCTCCGTTTGCAGGTCTGCAGACGGCGTGTCATGCGAGATTGCTTGACTTGCGCGGCCAATATGTTCCGGGCGAGATTTAATTTCGAGAGCGCTGCAACCTCGGTTTTATATGAGCCGCATAGGGTAGCTTGAGCATAGCCTTCGCCACAAGCTACAGCCTGCTTCGAGGGGCTATCTGCGGTTGGGCGGTACTATTCCGCTTTTAGAAAACGACAAAGCGGGTCCCCTCGAATTCATATGCTCTTCCGCTCATCTTCCGGGCGAGCATTCACCGACCGTGGCGTCCTTTCGACGAACGGCTTGGCGTCCTGATCGCGCAGTTGACTTGTTCTCGTCGTCCTGCGCGTGGAGATTTTGCAGATTTGCCAAATTAGCATTTCGCGCTACTTGGAGGCCAAGATGCCGGTCTATCGTGCATATATCGTTGGGTTACACGACCGATCCATTGGCGTGGTTCAACTGGATTGTATTGATGATGAGTCCGCCATCAAATCCGCCGGGCGACTCGTCGACAGCCACGACGTGGAGCTTTGGCGGATGGATAGACTGTAGCGCCAGGTCCAAACAGATGTGCAAAAAATAGGTGTGGGCGAAGAGCTCGCAAGCATGGCGATGCTACGCTACGAGGCGGATGACGCCGACGGCGACGATACCGCCGTCGCCGATGAAGCCGCCTGAAAGCGTAATCCGGAATAGCACGCGAATTTGGTTCGAGAGATCAAAGGCCCGGTCGAAAGACCGGGCTTTTTGTTTTGGGCATGTCGATCTCCTCATTCGCCGTCGTCGAAGCGATGAGCGCTTGAGCGCCGGCGGCGCAACGCATCGATCAGCCGCGACAGAATCGATGCCCGCCGATGGCGGGCCGGATGGTAGAGGCGGGTATCCGGCAACGGCCTTTCGTCTTCATCACCGTCGCTGATTTTCGGTGCGAACGACTGAAAGGGGCCGCCGAGATCCGAAGGATGGAACGGGCTTTGGGTTGGGCGTCGCATCGTCGTCTTCTCTCATGAGGCGCGCGAGTTCGCTGTAATAGAGTGTTCCCCAGCGCTTGCTCAGGCTGGCGAGAAACTGGAGTTCGTGGCCGGTCAGAAATCGACATCGGAGCGCTGCTGCTGCGGGGACGAAGTTGCTCGCTAGATCCTCCGCATTCCCGCGAATTGCCAGCCGCTGTAGGGGCCGACGTAAACGCCGCTCCCCAGGCATTGCGCTCTCGCCGCCTGGCACAGCTGGGGGCCGTCCTCCCGGGCGCTGCGACTGCGGGTGCACGACGCCGCAAAGGCAGTGCAGGTGCGAGGCATGGCAGCCCTGCGCAACGCCACCCCGTAGCGGTAGGAACGCCCGCCATCGGACGATTGGCAACACTTGCCGTTTTCGGACGAAACCGCGATGACGGAAATCGCGAGTGAGAGGATAAGAGCTAGCTTCTTCATCTGGAGCTCCTCAATGTCTCAGCCGACGAGACCGGCGATCGGTGCGACGTCGGCGCTGTCGGGAAATACGCTGCTGGCGAGCACGCGCTCTTCGATCCTCAGATGACCCCTGAGCAGACCCTTGAGCACGCCGCGCAGATCGGTGGTTGGTTTGAGGTCGCGTTCCTCGTAGAGCTGGGCTTGCTTCAGTCCCGGCCAGTCGGCGATCACGCGTCCGCCCCGGAGCGCGCCGCCGGCGAGGAAGGCAACGGTGCCGGTGCCGTGATCCGTGCCGCTGGTGCCGTTGATGTGCGCGGCGCGGCCGAACTCGGTGATAACGGCAACCACCGTCTCGCCCCAGGCATCGCCCATGTTGGTCTCGATCGCGGCCAGCGCGCCGTCGAGCGCCCCCAGCAGGTTGAAAAGCTGACCGGCGGTCGCGCCCTCGTTGATGTGCGTATCCCAGCCGACAAAGCCCAGCGCGCCGACGCGCGGGCCGTCCGGCTTGGCCAGAAAGCGTGCGGCGGCACCTGCGGCCTCGGCGAAATAGGCGCGCACGCGCGCGATGCCGAGCTGCGGAAGATCGTCGGGCCGCGGCTCCTGCATGCCTGGTGTGCCTCCAAGTGCGGCGAGGCGGATCCGCGCCTGAAGGGCTGCGGCCAGTTTCGGATCGGTGTGCTGATAGAGATCCAACAGCCGCGCCTGCGTGTCGTCGCTGGCCGGCAGCAATTGCTGCGGTGTCCACGACAACACGGGAGCCTTGCCGCGCACCACCAGCGGCGTGACCGCGCCGACGCCAAGGACGCGGCTGCCGCGCGGGTCGACACGGCCGTCCGATGCCAATGAGACCAGCGCGCGGTTGAGCCAGCCGGTATCGACGGCGCCCGGCCGCGCCATCCCACTCTCTAGCACGTCCTGGCCATCGAAATGCGAGCGCTCGCGATAGGGCGTGGCGGTCGCGTGCACGATGGTCGCCTGCTGCGCCTTGTAGAGCCGATAGAGGTTCGGCATCGCCGGATTGAGTGCGAAGAAGGCGTCGAGCGGTAATGCCGGAATCTTGCCGTCCAGCACCAGCGCGCGGTCGCCGCGCAGGCCGATCCAGTCGGGATCGCCGACCGGTGCCACCGCACCAAGGCCATCGAGCGCGCCCCGGAGCACAATCACGAGCATGCGCGGATCGCGTCCCTCGGCGCGCGCCAGCTTCGGCATCTGGCTCCATGCGAACAGGGCGCCGGCGCCGAGTAGCGCTTCGCGACGGCTGGGAAAATGGAAGGTCATGCTTACCTCCTCTGGAATTCGGCTGACATGAACAGCAGCACGAGCGCCTGCTGTCGGCTCTCGGCGCGGCCGACCGCCTGCTTCACCTCGTCCGAGACGCACGATCCGAGCACGGTCTCGATGACGTCCGCCGGATCGACCCGGTCCGACACGCGCTCCGCGAAATTGTTGGCGATGTCGAGCCTGCGTCCCATGCCGTCGATCCAGGAGGCTTCGTCGTCCGGGAAGCCTTTGGGAGAGGAGGGGCGCCACAAGGGTTCGCCGAGCAGCGCCTGTCCATCCGTGAACCGCTTGGGATCCGCCTGGGTAAGGCCGGTTGCCCGCACCATGCCGACGACCCACTCGCTCGGGCGCTTGAGTTTGGCGGCCGGCTGCGTCCAGGATTCATCGGACGCAACCATCGCCCTGGCGACCTCCTTGAGATCGCCTGAGGTATCGAGGAACACTTTTGCCATCCGCTCGACCAGCGGCGCGGGAGGCGCATCGGCAACGAAGTGCCGCGCCAGTCTGTCGGCCAGATGCGTGGCGGTCGCGGGATGCGCGGCGAGATCGCGCAGCACGGCGCGGCCCTGCTCCACGGTTTCGTCGTCGTAGGATTTGCCCAGCACCTTCTGCGCGCCGGGTTCGTGCAGGCGCGGATTGAACGAGAATTCGCCGCCATGCTCGGGATTGTCGCCCGGCGGAATCAAGGTCCATCCGGTGAGCACGTTGGCGAAGGCGATGACGTCCTCCTGGGTGTAGCCGCTGCGCACACCGAGCGTGTGCAGCTCGAGCGCTTCACGTGCCAGGTTTTCGTTCAGCCCGCGGGTGCGGTTGATGCCGGCGACCGAATTCGCCCCCATGGAAACTGTCTGGTCGAGATAGAACAGCATGGCCGGATGGCTTTCGGCAGCGAGCAACAGGTCGGAGAATTGGCCAAGCACGTGAGGCCGGATGGCCTCGCGCTCATAGGAGCCGGACATGCTCCTGATCTTGTCGGCGGAGATGCAGAAATGGTTGGACCAGAACCAGACCAGCCGCTCGGCAAATCCGATTTCGGCGCCGAGCGCAGCCGCAATGCGAATCCGCGCCTCTTCGAGATAGAATTGGCGTCCCGGATCGGGGACGGCTTCGGCGGCCATCTTTGCCATGCTCTCGCCGGCATCCTGCGCGGCGCCCTCCGTCATCGGGGCCGCCTCGGCCATCTGCTTTCGCTTCGCGTCCTGTTCCTTCTTGGCGACGATCGCCTTGGCCTGCCGCTTGGCATTCGCCTCGTTCACCGCGCGAAAGGCCTTGGCGCTCGAAGGCAGGCTGGAAGCCACCAGGTCGCTGGCGGACGGCCGCTCGAGTTCGGCGATCAGCGCGCCGCGCGGATCGGCCGCAATCGCCGCCATCGATCCCGGTCGCGGCCCCATCCCGAACCGATGCAGGGCAAGCGCCGCTTCAGCCTTTGCGGAATTGCTCATGGCAACGCTCCGGACGATGCGAAAAGCCCAGCGCGCCGCTAATGTCGGTCGCGCAGCTACGTCATGTAGTGCTACACACCGTAGCATTAGCTCATTTCCGATGCAAGTACCGATTGATGGGCGAGCGCGGCGCGGCACAGGTCAGAAGCGCGCTGCTCGCCTGCGGCGGGGACGTGATCGAATGAGAGAGGCGATGTCAGCTATCACCCCTTTCGGATACGCCGGCGGGCTTTCGAAATTGTGTGCTTTTCGGCAACGACCGAAAGTCCTCGCCGGTGGTCAGAACGATAACCCGTAGCGGACATCGCCCCGAAAGACCGGCAGCGTCGTGATCGAGCCAGTTCCTTGCCCCTTCCCTCTCAGCGAACTTCAGTTTGCCAGCGGATCAGGCCGAAACTGGATGTGCACGGCGCGCGGCATGGCGCCCTTGCCGCCTTCCTTGAGCCAAGGCGTGCGGTCGCCGTTCGTGCTCCACAACCCGCGGCCCTTCCAGCCGGCGTTAGGATCGTCGATACGCCCATCGAGGCCCTTGGCATAGAAGCTGAGCGGATAGGGAATCCGGATCGTAATCATCTTGCCGTCCTTCAACGCCACGAAGCCGTCACCGAGATTGGCGGTGGAAATCGGGATGTTCTCGCCAAGTCCGGACGTGTTGTGCTGGTCGACCCAGGTGTAATAGCTGAACTCGGCGCTGTTCTCGCCGATGCCCTCGAAGCCGGGGCCGGGATACTGATAGATCGTCCAGCCCTCCGGGCAATGATTGCCGGTGGCGGTCGGCCCATTGAGCGGGCCCTTGCACTTGCGCCGGTCAAAGCTGCCGAGATGACCGCTCGACAACGACGCCCAGACCACGCCGTTGCCGTCGATATCGCCACCGCGGATTCCGAACGCAGGTGCCGGAACATTGTACACTTCCGACAGTCCAGTCACCGGGTCGAATCGCAAAAACCCCGGCGTGCCGCCGAAGATGCCGACAGTGTACCAGATCGAGCCGTCGACCGGCGACGGCATCACCGCGTAAGGTCCCGAACCCGGGACGATCCGCTTGTCCTTGCTCGGATCGAGCGAGGCGTTTGGCTCGACGTAATCGTCGCGCTTGCCATTGCCGTTGGTGTCGAGCACGAACGGCGACCAGCCCTGCGACTTCGCCGCATCGCCGGTTTCGTCATACATCCTGGTGTTGATCCAGCCGGCAACCGGGCCGGTGCCGCTGAGCCACAGCGTGTCGTTGGCGTCGTAGCCAAACTGCAGGTGATGGGTGGCAAAGCAGGTGTTGATGAAGCTGTACTTCATCGTCCTGGGATCGAGCATCGCCACTTGACGCGCCGACTTTTCCAGTGGGAACGCCTTGGCCGACGGATGGTCAGAACCTTGTTTGCAGAACGCCGGGTTATCCATGCCGCGTACGGTAGCGGAGAGCCAGAGCCTGCCCTTCTCGTCGAACATGGAGTTGTGGTTGTTCGCTCTTGTATCCCAGAGTTTTCGGTCGCCCCAATAGGCCGACGGCTCGAGCGGCTTCACGCTGGCGGCGTGTCCAGGGCCCAGAGATTCCGGCATCTCGGGATCTGCGACCGGCATCTTGAAGAACGACACTTTATTCGTCTTCGGATCCAGGATCGGCATGTTGTCGGTCGAATATTCCGGCGAGCCGTAAAGCGGGCCATAGGCATTGACCGTCGGATTGCGCCGGTCTGACGAAATCAGATCGTGCAGGTATTTGTCTGATGTCGACCACTCCCATGACGTGATCACGATATTGCGCTCGACGCCTTGCGGACGCGGCGGCTTGCTCCTGGGCAGTTCGCCCTTGGCGACGCGGTCGGTCCAGTCGCCGAGATATTTGAAGGGGGCGCCACCGAAAATCCCGGCAAGATAGTTGGTCATCTGCTCGCCGGATTGCCCGGATTGAACGCGCCGCATCCAGGCCGCTTCGCCGGAATCGAACTTGCCGAAGGCCGACGGAATCGTGCGGGTGGCTTCCTGGCCGAGCTGATGACAACCAATGCAGCCCAGGTTCTTCATCATCTTCAGCCAGTCGGTCTGCGTAAGCTTTTCGGGAATGTCGCTCTTGCCGCCGAAATCGCTGGCGGGCGGAATTTTCATCATCGCGTACCAGTAGATCGCCGGATAATAATGCGCAGCCGCGGCTTCGTCCGGCGCCGGCACCGCGGTGTGATTAACAAGCTGGCCCGGCTTTGCGGTGAGCTTGGCCAATCGACGAGACCATAACCGCGCACCCAGACGCTGTAATTTGCGGTCGGCAGATCGGGGATCAGGTAGCGGCCCTGATCATCTGTGACGACGATGCGCGCGAACTTGGTCGGCAGTTCAGTCGTTTCGGCGATCACCCAGACACCCGCTTCGGGGCCTGCCGCGCCGACTACGGTGCCGCCGATGTCGGTGGCGCCGACCTCCACGGTCTGCTGCGCATGAACTGTGGTGGGGGCTAGACTTGCCAGCGCCATCAATCCGGCAAACATCGTCAACCGCGCGAGCGCTTTGGTCACGAACATGGGTCGCCTCCCGGCAATGGAACCGGCTCCTTGGCCGTTTTTTTGTTGCCACAACTTAACAAAAAGGTCGGCAACGTCCAGTGGCCGCACAGCCTTTTGCGGACGTCCGCTGCTGACGTCCGCTCACGTCCTACTGCGGACCCAGCGCAATGCGTCCGATCGTGCCGTCCTTGACCAGCGCAATGCGCCACCCCGCCGAACCGTTGGCGAAATTGGCCATGTAGACGTCGCTGCCCATGTTCGTAACTCCCCGGAACGAGATCGCACGCAGCGCGCCAAGCCGGCTCAAAATGGCCTGGTCGAAGGGCAGTTGCTGACGTGTCTGCGCCGCCACTTCGGAGGTCATGCGATCGTAATCCGGCGCGCCGCGCCCGAGCGCTTCGATGTACTGGCGCAGCATCGCCTCGCTTCCCGCCTGCGGAGCCGAGCGATGCGACATCGAGTGCTCCGGCTGACCATCCGCACCGATCCCTTCGACCGTGTGATACCGCGTCTGCTGTCCAGGCAGCACGATCTCAAGACATTTCCCGGACGCGTCCGTGACAACCCACGGGGTGTCGACGGTGGTCAGGACCGACAACGACATGTTTTCGCCGATCGCACCCTGGGCCGTACGCTTGCCCCCGGCTTCGAGCTTGTAGAGCTGGATGCCGGCGCCGGTGGCGTTGTAGAGCAGCACGTGGATCGGCGCGGTGCCGCCGGTCGACTTCAGGCCTTGTTCGTCGGAGCAGGCGGCAATTCCGCCACGCGCATCATTGCCGTCGGCGCGGAAGATGACGTCGTCGGCCTTGCCGTCTTCTCCCAGCGCCAGCCGGAACTCGGCAAAACCATTGGCGAATTTCACGCCATAGAAGTCGTAGCCGCCGGGGCCGACGCCGCGGAAGAAAATCGTCTCCACGGGGCCGAACGCGTTGAACATGGACTGCAGTTCGGAGGCCTGGCGACGGATCTTCGCTGCCAGCGGCGCGCTCATTCGCTGATAGTTCGGTGCGCCGCGGCGCAGGTCCTCGATTCCTCGCAGGATGGCCTCTTTGCTGCCCGGCAGCGGGGCCTGCTCCCTAAATCGATCCGGGACCGCCGCAATCCGCCGTGCGAACTCCTCTTCGATCATGCTTGCCCTGGTCGCGGCGACCCGATGCGCAAGGTGGGCCCCGGTCATCGGGTCCTGCAGCAGCAGCTGCGTGACCCCGGCTTGGCCGTCGCGCAGGAAGACGAGGAGATCATCATGGTTACTGACGAACGCATCGGCGCCGTAGGTCGCGACCGCCAGCTTCGCCCTTCCAGTCTCCTGGACTGACAGCCGATCACCATCGCGGGCCACGGTGAGCACGCGGTAGGGCGTCAGTTCGTAGAAGCCGACATAGGCATCGAGCAGGCTCGAAATCCGCACCTGCGCCTTGCCACAATGCTTCGGCGATCCGGGCCGCGTGCACATCGCCCCCGTTCTGGCTCAGCGTCGCTTCGGACGGCTGGTGGTCATGGCTGACGGCCAATGTGACCTGACCCGCCCGTGCCGGATAGGCGTAAGTTCCATCGCCGGCTGCCGCCAGGCGGAGTTTGCGCTGCCCGCTCATTTGACCGAAGAGATCTTCGCCTTCGCGGAAAACGGTGAAGATCGAGGCCCGGCCGAATGAGTAAAACGCCACGGCTTGCGGCACGCGCATCGCGTTCGCCTGAGCCGGATCGCCGTCAAACGACCGCGCGGATACCGGCGGGGAGGTGTAGGCGATACTGCCGGCAGAAGCGATGATCGCCGGCAGGATGGCTGCCGCGATCCAGATTCGTTTCCGCCAATCGAGCCGCGTTGGCGTCGTGGTGGCGGCGAGGAGGCGCTCGATGCGCGCGCGAACCGTGCACGCCCTCGCCATTTCCAGGCCCGCCGGCGCGCGGCGAACGCGTTGCACGAGATCAAGCAGAATTCCGCATAGGACAGCCTGTCCTCGAGGACTTCCAGCGCCTGCGTGTCGCTGATGATTTCTGCGAGCTCAGCCAGCCGGACCAGGTGCCACCACGCGAATGGGCTGAACCAAAACAGCGCGCGATTGAGGGAAGCCAGCAGCAGCACGTAGAAATCACGGTTGATGACGTGCGCGCCCTCGTGCGCAAGCACAGCCTGACGCTTCCGCCAGTCCCAATCGCTGCATTGCGGAGGCAGCAGAATGGTCGATCCGAACGTCACGGGACCGCCGATCGCGTCAGAGACCCGCACGCACCAATCGGCTGTCCAGGGCTCGCGCATCGGCTTTGCGGCGCGCACCAGAAGCCAGGTCAGATAGATGCCAAGCGCCAGCCGGAGCAACAGCACGCCGGCAACCAGCGCATAGATGGCGGTTGCGACGGCAAACCAGTTTACAGGCCGATCATTCTCGAGGTGAGCTGCGGGGGGCGCGGCTGGATCCGGCGACAGCGACGCGGGCAGTGGCTCAGGCGATGGACTGCCGATGGGCCACAGGCTCTCGGGCGCCGGCATCGGCAAACTATCCCGCGAGATCGTCACCGTGGTCCAATGCATCAAGAGCGGCATCGCCAGCGATGCCACCAGCACCATGACCCAGCATGTCATGTGAACGTGCGGATTTCGCAACCGAAGAAATTTCAAGCCAACCCACACGGCGCTTCCAAGCAAGAGAGAGCGCAGCGCCGCCTCCGCCAGTATCGCCAGCATCATTTCTTCCCTCCCTTCGCCGTCGTCCTCTCTTTGGCCTTGGCCACCTGATCGGCCAGCATGCGCAGCTGCTTCTGGTCGAGCATGGCGGTATCGACCATGCCGACCAGAACCTCTTCGACGGAGCCGTTGCAGAACCAGTCGACGATGCGCTGCACCGCTTTCGCCGCCACGCGTCCGCGCGGTTCCGCCGCGTGGTAGACATAGGTCCGCCCATCCACCGTGTGGGTCGTGTAGCCCTTGTCCTCCAGCCTTCGCAGCACGGTCCGAACCGTCGATTCCTTGAGCGGACGGGAAAGCCGCTCGCGCACGGCCTCGGCCGTTACCGGACCGTTGGCCCAAACCAGTTGCATTACCTCGCGCTCGAGGTCTCCCAGTTCGGGCAGGCTGTCGTCCATGGTGCTACCTTGCGATCTTTTTCTTTGGCCGCGCGTGGCCTCTGGCTTGGGCTCGGTCGTGCGTCTCGTGGCCGCGGCCGGGGCCGCCTGTCGGCCGCGCACCGCGGCGGACAGCGCCAGGGGCGCTCGGCCGGGGCGCGGGGCCCGTCGCGGCGTAGCCGGCCAGCACGTGCCGCGATCGACCCGGCGGTGTCGGGGGCGGCGCGCCAGGCCGTTTTGAATGCTACAGAGCGTCGCATACGTTGCCGCGCGCCGCAACGGCAGTTCTACCTGAAATGGTCAGGAGGGCTGGGCTTCGGCTGACCCGGGGTTTGGCGGGACGAGGAAGTCACCGCCGTCTTTGAGGAGCGTGAGCTCCGAAGCAGTAGGGTGGGTTAGCGAAGCGTAACCGACCTTCTTGCTTATCCAGAACAAGGAAGTGGCGGGTTACGCTTCGCTAACCCACCCTACGGCTCTGATCTTTCTTCTGCGGGGAAAAGCGGAGTTTGCCGCTCGATATCCCGGGTTCGCGCTAAGGCGCGCCCCCGGATGACGCGCTTTCGCGCGTCAATCCACCACGATCTTGACGCGGTCGCGCACCTTCACCTGGGCCTTGCTGTCGAGCCCGTTCAGCACGCGGAAGCGTTCGACGGGATGGTCGATGCCGGCCATGCGGTGCGACAACGAGTCCACGGTATCGCCGGGCTGCACGGTGATCACCTTGATGCGGAGCGGACGGGCGGCCTGGATTTCCTCGAGCGTCAGGCGGCGGAAGGAATTGACGGTCTCGCGTGCGTTGCGCTCGCTCTCGGTGGTCTTCTGCCGCGCGGCGAAGATGAAGCGGTAGACGTCGGCACCGACGCGCAGCGCATAGACCTTGAACTGCCACTGGTCGCCGTGCGCGGTGGTTGCCGCCGCCGGGAAACCGTTGATGGTCATGTCCTCGGTCGTCGACTTGTCGACGTTCTCCATCCAGCCACTATTGAGATAGTCGCTGAGCGTCTGTTCCGCCGGCACCCGCACCACGTCGAAGCGCATCGCCTGCGCGCCGCCCTCGCGCACGCCGATCACGGCCTGCGCGGTATTGTCGAGCGAGAAATTGTCCGGCGCCTGGAAGGTGAAGCCGAGCTTGGGATGCAGGAAGCGGCGGCCGCGCACAAAGCCTTCGCTGGGGTCTTCGCCATAGACGATGTTGTCGATGGTCGACAGATAGTCCTCGCGGTCGCGTTCGGCGTTTTCGGGCGAGTTGTACTGCCGCGCGGCGGCCTGCGCCTTCTGCACGCGTTCCGGCGTCGCCGGATGCGAGGAGAGGAAATCCTGCGCGCGCGGATCGAGCGAGGTCTTGCCCGCCTTCAATTCGGCATTGCGCTCCATCGAGGTCAGGAAGCGCGACGCGCCATAGGGATCGAAATGCGCATGGGCCGAAATCTCCACCCCCATCGCGTCGGCGTCGATCTCCTGCGAGCGCGAGAAGTTCGCCATCGAGATCTTGTTCTTGGCAATCGTGAACGCGGTCACCTCGGGGTCGCTGCCCATGTCGGTGACGACCTTGTCGACGATCGCGGCCTGCCGCGCCTGGTCCTCGCGCTGGGCGGCGTGCTTGGCCAGCACGTGTGCCATCTCGTGGCTGAGCACCGACGACAATTCAGAAGTGTCGCTGGCGAGCGCGATCAGCCCGCGCGTGACATAGAGCTGGCCGGTCGGCAGCGCGAAGGCGTTGACCGCGCCGGAATTGAGGATCGTGACCTTGTAGGGCTGGTCGGGGCGGTCAGAGGCGGCGACCAGCCGGTCGACAGTCTTGGTCACCAGCGATTCCAGCTTCGGGTCGTCATAGACGCCGCCATAGGAGGCGAGGATGCGCTCGTGTTCCTTCTCGGAGGCCGGCGTGGTCGTCACCGTCCGGTTCGGCTTGACCGGGGGTACGGCGGCAGGCGTCGCAGCGGTCTGGAAACGGCCCATGTCGCCGCAGGCGGCCAGCGTCGCTGCCACCAACAGCAGAGCCGGCGCAGCCCAAAGCTGGCGGCTCATTCCCACTTTGCGCCGTCCCGCAAGCCCATCCACGTCAAGCTACTCGTCTGTCTGGAGCGCGCTAACGCGCCCTAGCTTCTTCTTTGAGCATGATCTCCGCGCAAACGCTTCGCGTTTGTCGCGAGGGAAAACCGGTCCCCACGTTTCCGGACCATGCTCTCAGTTCCCACTCAGCACTTCGATTTGCCCGGCCCGTACCACCTCGATCCGCGGGCCGGGGTGCGCCTCAACCCAGCCACGAACCCGAATCCGCCGATTCTCTAGTGACTTGACCGGCGTCCCGGCAGCCTCCACCGCCGCCAGCATGCGCCTTGAAATAGTCACAGCGAAGTCCCGTGTCCAGCGTCGTCCGAAGTTCAGGTAAGTCGTTGCCCCAGCCTGTCGTACGGACAAAACCTTGCCCTCGACAAGCGTGAATCGCCCAATCCCGGCCAAAATATCGTCTGTACTTTCCGCGTTTTTTATGGCCGCCGGATCGGCCCAGATGCCCTTTTTCGCCCCTCGTGCCGCCGCCTCGGCCGCCATCAGAGCGGCGGCGCAGTCCTTGTCGGTGACTTCGGTCGATACCACCGCCGCGCCCTCGGCCAGCAACAGGCTTTGCACCGCTGTGTCGCCGCCGGCAAGGAACACGAACGCACGCTGCCTGCCATAGCGGTCGGGCGCGTCGTCCTCGCCATGCAACGTCACATCCTTGCCGGTGAGGGTCGCCGACAGCGCCGCGGTGGCCTTCGTCACATCAGACGAAACGGGCTCAATGCCGGCGAGCTTGATCTCACGACCATCGGTGAGACGGAAGCTCCTGCCACTGATGACGGCTGCGACATGACCTTCGCCTTGCGATTCGAATGCGCAGGGCGCGGCGCGCAAGGGCGTGGCCGCGAGCGCGAGAGCTGCCGATGCCGAAAAAGCCGCCGCGCGAACGCGGCGAAACGTCCGACCTTTCGAAGTCATGGCGCCGATTTGCACCCGCATTCCCTGCTCTATGCTTGATCCGTATCGCTTTCGTCCACCGGACATTGCCACACAGGGGAGAGCATGGAAATCAACGGCACGACGAAGCCGATTAATGGTTCGTTCATCGTAGTTGTTAGACTGAGATTCAAATTTTTCTGTGCATGATTGCATCGCTCCTGCGCGAGAGTTTGTTGCAAACAGCAGCCGAAACCTGCCTCGCCGCGAAATCGGAATGGTCAGCATGGCGATCGCGCATCCGGCGCATTGTGCAGATGATTGCTGCGAATTGGCGAAGACGCGGTTGCGGCGGAATGGCCGGCTGTCGTTGCCGCCAAAACTGCCGACCATTTCTGTCGTTGTCCTCGCGCTGGGGTTGGCCGGATGCGCGCGCAATCCGGCTCACCGTGAGTTCAATCCGCTTCACCGTGAATTCAATCCGGTTCAGCGGGGGATCAGGGCAACCCATGTTCGCTCGCCTTCGCGTGCCCGCGTCCACACCGAAACGCGGCAATCTGCCGATCTGCGCGCTGCCGAACTGCGCGTTCGCCGGCCCGACCCGGTGCTGCTTGCGGCCCAGCCGGCGCCCAACTGCGAGTTCAAGAGAGCCGATCTCAAGGCGGTGGACCCGGACGAATGGGCTCGCTTGAAAGCCGAGTTTGAGCGTCAGTGTTATCAGGATGCCGAAAAGGCGGCACGAGACCGCCTGAGCCAGTTGCAGGCATCCAGCACATGCGAGATCGAGCGCGTTCCGCAACAACGGCCCGTTCGGTAACGAACGCACAATCGCGACAAGGTCCGAATTAATTTCAACCTCTGCTTGTCGCCAAGCCGCCCGGCCCTTTGTGTCTTCTCGATGACAATACCAAGGCCGCAGCTCCAAAATTCAGTCGTCTTGCCGCCTTATCAAGGCACGTTTTTCTCGCGAGGATTCCCTTCCCAGACGATGGAAATTGCTGAAAAGGGGAATTTCTGAAGAGTCATAATTGCGAGGGAGATCGTGCAAACTCTTTACGAGTTACTCGGTGCGCTTCCTGAAGATGATGCTGATGGCCTCAGGAAGGCATTCCGTAAGGCTGCCAAGGCCAACCATCCCGACAACAATCCCGACGATCCTGACGCTCCGCAAAGGTTCAGGCGGATCGTGCGCGCCCATGTCATTCTCGACGACGAACGGCAACGAGCGACCTATGACTCGCTGTTGGCCAGGGCACAGCAGCAGCGAGCTCAAAATTCAAAGCGCAAGATGTTCTTCGGGCTCCGCGGCCTGATGCCGGACGCCATCTCAGGCATGGTGATCGCGTTCGTGTCCATCGGCGCATTCATGCTGGTCGAAAAAGTTTCGAGGATGCGCATCGTTCCAGCGCAAGTGCACGAAATATCCGCACGAGCATCGGCACTGGCCGCTGCGATGCCGGCACAGCCGTCCGATACAATCGGCCGAACTGGCGAACACAACAAGCTCGATGACATCCCGGTCTCCAGCAAGCCGGAAGCCCCCGAACCCGTCAAGGAGATAGCGGCGCCAGTCGCCGCACCGGCAACGGATAACGCCGGCGCTGTTGCGGCGACTTCGGACGTCGGAGTGAAGGACGCCAGATACTATCGACAGCGCGGCGGCCTGGCGTATCGCAGTGGAGATCTGCCCCTCGCACTCGTCGATTTTGATCTGGCGATCAATCTCGATCCGAATTTCTCTGACGCCTACATCGATCGCGCAATTGTCTTCCATCGTATGGGCGATCAGAAGCGCGCATTTGCCGACGTCGCCCAGGCCAAGCGCATCGATGACCTGAAGCCACAACAAACAGTGCCGCTGTCAGGCAACAACTGAACCTGCGGGATGTCGGCATTCAGATCTGGACAGCTCGCGAACCAGCACGCGGACAAGCCAGGGACGAGCTGCGCGACGAGCGGTGCTGCAGGAGCACGCGACCTAACCCATTCCGTTCAGCGGAAAACCCGCGCTCACCGACGTTCCGCTCGGCTTGCCGCTGCCGGAAGCATGCGGCATGATCGTGTCCAATCAAATAGCGCCGCGGCACGCGCCGCGCGAAGTCGGGAGGATTTCGATGAGGCGAATGTGGATGGGCGTGGCGGCCGTGCTGATGGCGCTCAGCGCCACCGCGGCGCTGGCGCAGGAAGGCAAGCCTCCACTCAAGATCGGCGGCATCCTGGATATGTCGAGCCTTTATGCCGACATCACGGGCCCCGGCAGTCTCGAGGCCGCGAAGATGGCGGCGGAAGACTTTGGCGGCGAAGTGCTCGGCCGCAAGATCGAGGTGATCGCGGCCGACCATCTCAACAAGGCCGATCTCGCCGCCAACATCGCCCGCGACATGATCGACAACCAAGGCGTCGAGATGATCTACGACGTCGCGGCGTCCGCGACCGCGCTCGCCGCCGGCGAGATCGCGAAGGCGCGGGGCAAGATCATCATCTTCAACGGTCCGGGCTCGATCCGGCTCTCCAACGAGGCCTGCGGTCCCTATACCGTGCACTATGTGTTCGACACGTTTGCGCAGGCCAATGTCACCGGGCTTGCAGCGGTCAAGAGCGGGCTCGACACCTGGTTCTTCCTGACGGCCGATTATGCCTTCGGCCAGGACCTGGAAAAGGACACCACCAATGTCGTGGTGAAGAGCGGCGGCAAGGTACTGGGCAGCGTGCGGCATCCGCTCAACACGTCCGACTTCTCGTCCTTCCTGCTGCAGGCGCAGGCCTCCAAGGCCAAGGTGATCGGGCTCGCGAATGCCGGCGGCGACACCATCAACGCCATCAAGCAGGCCGCTGAGTTCGGCATCGTCAAGGGCGGCCAGAAACTCTCGCCGCTGCTCGCCTTTGTCACCGACATCGACAGCGTCGGGCTCGAAACTGCGCAGGGCCTCTTGCTGGCGGAAGCCTTCTACTGGGACCTGAACGATGACAGCCGCGCATTCTCCAAGCGCTTCATGGAACGCGTCAAGCGCGTGCCGACCTCGGCGCAGGCCGGCGTCTATTCCTCCGTCACGCATTACCTGAAGGCGGTGAAGGCCGCGGGCACCACCGATTCCGCGGCCGTCATGAAGGTGATGAAGGAGACCCCGATCAACGACATGTTCGCCAAGGGTGGCCGGATCCGCGAGGACGGCCGCATGGTCCATGACATGTACCTGTTCGAGGTGAAGAAGCCGTCGGAGTCGAAGGGCCGCTGGGACGACTACAAGCTGCTCGCCACCGTTCCCGGCAACGAGGCGTTCCAGTCGCTGGAGTCGTCGCGGTGCCCGCTGGTGAAAAAATGACGACGTAGCCGTCATCCCGGGGCGATGCGCCAGCATCGAACCCGGGATCTCGAGATTCCGGGTCTGGTCCTTCGGACCATCCCGGAATGACGGGGTGAGAGTTCGCCGGAAATTGCAACCAACAACAAAGAAAGCAACAACCCATGACATCCAACGAAATGGTCCTCCAGCACCTCGACAAGGGCCTCCTCACCATCACCATGAACCGCCCCGACCGGCGCAATGCGCTCAACCCCGACATGACGCATGGGTTGGTCGACGCCGCGCGCCGCGCTACCGACGATCCGGAAGTCCGCGCCGTGCTGCTCAAGGGTGCCGGCGGCACCTTCTGCGTTGGCGGCGACGTGAAATCGATGGCCGAGGGCCGCGCGCCGCTGCCGTTCGAGGTCAAGACCGCCAATCTGCGCAAGGGCATGGAGGTCTCGCGTATCCTGCATGAGGTGCCCAAGCCTGTGGTGGCGCAGCTCGATGGCGCGGCAGCCGGTGCGGGCCTTTCGATCGCGCTCTCCTGCGATCTGCGTGTCGCCAGCGAATCCTGCAAGATCACGACGGCCTTCGCCAAGGTCGGCTTCTCCGGCGACTATGGCGGCACCTACTTCCTCACCCACATGCTGGGCAGCGCGAAGGCCCGCGAGCTCTATCTGCTATCACCCGTGCTGACAGCGAGCGAGGCGCTTGCACTCGGCATGGTGACCAAGGTCGTGCCGGACGCCGAGATCGATGCGGCCGCGCATGAGCTGGCGATGTCGCTGGCGCAGGGACCGTCGATCGCGCTGGGCTACATCAAGCGCAACATCAACAACGCCGAGAAGATGTCACTGGAGGCCTGCTTCGACGGCGAGGCGATCCACCATTCGCGCGCCGGCGAGACCGCCGACCACAAGGAAGCGGCAAAGGCGTTCGTCGAGAAGCGCAAGCCCGCGTTCGGGGGGCATTGAGCGATGGCACCGTATATGCGGCTGCGGCAGATCTGTCTGGTCGCGTCGCATCTCGAGCCTGCGATCCCGGATATTGCCGCCATCATGGGGCTCGAGGTCTGTTACCGCGACGGTAACGTAGAGAAACACGGCCTCGTCAACGCGCTGCTGCCGGTCGACACGATCCTGCTCGAAATGGTCGCGCCGTTCCGCGACGGCACGGCGGCGGGCCGCTTCATCGAGAAGAACGGCGGGCGCGGCGGCTACATGGCGATCTTCTGCTGCGACGATCCGGACACTTACGGCAAGCGCGCCAACGCGATGGGCGTGCGCACCGTCAACCGCATCACGCATGCGCCCTATCTCGGCGTGCAACTGCATCCGCGCGACTGCCGCGCCGCCTTCATCGAGTTCAACCATACCGACGGCAGCGACGATGTGTTCGGCACTTATCCGCCGGCGGGACCGGACTGGCAGAAGCACATCTGCAAGGAGGTGACGCAGGCGTTGACCGGTGTCGAGATGCAGAGCCCGGACCCGGCCGGGCTTGCCGAGCATTGGGGCAAGATCATCGGCGTCGGTGTCTCGAAGGGCGCGGCCGAGCTGAAATTGCCCAACGCCAGCTTCCGCTTCGTGAAGGGCGCCGACGAAATCATGAGCGCGCTCGACTTCCGCGTCGGCAATGTGGCCAAGGTCTGCGACGCCGCAACCGCGCGTGGCTACAAGGTCTCCGGGAACGAGTTTTTTATTGGGGGTGTGAACTTCCGCCTCGCATCATAAATGATGGCATTGCCGCATCGTAGGACCTCCTACCCGCGGTCAAGGACACCCCCTTGACCGCGGGTAGGAGGTCCTACGTTCTCGACTTGATCCAAGCATGCAATAACAATCAGAAAAAGGAACACCCCGCATGCCGCATCCGCTCGACAGTTTCTTTGCGCCCAAAAGCATCGCCCTGATCGGCGCGTCGCGCGACCTTGAGAAAATTCCGGGCCGCCTGTTGTCGATGCTGCGCAAGAATGAATATCCGGGCAAAATCTATCCGATCAATCCGAACTATGGCGATATCGACGGGCTGAAATGCTACAAGACCATCGCCGAGGTCGGCGCGCCCGTCGATCTCGCCGTCGTCATCATTCCTGCGCGCGCCGTGGTCGGCGCGCTGGAGGAATGTGCTGCCGTTGGCGTGAAAAATGCCGTCATCATTTCCTCCGGCTTTGCCGAGGAGGGTGGCGATTCCGCCGCGATGCAGGACCAGATTGTCGCAATCGCAGAGCGTACCGGCATGCGGATTTCCGGCCCCAATGCCGAAGGTTTTCTCAGCGAGGTGCAGAAGGTTGCCGCGACCTTCAGTCCGACCGTCGATGTCAAGCCGGGCCAGGTGCCGCTGGTTGCGACGAAGCGGCGGATCGCCATTGTCGCGCAATCCGGCGGCATCGGCTTTGCCATCAAGCATCGCGCCAAAGCGCTCGGGGTGGCGATCAGCTATTGCGTCAGCGCCGGCAACGAGAGCGATCTCGGCGCCGGCGAATTTCTCGAATACATGGTGCAGGACGCCTCGACCGACGTGATCCTGCTGTTCATCGAGGGCATCCGCGACGTCGACAAGTTCATGTCCGCCGCCAAACGCGCGGCGGAGGTCGGCAAGCCCGTGATCGTCACCAAGGTCGGCCGCTCCGGCGCGGGCCAGCGCGCCGCCGCCTCGCATACCGCGAGCATGGCCGGCTGGTCGGCGGCCTATGACGCGGTATTCGCCAAGTACGGCTTCATCGTCTCCAACGACCTCGATGAGGCCGTCGCCATTGCCGCGGTGCTGGCAAGCAATCCGCTGCCGAAGGGCGACCGCGTCGCTGTGCTGACCGTGTCCGGCGGCGCCGGCATCTGGGGCGCGGATACCGTGTCGATGCAGGGACTGCAGGTGCCGGCGTTGTCGGCAGGCATCCAATCCCGGATCAAGCAATGGATGCCGTCCTATGGCGCGGCGGGCAATCCGGTCGATGTCACCGCGCAGGGTGTCTCCAGCGGTGGCCTGCAGAAGAGCATCGAGCTGTTCGATGCATCCGATGAAGTTGACGCAACACTGGTGGTGCTGTCGCTCTCCAGCGATACGCGGATGTGGTTCAATGAGTCCGAGCTGAAGCCGGTGATCTCGGCGCAGAACAAGCCTGTCGTGTTCTACTCCTACACGCTGCCGTCGGACTTCGCGCGGCGGGAGCTGGCGAAATCCGGGGTGGTGGTGCTGTCGGGACTGACCCATGCCGGTGTCGCGATGCGGCGGCTGCTGGAATACTCGAGGTTCGAGTTGGCGCCGGAAGCCGAGGCCGCAAGTCTGCCGGAACGCGATCTCTCGGCGCACCTGAAGGCGCCCAAGCTTTCCGAGGCCGACAGCAAGGCGTTGCTGCGCGAGGCCGGCATCGCCCTGCCGGACGAGGTGCTGGTTGCCGAGCGCGATGCGCTCGATGCCGCGATCGCGCGGGTTGGCTTCCCGCTGGTCATGAAGATCCAGTCGCCCGACATCGCCCACAAGAGCGAAGTCGGCGGCGTCCGCGTCGGCATCACGACCAAGGGCGAGGCGTTCTCGACGTATCGCGACCTGCTCGAAAGCGCGCAGAAGCTCCGGCCGAATGCGTCGATCCAGGGCGTACTGGTCAGCCCGATGGCCAAGAAAGGCGTCGAGATCATCATCGGCACGCTCAAGGACGCGACCTTTGGGCCCATGGTGATGGTTGGCCTCGGCGGCATCACCACCGAGCTATTCCGCGACGTGATCTATCGCCCGGCGCCGGTCAGCGCTGATGAGGCGACGGCGATACTGGACGAGCTGAAAGCCGCGCCGCTGCTGCATGGCTTCCGGGGCGCGGCGAAGGCCGACGTCGCGGCGCTGTCGAAGCTGATCTCGGAGGTGTCCGCGCTGGCCGCGCGGCTGCGGGACCATGTGTCGGAGATGGAACTCAACCCGGTGCTGGTGCATGCCGAGGGGCAGGGTGTGACGATTGTCGATGCGCTCGTGGTGCCGAAGAAATAGCAGACCGCTGGCGCCGCACACTCAGTTCACCCTCTCCCCTTGTGGGCCCCTTGTGGGAGAGGGTGCGCTCGCACAGCGAGCGCGGATGAGGGGTCTGTCTCCGCGGATAGAGACCCCTCATCCGGCGCGGACTTTCGTCCGCGCCACCTTCTCCCACAAGGGGAGAAGGGAAAGGGGAGAAGGGGAGAAGAACCTATCGCCCCCTGAAATTCGCGACACGACGTTCCGCCGTCGCCTTCACGCCTTCCTTGAAATCCTCGGTCGAACGCAGGGCGTTCTGCTCGACCAGCTCGTGATTGGTCGCGGCCAGCACGCGGTCGGCCAACCCGGCGCGCATGGTGGCGCGGGTGGAGACGAGGCCGAGCGGCGAACATTCCGCGATCTCGGCCGCGAGCTTCATCGCGGTGGCGCGCACCTGGTCCTGCGGCACCAGCTCGTTGGCAAGGCCCCAGCGATAGGCCTCCTCGCCGGTGACGCGGCGGCTGGTATAGAACATCAGCTCGGCATTGTTCTTGCCGATTAGCTCCGGCAGCGTCGCGGTGAGCCCAAAGCCCGGATGGAAGCCGAGCTTGGTGAAGTTCGCCGCGAAGCGCGCTTCGGGACAGGTGACGCGGAAATCCGCCGACACCGCGAGCCCCAGCCCGCCGCCGATGGCGGCACCGTGGATGGCCGCAACGATCGGCTTCTTGTTGCGGAAGATGCGCACCGCCTGCACATAGAGATGATTGATCGGCAGATTCGAGGCCGGATCGGTCTCGGCGCGCTTTTCCTGCTCCTGCCGCGCCGGATCAGAGAAATTGGCGCCGGCGCAGAACGCCTTGCCTTGCGCAGCGAGCACCGAGGCGCGGATCTCGATGTCGCGGTCGACTTCTTCCAGCGCATCCGCGATCTGGTTGATCAGCGATACGTCGAAGAAGTTCAGCGGTGGTTTACGGATTTCGATCAGGCCGACGTGATCGTGCTTCTCGACGCCGATATCGGTGTATTTGCTCATGATGTCCTCGTTGAATTAGCGCAAGCCAAGCCCGCGCGCGATGATGCCGCGCAGGACTTCGGTGGTGCCGCCCTGGATGGTGAGTTTCGGCGCGGTCTTGATCGCGAACGACAGCTGCTTCTCCAGCGTCTCGCGGTTGGTCGCCTCTTCCTCGACAAAGGCGGCGAGGTCGCGCACGCGGTGCGGCAGCTGCTGTTCCCACACCGTGCCGATGTCTTTGACGATGGAAGCTTCCACCACCGGCTCCTTGCCGGCCTGCAGCATGCCCGCGACCGACACCGACATGCGGCGCATGGTGTGCACCTGCGCCACCAGCCGGCCGATGCCTTCGGCCGCGCGCACGTCCGGCTTGGTGCCGACCGCACGCACCAGCTCGGTGAGCACGTAATAGGTCTCCAGGAAGCGCTCGGGGCCGGAACGTTCATAGGCCAGTTCGCTCGTCGCCTGCTTCCAGGCGCCGTCGATTTCGCCCAGCAGATGATCATCGGGCACGAAATGGTCGGTGAAGACGACCTCGTTGAACTCGAACTGGCCGGTGATCTGGCCGATCGGGTTCACCTGGATGCCCGGCTGCTTCATCTTGACCAGGAACTGGGTCAGGCCGTGGCGGCGGTTCTCCTTGGTCGGCGGCGAGGTGCGGAAGATCGCGATCATGTAGTCGGCGATGTGCGCCGACGAGGTCCAGATTTTGGTGCCGTTGATGAGATAGCCGCCGTCGGTCTTGGTCGCGCGCGTCTTCGCCGCGAACAAATCCGAGCCCGAATTCGGTTCGCTCATGCCGATGGCAAAGCAGATCTCGCCGCGGCAGATGCGCGGCAGGATGTCCATCTTGATGTGCTCGGGCGCGTATTTGAGCAAAACGGGACCGCTCTGGCGGTCGGCGACGAAGAAGCGCCGCGTCGGCGCGTTGGCGACGCGCATCTCCTCGGTGACGACATAGCGCTCGAGGAACGAGCGCTCATGGCCGCCATATTTCTTCGGCCAGGTCATACCGATCCAGCCGCGCGCACCGACTTTCCGCGAAAACTCCGGTACGTCGGTGTCCTCGCGATTGGGCTTGAACGGCGAGAAGGTGCCGGCGGCGGTTTCCTCGGCGAGGAAGGCGCGCACTTCCTTGCGAAGCTGCTCGCATTTCTCCGGCAGGCGGATCGGGTCGAAACGAAGGGCTGCGGTCATGGTGTGTCTCGTCTTCCAAAATTGGGCTCAGCGGGAGGCGACCAGTGGCCACAATTCATCGGCGCCGCGCGCGGCGACGCGTTCGCCGAGCTTGACTGCCCAATAGCTTTCCGAGCCGAAATCGTCGCGCCACGACAGCGCGCGCAGGGTGTAGCGATGCAGGATGTGCTCGATGGTGAAGCCGATTGCGCCATGCACCTGATGGGCGATGGCGCCGCCCTTCTCGGCCGCTTCCGAGCAGCGGATCTTGGCGGCGACGGCTTCGAGGAAGACGGCATCGTCGCCGAAGTCGGCATTGTTGACGATGGTGTCGGCCGCCGAAGTCGCCGCCGCCAGCGCCGCTGCGGATTCGCCCGCGAGCTTCGCGAGATTGTGCTGCACTGCCTGGAATTTCGAGATCTTCTTCTCGAAGGCGACGCGTTCGTTGGAGTAACGCACGCTGATGTCGAGCATCGATTCCAGCGCGCCGGCGATCTGCAGCGAGCGCACTGCGCCGCCCATCAGCATCAGCGCGGTCTGGTCAAAGCCTTTCGGCGCCGGCTTGACGATCGACGGCGCGACCTTGTCGAAGCTCACGGTGTCACTGTTGTCGTTGGCGAGGTTGAGGCCGGCTTCGATGCGCAGCGAGCCGGCGTCGACCAGCGCAATCGAGGCGCCAGGGGCGCCTTGTGCCAGCACCGCGATGTGCTTCGCCGCCTTCGCAAAGGGCACGCCGCGGGTGCGGCCGGACAAGGTGCCGTCGGCGTTGAGCGTAATGCGGTCCTTCGGGCTCGCGGGCGCCACCGTCATCTCGCCTTCGGGTGACGGAATTTTCGCTTGCGCCAGCAGCCAGCCCGCCAGCATGGTTTCGGCCAGCGGCACGGCGATCGCAAACCGTCCGGCAGCGCCGACGACGCCAAAGCCTTCCGCCAGACTCGCGCCGGAACCGCCGCAATCCTCGCCCACCCACGACAGCGGCAGGCCGGCTTCCGTCAGCGCCTTCCAGAGCGGCGCTCTCCACTCGCCCTTCTTGTCGTGGTTGATGGTTTGCGCGTCGGCGAGATCGGCAAAGATCTTCTCTGCGGTCTCGACGACGATATTCTCACTCTCCGACACGGCGTTCCTCTTTTTTGGTTGGCCGGCGCATCCGGCTCGGCCTGCACCTTTTCTTGCGCCCGATGATGGGGAAAAGCTACCCCCCTGACAAGCCGCATGTCGGTATGCGCGGCTGCGGGGCTGGCATGAGGGGCGCCAATTCCGCGCAACGGAGTTTCCCATTCCGCCCGCTGGTATGGTAGATCGCCAACCGAAGATCAGAGACTGCAAACAACAAGAGGAAACGGATGTCGAAGGATGGTTTGTGCGTGATCGTGACCGGCTCGGCGTCGGGACTGGGGGCTGCGACCGCCGGTATTCTGGCCAAGCGCGGCGCGCGCATCGTGGTCAACTATTCCAACAGCAAGAACGAAGCGGAAGCCACCGCCGAAGCCTGCCGCAAGGCCGGCGCCGCCGAAGTTGTGGTGGTGCAGGGCGACGTCGCGCGCGACGAGGATTGCCAGAAGATCGTGGCTGCTGCTGCGCCCTGGGGCAAGCTCGATGCGCTGATCAACAATGCCGGCACCACCAAGCATGTCGCCCATGACAAGCTCGACCAGCTTTCGGCGGAAGACTTCCAGCGCATCTATGCGGTGAACACCATCGGTCCGTACCAGATGATCCGCGCGGCGCGCTCGCTCCTGGAAGCCGGCGCCAAGGCGTCGGGGCGGCCCGGTGCGGTGGTCAACATCTCCTCGGTCGCCGGTATCAGCGGCGGCGGCTCGTCGGTGGCGTACGCCGCAAGCAAGGGCGCGCTCAACACCATGACGCTGTCGCTGGCGCGCGCGCTGGCGCCCCTGATCCGCGTCAACACGGTATGCCCGGGTTATATCGACACGCCCTGGTTCACCAAGGGCCGCGGCGAAGCCGGCGCCAAGGCAGTGCGCGATTCCGTCGTCGCGCGCGTGCCGCTCCAGGTCGCTTCATCGGCGGAGGAAATCGCGGAAGCCGTCTGCTATCTGGCGACACCGGCGTCCAGCAACATGACCGGCGAGCTCTTGCGCATGGATGCCGGCATGCATCTCATTCAGTGAGGTGACGTGCTCAGTCAGGTGACGCGCCTTCGCGTGTCACCGATTGTAATCTTTCACCACGCCGCTGGCGACGAGCCTGTTCCAGATGAACAGCACCACCAGCGCGCCGATGGTCGCCATGATGAAGCCCGCGCCCTGGTCCGCGCCGTAGTGCCCGATCGCCTGGCCGATCCAGGTCGCCAGGAACGCGCCGACGATGCCGAGGATGGTGGTCAGGATGAAGCCGCTGGGGTTGTTCGGCCCCGGCGACAGGAAGCGCGCGATGACGCCCGCGACAAAGCCGACGATGATGATCCAGAGTAAGCCGCCCAAGCTCATGGTAGTCGTCCTTTCTCCTCACAGGAGATAAAAAAATCAGAGCCGGCCGGACACCTCGTCGTCGGTCGGCAACCGCCCCTCCGGCGTCAGGTGGTCGATCACCTGCGGCAAATATTTGCTGAGGCCGTTGAGCAGGTCGTCGGGCGACATGCCGCTCTGCGAGGCTAGCGAATCGATCTGGTCGGCGCCAAGGGCGCTGGCGAGATCGTTGGGCGAAATCGCCTTGTTCTCACCTTTGCCGACCCAGGAATTGGCGGTATCGCCATGGCCGCCCTGCTGCAGTTGCTTGAGCAGGTCGCCGAGCCCACCGGAGATCACGCTGCCCGCGGCGGCGCCGCCAAGGATGCCGCCGAGCGGTCCTTTCAGCACATCGCCAAGGCCGCCGCCCATTCCGCTCGCCATGCCGCCCCCGGCGGGGGCAGGCGCGGGTGAGGGGGTAGCCGGCGGTGTCGCGCCCGACGAGCCTGCGGTGACGTGCTTGAAGGCCTTCCACGCGATCAGGCCGAGGATCGCCATGGTCATCGGTGACATTCCGCCTGAGGATTGCGAACTCGGCGTGCTCGAGCCGCGGGGGCCGTGCTGCATGCCATTGATGACGTCAAGTAAACCCATGGTTGCCTCCTCTTGCCCCGCCGCTAAAAGATATCGGTGTGTCATGACGGTTACAAGGCAAGCAGGACTGACATAGATCAATGACGGTCCGGCGGCGGTGATACCTTGCCGCCTTGAATCGGCTGAGATCAGTCGTCATCTTGGCCGGACGCGACGCGGGAGGAAGGAATGCTTCGATTATTACGCAATTGCGGCGGTGGCCGCCTCGGTCACGGTCGGCTCGCTCACGCCAGCCCAGGCCGTGCCGCCGACGGTGACGCCGTCGCCCGGTTATGACGCGCGGTTGCAGGAGCAGCGCAAGGCAGCCGCGGGATCATCCTCGACCGTGGTTCAGCCGGCAGCGCCGTTCACGACGCCGCTGCGGCATCACGGCAAACACAAGCACTGACGCGCGAATTTTCGCGTCAGCCCCGCATCAGCTTTGCATCAGCTTTTCTTGGCCTTCGCGTTGGCATTGAACATCCTCTTCAATTCGTTGAGGCTGTCCGACAGCTTCGGCCATTCGCAGGAGAAATTGTGCCGCGGGCAGTTGTTGGGGCCGCGTCCCGCCTGTTTCGGGCGCGCCTGCGGAATAGGAATTTTCTCGGTGGTGGGGGTCTCGGACCGCAGCGAAGCCTGCTCCAGCTTCAATTGCTGCTGCTTGACAAAGGCGGCGGCGATGTTGTTGCGCCGCTGGCTTTCCAGATAGACGGTGTATTGTTCGTCGATATAGCGCTGCTCTTCCGGCGTCGGGTTGGGACCGGCGATATCGAAACTGCGGTCCTGCATGAAGTCGTAATAGGCGTAGCCCCCGCCGGGTTTGCGGCGCCCGGCGAATTTGGCGTTGCATTCGGCCAGCGCCGCCGACTTCTCTTCCTTGGTTGCCGATTTGCCTGCAGCCTCCGCGCACTCCTCGAAATCGACGGGCGCACGGTGCCACCATTGCGCGGAAGCGCGCGAAAGGTTCAGCACCATAACACCTGCGAAATCCGGCCACGAGCAACGCGGCAGTACGCGAACCAATCACAGACGAAGTTCCCCCAAAGCGCGCCGCCACATTTGCCAGAAATTGTTACCATTTTGCGGCGATGTGGTATCCCAGACCGCGCAATTTCGGGGTTTGGATTACATCCTTTTTGCTTGACGCGTCCCGCTGATTTGGTCGTGTCGAACTCGCCCGAGCCGCCTTCGACAGCGATGCTGGGGCAGGTTCCATCGAAAATGCGGAGGTGATGTCGTGACTTATCGTCATACACAGCCGGGAACCCCGATCCTGATTTGCTGCCTGCTCGCCGGCGCACTTAGCATGGCGCTGTCGTGGTCAGGCCAATGGCCGGCAACGGCCCTGCTCCTTGTCATCATGATTTCGGCCGCGGTCTTGTTCTCCTCGTTGACGGTCGAGGTGAGCGACAACGAAGTGCGCTGGCATTTCGGCCCCGGACTATGGAGCTACCGGCTGCCGCTTGATGAGATCAGCGACGTCGCGGTTGTGCGTAATCATTGGTGGAACGGGTGGGGCGTCCGGATGGCTTCGGGCTTCCGGCTCTATAATGTCTCTGGCCTCGATGCCGTCGAGCTGCGGCTCAAGTCCAACGAGGTTCGCCGCATCGGCACCGATGATCCGCAAGGTCTGGCGGACGCGCTGCGCTCGCGGCGCGGCGGTTGATCAGCGGCGGTGCCGTTCGGGCGTCGTGGCCTTGCGCGTGAGCATCGCAACCACCGCCTCCAGCACCCGGTCGATCGCGCTGCGACGATAGGCCCAGCGCGCGTCGTCAGTGGGTTTTGCGATCACCATGGTGGCGTTGGCTTCAAACAGCAGGAGATCGCCGTCATCGGACAGGCCGAAATCGATGCCGGCATAATCGAGGCCGAGCGCGGCTTGAATCGCCTTCAACGCACGCATTGCCTTGGCGCCAAGCACGGCAGGCATATCCCTCCCGAAATTAAGCTGAGTGATTTCAGTCATTTGTGATTTAGTCGTGGTTGCGAGCTACGACGGAGGCGCAAATTGGTTTGGACTGAAATCACTCGGGCGATATATTGTCGAGATGGGCTGAGATATGCAAGCGATACGACAGACGAAGAGTGGGCGATGATAGCTGCCTACATGCCCGACAAGAACCGGCGCGGGCGGCCGCGTGTCACGGAGATGCGGGCATTGGTAAATTCAATTTTTTTCATCGCTCAGAGCGGTTGCCAGTGGCGGTTGCTGCCAAAGGAGTTTCCGCCCTACACGACGGTGCAGCGGTATTTCTACCGGTGGCGCGACGATGGCACTTGGCAGAAGATCAACCACCACCTTGTCATGATGGCGCGCGAGGCCGACGGCCGGGAGGCAAGTCCCAGCGCAGGAGTGATCGACAGCCAGTCGGTTAAAACCACCGAGGCTGGTGGTCCGCGCGGGTTCGATGCCGGCAAGAAGATCAAAGGGCGCAAACGGCACCTTCTTACTCACACCGCCGGGTTTCTGATCGCAGGCATCGTGCATGAAGCCGGCATACAAGACCGCGACGGTGCCCCTGCGCTTCTCCAGTTGATCCGAAATGCGTTCCCCTGGTTACGTCATGTCTTCGCCGACGGTGGCTATGCTGGTCCGAAATTCAAAAAGGCGATTGCCTCAATCGGCCGCTGGACCATCGAGATCGTCAAGCGATCCCATGCCGCCAAAGGCTTCAGATTGTTGCCACGCCGCTGGGTCGTCGAACGAACCATCGCATGGCTCAACCGCAATCGTCGTCTTGCAAAAGACTTCGAGGCAACGATTGCGAGCGCCGAAGCGTGGCTTATGATCGCCAGCGTCAAGTTGCTCTCGCGAAAACTCGCCAGAGTATGATCAGCGCCCTAAAACTATTACTTTAGAAATTTCGCTTCTTCTTCGCGATGGCCGGGGTCACCCGCCATGTCGGAGGTGAAGTAATGCACCTTCCAGTCTCGCGAGATGGCGAGATGCAGCGGATAGAGCCGTCCGTCGATCATCATCACGCGGAATTTCCGCGCCTTGCCGTCGCGCCCGCGGGCATCGAGATATTCGATCGTCAATAATTCTTCGCCCGGGAGATCGGTCGCGGCTGCAGCCAGATGGGCGGCCGCTTCGGCCAGAACAAAGTTCCGCCCCGTGTGATAGCCCGGCGAGCGCAACAGCAGCGGGTAGGAGAAGCCCTGCACAGCGACCGCGCCGGCGCCATCGGGGCCGGCAAGGATGTCGCGCGCGATCGCCACCGTGTGTGCGGTTCGCACGCCGGCTATGCCACGAAGCCGTTCGGCATTGCCGATGCGGCCTGTCTTCATCACCGCGCGGGGATCATTGATCACGGGCACCTTGGCGCCGGCGACGATGCGGGTCGCGGCTTCGAGCGCCACCTCGCAGAGATCGGCGTCGCCGATGGCATTGAAGATGATTTGGTGCGGCGGCAGTGGTGTCAGGGGATCGAGATGATCGGCGACGACGACCGAGGTGAGGAAGCGGGTATCGTCGAGGAACAGTCCGCTCGGGATATTGCCGCCGCCGGAGGAGACCAGCTGCAGCAGTCTGATCGGCGGCTTGTCGCCGCGGTAGGGCAGGGTCGACACGGCGTGACCGCGAAAACCCCTTCTGAAATGTTCGCGCGCGCCGGCGCGGTCGCCGAGGTCGGCCAGCACCGCGCCCAGCCCCTGATGCGCGGGCGCATGGTCCGGGTCTACCTGCAGCGCGTGTTCATAATGTTCGCGCGCCTCCTTGTACCGGTTGGCACGCAGCAGCAGGTTCGCCAGATTGACCCGCGCCAGCGGGTTGTCCGGATGATGCAGGATCGCTTCGGCATAGACGCGGCAGGCGGCTTCGATCGCGCCCATACCCGTGAGCAGCGTGCCGAACTCGTTCAGCGCGCTGAAATGCGTCGGCGTCTTGCGCAGGATCGCGACGAACGCCTGCTGCGCGTCCTGATGCCGGTTGAGCGCGCCGAGCAGCACCGCGCGCTCGACTTCGACATTGGCGTCCCCCGCCCCGGCTTGCGGCGCCAGAAGCGCGTCGAGTTCGGCGAGCCTTGCTTCCTGCGCCAGCCGCGGCGCCCAGCCGCCGTCGCGTGCGCGAGGGGTGGGCCGGGCAGCCATGCTCCTCGCCTTCATCCGCGGGTCCGTAGGTTCGCTTACTCAGGCCTTACACCATGGCCGGCTGATTTCGCCTGCGCCGCTGCGCTTGCCGATATTACGGAAGTTTTAGCCGCTCAAGTTTCCGCGGTCGCCGCCTTGGAAGGGTTTTGTTTACCAGTGATCGGCATGGTTAAGCGTTCCCTGCGATGAGTGATGCCGTGACGACCAGCACCCAAACCACGCCCGCCTCCGCCGATGAAATCATCCATCTGGCCATGGTGCAGCATCTTTTGCGGGGCCAGGAGCACCATGTCCGGGGGCGGATCGAGGAGGCGATATCAGCCTACAAAAGCGGGCTCGATGCCGCCGGCGATGGTGCGGCCAATCATCTGGTCATGACGACCAAGGCCGAGCTGCATGCCAAGCTCGGCAACGCCTACATGGTCCGCAGTGAACTCGCGCTCGCCGGCATGAACTACACCGCGGCGCTGCGTATTGCGCCGCATATGACGGCTTGCTGGTGCAATCTCGGCAATGTGCAGCTGCAGAGCGGCAATCCGCAGGACGCGATCGCGCTGTATCTCCAGGCGCTGAAGACCAACGCCACGCATTGGCCGACGCGCACCAACCTGGTGCAGGCGCTGATGGCGACCGGCCAGACGGTTGTCGCCAAGGCGCTGCTCTCGGAGCTGGTCGAGGAGCGGCCGCAGGACGCCCCGGTCCACCATCACCTCGGCAAGGTCAGTTTTGCCCTCAACGAGATCGAAGCGGCGCTCGCGCATTTCGGCCAAGCCGTCGTGCTCAATCCGCGCGATGCCGACAGTCTCTACTGGATCGGCGGCATCCAGCAGAGGCTTGGCGATGTCAGCGCCGCGCAGGCGGCCTATACGGCGGCCGCGCAAATCCAGCCCCTGATCCGCAAGCGCGCGATCAAGCAGCCTTCGGATTTCCGCGTGCTCGCGCTTTATGCGCCGTTCGCCGGCAACACGCCGGCCGAATATCTGTTCAAGGATGCCTGCTACGATACCGATACGCTGGCCCTGCTCGATTCCTTCCGGCCCGATGTCTCGGCGCTGGGCGCGTTCGATCTCGTGGTCAATCTGATCTCGGATGCGGACCAGGCGGAGACGGTGCTGCCGGTGGCGGCCGATCTCGTCTCGAGGCTCGGCGAACCCGTCATCAATGACCCCGACAGGATCAGGCGCACCACGCGCGATGAGGTCGCGGATCTGTTGCCGGGCATTGCGGGCTGCCGCGTTCCCGAGGATTCTGCGCATCGATGCGGGCAGCGACGTCTCGGTCGCGGCGCTTGCGGCAAAGCTGCCGTTTGCCTTCCCGCTGCTCGCACGCCCCGCGGGCACCCATGGCGGCGACGATTTCGAGAAAATCGAGGACGTCGCGGCGTTGTCGGAATTCCTGGGATCGCGCGAGGGCGATCATTACCTGATCGAATATATCAACTACGCTTCAGGTGACGGCTATTTCCGCAAATACCGCTTCATCTTCGTCGGTGAGAAAATCCTGCCCTATCATCTCGCGATCGGAAGCGATTGGAAGCTGCATCACGACGCAACCGACATGGACCAGCATCTCTGGATGCAGCAGGAGGAAGCGGCGTTCCTGGAAAATCCTGGCGCGGTGTTTGTGCCATCGCATTATCAGACACTGAACGCGATCCGCGAACGCATCGGGCTCGACTATTTCGGCATCGATTGCGGGCTCGATCGCGGCGGTGACCTCGTCGTGTTCGAGGTCAATGCCTCGATGCTGGTGCACGAGCACAACGAGGCGTTCCCCTACAAGGACCCCTATGTGCGCGCCATCAAGCACGCATTCGACGCACTGCTGGCAGAGCGGGCGGGGAAGGCGGGCTAGCGATATCATCAATCGCCCTGGCGCCGTTGCCGCGCTCACGGCAGATAGAGATATTGCAACAGCGTCCGCCCGACGGCTTCCAGGCTCTGCGTGGAGCATTTGTCGGGGGTGTCCTGCAGCGTGTTGTAGTAGGGCTCGTAATCGAAATCGATCACTACGAAGCTCGGGATGCCGACGGCTTGCAAATTGCTGTGGTCGTCCTCGATCGAATAGGGTGTCGGCGTCAGCTCGAAGGAGTTCGGCGCGGTCTTGATGCCGATGTCCCAGAACTTCTTCACCTCGGCTTGCGCCGACCGGATCGAAGACGGCTCCGGCTTGAGGTGCAGATCCCGGTCGCAGACCATGTCGAAATCGACGGCCCTTTCTGGCTTCGCCTTCGGATAGAACTCGGCGAGATGTTCGGCGAAATGCGCCGAGCCGACCGGCCTGCAATTGGGATCGCCGGCGCCCATCGAGATCGCGCCTTCCTCGCCGTCGAAGAAGATCATGTCGATGCCAACAGGCGGATCGGGCAGGGCCGAGAGCGCGCGCGCCGTCTCGAGCAGCAGCGCGACGCCGGAGGCGGAGTTGTTGGCGCCGGGCATCGGCGCGTCGGGATTCTTGGCGTCACGATAGGCCTTGATGATGCTGTCGTAATGCGTGGTGACGATCATGCGGCGCGGATTGTCGGGGTTGAGGCGGCGCGATGATGTTGGTCATCGCCATGGTCCGGCCGGCGGAATGCTCGACCCAGCGCTGGGTCTTGATGGTAGAGAACTTCGTCTGCTTCAGCTCCGAGGTTATGTAGTCGATGGTCTGCTGGTGGCCGACCGTCTCCATCGAGCGCGGCGTGAATTTCAACAGCTGCACGATGATGTCGAGCGCGCGCTGGCCGCTCCAGAGATCGGTCTGCACTTCGGCCTGCACCTGGAAACGCGAGCAGCGCAAGCGCTGCTACCGCGGCGAGCCTCAGAAGGCGAAAGCGGGCAATTTTTGGCGTCATCAAAATGTCTCGGTTGGCGATCCGCAAGCAGGATTGTTTGCGCCGTCTTAGACCATCGCCCCGGGGGCGGATAGCCGGATTGTCCGGCTCCCTACGCAGGTTTGATCGAGGCGGCGCGCCACGTTGACTCGGCGACAAGGTGCTGAATTAATTGCGGCGCCGAGGCCAAGAAAACAAAAATATGGAAGCGCTCAACGATGGTCATCGATCACCGGACCTACACCTTTCATCCGCTGAAAATGCCGAAATGGCTGGCGCTCTATGAAGAATACGGCCTGCCGGTGCAGCTCAAACATCTCGGCAACCTGATCGGCTTTTTCCAGAACGAGATCGGCACCCTGAACCAGGTCGTGCATCTCTGGGGCTTTGAGGATCTCAACGACCGCCAGCGCCGCCGCGGCGAAATGGCAAAGGACCCCGCCTGGCACGAGTTCATGCGCCGCAACGAAGAGCTGGGCGCGCTGATGCATCAGGAAAGCAAGATCGTGACCCCGGTAAAGTTTTCGCCGATCAAGTGATGGACGGCATTGCACCTTGGCACTTTGGCTAGGGTGCCGAAGGCTGCTCGCCGGGGTAGGTTCCAGCCAAACAAGATCACAAAGGGGAGGGCATGATGAGGAAAGTATTCGATCTGGGTTGCGGCGCTGGCTGCGGTCGCGGCCGTTGCGGCAACCGCGCCACGGGCGCTCGCCGCCGACGTCAAGATCGGCGTGCTGTTTCCGCTGACTGGCAATGCCGCGGCTGCAGGACAGGCCGTCCAAGGCTGCGGTGGAAGTTGCCGCCGAAATCATCAACGGCAAGCATCCCGAGCTCTCCAACATTCCGCTCGCCGCGGAAGAAGGCCTGCCCGGACTGGGCGGCGCGAAGCTCGAGCTGATCTTTGTCGACCATCAGGGCAATCCATCGGTGGCGCAGCAGCAGGCGCTGCGGCTGGTCAGCCAGGACAAGGTCAACGTGCTGTTCGGCGCCTACCAGTCGTCGTGCTCGCTGACGGCGACCGCGGTCGGCGAGCGCTACGGCATTCCCTTCATGGTCGGCGATTCCGCCGCGCTCAACATCACCGGCCGCGGCTTCAAATGGGTCTACCGCGTCACGCCGATCGCGAGCGATTATGCCGCGACCTATATGCGCTTCTTCGCCGACATGAAGAAGCAGGGCAAGACCATCAATTCGATCGCGATCGTCAACGAGAACACCGACTACGGCACCTCGGTCGCCGACGCGATCGAGGCGCGAGGCGAAGAAGGCCGGCATCAATATCGCGCTCCGCGTCCCCTACAGCGCGAACGCCACCGACGTCGGCCCGCAGGTGCTGCAGCTCAAGGAGAAGAATCCGGATGCGGTGATCTTCATCAGCTACACCTCCGACAGCATCCTCTACATGAAGACGATGCGCAATCTCGACTACCTGCCGCCGATGGTGATCGGCGACGACTCCGGCTTCTCCGATCCGTCCTTCATTCCGGCGGTGGACGATATCGCGCAGGGCGCGATGAACCGCAGCGCCTGGGACATCGGCAAGCCGGGATCGACCACCTACAAGATCAACGAGATGTACAAGGCCAAGACCGGCCGCGATCTCGACGACACCAGCGCGCGCAACATGCAGGCGATGCTGGCGCTCGGCCGAGGCGCATCAACCGCGCCGGCTCGACCGATCCGGAGAAGATCCGCGAGGCGCTGGCCAAGACCGACCTCAAGCCCGATCAGCTCATGATGGGCTACAAGGGCGTCAAGTTCGACGAGACCGGCCAGAACATCCTGGCCGCGACCTATCTGATCCAGCTCAAGGACAAGGCACTACGAGCTGGTCTGGCCGGACAGTGCGGCCGAGATCAAGCTGGAATGGCCGATGAAGGGCTGGAAGTAACGCCACATTGCTTGATGCCGCCGGCAGTGTAGGCTGCCGGCGCAGGACGCGAGCGCGCCATGCTTCTCCTGCAGGTGATCGTCGGCGGCCTCCTGCTGGGGGCCGTCTACGCGCTGTTCTCGTCGGGCCTGACGCTGATCTGGGGGATGATGAACTTCATCAATTTCGCCCATGGCGAGTTCGTCATGCTCGGCATGTATGTGGCGTTGCTCGTCGTCACCTGGATCGGCGGCGGCCCGGCGGTCTTCGGCTTCGTCGCCGCCGGCGCTGCTCGCGCGCTCGGCGTTGGGATCTATTTCGCGCTGATCCGCCATGTGATCCGCGGGCCGATGCTGGCGCAGATCCTCTCGACCTTCGGGCTCGCGTTGCTGCTGCGCTACACCGCCTTCTGGATTCTCCGCCGAATTTCGTGTCGCTGCCGCAGAACTCGCTCGGCGGCACAATCAAATCGGCGGCATCCTGCTGCCGGGCGCGCAGCTCGTCGCCGGCGTCGTCGCGATCGTGCTGACGGTCGCGCTGCATCTGCTGCTGACGCGCACCTCTGTCGGCAGCCGGCTGCTCGCGGTCGCCGAAGACCGCAACGCGGCGATGCTGATGGGCATCCGGCCCGACCGCATGCAGGCGCTGGCCTGGGGCCTTGTCGGCGGCGAGCGCCGGCATCGCCGGCGCGCTGATGGCGACGTCCTATCCCTGGTCGCCGTCGGTCGGCGAGACCTTTGGGCTGACCGCCTTCGTCGTGGTGACGCTCGGCGGCTTCGGCAGCGTGCCCGGCGCGCTCTATGCCGGACTGATCATCGGGCTATTGCAGGCGCTGTCGGCCTACTGGCTCGGGCCGATCTACAAGGACATCGTCGTCTACGGGCTGTTCGCTGCGCTGCTGTGGCTTCGCCCGCAGGGCCTGATGGGCAAGGCATGAGGGGGAACGCGTGAAAATCGGTGTCCCCGCTCTCGCCGCTGATGCTGATCGTCTATCCCGTCGTTCTCAACGATCCCTTCTATCAAGATATCGGCGTTGCCGTGCTGCTGGCGGCGATCTCGGCGTCGGCCTGGAACATCGTCGGCGGCTATGCCGGCCAGGTCTCGGTCGGCCATGGCATGTTCTTCGGCATCGGCGCTTATGTGCCGCTGCTGGTTTATCAGCATGGCGCGTGGCCGCCGATGATCGGTGTCCCCATCGGCATGGTGCTGAGCGTGGGGCTGGCCGTCGCTGATCGGCTATCCGACCTTCCGGCTGCGCGGGCATTATTTCAGCATGGCGACCATCGCGGTGGCCGAGCTGATCCGCATCTATGTCGGCACGGTCGATTATCTCGGCGCCGCCATCGGCCTGCAGGGGCCGGCGGTCGGCCGCGGCTGGTGGGACCTGACCTTCCGCGGCGAGCTGCCCTACTACTACGTCTTCCTCGGCGTGCTCGCGGTGGTGCTGTATGTGACCTTCGAGGTGCAGCGCACCCGCTTCGGCTCCTATTTGCGCTCGATCCGCGCCGACGAGCGCGCCGCCGCGAGCCTCGGCGTGCCGGTGCGGCAGACCAAATTGAGGCGCTGATGCTAAGCGCCGCCTTCACCTCGGTCGCGGGCTCGCTCTATTCGATCAAGACCGGCTTCATCGATCCCGAGAGCGGCTTTGGCCTGCTCGTCTCCGTGCAGATGCTGATCACCGCGGCGCTAGGCGGCGCCGGCACGCTGTTCGGGCCGCTGATCGGCGCGCTGATCCTGGTGCCACTGCAGGCGGCGACCAACACCTGGTTCGGCGGCGGCGGCTCCGGCCTTACCTATATCCTCTATGGCGGCATCATCGTGCTGCTCTCGCGCTTCGAGCCGGGCGGGCTCTACGAGTTCTGGCATCGTGTCTCGACGAGATGGAGGGCGCGTCATGCTGCTTGAGGCCAAGGGCGTCTCAAAGGCATTCGGCAGCTTCCTGGCCGTGCGCAATGCCGATCTCTCGGTCGAGGAAGGCGAGATCATCGGCTTGATCGGACCGAACGGCGCCGGCAAATCGACCTTTTTCAATTGCCTCGCCGGCGACACCGTGCCGACCAGCGGCACCGTGAGTTTCGACGGCGTCGACCTGACGCGGGCGACGCCCGACATCCATGCCCGCGCCGGCATCGGCCGCACCTTCCAGGTGCCGGCGACGTTCGAGGACATGACGGTGCTCGAGAATGTCGTGGTCGGCGCTTACCTGCGCCATCCGCATCGCAACGAGGCGCGCGCGAAGGCGCTCGAGGTGCTGGAGATCACGGGGCTTGCAAGATTTGCCGATCAGCGGGCGCGCGTGCTCGGCACGCCCGGCCGCAAGCGGCTGGAGATCGCTCGCGTGCTGGCGCTGCAGCCGCGGCTGATGCTGCTTGATGAGGCGCTGGCGGGGCTAACGCCCAGCGAAATCCAGCGCGCGGTCGAGCTGTTGCGCCGCATTCATGGCATGGGCGTCACGCTCGTGATCGTCGAGCACGTCATGGAAGTGATCATGGCGCTCGCCGCGCGCGTGATCGTGTTCAATCAGGGCCACGTGATCGCGCAAGGCGCACCGGAAGATGTGGTCAAGGACGAAGGCGTGATCCAGGCCTATCTCGGCCGCAACCACGGCAAGCGCAGGGGCGCGTCGTGACGGAACGCCTGAGCATCCGCAATCTCGAAGTGCGCTACGGCGACCTCATCGGCGTTGCCGATGTCTCGCTCGACGTGCCGCTCGGCTCGGTCGTGGCGCTGGTCGGCTCCAACGGCGCCGGCAAGACCACGACACTGAATGCGATCGCCGGTCTCGTGCCGCCCTCGGGCGGGGTGATCGAATGGCGCGGGCAGGCGATCACGCGCCAGCCTGCCTACGCCGTGGTGAGCCGAGGGCTCGCGCTGTCGCCGGAGGGCTGGCAGCTTTTCGTCTCGCAGACGGTCGAGCAGAATCTCCGCCTCGGCACGACGTCGCTGAAGGATCGCTCGCGCGCGGCGCCGCTGTTCGAACGTGTCTACGCACTGTTTCCGCGGCTCAAGGAGCGACGCAACCAGCTGGCCGGCACGCTGTCGGGCGGCGAGCGGCAGATGCTTGCGGTCGGTCGCGCGCTGATGAGCGAGCCTGTCTTGCTGATGCTGGACGAGCCGAGCCTTGGGCTGGCGCCGGCCGTGGTGGAAACCCTCTACGAGACGCTGCACCGGCTGCATGACGAGGGGCTGACCCTGCTGCTCGCCGAGCAGTCGCTGGAGCTCGCCTTCGATATCGCCGACTATGCCTATGTGCTGCAGACCGGCCGCACTGTGCTGGAAGGCCCGCCGGCCGAGCTCGAGAAGAACGAGCAGGTGCAGGAAATCTATCTCGGGATCGGCCAGGGCGGTGCGGCAAAGGGAGCGAGTGCATGAGGTCGGGATGGCTTGTGGCTGCCGCGTTCGCGTTGATCTGCACTCGGGTTGTTGCCGAAGAGGAGACCGCGCCACACGCGAAGCCGGTCAAAGCGGTCGCCGACGCCCGGATCGCGGTCGGCAGCAAGGGCATGCTGCCGCTCTACCTTTCCAGTGACTGGTCAAAGCCGCAGCCCGCGATCACCCGCGCCGTGCTGGTGCTGCACGGGCGGTTGCGCAACGCCGATGTCTATTTCCGCTCAGCGCTGACGGCGCAGGCCGCGGCCGGTGACGCCGGCAAATCGACCATCATGATCGTCCCGCAATTCCTCTCCGAGGTCGACATCGAGGGCCGGCATCTGCCATCCGATACGCTGCGCTGGACACTGGAAGGCTGGGAGGGCGGCCAGGCCGCGCTGGGTCCGGCGCCGGCAAGCTCCTTCGAGGCGCTGGATGCGATCCTCGCGCGCCTTGCCGACCGGAATCTGTTCCCGAACCTGAAGCAGGTCGTGGTTGCCGGCCATTCCGGCGGCGGCCAGGTGGTGCAGCGTTACGCCATCGCAACGCAAGGCGAGGCGGCGCTCAAGCCCGCGCAGATCGGCGTGCGCTATGTGGTCGCCAATCCCTCCTCCTACGCCTATTTCAGCGCGGAGCGGCCGGAGCCGCAGATCGCTGCGTCCTGCACCGGCTACAACAACTGGAAATATGGGATGGAGGCGCGCCCGCCCGACGCGTCGGGCTCGCCGGCCGAACTGGAGCAGCGCTATGTCGCGCGCCAGGTGATCTATCTCCTGGGTACCAAAGACACCAACCCCGACCACCCCGCGCTGGACAAGAGCTGCATGGCGGAAGCCGAAGGCCCCTATCGCTACGCGCGCGGCCATTTCTATGCGGCCGTCATGGCGAAGCGCGACGGCGGTACGCCCAACCACAGGGTCTGGGACATCCAGGGCGTCGGCCATGACGGCGACAAGATGTTGACCTCGCCGTGCGGCCTCGCGGCCCTGTTCGACCTGCCGGGCTGCGTCGCGGAGCACTAGCCGTTCGCACTGCAGCGTCGCCGTGTTGGGTAGTACTACGGAAGAAATGACGCACGAAAGTCGGGCAGCCCCGACGTGCCCGGTGCCGTGCTTAGGAAATTAGCAGGGTTACCGGGGTACGATCGGGCAAATCGTTTTTAGTTTCGATTTCGCCGATCCGCCGGGGAACCTCATTGCGCATCAAATTCGTTGGCACGGCCGTCCAGGCCTGCGGCAAGGTCGCCGGCCGGCTGCATCTCGGCCTGCGCGGGCAGATCCTGCTGCTCGGGGTTGCCGGCGTCGTGGTCGTCGGCGCCATCTATCTTGCCGGCCTGCAGGTCGAGCAGCGGAGCCAGCGCGAGGCCGAGCGCTTCGGCAAGCTGGAAGGGCTGACGGCCAAGGTTTCGGAAAACCTGCTGCAGGCGCGCGAGATCGCGACGCAATTCATGCAGAAGCCGAACGACAAGAAAGTAGCCACCCACGACGAGACGGTGAAGGCGGCGATCGAGCGCCTCGCCTCGATCGAGGCCATCGCCGAGAAATTGCCGGACGGAGATCCGCTGCGGCAGGCGCTGTCCTTCCGCCCGGTGATCGGAAGCTACACCACGCGCTTCAACAATGTGGTCTCGGCGCAGAAGCTGATCGGCTTCAACGAAAATGACGGCTTGCAGGGCAAGCTCCGCGCCGCCGTGCATTCGGTGGAGTCCAAGCTCAAGACTTTCGACCAGCCGCGGCTTGCGGTGCTGATGCTGATGATGCGCCGGCATGAGAAGGATTTCATGCTGCGCGGCGACGAGAAATATGGCGACGAGCTGACGACGCGGGCGAGCGAGTTCAAGACGGCGCTGGCGAAAGCGGATTTGCCCGACAACGAAAAGGCCGAGATCGGCAAGCTGATCGAGACCTACAAGACGAGCTTCCTTGCCTATATGGCCGGGCAGAGCACGCTGATCGACGAGACCACCGATCTCGCGCAGATCTACGACCGGCTGCGGCCGACCTTGAATGCGGTGCGCAAGGCCGCCGACGAGCGGCTCGCCGCGGTCAAGGCCGAACTCGAGCAGGTGCGCGATTATGTGTTCTGGTCGATCTGGATCACGGTTGCGGTGGTGATCGCGGCCGCCTTGTGGTTCGGCCGGCGGATGACCGCGCCGCTGATCAAGATGGTCACGGCGATGGAGCATCTGGCACAGGGCGACCTCGAGCGCGAGGTGGCGAAGGTCGATCGCCGCGACGAGATCGGCAAGATTTCCGAGGCGCTCGCGATCTTTCGCGACAAGCTGCGCGAGAACCGGAAACTCGCCGTCGACCAGGAACAGGCGAAGCGAGAGGCCGAGGTCGAGCGTCGCCAGGCGATGCTCGAGATGGCGGACGGGTTCGAACGCACCATCGGCCAGATCGTCGAGAACGTGTCCAGCGCCTCCTCCGAAATCGAGATCGCAGCCGAAGGGCTGAGCCGGACCGCGGAAGCGACGCATTCGCTGTCGGCAAATGTCGCCGCGGCTTCCGAGCAATCTTCCGCGAGCGTGCAGTCGGCGGCGGCCGCGTCCGAAGAGATGGTGTCGTCGGTGTCGGAAATCTCCCGCCAGGTGCAGGAATCGCAGCGGGTCGCGACCTCGGCTGTCGCTCAGGCCGAGCAGACCAACGCGCGGATGTCGGAGCTGTCGCAATCGGCGGGGCGTATCGGCGAGGTCGTCAAGATGATCTCCGCGGTGGCCGAGCAGACCAACCTGCTGGCGCTGAATGCGACCATCGAGGCCGCGCGCGCCGGCGAGGCAGGGCGCGGATTTGGGGTCGTCGCGTCCGAGGTCAAGGCCTTGGCGAGCCAGACGGCGAAGGCGACGGAAGAGATCGGCAGCCAGATCGCGCAGATGCAATCGGCCACCGAGCAATCGGTCGGCACCATCAAGGAGATCAGCGCCACCATCCGCATGATCTCGGAAATCTCCTCGACCGTTGCCGCGTCCGTCGAAGCGCAGGGTGCCGCGACCCAGGAGATCGCCCGCAATGTGCAGCAGGCGGCGCAAGGTGCTGCGCAAGTGACCGGCAATATCGGCGAGGTCAATCGCGGCGCCTCCAACACCGGCGCTTCCGCCGGCCAGGTGCACGGCTCGGCGCGCGCGCTGTCGACCGAAAGCAACCGCCTGAAGAGCGAAGTCGAACAGTTCCTGCTGACCGTCCGCGCCGGCTGACCCGACGCTTTGCCTTGATCAGCTCGCCCGCATGCGGCCGAGATTGACCGGCGTGCCGCCGAGCGCGGCGCGGCGGTCGACGACCGCGTGATGAAATTGCTCCAGCACCAGATGATAGGCCGCCAGATCCGATTCCTCGATCGCGCCGTCGTCGTAGCATTCCAGTGTCTCGCGCAGGATCTCGTCGGCCTCGCATTGCAGGGCGTCCAGCTCTTCGATCGAACCGATCTTTCGCACCCGCGCAATCGTTTCCGCCAGCCGTTCGCGGTGCAGGATGTTCAGCTTGCGCTCGTCGCGGCGGATGAAATGGCGGAATGCCGCGGTCGCCGAGCCCACCACCGAGAACAACAGCACCACGCCCCAGATGTAGTCGCTGTATTTGTCCATGAAGGTGCGTTCGGTGCCGTCGATATAGGCGGCGGCGCCGGGATGCGCCGGTAGCGCCGCATCCTTGTCGGTATCGGGCTTCTCGATCTTCGACGCGCTCGGGATTTCGCGGGCGAGCGACGGCTTGGTGGCGAAGATCTGCCGGGTGAGGCTGCCGACCGTGACCTCCGACAGCGATTTTGGCGTGACAATGAGATGATTGACGCTGACGGTCTCGATTTTGTCGTCGGGCCGCGCCGGCGAGGTCGTGAACGAGCTGCCCGGAATTTCCTCGGATTTCATATGGCGGGTGGCGGGCTGCGATCGCCTCGGACACATCAATCGGCAGGAACACCGGCTCGCCGCGGGCGCGCGCGGTAGCGGTGATCGCCTCCGAAATGAGCTTGCTGTCGACGGGGTCGACCAGCATGAACGCATCGATCGTGGCGTCCTTCACCATGTCGGCGACCTGCTCGTTGCTGAATTGCGACACCTCGACCTTGTCCGGATCGACGCCGAACTCCTTCAGGATGACACGCAGCAGCGTGACGTTCACCTTGGTCCGTCCGACCACCCCGACGCGATGGCCGGGCAGGTCGCTGATCGCCTTGATCTTCGTTTTGGCCGGTTTGCGCGGGGTCTTCGGCGGAGATCCGCTCGCCGCCCAGAGCACGACGACATTCTTGCGCAGGATGGCAACCGACTCGGTGCCATCAGGCATCTCCTCGTCCGTGCGCGCGACCGCAAGATCCGCATTGCCGGCGGCGAGCACCGCGATCGAATCCACCGGGCCCGCGGTCGTGATCACGGAAAGCCGCACCGCGCTATTCTCCTGCGCGAAATGCTGCGCCAGGCCCTGAATCAATTGCTGGTCGCTGCTTCCCGACGGGCCGACGGCGATCCGCAAGGTGGTCGGCCGGAGCAGGATGAAGGCCGCGCCGACGATCGCCGCAAACATCAGCAGGCCGGCGGCGAGCACCAGAAGCGGGGAACCCTTGTTTCTCCGGCCGCGAAGTTCGCTTGCGCCGGTCTCACCGTCTGAACTGGACATCCTGCTGCCATGCAAGGAGAAATCGGGGCGGCCTGTGGCGGCACGATAGCACGGTAGCGCGCTCGCTCCAATTTCCCCATCGAACGGCCGAAATTTCGACGCGGGATTCCTGCACCCTGAAGCTCAGTTGATTTCGGAACTCGGCGGAGTCCCTTTGTTAGGAGTTTGGTCATGGCAATCGCGTTCCCGCCGGCGAAGAAGGGCAGTCATACTCCCCCATCGCGATTTTTGGATGATGACGGTTTTGATGCGGAGTTCGATCCCGACGTCATCCGGCTGTTGCAGGAGAATGCCCGTCTGCGGGCGCTGGTAACCCAGCTCTCCTGCCTCGTGCTGAAGCACGTCGCCGACCAGAAATAGACGGTAATAGCCGCCCTTTTCGGCGCCGCCGGAGGCTTCCGGTGGCGCGAGGGCTCTGCTATGGAGGTCCGCAACGCGTCGAAGGCGTTCGGTCCCGTAGCTCAGCCGGATAGAGCGGCGGTTTCCTAAGATATTGATCGCTGGTAAGGCTTTGACGCCGTTGCAAAATCTGACACAATCTTGGCGAGTATGCCGAAGGTAAATTTCGGCCACCGTTTTCGTGGTCATCAGAGCCGAGCGATTTCATCGAAAGATCGACCAACTGCCTCTCCCCAACAAGGCTCCTCGGCACCCGACGGAGACAAAATTAAAGGTCACCGTTCCCTCCGTTACGGCCAGTCCGGAACCATGCGGTCAGGCCGTGGTCATCTCGGAGAAATCGACCACGTCGGCCTGCCGCTAGAGGGCTGACCTATTGCCCGGAAAAAGCCGGCGTGATGTGCGTCTACGGACTGCTCTTTCTGGGCACGAGATTTGACGGAGGACCAAGGGAATCGTCAGTGGGTATCCAATGGTCGTCAACCAGTTCCCGCTTCGGTAGTATGGACTCTGGACGTCGAATAGCCCTGCGACTGCCGCTTCCGTAGATCGACTATCGCTTTTCTCACTCCGTTTTTGGTCTTCAGCGTGGCGTACTCTGTGCGCTTGCTGATCTCATCTTTCAAGGCAGTGCGATCCCGATATGCGGGTGGGAAATGTTGCTACTTGCCCTCGACCTCCAGTTTCTTCTTCGCTTCCTCGTTCATCTGCTTGACGGTGGGACTCTGATCAGTCGAACTCGGTTGGCTGTATCCTCGTCGCCGGAGGAGCGTTGCTCGGCAAGGAGATCTGCCCGGGGCGCTCTTTCGCTGGCCGAGTGGCGGTGGTCTTGGGCGGAGAGGCGTCATCAGCCAATGCGATCTCGGCGTGGAAGCACAAGCAAGACAAGGCGATAGCGGCGGGTCCAAAAAACTTCATCGCGCACCTCCAATAATAGGGCGGAAGCCAGCCTCCGCCGCCGTTCCCCCCTCAACGCCCGCGCGGTGCGTTTGTGCCGTTTGGACGGCGAATTTAGAGGCCTTACGAATGGGCGCCGGGGTCAGGTCGCGGCGGATTTAGGTTTTCGCGCGCCAGCGCCCTATCGCCGCCCGCGACGACGACCGAGCATGACACCGACTAGGAACGCCACGGCGAGCGCGTGTAGGGGCGCTTCTCGTGCCCAACGGGCCAGCCGGTCGAGAGGCGCACCGGGGTGCCGGCCTGCCTCGATGGCATCGGCGACAGTCTGGGTGGTAGCCTTGACCGCGTCCGTAGCAGCCTGAACAGCCTCTTTGGCTTGGTAAAGTTTGCTTGGACCGTCGGTATCCTGTAGCGGCTCACGTTCGCCGATCATCTGAGTTCTCCGAGACAACTTGGAAGGTCGACGCCCGGAAAGGGCAATCGTTCCAAGCTTGGTTGCTCGTCAGGCTCGGGCCGCTCAGCTGCTGGCTTTGCTTGCCGCCCGAACCACCTTCAGGCGAGCCTTGATGGCGGCCGGCGATCGCTTAAGCGCTAGTGCGATCCGAGGCTGACGCATCTTTCAGCCTTTCATCCTCCTCAGGCGTCCACGGCTGATTTGTTCTGCTGAGGCCCATCGCGCTTTCAACTGCGGCGTGACGCCGCTGTTCCTAGAGGCATAGGAACATCGGGGCTGATGCGCGGTTCTACGGACATGGATCGTATCGCGCCGGAGCATCTGTTGTTGAAATGCAGGCAATGCCACGCATGGCCGATGGTGATTGTCGCTGAGGAAGGTGATCGGCTTAGCTTCAGATGCCCGAAATGCCGGGCTCAGGAAGTTTACAGACTGGGAGTGGCGGGAACGCTCGTTCCAATGTCCGGTGCGGTTCGCGCGGCGAGCCCTGGACGTTCGTCGTAGCTCGTCGTTGGGCTCGGCGGATCAGGGGTTCTCGTGGTCCAGGCCTGTTCTGCGATAGCGCGCTCTACTTCCGACGCGAGCGCCCCGAGATGATCGTGCAATCTCTGGAACAGCTCTCGCTTCGCCTTGTCCCTTGCGAGTCCGCTGATCACTGCACATTCGGCAGCATCGTCGCGGAGCTTCTCTAACCGCTTCTGCATGTCCTTCATAAGGCGATCCTTGCGGCCTCAGTGGACGGCCTTGATCGGCCAGCTCGTAATACTGGCATAACTCGGTGACGATCGTGTCCGCCAGCAGCTGGCAGCGCTGAACCTCGGCCGGCTGGCGTCCAAAAATTGTGGCGTGCCATCCCATCTCCGGATTGCGGTGAACGGTCACCTTAAAATCGCCGGCGCCTATTCGCTGTTTCACGATCTCTTCTAACTCAGCCGTGGTTTTGTGCTGTTTATCCACGTCGATCCTCCCAGGGGGCTTCAGAACGGACAGACTAAAATGCCGTTCCCGCACTAACATAGGTTGAGCGAGAAGTGCGCCAACTAGAGGCATCGGGTCGCCACTGGTGCCGCGTGCCCTGATCGTCCTCATCGACGAAGCCGGCCGGCAGCCGTGCGGCGCGCAATAATCTGGATGACGGCGGCTCCGGCCCTGCCTGCTTCGTGTGATTTTTCGAAAATGCGCCCCCACAAGCGAGCGAGGATGATCGCCAGATCGATCATCAAGACGATCGAGGATAGCGGAGGCGCATCCCCGCACATCCATGTCGGGGTTGTTCGCTTGCCTGCGGTGGCTTCTGATCAGCTCCGAGATGACGCCAGTCAATCGGAGGTCAACCAAACCTTAACCCGCGTCTCATGTTGTCCGCCAGGCTCCAAGGCCTAACCTCCCGCGTTGACAATCGAAGGCGACGCAGCTCTTCGGTGAAGCGAGCTCCACCGTATCCACCCGAGGTGAAATCATGTCTAAGCAATCCAAGGAAGCGGGCGATACCTTCCGCCCATCCAAAAGTCACTGACCGAATATGAAGAGGAGCAACTAGCGATCCACAAAAACCTAGAGAGGCTGAGAGCCGAGCCCGAGAAGTTATTAAGGAGAAGGACAAGTAGGCCACTTTCGGTGCAATAGGCTCATGGTCTTGAGCGGGCCATTTGAGCCGCACGACGGTTCAATGAAAGTGCAGGTAATAGTAAAGCATTTCCAGCACCACGAATATCGAGCAGAGTATCCCGATCAGCATGAGAAACAGACGCTCCCGCTTGTCCATGTGTAAGCGAACAGGCTGTTGCGGCTTATGTTCCCAAATACCGATCGCGCTAGATAGCTCGGCTTTTGTTGAATTTGATCGGAGAGAATCGATGAAACAATCGGACTATTTTCTGGAAAACGCTGAGAACTGTGCCCAACTCGCGGAGCGCGCGCAGGATGAGCCCACTCAAAAGCGCTACAAGCGAATGGAAGCTGCTTGGCGCGCTTTAGCTGAAGAGCAAGATTGGTTAGATGGCGAAGTGGCGCTTTGAGCCGAAGGGCGCGTCAAACCGGCAGTTTCCGGGTTGGAAAATCGGACGGTCCGAAGCGCATATTCCGGGATGGCGACAATTGTTCAATGCAATTGGGGCGCCGTGACGCACTGAAGAGAAGTTATTGGTACCGCATGCGGGTGACGCGGTCTGCACGGTCCAGAGAAAAAGCCGGAACGACACTAGCCGCCTAGCAAGGTACGGCGAACTCCAAGCATCTCGGCAAGAAATTCGTGGGCCCGCACCCAGCCGGTGATCCTGGCCACCGCGAAAAGCGCGATGTTTGGATGCGCGCGCCGTAGGACGAAGCGAAGGCACTCCAAAGGCCGTTGCCGGACGACGTGCAAGGTCGTGATGCGCGGTGAGGGCAGGGAGGATCGCGTAGATAGCTTCTGTTGGAAGCCGCTTGCAGGAGACCCCGACTTAAGAGACGGGCATAGGCTCGGCCATTGCCTCTCATGTCTTGTGGAGTTGCGCCATGCGTCGCTCGCCATCAAACGTGCCGGAGACGGGCGATCGCGAGATTTAGCCAGTGTTGGATGATCTCGGCGAACCGACAGCTCCATGCGTTTGAGCGGGTGGCCGCCAATACAGACATCATGAAACTTGGTGGTCTTAGGATGTCCACCGCTTGGTACTTAATTCAGCCATCTCTGTCGAATGCTTCCGGAACATGGCGATCCGCCTGCTTGTGAATTCCGCAATGACGCTGGGAAATTCAACGGGCGACCTAATCGCCGCAAGCCTCTGACCGAATTCAAAGGCAAATTGCATGTTGGCTTGTGCCATTTGCAGTACCTTGGCTTGATAAGACCGCACATTTGCGTTGGCTGAGGAGAGAAAATCAATCCCTTTCCTTGAATCGTTCTCCGTCACCTGTTTCGAGTCATCTTGTAAGGCTGTCTCCGGATGCGGATCCCAATTGAGCAAGTCTTGCCCTTTTCAGTTTTGGTCATTTTTTCGCCAGATTCTCGACTAGGCGGCGGATGTTTTCTCAACCTGCGATCGCGTGCAAGGGAAAAGCGGCCCGTCAGGCTTATCACGGCCATCGCGTCGATACGACTCAGGTTCTGTATCCGTCCGGTGCAGCTTTCAATTACCCATAACTTTGACCACTCGGGCTGATCCGCTGATCAGCAAAATCTTGAAGTCGAAAGAATCACTTGTGATCCTTGCTGAGCACCTGATTCGCGAGGGGGGGTGCTCTATGGGGCTGACATTTAGGGATCGATCGACAAAAGGCTGTTTGCGATCCTTGGAAGGCGAATGTTGGATAGATCGAGAGATTAGTGGATGCGAGTTTAGGGACGCGCGGCTCGGCGATAGATTCCGCAAACTGCTCACGCAGATTGGAAGCGCCATGGGACAAAGCATTCCGCTCGTCTGCCAGGATTGGGCGAATACCAAGGCAGCCTACCGCTTCTTCTCTAATGACCGGGTCAGCGAAGCGGACATTCTGGCCGGCCATTTCCAATCGACACATGATCGTGCCGCAGCCACTGAAGGTCTCGTTCTTGTGCTGCACGACACCACCGAGTTTAGCTATCAACGCGAAAGTTCAGAAGCGATCGGCATCACCAAGAGCATCAACAGTGGACGGGACAAGGCGGGTCGCCTGAGATCGCACACGGTCTGCGGCATCCTGATGCACTCGAGCCTCGCAGTTACATTCGATGGGGTGCCGCTTGGGTTGGCAGCCGTTAAATTCTGGACTCGGAAGAAATTCAAGGGCACAGCAGCGCTTAAAAAGAAGATCAATCCAACCCGGATTCCCATCGAGAAAAAGGAAAGCGTCCGATGGTTGGAAAATCTCAAGCAGTCTACGCAACTCTTGGATCATCCGGGACGATGCATCCATATCGGTGATCGCGAGAGTGACATCTACGAGCTTTTCTGCGCAGCACAGGAGATCGGAACTCATTTCCTGATCAGGACCTGTGTCGACCGCTTGGCTGGAGACGGGGACCACACGATCGCCGACGAAATGGACGAGGTCGCCGTCAAAGGGCTCCATCGCATCGAAGTCAGAGACAGCAACGGCGATCCCGACCAGGCCGTTCTTGAGATCAGGTATCGCAAGATTTCGCGTCCTGCCGCCGATCGGAAAGCAGAATTGCTATCCCGCTCTGACCCTGACGGTGATCCATGCCGAAGAGCGCGGGACGCCGAAAAACAGAAAGAAGATCGATTGGAAGCTGATCACCGACTTGCCTGTTCGTTCCCGCACTGACGCCATCGAGAAACTCGAATGGTATGCTTTGAGATGGAAGATCGAGGTGTTCCATAAGATCCTCAAATCGGGCTGCAAAGCTGAGGAGTCGAAGCTCAGGACCGCCCAGCGTCTGACCAATCTGATCTCGCTCTTCTGCATCCTGAGTTGGCGGGTCTTCTGGATGACGATGCTCAACCGTTCCGCCCCAGACGCGCCGCCAACCCTCGCGTTGACTGCGACTGAAATCGGCGTGCTCGATCGCCTCGTCAACAACAAACCAAAAGCAAGACAGAAAACGCTCTCGCACTATCTGATCAAGATCGCCCGGCTCGGCGGTTACCTCGCCCGCGCCAGCGATCCGCCGCCCGGCAATACCGTCATGTGGCGCGGGCTGTCACGCCTCACCGACATCGCGCTGGGCGCCACAGTCGGAGGAGAATTTGTGGGTAATTGAAAGCCGGTGCAGATGACATCCTTCAATCAATCGAGCGCGTCTGCCTCCGGAATGCCCCGGCAAACACGACCAAAGGCAGTGAGCTTCAGGACACTAGATTGCGAGGATGACGAGGCGGCCAAAGCGAAGTCTCGGTACTATCTCGGCTCCCATCCTCCATAGATGTTTGGCAGTGGGCGCGTTGGGCCGTGAGAATGGTGCGCGAGGAACTAGCTACCCATAAGGGCATTGAATCCTTGGGCCGGTCCCCTCTAAACACGCTGCCTGCACGGCTCCGGTCTTATTACATTCCGGAACGCCCCGATCGGGGGCCCTGCTTTCGAGTACGTGCGAGGGATCTGGAAGAGCAGAAAAGGATAGAGCACCAGATTGAACTCGCAACGCGGGTCGCTACGTACGTCAAGGACGAAACGACGGTACAACAACTCATAAACTTTGCCGAGGAACTGAAGCAGAAGCTGTTTCAAACGATGCGTCGGCCCCAAGTGAAGGCGCGATCATACGAACTTTGGGAACAGGCCGGACGGCCGGAAGGTCGAAATGTAGAATTTTGGCTCGAAGCGGAACGGCGGCTCAAAGAAGAACGGCAGAAATCTCCGGAGGCCTCATAGAAGCGAAAAGCGCATCGAAAGTGTTTTGGCTGACCAGCCGCGCCCGTACCCGGTGGACCGCCTGTAGATCGATCTGATCCGCGGTCTTGATCGCCATGAAGTTCATGGTTGGTCGCTGCACCGTCGTGCGCGACCAGCGTCGGTGGCAGATTGAGGCCGAGGGCCTTTGCGTTTTTGGTGGATACAAAAATGTTGCTGCTCGACCCGTTGAATTTGAGCTTCCGGTCGCGTTACCCGATGAAAATGCCCCCGGGGCCATTTGGGTTGAACCAAAGTTCCCTGCGGATGTTGAATATCGAGATGTTACGTTCGGAGGGTTGCTACGGGCGAGCTCTTTCAAAAATACCTCTCTGGCATGGAGGCGGCTTAGGATGGCGATCGAAGAGCAAATCCGAAACTACGCGCACCTGCTTTGGGAAAAAGCCGGACGGCCCGAAGGACGGGAAACCGAGTTCTGGCACGCCGCCGAGGTCGAGTTAAACGCTGAGAGCGAGAGCCCTGATGCGCCGACTGGATCTGACCAGCCTAACACCAACAGCCTTCCTGGCTGATGACAAATCATGATTGGCGATATCTGCTTCTGCATTGGTTGGGTGTGCGAAAACCACCCCGATCGTGCATAGTCACAAGAGTGCCAGTGTGGAGCGGGCATGCCGTGCCGTTATCAGCGTCGGCAAGATGGCGTTGATGATCCGGACGTAAGCCAGATTTTCAAACAACGGGACGCCGGTTAGCAACATCAGCTTTCGAAGACAGACCGGACTTCGGCAGGCCAGCGCCGAAAGTTCCATTTTGACGCGAGCGGACTTCGCCTTAGGCCGCCTCGGGTGCCGGCGCCGCTCGCGTCTCGCTCCGTCTGCGTTTTGGAACCGAAACAATTTCTGGCCCAAATGATTTACTCCCCGGGGCTTCGCAAGATGCGAGGCATGACATGAACCCCCTATCGGCGGCCGACGTGTTCCTGACGGTCGCCATCATGAGCGTCGCTTTCCTGACCGAGATTGCTCTTTTCATCTTGATTGGAATGATCTGAAGGAATCGCGCGCTCTGGGCAGCGCGCAGCCTTGCGAAGGTCTAGTTTTCCGTGAACTTGATGGTTGAGACCGGCCATCTTCCGTCATGCCCTTTGATCGAAATCCGAAGGCCGTGCAATTCATCCAGCCAAACGTTCTCGACGGTGCCTGCCTTTCCGTCGGTAAGGACGACGGCCTTCCCGATCAATTCGGATTGCGCCGTACCGTACTCATTCAAAATATTTGAGGCACGGTGCTTCACTGATGGCATTGCGCGTCCATATTCGCCAAGCCGTCTGTGCTGTCCTAGGCTGCTAACCGTTGAAGTTTGTCCCAGCGCTCAGCACTGAGAATGATTGATGTCCGACTGCTCTTCCAATTCGCGGAGACGCGGGCAACGAAATGACGCGAAGGGCCGTGACCGGACTCATACGCCATGTCAATCTGCGACCTGCGAGGCAGCTCGCAATACTCAGTTCGCGCGATCATCGCGTTTTTCCGGAAGCTCAGGTAGGCAATCGGCACTCGGAAGGCACGTCACACGGCCCAAGGCGGTTTTGAGATTCGGCTCCCATTCCCTTGGCGCTCAAAGATAGAAAAACGATGTGCTATGATTCCTTTTAGATGCGCAACGTAGTCACGCGCCGCCCTGCTCAATGACCGCATGGTTTGCCACGCCTGCGTGGCTTCCAACCACGCTTTGGCTTGTCGGAATTTGCCATAGGCCCAAGCGAATGTCGGAATCCTCATCAATTTGTCTCGGGTGAGACTGAACAGACGTTCCACCAGCACGAGCTTCAGGAGCTCGCCAATGATCAATGTCAGGGCGCTCCCCAGCATTTGGCCAGTTGCGGCGAGATAAGCTGCTACAGGCTTCACCGGCTCCAGAATAATCACGGGCACCGAAAACAGCGCGAGCGAAGGGTAAGGTGGCAAGGATCTGATCCAGGCCCGCAATCTTCTTAGGACCAAGTGCTTAGCGACCCAGTTGGAGATCGGCTTGGCCACGCTCATGAAAACCGCGTCCACCAGAAAATACACGGCAGCTAAGACGAAGGTGATGGACTTTAGGATTCGGTTCACGAGTATCCCTTCCGGAAACCAAATCCCGAACATTCAAATAGTTTCACAGATGGCGGCCGTCTCTGCCCAGTTCTGCCGGGACTTTTGCCGCTTTCTCAGCTTGGAGGTGGCACAAGTTCGCGCACCGGCTACTGCGTTACCGCCGCGTACAAATCGTCCGCTATTCAGCACGGTATATCGCAAACTCAATACGGCTTCGGTCTAGTGTGCCGATTGAATTGCGGAAGCATTGGCGAAGAATCTTGCGGGCCGTCCTCGAAGGTTGCCACCTGACCGGAGCCCGCGCGCCCCGGATGTCGAGCCCTCTCCCCATAGTAAAGCCCGCCAACTGAGGCGGCCTCGTTGTCAGCTCATGCTAGCAGCGGCTAGCGCGAGAAATAGAAAGTAGATGCCAGCCATACTCAGTCCGACAATGCCGGCTGTTCCGCGTCCGTCCATTTGTCCCTCTCCGTTTGCAGGTTAATCGGATTGGGGCTCTTTCGTTACGCCCGCCTCAGTGGGTGGCGCCTTTCATTTCGAAATGTCACCTTTGGCACTTCTCGGAAGTGACGGCCCTGATATGTGATGTCCGTTCATTGGGGGTAGACGGGAAGTAGCGGCCGGGGCGTTAAACCGACGCGATTGACCCAGGGCGGCCATTGTTTTTC
>CAVUCB010000085.1:0-18658 GCA_963739755.1 uncultured Alphaproteobacteria bacterium | reverse complement strand
AAGCGCCTTGAGCCGGTTTCCGATGTCCCTGTCCAGGGAAGATTTCATGGATATCTCGCTGCGCCGGATTCCGGGAGCCCCTGGGGATCGAGGCGAAGCTCGGTAGGGCTCCCGGACCAACTCTACGCCTTGCGCGAGACGAGTTCCACGAAGCGGTCTGCGGAGATCACGGGAGCGAAGAAGTTGTTGATGCGCTCCATCGCGGCCGCCTCCTGTTCCGGTTTTTGGCAGGCGCAGGCATCGCCGATGACGATCGGAAGATAACCGGCGTCGCGGGCGGCACGCGCATTTCCTTCGATGCACCAGTCCAGATGGATGCCGGTAAGCACGATCGTCTGGATTCGCTTGCGGCCCAATTCCAGCGGGAGCTGGGTTCCGGCGAAAGCCGTCTGCAGTGCAAGCTCATTGAACTCGTTGTCGCCCGGGCGGACCAGTGCCCCTAGTTCCTCGACGAGCTCGTTATCCCTCCGTTTCATCTCGGGCGTGAAGTTCAGGCCCCTGGTCCAACTCGTGTACTGAACGCGATCGAAGTCGCTCTGCGGGTAGTTCTCCCTGAAGACTTCGTATCCGATCCAGTTGAAGGATTTGAAATTGGGAGCTTTGCGGGCTGCGTTGACGACCTTGATCGTGGCCGGCAGGCTTCCCCGTTCGCGATGTTTCTCGGCCGCCTGGACACCGCCGGGATCGTAGAGAGATTTGTTCTGGCTGACCGACATGTAGGCGGCCGGCCGCGACAATATTTCGGCAAGATCGAGCTCCTTCCAATGCGGCGCAAGTTCGGGAATGGCATTGACGCCGCCTACGGCTGAGGCAGCGTTGACCGTATTGGTGGCAGCGACTACGGATGTGGCCGCAAGCGTGACCGCCCCCGCGAGCGCCTCGCGGCGGGACATTCCTGGATGGTTCATTTGAATGGCTCCTGTTTTCGGTTGGTCGCGGCTTCAATGGCTGATGGGATGGGAAGGCCGCCTGAAAAATGCAGCAACGCGTGTGCCGCATGCGCCCATGTTTCGGTCAATATATTGGACCGGGCCACGGAACCGGCTAGCACATGAGAGGCGACCGGTTGCGGCGCGATAATATTTGGGACGTTGGAATTGCAGGGTGATGGAAGCCATTTTTCGCGTCGACGGCGATCGCGTCGAAGTCCACCCCGATGCCGCCGGACCCTGGGACCCGACCATGCAGCACGGCTCCGCGCCGGCTTCGCTGGTGGTCTGGGCCGCGGAGGCGATTGCCACGCCGGTGCCGATGCGGATCGCGCGGGTCACCATCGATCTGATGCGGCCGGTGCCGCTGAAGCCGCTGACGCTCGAGACCGAGGTCCTGCGCGAGGGCCGCAAGATCCAGCTCTGCGCCATCCGCCTGCGCGCCGATGGCGTTATCGTCGTCGCCGCAAGCGTGCTCAAGATCAAGCAGCAGGCGCAGCCGTTGCCGCCTGACATCGCCGATCTCCCCGTGACGCTGCCGTCACCGGAAGCATCGCCCGAGGACCCCGCGCAATTCTCCAACAGCCCGTTCGTGACCGGCATGCAGCTCCGCTCGGCGCGCGGAAAATTCGGCGTGCCCGGTCCGGGCGCGATCTGGTATCGCGTGGTGCGGCCGCTGGTCGAAGGATCTGGTGTCTCGCAGGCGGTGCGCGCCGTGGTCGCCGCCGATTTCTGCAACGGCACCTCGGCTGCGCTCGATTTCCGGCACTGGACTTTTCTCAATGCCGACCTCACCGTGAGCCTGACGCGCGAGCCGGTCGGCGAATGGATCCTGCTTGACGCGGAAAGCTGGATCGGCCCCGATGGCGCCGGCCTCGCCATGGCGCGATTGGCGGACACACAGGGCTATTTCGGCCGCGCCGTGCAGAGCCTCGTCGTCGAGAAGAGATGAGTACGGGTAGCAGCCGCCCGCTGTCATGCCCCGCGAAAGCGGGGCATCCAGTACGCCGCTGCCGATCGGCTCAAGCACCGCCGTCTCTGGAATACTGGATCGTCCGGTCAAGCCGGACGATGACACTGAATGCGCATCTGGCGTTTCAAATATACCCGCGGTTGCAGAGCCCGTGATTCGCACGATGGCGGAGCATCACAACGGCCTTATCCGGTAACCACGCGGCCTCTCATTTAACGCGCTGTTAACCATCGCCGCCCGACAATCCCCTCCCGAAAGCCGGCCTCCAATTCTCTTCGAGGCCGCGCCGAATAAGGGATTGCAGGGGACAGGCGATGGATTTTGAGAGGCTTTTCGCAAAGACGCCCGCCACGCTCGATGAGATCAGGGCCCGCGTGACCTATGCGCTGCAGCGCCATCCGCTTTGCCGCAGGGTGCAGTTCGACGTCGTCTCGATGCCGCGCACCACCCGCGGCGCCAATTGGACGGTCAGCCTGCACTCGATCGAGCCGCGCGCGCTGTTTGAGGCCTCCGATATCGTCGCCGATATCCAGGAGGCCTATGACCTGGCCGCGGCCTGATTATTTTCCTGTGTTTTTTCAGTCGGTTAGTTCAGGACGTGACGAGGGGCGCGGTTAAGCCTTAATTAACTCCCAGTTTTGGGGAAATTGGCAGGCCAAGGCCACGCCGACGGAGAATGGTTTGTCGAAAGCGATCACCATCATTGCGCTCACCTGTTTCCTCGTCACGGGCGCGGCCGTCACCAGCATTCTATCCCGCGAAAGCATGAGCCTCAGCGAAGCGGCGACGCCGGCCCCTGTGGTGGCGAACCCGGTGGCCAACCGCGAAAGCAAGCAGGACCGGCTCTCGGTGATCAGCCTCGCACAGGCATCGGTCGAACCGACGCAGAGCATCCGCTCCGCCAGCGAAATCCTCCGCCAGGCCTATGCCTCCTCCAGCACCGCCGATGTCGAAGCGGCGAAGGCGGTCGCGGCTCTCGCGCCGGCCACCGTTCGAGGCTGCGCCCGCGCCGCAACCCGCCAAGCCGAAAGTGGCCGCCAGGCCGGCGCCGCAAAAGTCCTACGCGCTGCTCAGCGACGCGCAGATCGCCGGCATCAAGGACCGCCTGAAGCTATCGTCGTCGCAGGAATCCTACTGGCCTGGTGTCGAGACCGCGCTCAAGGCTGTCGCGCGCAAGCTCAACGCGGCAAAACTCTCCAATCCGCAGGCCAGCGCCGCCCAGCTCGATCCGGATTGCGAGGAAGTGCAACAGCTCAAATCGGCGGCGATGCCGCTGCTGTTCCAGCTGCGCGAAGACCAGAAGGACGAGGTGCGCAAGCTCGCGCGCATCATCGGCCTCGAACAGGTCGCCTCCGCGATCTGAGGCGGCGCGCCGCTTCTCCAAACGCCTCCATTTTTTTCGTACACGCCGCGCGTCCGATCGCGCGCTGACGCTTGCGGAGGATATTTTCAACCTCAGGATTATAAGATATAGAGAGTGCCGCCATGCGCGAAATCGAAGGGAGGGAGAGAATGCGATTTGTTCGGCTCAGCACTTTGGCCATGGCGGCGCTCGTCACCGCGAGCCATTTGCGTTCACGGCCATTCCCGAGCCGGTCGACGCGGCGATCATGTGCCCCGACATCTTCATGCCGGTGTGCGCCGTGAAGCATGGCGTGCGCAAGACCTATCCCAATTGCTGCAACGCCAGACGCGTGCGCGCGCACGTCCTTCATGCGGGCGATTGCGTCGCGCCGTCTGGCAACATCTGCTTCGAGCTCTTCATGCCGGTCTGTGCGATCGATCCCAAGACCCACAAGCGGCATACCTACGGCAACCTTTGCGAAGCAGAAGTCGCGGACGCGACGCTCGTCGCCGAGGGCGCCTGCCACTGAGCGATTGAATCGCTGAAAAGACGCGCGCTCCGCTGACGGAAGCGGGGCGCGGCTGTTCCCAGGGTTCCCTCGTACATCCCCGGAACATCGGCACCTGCCGAACGTTGCCCGGCTGTTCGAGGAGGGACCCGATCATGCGCGCTTCAATTGCCTATTTTGTAGGGGCCGGAACCGTCGTCGCCGCGATCGCCGCGGGCCTCGGCGGCGGTCTCTTGATGGCCAACATCATGAACCCGCACGAGGTGCGGGAAGTCAGCAAGGTCGAACGGCGCGCGCAGCAGGCCAGCAATCGCCACAACCCGATTCTCAGCAAGGCGCGTCTTCGACCGTTGCAGCCTCGAACACCCCGCAGGCGCCGACGCCTTATCAGGCGGCGATACAACAGGCCGCCACCACGCCGGTCGTCGTCGCACCCGCGCCGTCAAACTCGCCGCAACCGTCCAGCGAAGCCGGCAACGCGGCATCGACGGTGGCGCCGCCGGCGCAGGCAAAGGAGCAGCCAAAGGAAACGGCTGCGGCGAGCGAAACCCAGTCTGCTCCATCGATGAAGTCTGCTGACAAGCCGGCAGATACGCCAATGTCGAAGCCGCAGGAAAAACCCCAGGAGCAGGCCGCCGCGCGCGTGAGCAGGCTTCCGCTCCGGATAATGCCTATGCCAAAGCGCGCGACGCGGACGTGAAACGCCAGGCGGCAGAGCAGCGCAGGGCCGAGCGCCGCCAGCAATGGACGACGCGGCGCCAGCCGCGCGACCAGGAGCTGCGCGACGTCGAGGCGAAGGTCCGGGAGGACTCCGATTCCCGCGAAGTCATCGTGGAGCGCGACGATTCCGACCGGCCACGATTTTCTGATTCAGACCGGCCGCGAAATCGTGACTTCGATCGGTCGCGGAGTTCCGGTGGGCCGATCGGATTCCCGAGCATCAATCTGTTCGGGCCGGATTGAGCCGACCAGAGCGACGCGCTCGGCACCAGCGTCGCCGAAGCAGGACGCCCGCAACGCCCAACCAAAAGCATCGCCCGCCGATGCGCGCCGCCTTCGTCAGACTGACGTTGGCGGCGGGCCGCGGCGGGCGCGAGCTTCAACGCGAGGCGGTATCAGCCGCCATGCGCTTCCACGACCTGGCGGCAGGGCGTGGAAAGCTTCGCCTTGTTCTGCTCGAGGCAGGCGCGCATGTCCTGCGGCTTGCCGATGTGCTGCGCGCAGAACGCTTCGGCGTCGGCGCGGCAGGCCATCTTCTCCTGCATGCTCGGGCCGTTTTGCGCGGACGCTTGCGCGATGCCCGCAATCACGAGAGCAAGGGCGAGAGCGGCGGATTTCATCGTCGTGGAGTTGGTCATGGGATCACCTTTTGGGGTTGGGTTGGGGTGGAGGTTCGAAAGCGCGGCGAACCTCGTCGAAAGGCGGCCCGCAGTCGATCCCATGTTCATGGTGATTTGTTCAACGTATTGAAATAACGATCATATTTAGCGTCACCCGGTTTTCCCCATATCCATGGGATGTTGCCGGCCTCGCACCGGGTCCATGTAGCTCTCCATGACGGCTGCGGTAATCAACCGATCCATCGCAAGACCGCCGAACACTTCAAACAGGAGAACACCATGACCCGCAAATTCATCAGCGCCGCGATCGCCCTTGCCACGCTTGCCGGCGTTTCGTTTGCCGCCGCGCCGGCCAATGCCGCCGTCGTCACCCACATCGGCTACGTCAACACCCGCGCCCCGGTTGCCGTGAACCACTACGGCTACACCCGCGTGACGCCGTATGGCGTGAAGCATGTCGGCTACACCCGCGTGTGGCGCTGAACCACGCGACAACAATCTGCGCCGGTCTGAGCGCGGTGGCGATGATCGCCACCGCGTTCGGCGTTTTGGAGTCTCGTTCAGTTTCGGCGGCGAGAGATGAAGCGCGTATCCCGCACCCCATGTTCGTGGGATTTTGCCGGGCACTTGTCGGGCGCATCTATCGCGGCATGACGGCTGCGATGATCAACCGATCCATCGCAAGACCGCCAAATGGTTCACACAGGAGAATATACTCATGTCGAAGTCCCGTACCCTTGGCGCCGCGATTGCCTTTGCCGTGCTCTCGACCGCCGCGCTCGCCACCGTCCCGGCCAATGCCGCGGTGGTCTATTGCAAGACCGCCGGCGTGCCGCAGGGCTGCGTCGTGCGCACCGCGCCGGTCGTCGTCGCGCCCGTCGTGCGCCCGCGTCCGGTGGTCGTGGCGCCGGTGCGGCGGTCCACCGTCGCCGTCGGCCACGTCGGCTACACCCGCGTCACGCCCAATGGTGTGGTGCATGCCGGCGCCACCCGCGTGGTGCGCCGCTGACGCGGATAATCGGCAAGTTCACCCGGCGGCGGCGTCACCTTCAGGAAAGCGGCGGGGCAATTGCAGCCTCACCGTGGTGCCGCCGGCGCCGGACGAAAGCTCGAGAACCGCGCCGCATCTGGCGGCGCGGTTTCTCATGTTGCGCAGGCCGCGCGAGGCGGGGCGATTTTCGCCGCCGATCGAAAAGCCCTTGCCGTCGTCGGTGACGGTGATGCAGCCGTGCTCGCCATCGATGTCCTTGCGCGTCTCGATGCTCACCGCGACATGCTTCGCGCCGGCATGCTTGACCGCATTGGTGACGGCCTCGTCCAGGATGCGGATGATCTGGATCACGTGCCAGGGCCGCAGCTCCGGATAGACCGGCAGGCCCGGCGGCGCCGCGCGCCAGTCGAGCGCGATGTCGTGCGGACGCAGCTGCGCCGCGGCGCGGTCGCGCCAGGAGCCCAGCGCCAGCATCAGGTCGCCGCCGATATCGTCCATGGAATCGATCACGAGGCGCAGATCCTTCAGCGCCGCGCGCGCGGCATCGCCGATGCGCCCGCCCTCCGTGCCGCGCTCGCTCAGCGCGACAATGGAAACGAGCTGTCCGCCCAGCCCGTCATGCAGGTCGCGCATCAGCCGCGCGCGTTCGCGCGAAAGTGCGGCGGCGCGCTCGCGCTCCTGCTCGCGGGCAAAACTCGCCTTCAGCTTGTCCTCGGCCGCGTGAAGCTGGATTGCCAGATGCGCGGCAAAGCCGTCGACGCGATTGAGCGCCTGCGCGAAGCGGAAGGTGAGCCCGGCGCCGATCGCGACCAGCACGGCCGAATAAGACAGGCGCGTGAAGAACAGGCGGTCATCGGCAATGAAGCCGGCGACCTCGAGCACGTCATGCAGGATCGAGGTCAGCACCACGGTGACGCCGCAGCCGAGCAGCAGGCTCGGCACGTCCTGCCGGCGCATCTCGGACCAGCCGACGATCAGCGCGAGCAGCAGGAGATGCGACAGGATCGCGGGCACGCCGAGATAGAGGAAGATCTGCCGGGTCACGACCGGATTTCCGAACAGTCCGACCAACGCCACGATGACGCCGGGGATGAAGATAAGCGGACCGAGGAACTCGCGGCCATTTGCGGCCAAAGAACAGGATGCCGAAAGCGAGCACGCAGGCGCTCTCGGTCGGCCCGGCCGTCAACAGCGTAGAGTTCAGCTCGGGAAACGCGGGCTGGTCGATCGCGCTCGGCAGGAACCCCTGGATCGCGCCAAGCGCCATGGCGGCGGCGAGCGCGCCATAGGCCGCTTCGCCGCGCCGCATCGCCCACATCACGGTGAGGATGACCGCCAGGATTCCCTGCCAGGCCGAGAACACGACCGGCAGCGTGACGAACAGCAGCGTGCGCCGCTCGTAATAGCGGCGCAGGCTTGCATCCGGGCCGGCATAGACCTTGTCGAGGAAGCCGGAGATCGGTCCCCAGACGAACAGGCGGATGACGCAGCTCGTTGGCGCCGTCGTGCAGCAGCGACGCCGGGATCACCGCGATCTCCGGCGTGGCGCGGTCGGCCCGGTTGGCGGTGGGATCGCGCCGGCTGTCGAGAATCTCGACGCCGTTGACGAGCACGACGACGCCGTTGGTGAAGCGCGGCAGATAGACCGACCAGCCGCCATCAGCCTCGCGCGCGCTCCAGGTGAAATGTCCGGTGAAGACCGCGGGGTCCTGCATCGAGGCGCGCGTGGGCACGAAATCGGGCAGCGTCGCGCGGCGGGTCTCGCCGCGGTCGCTGACGCTGAAAGCCGGTCACGACATAATTCGACGGCGGCTCGGGCAGCGGCCGGACCAGCACGAAGATGCAGAGGATCGCGATCAGCGCCTGCAGCAGCAGATATTGGACGAGACGCGAGGCGGTGTGGCGCGCGCGCATCGGCGGCCCCGCCGGTTTCGCTGATATCTCCGTCACAGCTTGATCAGGCCCTGCTGCACCGCCTCGAACACGGCTTCGCCGCGGGTGTGCACCTCGAGCTTGCGATAGATGCTCTTGATATGGCCGGGCACGGTCTGGCGCGACATGCCGAGATTGTCGGCGATCTCGGCATAGCTGAAACCCTTGGCGATGCCCCAGAGGATGTCGATCTCGCGCGGCGTGAGCTTTGCGGTGTCGAGCTCCGGCCCCGGCGGCGGCTCGGCGCTCGCCTGCGTCCGCCGCACGATGAAGCGCGCGATCGAGGCCGAGATCGGCGAGTGGCCGGCGACGAGATCGCGCACGGTGGCCGCAATGTCGCTAGGAAAAGCGTCTTTCAGGATATAGCCGGTGGCGCCGACCGTGATCGCGGTGATCACGGTCTCCTCGTCGCCGAGCGCCGAGATCACCATGATCTCGGTATCGGGATGGCGCGCGCGCGTCTCGCGGATCAGCTCCACGCCATGGCCGTCGGGCAATTGCAGATCGGTGAGCAGCACGCGGGGAATGCGCGCGGCTAGCGAGGCGCGCGCCTCGGCCAAGATTCTGCGCGGCCGCGACATCGAAGCCGGCCTTGACCAGCGCGTCCTGCAGCCGCCACAGGGTCGGCGGATCGTCCTCGACGAGGAGGATCGTGATCTCCTGCGCAGGGAGTTGTTCGGTTGAAGCCATCGTCCACGTCCGCCGCTCAGTTCACCCGCAATAGCTTAAGCGAGATGCGGCATTTTGCTATCCCCATGTTCATGGGGGGCGCCGTCGCCGCCTGTTCCCGCGTCGCCTTCAACGATCCTCCGTTGCCGCGGGCCTGCGCATCGCCGGAAGATCGAGGGCCGATGCAGTCAGGGCCTTTCGCCATTTTGCAGGCGTCAGACCCATATGGCTCTTGAACGCGCGCTGGAACGCCGCCTCGGATTGATAACCGACCGTCTCCGCGACGGCGCCCGTGGACATCGACGGCTTCTTCAGTTCGTTGGCGGCGAGCGCCATGCGGATGCCGGTCAAGAGATCGCTCGCCGAGCGTCCGAGCTTTTCCTGGAATTGGCGCGCCAGCGTCGCGCGCGACATGTGGCACAGTCTTGCCAGCTCCGGCAGCGACCACGCGCGCGCCGGTTCGTTGAAGAGCGCGGCTAGTGCGGGCGCCAGACGCGGATGAGCCCGCGAGCGCCAGCAGACCCGTCGGCGCATCATCGGTCTCGCTCGCAAGGCGCAACACCAGCGCGAACATCGCGGCCGACAAGCGCATTCAGCATCGCGCGGCCGCCGAGATGATCGGCCTCCTCTCGCCGCGCATCAGCGCAGACGAGACGAGCGATGGCCGCCGTCGCCGACGCGCGAGATGCGTTTCGTCATCGGCGGCGTGCACGACGAGACGCGGCGGCAGATAATTGCGCAGCAGATCGATCATGGGGCGGCGCGATGACGAAATGCCCGCAGAGCATGTCGAGCGCTTCGCCGGTGCCGCCGTTCTCGCTGATCAGGAGATTGAGGTTTTGACGGTTGCGCGCCGGCCTTGGCCGGGCGCCGCTGCCGTCATGCAGCACATGACGCGGATTTCCGGGAAGCAGCAGGATGTCGCCGGCCTTGAGCCGCAGCGGCCGACCGCCGGCCGGATCGTCCAGCACGGCCGACCCGCCGAGGACCGCGTGATAGGGGATCGCGCCGGCCTCCGCAGGCCCCTGATCGATGCGCCAGGGCGCGCCATAGAAGCAGCGCAGGTCGAGCCGTCCGTGCACCGGCATCATCTCGAACAGCCGGCTGAGCCAATCCATGCATCAACGCCTCCAATATGAGATGATTGAGCATATAATCGATTTATATCGGATATTAAAAGTCTCGTTTGGCGCCCCTATCGTCCACTCCGCAATCGTTGCTCAACCCAACCCACGGAGTGTCATCATGTCCCGTCTCCCCGTTCCCGCCCTCAATGCCGCCAGCGGCGCCACCGCCGAAATCTATGCCCAGATCAAGAAGGCGATCGGCAATGTGCCGAACACCTTTGCCGCGATCGGCGCCTATCGTCCCGATGCGCTGAAAGCCATCCTGCCCGCCGACAGCGTGCTCGCCTCGGGCACCCTGTCAAAGCGCGACCAGGAAACCATCAAGCTCGTGATCAGCGGCGTCGCCGGCTGCGATTACTGCGTCGCCGCGCACAGCCTGCTCGGCAAGCTCGCAGGGCTCAAGCCCGAAGAGCTGAAGAATATCCGCGAAGGCAAGCCGACCGGCGATGCCAAGCGTGATGCGCTGATCCGCTTCGTCCGCATGCTCAGCGAAACCAGCGGCACGGTGAGGGCGGAGGAGTTCGCCGCGATCAAGGCCGCCGGCTACAGCGACGCGCAGCTCGTCGACATCAGCCTCGCCTTTGCGACCACCGTCTTCACCAACGTCTTCAACCGCATCAACGACACCGCCCATCGACTTCCCCGCGGTCGCGTAACGCGACCGCCGGTCCGAAGCCAACAAGGAGTTACGACCATGAACACGCTTATCGATACCGCCCTTCGACCCTTGCTCAGTCGGCATCCTGCACAGGTCCGGCCTGCTGGCAGAAGATCTCGACTATCATATCATCCGCGCCTCGATGGTGATCATGTTCCTCTTCTTCGGTTACCAGAAGTGGTGGGCCTATGAGGCCGAGCGGCTGGTGCCCTTCATCAGCAACGGCCCGCTGATCTGGTGGCTCTATCCGGTTTTCGGCCATCGCGGCGCGAGCTGGTTCCTCGGCGTCTCCGAATGGACTTTTGGCGCGCTGCTGCTCGCGGGCTTCTGGGACAAGCGGCTCGGCATCCTCGGCGCCCTCGGCTCGACCGGCACCTTCATCGCGACGGTCACGATCATCCCGTTCATGCCCGACGGCTGGGACCCTGTCGCCGGCTTTCCCGCGATGACCGGCAACGTGCCCTTCCTGATGAAGGACGTCGTGCTGCTCGCGGTCTCGATCTATCTGCTGAGGCAGGATCTGGTGCGCGTGTTGCGGCATTGAGCCGAGCGAGCGCCGCAACCGACAGCCGCCGGCGAACGCAAATTTGCCGGCGGTTGTCAATTCGGCGTGCGCGCGGTGGCCCTCAAAAATGAAGCAGCGTGAGCTCGAAGTGAACTGAGGCCGGAGGTTCGGTCGCCACAAGTTGACCGGATCACAAAAGGAAAGGCGCTGATCAATTTCTCGCCGGCAAGCTGGGCCGTCAGCGCGAGGGCTGTGGTTCGGCGGAAGGCGGCGGGCGAGGCACCGACGATGACTGTACGGCCGATGAGTGCGCTTTGGGTTGCGGAGGTTTGGGCTGCGGGATGGAGGCCGCCTGCTGGGCCGCGGCTCGGGGATGCCGGATCTCTGCTCGCGCATTTTGGATGGGCGTTCGGTGCTTTTGAATGGACGGGACAGGTATTTGAGCACTTTGCAAAACCTGTGCTTGTGCATCGGGCTCGATTTGTGCCCGTGCATTTTCCTTGGTCGCCCAAGTTTGAAATTAATTCAACAAGGCTCCAGGTGGTGCCGCGCTGTTTTCTCCCTGGCCCCGATCGGCGCTATCAAAAGTGGCAGGAATTTCGTCGCGGGTTGACGCGACCCGTGCAGTCGGCGGCAAAGCCTGAGAGTCAGTGGTTGATTGAATTGCCAGCGTCGGCTGAGCGGTGTCAGGCTGAAGAGTCGAAATGGCGGTCGGCGAAGCTTTGATGTCCGCATAGACCTTCAGCGGATTTCCCAACGATAGGGAAATCGCCATACCGACCAGTATTGCCGTTATAACCAAAATAATCACATTGAGGAGTAGCAATGAGCCCCGCTCGTGACCAGCGAGAAAGAGAGGCAAAGGTTGGTCCGGAGTAAACTCGTCTTCCGTCGGCACTGGGTGATGCCTCCCTCATTGTCCCTTTCACCCGGTAGTCTGTTATCGAGGTCCAAAAGCGACAATCACCGGCCCGATTTTGGAGAAATCTTGAATTCAATTGGGCCGAGACCGTATGGCGAATTGGAGCTGATGGCTTCTATTGCAAGGGACTAACGGAACTGGTCCAGAAACACGCCGCCTGGATTGGTTACCAGGCCCAGGCGTGACCTCCGCAGCTACAAAAACGCGATGTCCGCGACGTCCGCTTTTTACCGTGATAGCGACCAAATAGCGGACATCGCCGCACTTCGAATTTGTGCCAATGGCGGACATGCACATCGGACCTCGAACAGGCTATCGAAGAGCGAACCGCACCTGTGAATCCCCTGCCAATGCTTTTTTGAGCGGTTCGATGAGCGATTGCGCGGGGAAGGGCTTTGTAAGAAATGCGATGCATCCAGAGTCCAGCGCAGCATTACGAACGGCAGGGTGCCGGTTCCCGGTCATGTAAATAACCGGCACGGAAATTCCATCCGCCCTGAGACGATGCCTGAGTTCGATGCCCGATCCATCGTTCAGGTTGATGTCGAGAATGATGCAGACCGCGCCTTCAAAATCGGTGTGGTTCTTAAAAGCCTCTGCAGATGAAAACAGGACCGGTTCGTAGTCGTGCTGTCGCAGCAGGCGCCGTACTCCCCTCAGTATCCCCGGGTCATCATCGACGACCAAAACGAGGTTTCGATTTGGCATGTAAGACACCCCTGGCCTGTCCGCCGACACCTCTTCGCATTGTCGACACAACACAGACGATCATCGGCTGCGGTTTTCCGGACCATGCCGGTGCGACATATTTGGCATGCCTGACAGCGTTAAAATCGTTCAGGCCGCAGTAGCGCGTAGAGCAAGTAACACAGCAAGCCGGCAGCGACGACGGCGGCGAGTGAATAGTCAAAGATCATGACCCATTCTCCTCAAAGCCGGTCGCAGGCGTGGGCGTAGCCGATCGCGAGCGCAAAAAAGCAGACCCCGAGGCCCAGAAGAACAACGTCCATCATTTGAGTGCTCCTCCTTGTCCTTGCTTTTGCGGTACGTGATGCCACTGCGCGCATATGTTTTCGAGACGCTCGCGCCGGCAACGTTATAGGAATTTCATAGCTGCGGGCATGCGGCTCTTCAGCGGGGAAATTTCATTTCGACCAGCTGCGGGATCGTTTTGATCAATCCGCCAAGCTCGCCGGATGTCAGCAGGAGAACGACGTCATCGGCGCGCAGGATGTCGCTCAACCCATCCAATGCCTGCCGTGGATCGTTGATGGCCTCGGCATCATAATTTGCCGCCCTGACCCGGGCGACGATTTCGTCCTGCGTCAGTTGGGCATGCGTGCCGGCGCCCTGGGATGCCGGCTCGAAGATGAATATCCTGGACGCTCCCGCGAAGACGTCGTCGTAGGCGGCGATGGCGGCCCTGTTGCGCCAGGTGAATGTATGCGGTTCGAAGACGACGAGCAGCCTCCGGTCGGGGAAATGAAGCTTTGAAGCCGCGATCGCGCTTCGGGCCTTTTCGTAGGACGATCCAAAACCTTCGTAGACAGGCACCGTCGAGGCGGGGGAAAGCAGCTCCATGCGGCGCTTCACGCCCTGGAACGTGCTGATTCCGGTGCTCAGCTGCTTCGGCGAGAGCAGATCCCTTTCCAGCAGCATCGCGCTGACGCCGACGATATTCTCGATGTTGTGATCGCCGAGAAGCCGGGTCGACAGGCGAATGATCTTTCGGTCGCCTTGCATCAGGTCAAAACTGGTTTCCGCACGGCGCTCGATATTCTCGGCATGCCAGTGCGCCTTGTCGTCCAATGCATAACAGGCGATCGGGCAGGCCAGATTGTTTGCCAGCGCCCGCGCGTGAGGCTCGCTCTCGTTGACGACCAGAAGCCCATTGGCCGGCAATGAGGCGAGCAGTGCGCGGAACGGCGCGAGATAGTCCGCGTGTGTCGGAAAGACGTTGACGTGGTCGTGAGTAGCCGAGGTAAGCAGGACGTTTCTTGCGTTGTAGCGCAGGAATTTCGAAATGTTGTCCCAGTTCGACGCCGGATATTCATCCCCTTCCAGAACGAAGGTCGAGCCGCCGCCGCGGTGGGCGTGCCGGTCGAACCCGTTGGTGATCTCGCCGATGAAATAGCTTGGATCCTTGTTCGCGCTCCTGAGGCACCAGGCGAGCAATGCGGTGCAGGTCGATTTTCCGTAAGAGCCCGCGGCAACGATGGTGTCGGAGCCGGCCGTCATGTCATGCAACAGGTCCGCGAACGATCGAACCGGCTTTCCGCTGTTCATCGCGGCGTGAACCTCTTCGTTGCTTTCGGGCTGGAGCTTCGCGTTCTTGCCGATCACGATGACGTCGGCATCCTCCGGGATGTTCTCCTTCCTGTAGCCTTCGGCAAACGGAATCTTCTCGTTCTTCAAATAATCGCTGACCGGCGGATAAAACCCTTCGTCGGATCCGGTGATCTTGACGCCCATCTGCCTCAGCAGCAGCGCCGTCGCGCTCATGCCTTTCCCGGCGATTCCGATGAAATGCGCTTTCGAAAACTTCATTCTGCCCCCAGCCGGGACGTCGCCACGAACAATATGGCGGTCATGCCTCTATACAGGCTGCGCTTCGTCGTTGAAACCACGGGGGCGGGTCGCACTGGTTTCCCCGACGATCGGATTTTCCGAAATCGTGTCATGGCGCTTCCAAAAGTGCCAATAAGCGACATCGATCACGGATGGCGGCTCAGTCAGCGGGGATCGTAAACTGAAAGAGAGCACCCTGCGGTTCGCACGGGATCGCCCACAGCCGTCCGCCGTGGGCTTCGATGATCGAGCGGCAGATAGATAGGCCCATGCCCATGCCCTCGGGCTTGGTCGTGTAGAATGGCTCGAACAGACGCGAGAGGCTCTCCGGGCTCAGCCCCGGGCCGGTGTCCCGCACCCCGACGCGCACGCCACCTTCGGACGGAACGGCATCGATGCTGATCTGTAATTCGCGGTGCCGTCCGCAATGCCACTCATCGCCTGGATGGCATTGACGATCAAGTTCAGCATCACTTGTTGCAGTTGGACCCGATCGCCTTGGACACGCGGCAAGCCCTCCGCAAATTGCGTCCGCACCGACACGCTATTGTTTGCGGCCTCCGCACGGGTGAGAGCAATAACCTCAAGGATGGCATCGTCGATCGCTACGGCGTCCTTTCGTGCGGGCACCTTCTTAATGAGCGCACGAACTCGCTCGACGACCTCGCCTGCGCGATTCCCCTCCTTGACAATCAGAGAGAGCGCGTCATCCACCTCGCGAAAATTCGGTGGATCCGCGCTTAGGAAACGCCGAGCGGCTAACGCGTATGTGACTGCCGCTGTGATCGGCTGGTTCACTTCATGGGTGATCGAGGCCGTCAACTGGCCCATCGTCGCGACACGGTTGGCATGCGCCAGCGCCATCTGCGCCTCGCGATATTGCCGCTCGCGACGGGTGCTCTCCAAGGCAATGGTGGCTTGCGCAGCGAAGTCCCTGAATAAGGAAATCTGTTTGTCGGTGAACGGCTGCACCTGTTTGCGGCCCAGAGTAATTATCCCGACTATCTCATTGTCTTTGAGCAACGGCACAATCAGGGCCGTTCGATAACCTGCGTTCACCGCCGCGATCCAAGAATCATCCCGATGATCGCCTTCAAGTGCTGCCAAGTCGGGGATGTGGGTGGGTAACCTGCTTGTGGCTAATCGACCCAGAAAGCTCCCCTTTTCTGCGAGCACTGGGAATGATGACCACGCCTGACTAACCAAAAGGGGGTCCCCTCGCACCGCCACGAGACGAAGGCCGCTTTCTTCGGAGAGACGTAAGCTGCCTATGTCTGCTCGACAGAGACGTGTGGCGCTGTCGAGGATGGCGTCGAAGATGGGCTGCAAGTCGTGCGGCGAGTTCGCAATGGCGCGCAGCACTTCCGAGATGGCCGTCTGTTGCTCGATGAGTTCGGTCACCCGATCTTGCAGCTCAGAAGCGGTCCTTTCTCCGTGGATACTCTCGTTCATGCGGAGCAGTTCCTCGGCTTAGACGGTGAGGGCAGCATAACGGCTCCAGCCGCAGTTCGCGATAGCTCTCACGGCCGTCCAAACCGAAGATGCGGCCAAACATCCGATGTTCGCTTCGCTGCCCGTCGGGCAAATCACGCACATTCCGCGACTTCTTGTCTAGCCCCTCCGATAAGAATATTTCGGTTTATCAGAAACGTAAAATCGTGCTTATAGTTCGCCCATCCTCACCCCTGAGAGGGGCGTATCGCGATCGCCACGGACGTTGGGTGGGGGATGCGATGGACGCGGGCTGTGTCGCAAGGCGTGCGACGCGGGCGCGGACGGCGAAATCGTGTGGTCCTGATCCCCCCGACGCTGGGATCAAGTTCCTCGCGGGTGAACCCTCCGCGAAGCGACGGTGGCTATCAAGCCCGGACACCGGGGAGATCACGTATAAGCCGTAAAACCATTGCGCAGGGAAGGCCGGGTCGCTCCGGTTGAACCTGTGGTTTCTTCCTCGTGTGCGTTTGCCCACTATCTTTGCACACGGGGCCGCGGGTGCAACCAGCATCCGGCCTTCCCTGCGCCCTTGTGTCCTGGAAATCTGTCAGAATATGCAAACGGGCGGCTGTGATCAGTACCACCCATTGCTGGAACTGAGCCCGTTGCGCCCAAAGGCCACAGAGCCTGTAGTAGAGCGAGGGACAGCTCCGGTGTCTTCCTCAACCCGAACAGTTGCAAGGGCTGCGAGCCCGAACCGAGCAAGGAAGGAGTGGATGATGGCACAAAATGATCGCGTTGTCGCGGGTATCGATGTCGCCAAGGACAAGGTGGATGCCTGCATCCGCTCATTGTCGCTGCGGCAAACGTGCCCGAGCGGTGCACAGGGGCAGCGCAAGTTGATGGTCTGGCTTCGCAAGCACCAAGTAGGCAGAGCGGTGATGGAGGCGAGCGGCGGCTATGAACGCGTCTGGGCCAAGGTGCTGCGCGAGGCCGGCATCGAGGTGCGGATTGTCGATCCCAAACGGGTCCGCAACTTCGCGCTATCGGCCGGTCGATTGGCCAAGAACGATGCGATCGATGCGGAGATGATCGCATGGTTCGCCTAGACATTCAGTGATGCGCCGAGCCAGGCATACAATGCAGCACACGAGGAGCTGCAGACATTGGTAAAGGCGCGCTTAGAGTCTGATCGATTTTAGAATGCGCCTGGTCAGCCGAAGTGAACATGCTGCAGCGGGATTGGTTCAAAAAGGGCATGCCCACATCTTGAAGAGCCTGGCCAGCGAGATTGCCAAGCTCGAAGCCGCCATCTGCGCCAAGGTCAAATCGATACCGGATTTTGCCGAGCGCGCCGAGATCATCGAAAGCGTGCCGGGTTTTGCCGAGACAAGCTCCGCAAACATCGTTGCCGGGATGCCCGAACTCGGGCAGGTCAGCGACAAGATTGCCGCGGCCTTGATCGGCGTTGCTCCTTATGACGACGATAGCGGAAAGCGCCGCGGCGAGCGCCACATCAAGGGGGGACGTCGCTGGGTCCGTAACGCCATCTACATGCCCTGTGTTGGCGCAGCGACGCTGAACAATCCCGTCCTGAAGGCCTACTATCAGCGCCTGATTGCCAAAGGAAAAGAACCGAAGGTTGCCCTCATTGCCTGCATGCGCAAGCTGATCGTCATCCTCAACGCCATGATCGCACGACGGCAGAAGTGGGATCCCAGCAGTTATGCGTTGCGCTAAGCAATCGCAGCCTCAGCGCTCGATCCTCGGCCGAGCGCTTGCAAAGCCAACAGACCGGCGAGCGGGCGGGGTCAAGGCCGTTAGCCGCCGCAGGCGGGGGCGCGCCAGCGCCAGCCTTGAGGCCGCCTGATCACCGGGCTACTTCGCCACAGTTGCTCTCTTCCGAGGGATACGCGCTCCTGCATAACTCGGGCCTTTCGCGCCGCGAGAACGGTTTTGCATGTTCCGTGCGGCGTACGCTCTTCAGACCCAGGAACCGACAGATGGAGGGCGCGACAGGTGGGCTCTCCCCGTGGCTCGACATTCCCCCAGGTGTGGCTTAGACTGTCACAATTTAGGGTAGACATATTTGGGCTGGCCTGACAGCCCCAACACATTGCCGGTGCCGACCATGGCGGAAAATTTCGACCTGCAGTCTCTTTGCGCGTTCTACGACCGCGGCTATCTGGTTCCCTTCATCGGTTCGGGAATGAGCCGGCCCGCGTGCTCGGACTGGACAACCTTCGTCACGGCGCTCGAGAAACAGAAGCAAACGGGTGAGCCGGCAGCCGGCGCGTCCAATCTGATCCAACGTGCGCTGTTCGCGCTTCAGGCGCTGCGGCAGGACGGCGTCGATATCGCGGAGGCGATCTCGAAGGCGGTTTATTGCGAGGACGCGAAGGTGCCGGATCAGGCGGTTGCACTGGCTTCGATCTACTGGCCGCTGGTCTGCACGACCAATTACGACGACATCTATCTCCGCGCGAAACTAATTTGCCAGCAGGGAAAGCCGGAGCAGAAACTGCCATGGGTGCTCGGGCGCACCGAAACCGATTGCCGGGAGCTTCTCCGTCATATCGATTTTCCCGCCGGCGAGGCCGTCTGGGCGCTGCAGGGCCTGCTTGGTCCGCGGGATGCGGGCGTCAGGAAAATCCTCGGCGACAAGTTTGACAAGGCGCGGTTCGAGCAGGAGTTGGTGGTCGGGCACGCCGAATATCGGACGGTCGCAAACCGCGCTCCGCATTTCCGGCGCTGTTT
>CAVUCB010000084.1:0-9925 GCA_963739755.1 uncultured Alphaproteobacteria bacterium | reverse complement strand
CGAGAGGATTTGAACCTCCGACCCCTAGTCTCCCAGACTCAATTTGGTGAGTTTCGGCGGACTACATGAGATTTCCTGAGACCAAATTTCCCTTTATTTTCAAAGGTTCCATCGTCTCATAGTGACCGGTGGATATCAGGCTATCGCGGCATTTCCTTCCCCCGGGGGAAGGCGATACAAGGGATTTCAAGGTCTCTCGTTCAGTGTTCCCGCGTCATGCCGAAATTGACCGATAGCTCCATCAAAGCGGCAAAGTGCCCACCCGACAAGGATCGATTGGAGCTGTCGGACGCCGCCTGCCCAGGGCTCATTCTGCGTGTCACAAAGGCGGGTTCGAAGACGTTCTCCTTCAAATACTGGTCGCCGCTGGGCAAGACGGTGGCGCTCACGCTGGGCTCCTATCCGGATCTCGAGCTGGCCGCCGCTAGGTCCAAGGTGGCTGACCACCGCAAGACAATCGCGGCCGACGAGGACCCTCGCCGGCTCCAACGCGAGGTGCGGAAGAAGGCCACTCGGGAGCAAGAGCTGTCGTTCGACAAGTTCGCTGACAGATACATCGATGAATACGCCAAGCCGAACAAGAAATCCTGGAAGAACGACGTCGGCTATCTGAAGCGCCCGCGCGAAGAGTGGGGCCGGCTGCCGGCGGCCTCGATCACCGATGACGACGTAGCTGATCTGCTCGACACGATAGCCGAGAATGCGCCGGTGTCGGCCAACAGGACGCAGTCGATCCTTCACAAGATGTTCAAATGGGGGATGCAGCCAGGCAGGAAATACGTCCCGTCAAACCCGCTGGCTGGACTGGAGCGCCGCGGCGGCAAAGAGAAGAAGCGCGATCGGGTACTCAACGACGATGAAATCCGAACCCTGTGGTGGGGTCTCGATCGAGACGGCATGCCGGCCGAACGACACGTCTGCGTGGCGATCAGGATGATCCTGACAACCATGGTCCGCCCCTATCAGGCTGCCGGCGCCCAGATCTGCGAACTCGCCGATCTTGGGACAGCCAGCGCGCTCTACGACATGCCGCCAGGCCGCGTGAAGAAAGATCGCGCTGTCATTGTGCCGCTGTCCGACTTGGCCTGCACGATCATCGACGAGGCGATCCAGGACAAAGCGCAGAAGGTGCTGTTCCCATCGAAATTCGACGAGACCGGCAGCACCTCGATCGCGCGTGCGTCGATTAGCCAGGCGCTGAGCGGGAAAAAGAATGGCAAAAAGGTCAACGGCAAGACCGAGGATCGCATTGGGATCCGAGAGTTCCTGGGCATGGCGCACTTCACAGCCCATGATCTGCGCCGGACCGCGGCGACGATTGCTCGACGCGCCGGCGCTCCACGGCCCGACGTCAAGGCGCTGCTCGACCATCTTCAGGGCGACGTAACGGATGTCTACGACAAATACGATATGCTGCCGGAAAAGCGACGGGTCGTGGATATTCTAGAAGCCGAACTTCGTCGGATCATTCGCTCTAGCCCTTCAATTACCGACTGACCTCGCGGCTGATCTCGTGCGTTTCAGATGTCCGGCAGCTGAACACACACACGGCTTGCTGAGCATTCGGACATGATCGAAAGCCGCCACGCGCGTGAGCTTGTCAATGTCCACGTCAGCCATTGCGCTGAAGCCCTGCCTCCAGCGAGACCAGGCGCCCGGAATGATGGCGCGCTCGGCGGGCGCACGCATTTGTTGAAATTTCAACGGGTTGCCGCGATCCTATATGGCCGTCCGCGACCGCTACGTGGCGTTGCCAGCACCGGCCTCGACCCTGATGATCGTCAGCGGCTTCACGCGTCCGGAGTTCAAGGTCGAGATCGAGGCGCTTGCGGCAAAGTGATGTGGATCGCGGCAGCGCCATAGGTCGTCATATGCCAGTCACGATGGACAAGGAAACCCGCCCTGAGAATGAGCAGACGGCGGACGGTTCTGCACAGAAAACGGCACGTCAAATTTTCTCTGGCGGTGATATTGAGGTCTGCCCTTTGAGACCGCTAACCTGACCCCGCCGGGCCACATCATCGTAGCCGAGGAACTGAAGCTTATGCGCAGAACCATCCCCATCGCCGTGGGAGCGGCCTTGCTGCTGTCGACGCCGGCCTTCGCCCAGGAGGTCTTCAAGACCGCCGTAGACGGCACGTTCGCGCCGCATGCTATGCCAAAACTGTCAGGCGGCATCGAGGGCTTCAACGTCGATCTCGCCGACGCCATCTCCCATCAGCTCGACAAGAAGATCACCGTGGATGCCGCGCAGTTCTCCGGCCTCATTCCGGCCCTGCAGGCCGGCACCTACGACTTCCTGATCGCGCCAGTGACCGTGACCAAGGAACGCGCCGAGAACATGCTTTTCACGGAGGGATATCTCAACACCGATTTCCAGTTCATCACCAAGCGCGATGCACCCGACATCACCAAGCTCGAGGAGCTGAACGGCAAGGTGATTTCGGTCAACAAGGGATCGGCCTATGACAGTTGGGCGCGGGGGCTGGAAGACAAGATCGGCTGGAAGGTCGAATTGTTCGGTACGCAGACCGATGCGGTCCAGGCCGTGCTGTCAGGCCGCGCCTATGCCAACGTTGCCGGAAACACGGTCATCCAATGGGCGGCCAAGAATAACCCGCAAATCAAGCTGTCCTATCTGCATTCCACCGGCCTCGTCTGGGCGATCGCGCTGCGCAAGGATTCCGCCGCGTTGCGCAATACGCTCGACGTCGCGCTGGAATGCCTGAAGACCGACGGCACCATCGCCAAGCTGCACGAGAAATGGTTCGACACCAAACCCGCGCCGGGTTCCGCCGCCGTCACCGTGTTTGCCGGATACGGCGTCCCCGACATGCCCGGCTACGATCCGACCGCACATCAAGCCGCCTGCAAATAATCCATGCGGCCGAGCGATCCGATCATCGACATTCGTGGCGTTTATAAACGCTTCGGCGCTATAGAGGTCCTGAAAGGGGTCGACCTCGCGGTCGCCCCGCGAGAGACTCGTGTTCCTGATCGGGCCGTCAGGCGCCGGCAAAAGCACGCTGCTGCGCTGCTGCAATCGGCTGGAAGAGCCCGGACGACGGTTCGATCCGGTTCGACGGCGTCGAGCTGCTCAGCGACAAGACGGATATCAACGCTATGCGGCGGCGGATCGGCATGGTGTTCCAGTCGTTCAATCTCTACCCGCACTTGACGGCGCTCGGCAATGTCACGTTGGCGCTGCGCCGGGTGCTGCGGAAGCCGCGAGACGAAGCCGAGGCAATGGGTCTTGCCGTGCTCCAGCGGGTCGGCCTCGCCGAAAAGTCGAAATCCTACCCGAGCGAATTGTCGGGCGGTCAGCAGCAGCGGGTCGCGATTGCACGCGCGCTGGCGCTCGAGCCGAAGATGGTGCTGTTCGACGAGCCGACCTCGGCACTTGATCCCGAGCTCGTCGGCAGCGTGCTGGCGGTGATGCGGGACTTGCGCGAAAGCGGGATGACGATGCTAGTCGTCAGCCATGAGATGCGGTTCGCCCGCGAAGCCGCCGATCGCATCGTGTTCATGGACCACGGCACCATCCTGGAACAGGGACCGCCCGAGCAGATATTCACCGCAGCGACCCACGAGCGCACGCGCGCGTTCATGGCCGAAGTCGTTCGCTGAGGTCGGCCGCGGTGGACCACTTCCTCGATACGTTCTTCAAGCCCGCCATCCTGGCCTCGACCTGGCCCGCGATCGCAAAGGGCATGCTGGTCACGATCGAGATCGCCATCCTCGTCGTGATCACGGGCCTTGCGCTTGGCCTGTTCCTCGCGCTGCTCCGCACGTTGCGATATCGCCTGCTCGATCTCCTGATCATCCTCTTCGTCGACTTCTTTCGCGCCTTGCCGCCGCTGGTCGCGGTGCTGCTGATCTATTTCGGACTGCCCAACATCGGCATCAACCTGCCGAGCTTCGCCGTGCTCTGGCTCGTGCTGTCACTGGTGCTCACCGCCTTCGCGGAGGAGATCTTCTGGGCCGGCATTCTCTCGGTTCGCAAGGGACAATGGGAAGCCGCGCGCTCGACCGGACTTGGCACCGGCCAGACGCTTGCCTTCGTCGTGCTGCCGCAGGCGATCCGGCTCGCGGTGCCGCCGCTCACCAATCGCACCATTGCCATCATCAAGAACACGGCGCTCGGCACCGTGATCGGCGTGCCCGAAATCATCAACAACGCCACCACCGCGGTGTCCTTTCTCGGCAACGCTACGCCGTTGATGATGGGCGCTCTCGCCTACCTAATCCTGTTCGCGCCGATCATCGCGTTCGGCGCATGGATCGAGCGGCGCTTCGCCTGGAGGCGCACCTGATGGAGGCGATTGCCCAGCAGTTCTTCAATTTGAGCATCATGGCCAAGGCCTTGCCGCTCGTGCTGACCGGGCTCTGGACGACGCTCCTGATCTGCGCGGTCGTCATTCCCTTGGGAATAGCCGGCGGGATCCTGGTGGCCGCCGCCAGCCTGTCGCCTCGCGCCGCATTCCGACGTGGCATCAAGCTGCTCGTGGATCTCTTTCGCGCCCTGCCGCCGCTGGTGCTGCTGATCATGGTCTATTCGGGGCTGCCCTTTGTCGGAATCCGTCTGACCCCGCTCGCCGCGGTATCGCATCGCTTTCTTTCTCAACAACTCCGCCTATTACGGCGAGATCTTCCGCGCCGGGATCGAAAGCGTCGCCTCAAGGCCAATGGGAAGCCGCCCGCTCCACGGGCCTTGCTCCAACACAGACCTTTGTCTGGGTGGTGCTGCCACAGGCCGTCCGCAACGTGCTGCCGGACCTCGTGTCCAACACCATCGAGGTCGTGAAGCTCACCTCGCTCGCGAGCGTCGTCTCGATGCCGGAGATGCTCTATTCTGCCGACATGGCCCGCTCGCTCACCTTCAATGCCTCGCCGATCGTGCTCGCGGCGGCGATCTATTTGCTATTACTTTGGCCGGCGGTGCGGCTCGTCAGCCGCCTCGAGCACACCGTCTCACGCTGAACCGCCAGGAGATGAACCATGCGCCTTGTCAATGTTGCCGCCGCGCAGATGGGCCCGATCCAGAAGGCCGAGGGCCGCGACGCCGTGGTGAAGCGCATGCTGGCGTTGATGGACGAGGCGAAGGCGAAGGGCGCGGACCTGATCGTGTATCCGGAGCTCACGCTCACCACCTTCTTTCCGCGCTGGTACATGACCGACCAGGCGGAGGTCGATCGCTGGTTCGAACACGAGATGCCGAATGCCGCAACGAGGCCCTTGTTCGAACGCGCAGCGCAATACCGGATGGCCATGAGCTTCGGATATGCCGAGCTGACGCCGGATGGCCATCATTTCAATACCTGCATCCTCACCGACAAATCCGGCAAGATCGTCGGCAAGTATCGCAAGGTGCATCTGCCCGGACATTCGGAGTTCGACACGGAGCGCGCCTTCCAGCACCTGGAGAAGCGCTATTTCGAACCGGGCGATCTCGGCTTCAAGGTATGGCGCGCGCTAGGCGGCATCATCGGCATGGCGATCTGCAACGACCGGCGCTGGCCGGAGACGTATCGTGTGATGGGCTTGCAAGGGGTCGAGATGGTCCTGCTCGGCTACAATACGCCATCGGTCAACTCGCAGAAGAGCGCGGAAGGCCCCGAGAAGCGGCTGTTCCACAATCGCCTCTCGGTGCAGGCCGGCGCCTATCAGAATTCGACCTGGGTCGTGGCCGTCGCCAAGGCGGGCAGCGAGGACGGGCATCCGATGATTGCAGGCAGCCTGATCGTCGATCCCAACGGCGAGATCGTCGCCGAGGCCCGCACCGAGGATGACGAGCTGCTGATCCACCCCTGCGATCTCGACGCCACCGTATTCGGCAAGAAGACGATCTTCGATTTTGCCCGCCACCGGCGCATCGAGCATTACGGCCTGATCACGAGCCGCGCCGGCGCGGTCCCGCCGCCCGAGGAATGACGTTCTGGTGCCGCGAAGATGTCGTCCATCAATGCTGTGCGAACTGAACCGCGCCCAGAGCCATGGTGACGGCCGCCTGCGTTGGATCGATGACGGGAATGCCGAGCGCCTGCTCGAGCGGGACGCGGTGCCGCGCCATCCCGGCACAGCCCATCACCACAGCCTGCGCGCCGTCCTCGTTCTTGAGCGCACGGCCGACGTCGATCATCCGCGCCAGCGTTGCCTCGCCGGACGCCGTCTCGGCGACGCTCATATCGATCGGCCGTTCGCCGACCATCCGGTCCATGAGCTGCATCTGCCGGAGATAGCGGGCATGGCGGCGGATCGACCGTTGACTGATGGCAATCACGCCAAAGGTGTCAGCGCGCGACAATGCCGTGAGCACGCCGCATTCGGCGATGCCGAAGACGGGCCGGTCGGTGGCTTCGCGACAGGCGTGCAGTCCCGGGTCGCTGTAGCAGGCGATGACGAAGGCGGCCGAGCGGTTGTCGCCCTCGACCAGCCGTCGCAGCGGCATGACCACGCTGTCGGTATCGGCCTGGCTCTCGATCCCGTACGGCCCTTCATCAAGCGTCTCGCAGACGATCTCCGGCCCGTCTGCAAACGCCAGCGGCCTCAAGGCGTCTTCCAGCGCCCTGGTGACGACGCGATTCGAATTCGGGTTGATGACGCGGATGCGGGAACGGGACATGATGCACCTCGGGATTGCCAACGGTGTCACAGTCACGGCGGCCATGCAACGGCGTCAGGGCCGATCGGGACATTGACGAACGCCTCACAAAGCTAGGACGGAGCCTGCCATGACCGAACCTCTCTACGACCTCGTGATCCGTGGCGGTCGCGTCGCAACCGCGAGCGACGTCTTCGACGCTGATGTCGGCATCCTCGGTGAGACCATCGCCGCGATCGGCCGCGGACTGCCTCAGGGGAAGCGCGAGATCGATGCGCGCGGCAAGCTGGTCCTCCCGGGCGGCGTCGACAGCCATCGCATATCGAGCAACTCTCGGCGGCGGGCATCATGAACGCCGATACGTTCGAGAGTGCGACCGTTTCGGCGGCGTTCGGAGGCACGACCACCGTGATCTCCTTTGCCGCCCAGCATGTCGGAATGAACCTCGCGCAGGTGGTCGAGGAATATCACGCGCTCGCGCGCAAGGGGGCCGTGATCGATTACGCCTTCCACATGATCGTCGCCGATCCCACGCGCGAAACGCTCGAAGACCATCTGCCCGCGCTCATCAAACAGGGCCATGCCTCGATCAAGATCTTCATGACCTATGACCGGCTGAAGGTCGACGACGAGCCCCTGCTCGACATCCTGCTTGCGGCACGCCAATCCGGCGCCCTGCTCTGCGCCCACGCCGAGAACCACGGCATCATCAGCTGGATGGTGAAGCGGCTGCTCAAGAGCGGCTACACCCATCCGAAGTATCACGCCATCAGCCACGCCCGGATTTCGGAGGCGGAGGCGTTCACCCGGCTGATCGGCATGGCCGCGCTGATCGATCAACCGATCATGATCTTTCACGTCTCGACCGCGGAGGGCGCCAGAGTCATTCGCGACGCGCGAGGTCAGGGCCTGAAGGTGTTTGCCGAGACCTGTCCGCAATATCTCTTTCTCACCGCCGATGATCTCGACAAGCCCGGCCTGGAAGGCGCCAAATGGATGTGCAGCCCACCGCCGCGGCGCGAAGCCGATCAGGAAGCGCTTTGGCAGGCACTGGCGCTGGGCGATCTGCAAACCGTGTCCTCCGACCATGCGCCATATCGCTTTGACGATACGGGAAAACTGCGCGCGGGCCGCGAGGCCAACTTCAAGCAGATCGCAAATGGCTTGCCGGGGCTGGAGACCCGGCTGCCGCTGTTGTTCGACGCTATGGTTTCGAAGGGACGGCTGGGTTTGGAAAAATTTGTCGAATTGACCGCAACGGCGCCCGCGAAAATCTACAATCTGCATCCGCGCAAAGGTTCGATTGCGATCGGAGCAGACGCCGACATCGCGATCTGGGATCCCTTGCGCGGGACGTCACGCTCAGCGACACGATGATGCATGACCGCACCGGATACACACCGTTTGCCGGGTTCGAGGCTTCGTGGCTGGCCGGTGACCGTGCTGTCGCGCGGGCGCGTCATCGTCGCGGATGGCAAGTGCAGCGTCGAAGCCGGCACCGGGCGCTTCCTTGCACGCGGTGGGGGTGAGGCTGCAAGACCAACCGGCCGCCTCGTCACCGACGTCAACCCTGAGCACAATTTCGGCGCCACCTTGCTTTGACAAGTGTCAGAAGCGTCCACCTCGCCGATCCGCGTCTGCCCCCCCGATCGGCGGTCAACGATGGAAGCTGAAACAGAGCAGTGAAGGCCCGCTTGTGACTTGGCAAGCTAGGTCCGAGAGCCGCACAAGCGTGATCGTTAGATGCACGGAAGCGCAGGAAATCGTGGATTGGTGCAGGAGAAAAGCGGGAAAGACCTAGCGGGTGAGCGAATTGAACCCCGGCGTCGGCAATCTTCACCTTTACGCTCAACAGCAGCAGTGCAGTCGCTAGATGTGCCGACAGCACCTGCCCAAATGTTCCTCGATCGAAACGTGGTTTGGAGACCGCGCACGCGATCAAACAGCGGGAGACGACATTCGTTGAGAGTAACAAAGCGGGAGCAGAAAATCGCGAAAATTGGCTTCGTATCAACGGCTTACGCCTTCGCGACTGCCGTACAATACGACATTCCCGTAATCATGATTGTGCTCGATAACAGCATGTACGGCACGATCCGAATGCATCAAGAGCGGCATTACCCGGGCAGAATTTCGGCTACCCGGTTGAAAAATCCAGACTTCGCTGCGGTGGCGCAAGATTTTGGAGACTTCGGAGAACGAGTTGAGCACACCCCGGATTTCGCCCCGGCATTTGAGCGAGCCCTCGCTTCTGGCAAGCCTGCGATTTTGCACTGCATAGTCGACCCACAAGCGCTGACGCCGAGCGCAACCCTGGACGATATTAGAAGACGCAGTGAGGAGACACGAAGAGGCTGAAAATACTCTCGGACAATTATAAAGTGATTTGGGTCAAGATTTATTGCGCTCGAGAGCAGGGCTGCACCCTCCTCAACCTCTCCCACTACGGGGGTGAGCGCTTCTCCGGCCATCGCAAGCACCATCGCCCGGTTGATATATCGAGAGCGCGATTGGCTACCGCGCCCCCTTGAGCGTGCACGACCGTTGTGCAGGTCACCATCGTCCCGTTTCCGCATGTGATGCAAGCATCGACGCAGAGTTTCAAATCTTTTGGATCGTAGGGAGGACGCCGCGCTGGGCAAATCGCGCCTGTCGTATCGCCGGCGGCCGTCGCCGGCGGACAGGATGCAAAGGCTGATAGGTAAAACTAAAATAGCCAACGTTCGCATTCCGCCTGCCCATCCGCACGCAAGTTCTCTGCCGACTGCTTTCCCGCTCGGTCATCCTACGCTATTGCGCATCGTCCACTCGAATATCGCAAGCGGCGTGCGCGGCGTTTACCTTCTTCGAAGCATGCAGTGTCAATTTTGCAATTGTGGTGTACTCTTGCGTTCATGCATGTCGATGCGCGACTTGCATTGAACCGATCTTGTGGGATTACGGAGGGCAACATGGCCAAGAAAGCGAAGAAGGCGAAGGCAAAGAAGAAGACCGGCAAGAAGAAGAAGTAGGTTTCGCCGCGACCTTGCTGAGACACGTCAAGGCGCGTGCACGGCTTTGCCATCGTAAGGCTGATATTGCCGCGGCTTGATTTGGTTCAGCGACCTTAAAAAATCCAGGCCGGACCGCCCGGCGCGCAAGCGCTGACTCGTCCGGCCTTTTTTCATTGAAGGGATGTCGTAACTCCTAGCATTGGGCCCGATTGACCGGGACGTCGAACGCGGCCGCAATCGCAGAGAAACGCTTCGTCCAGTCGAGCCCCGTCCGCGTGCGTCGTCACCCCACCCTTGTCGAGCTGGATCTGCAGGCGATCGCCGTCATACT
>CAVUCB010000083.1:0-175307 GCA_963739755.1 uncultured Alphaproteobacteria bacterium | reverse complement strand
TGGCCACGCTGGTGCCGACGCTGGCGCGCCCGCCATCGAGCTACATTGTCGGCGCCAAGACCTTTGCCGAGCAATATGTGCTCTCCGCGCTGATCGCCGAGCGGCTGCGCGCGGCGGGATTTTCGGCAAGTTCAAGAGAAGGCCTCGGCTCCAGCGTGATCTTCGACGCGCTCGCGGCCAACGATGTCGACGTCTACATCGACTATTCCGGCACGCTCTGGCTCAACCAGTTCCACCGCAGCGATATGCTGCCGCGCGAGCAATTGCTCGACGAACTCAAGACAATTTTGGCGAAGCAGAACATCACCCTGTTCGGCGAGCTCGGCTTCGAGAATGCCTATGCGCTGGTGATGCCGAAAAAGCGCGCCGAGGCGCTCGGCATTCATTCCATCGCCGATCTCGCGTCGCATGCCGGAACCATGTCGATCGCGGGCGACTACGAATTCTTCTCGCGCCCGGAATGGGCCGCGCTGAAAAGCGCCTATGGTCTGTCCTTCCGCACCCAGCGCACCATGCAGCCGGACTTCATGTATGCGGCGGTGGCATCAGGCGAAGTCGACGTGATCGCGGGCTACACCAGCGATGGGTTGATCGCAAAATACGATCTCACCGTGCTGGATGATCCCAAGCACGCGATCCCGCCCTATGATGCGATCGTGCTGCTGGCGCCCAAACGCGCACACGATCAGGCGTTGCAGGCGGCGTTGAAGCCGTTGCTCGGCAAGGTCGACATATCTGACATGCGCGCGGCCAATTTACGCGCCAGCGGCAATGACGCAGCCTCATCGCCGGACGCGGTCGCGCGCTGGCTTTGGGACCGCATTGAAAAGCGCTAGAAGAGGCTCATGAAATCGATCGCCCGCAAATTCCTTTCCGTCTCGCTCGCCGCGTTGTCGCTGCTCCTCGCCTCGGCAGCGGAAGCAAAATATCCGGACCGATCGGTGCGCATCGTGCTGCCGTTTGCCGCCGGCGGCGTCGCCGACATCACCGCGCGCATTGTCGCCGAAAAACTCGGCGACAAGCTCGGCCAGCGCTTCTATGTCGAGAACCAGCCCGGCGCCGGCGGCATTGCCGCGGCGCGCACCGTGATCTCATCCCCGCCGGACGGCAACACACTGGCGCTACTCTCGAATGGCACCGCGGTCAGCGTCTCCCTGTTCAAGAAGCTGCCGTTCGATCCGCTGAAGGATTTTGCAGCCGTTTCGAGCCTCGGCTATTTCGACTTCATCTTCGCGACCGGCGCCAACGCGCCGTTCAAGACGCTGCCGGATTTCATCGCGGCCGCCAAGGCCAAGCCCGGCACGCTCAATGTCGGCACCATCAATGTCGGCAGCACGCAGAATCTCTCGGCCGAACTGTTCAAGACCGCGGCCGGCATCGATTTCGCCATCATCCCCTATCGCGGCACGCCGGAGATCCAGGTCGCGCTGCTGCAGGGCGATGTTGCCTTGATCTCCTATTCGTCGATGAAGGGCAATCTCGCCGACGGCAAGCTGCGCGCGCTCGCCTCCTCCGGCGGGCATCGCTCGGAAGCGACGCCGGAGATCGCGACCGTCACCGAGAGCGGCGTCAGCGGCTATGACGTCGTGTCCTGGAACGCGCTGTTCGCGCCATCAGGCACGCAGCCTGATATCATCAGGACGCTGAACGACGCCTTGCGCGAGATATTGGCCGATGCCGATGTCAAAAAGCGGCTGCTCGAGCTCGGCATCGAAGCCAGGGCGAGCACGCCAGAGGAGATTTCGAACCGGCTCAAGGCCGACATCGACAAATGGGCCAAGGTGATCGAGAAAGCCGGGATAGAAAAGCAATAACGCGAGATGCGCATGACCAATCCGAAGGGGTTAGAGGCCATGACCAAGACCCCGACCTCCAAAAAACACCTGAGCCGGCGCGGGGGGCACACCGGCTCAGGGTCGAAAGGCGCTGAGGCGTGGAGGAAGTTTCGCTGTCAGGCCCTCACCTCTTGGCGCTGGAAGATCACGTAGCCCGCGACGAACAGCACGATGGTGCCGGCAATCAAGCTCACAATTTGCGGCCAGGCGATCATCACGCTCTCACCGAAGGGCAGCGGCGCGCCCATGACGGCGCCGCGTAATTGCTCGAGGAACACCGCGCCCAGCGTGCGTGTGCCGGGCGACAGGATCGCCTGCATTGCTTCCGCAAACAGGTCGTTCGGCGAGATGCGGAGCAGGAATTGCGCCCAGAGCCCGGTGTCGGGCGTCTCGAGACCAAGCGCGGCATAGCGCGGGTCCGGCGGCGCGATCATTTGCGCGATCGCCGGCGCCAGCATCGGCCACAGCACGGTGAGGAACAGCCAGACGCCGAGCGCGACCAGGGCGGCGGTCGCCGGCGAGCGGAACACGATCGACAGCAGCATCGCGAGCGACAGCCAGACGCCGGCATAGAAGATCGCGACCACCAGGAACACTAGCGAGCGGGCGATCTCCTCACCGCCCGGCGGCACGCCGAGGAAGATCAGGCCGAGCCCGATCACCAACAGCCACAGCGCGGTGAGGCTGACGCCGAGGGTGGCGAGGCCGGCCAGGAATTTTCCCATCAACAGCGCGTCGCGATAGATCGGCTGCGCCAGGATGCGCGACAGCGTGCGGCGGTTGTGCTCGCTGTTGACGGCATCGAAGCCGAGCCCGATCGCCATTAAGGGCACGAGGAAGCCGAGCATCGCGACGAACGACGGCAAGGGATCACGCGAAAGCGTGAATAGCCGCAACAGCAGGAACGGATCCTCGGCCGTGTTCTGGCGGAGATTGTCGATCGCACCGTAGAGCGCCGCGAGTGCGGTGAGCACGACCAGCAATTCCAGCACCAGCATGCGGACGCTGGAGATGCTGTCGGAGAGCTCCTTGACGAACACCGTGCCAAGGCCCTGGAACGCCGAACCCTCACGCCGCATGACGCACTCCTTCGCGCTTGGCCTGGAAGGTGCGGGCATAGATCGCCTCCAGGCTCGGCTCATCGACCGAGAGCCGCCTCAGCGCGCCGTTGACCGCAACCACCGCGCTCGCCGCGTCCGGCCGCACGTCGCGCTCGGCAGTCATGCGATAGCGATCGGCCGAAAGGGTCTCGACCTTCGTCACCCCGGGAATGGTCGAGAGCTTTCGCGCAATGCCGTTGCCCTCGGCTTCGACTTCGACCACAAAGCCGGCGCCGAGCACCTGCACCGCGAGCTCGGCGACCGAGCCCATCATCACGATGCGCCCGGCCTGGAACAGCGCGACGCGGTCGCAGATGCGCTGCACCTGGTCGAGCAGATGCGAGGACAGCAAGACCGTGGTGCCGCCGCGTTTCAGCTCGGCGATCAGTTCGAGGAATTCGATCGTGGCCTGCGGATCGAGGCCGGAGGTCGGCTCGTCCAGGATCGCGATCTCGGCGCGCTTGACGATGATCTCGGCAAGCCCAAGCCGCTGGCGCATGCCGCGCGAGAAGGTCGCGACGCGCTTATGCGCCACTTCTGTGAGGCCCACGCGCGCCAGCGCGTCCGCGATCCGCTCGGTGCGCTCGTTTAGCGAAAGGCCCATCAGCTTCGCGGTGTAGGCGAGATTCTCCACCGCGGTGAGGTTGTCGTAGAAGCCGACGGAGTCGGGCAAATAGCCGACGCGCCGCTTGACCTGCAGCGGCGCGCGCGCCGGGTCGAAGCCGAGCACGCTGACCTGGCCTGATGAAATATCGGTTAGTCCCAGCATCATCAGGATCGTGGTGGTCTTGCCCGCGCCGTTGGGCCCGAGCAGGCCGAACACCTCGCCGCGCTTGATGCCAAAGCTGATGGCATCCACCGCGCTTGCGCTGCCGTAGCGCTTGGTCAGCTCGCGCGCCGCGATGACGATGTCGGGCGGCAGGACGGCATTGTCGTTCCTGATGTCGCTCATCGCCGTCCGAACCTCGCCACTGCGCCCAGCATCAAGAGCAGCGCGACGCCGATCACGCCGGCGCCGACCATGCCCCACACCGTGGAGGTCGCAACCGTGATGCGGAACTGGCCGGAGGCGCTTTCGCCGCGCGAATTGGCGTTGACCGAAACCATATAGTCGCCGGCGAGCGATTTCTCACCCGGGGTGATCAACGCCTGCACCTCGGCATCCTTGCCGGGTACCAGGCGTTCGATGGTCTTGGGCTCGAAGCTGATCTTCCATCCCGTCGGCGCCGACGCGGTCAGCGTGACGTTCTCGGCGGGCGCCGTGCCGCCGTTGGTGACGACGATGGGCACCGAGCTCTGCTGTGCGGCGACTGCGCGCGCACTCAACAGGCCATCACGGCCGGCGACCTGAAGCTGCGGCTGGCCGACGACATCGAGCGCGAGTTCGGTCCTGGCGGAAGCGTCTTCCGCATTGACGGTCACGGTCACCGGGAAATGCCCGGCGTCGATTGTGCTCGGCGGACGCACCTTCAGCTTGATGTCCTTGGACTGGCCGGCCTCGATCGGGATCGAGGACAATTCCTGCGTGCCATAGACTTCTGTGAAGGAGGTCTCGAAATTGTTTGGCGCGTCTGCCGTAAAGCTGGTGGTGAGGTTGCGGCCGGAATCATTCTTGATGGTCAGCGTATATTCGAAATTCGATTTCGGGCTTCCACGCAGCTCCGGCAGCTTGGTCGTCAGCGTGAGCTTTGCAGGCAATTCCTTGGCGAGAGAGACCGCGAGCGGCAGGCTCGCCTGGCTGGTGCCCTGCCCTTCGGCCTTGATCGTCAGCGTCTGCGCGTTGAGACCGGCGTTCTTGGGCACGTCGAGGCGAAGCTGCAGCGACACGCTGTTGTCGGGCGCCGGCATTGCGGCTGCGACCGGCTGACCGCCGCCGAGAATGGTAGCGGTCCAGCCGCTCGGCGCGCCCTCGACCGAGAGCTTGTACTCTTCGGGACCGAGCCCGTAGTTCTGCAACCGTATCGGAATATTGGCCGTGGTGCCCGGGCGAACCGTGATCGCCGGGTAGTCGGTCATGAGGTAGAGGCCTTTGATGTCGCGCGGAGGATCGGCGGCGTGGGCGCCTGGCAGCGAAGCCAAAGGGATCACGAGTGAGAGGGCAAAAGCAAAACGCGCGACATCCAGCGCTCGCATGGGCAAACACTCCCGCAAGTTAGTTTGGATCAGGGTGCTGCGCGCGGCCTCATCACCAACCGTGGCAGCGGTGCGCCGAATGATGGAAACAATCGTGACGAAGTGCGGGCGCGCCGATTACAAATGAGTAATCTTGCGTCAGACTTTAGCCGTCAGACTTTAGATGCGAGCGAGGTGCGGGGGGTTAGTTAGCCGAAGGCGTAACCCACCTGGTCAAGCAGCCAACCGCAATAGGTATTCCAAGTGATGTCCGCACGCTCGTATGGGGCCGTCCTGAGATTGAATATTTTCGGCACCCGCAAGTCTATAGGCGCTACAGTGTGTTTTTCGAGGCTAGAGCTGACCTTGCATGGGTCGCCCGCTCTATTTCTGGCGGCGGATGTTGTAGTCCTGCCATTGCACACCAGACACTGACATAGGCAGCATGCAATGACCTGTCTTCAACGCTATCCTTGAAGTTCGGGTAATCGATACGATCGATCATTGCAGCCAAGGCCTGTTGAACGACATCGCGTGGCAGAACTGCCCGATACAGATAATCACTGTTGGTGTTCCGGGTCACCTTGGCGTTTGGGAATACCTTCTCGATATCCCCGGTACGCCGAGCCCTGACCAGCAGTTCAGCCGGGCCACAATCCTTGCTTACGATCGACAGGTAGCTGTTGTTCGTCATTATCCACATTTAATCCTCTCCCTTTCTGCCTGCGGCAACGACGGCAGCGGCAGTCGATTGATCAATCCGCTTTTAACAGCCGACTGCCTATACCCAATCCTAAAAGCATCATGCTCTAGTCTTCGTCCGGCTCACGCACGACCGGCGGTTCGTCGGCGCGGTCCTCGTCCTCTTCGTCCTCGTCCTCTTCGTCTTCATCGGGATCTCGGGGCGGCATCGTGTTGCCCGTGATCACGAAGGCGCTCCAGTCGATCAATCTGGTGGAAAATTCCTCGGGGATGTGTGGGGTCATGTTGTTGCTCCTCGGGTGTAGACCCTGGCGGATTTTACCCCTTCTGCTCCGGTTTCCGCGTGAGGGTTAGCACCGCACCGGTTTCGGGGTATGGTGGCCAGCCGACATTTGAACTGAAAGGGCCCGCCTACCGAGGCGGCCTTACCGGATGCCTAGTTCTGTGATCGCCAGAGCCGAAAGCTGCGCCGCGTCATGGACACCAGTTCGCGCGATCGTGATGATCTTCTTCGCGATCATTTTCCGTTAGAGGTCGTCGCGATCCTTGACGCAGAGGGCACGCAACGCCTTGCTCGTATGCCTCGGTGATGCGGATAATCTCTTCCGGCTCTAATGTAAAGTCCTTTAATAGGCGATAAATGGCCATTTCTAATTGAACTTATCCTTGGTGCCTGTAGCCCGAGGCCGGCCACTCGGTCATATGAGAAGCTGTCTCTGCTCGGCGGGCTTTGCGGATCAGGAGGTCGCGCTCAATGCCCGGCGCGGTACCTTGAGCCTGCTTGCGTAACTGCTTTGCTTCCTTTGCAAGGCGTTCTTCAAGGAAGGTAGTTTGTGTGAAAGGGCGACGCTCTGGCATGCGCAGCTCCCTCCATTCGAGGATTGGCCGGAGCGCGACCGGCGTTCTCAGCATCGATGACTGCCACGAGACCGAGCGGTGATGACGTATTAAACGCCCAACCTTGGATTAGTTCAAGAACCTTTGCTAAACTCGGCGGGATGCCGACCGGATGTCGGTTGACGGTCAAACTCGGACCTCGAGCCGCGTCCCAACCAAGGTCCGTTTGTCAACAAAGGACATGCGGCGACTGCACTGGCATTTCGGTTTCGTGCCAACAACCGCAGTCGCGGACTCGTTCGATTACCTCGTCGGCCTGCCGGAGCGGCGTCGGCGGGCGGGTAAGCAATTCTAGGCAAGCCTAGCTTCAACGATTGCCTGATAAAGGCTGATCGAACCCAGAATCATGGACAGAATTCCCATGAGCGTCCAACCTAAGGGCGATCCCGACGCCATGGTGTAGCCTATGATCCAAACGCCAAAGGCCGCTATTCCTGCTGAAATCAACAACGAGAGCGCTCTATCCATATGCGTCCCTTTCCAAGGTCTCGCTCAGCAGGAAAGAGGCCGCCAACTGAAGTGGCCTCATCTGAATGCGTCGTTCTTTACTATGGTCTATGCGCCGCGATCTTCGGACCGATCGTTGTGCTTTCCTGATCCGGTCGCGTAGCCTGCTTAAATTCGCATAGCTGAGCTTTTAAAATTAGCTGCTGTGTCGGTGATCAGATCGACAACTTAGAGACCGTCCGCGCTAAACGCACGAGAGCCGCCGGGATTTCCCGAGCGGCTCGCGCGTTGCGTAGCGATCTGGTGCGACGCGCAGCGTCGCGTGGTGGAACGTTGCGATGCGCCAAGGCGCGCCGCGTTGCCTACCGTGATGTCGATAAGTCCTACGCGTCCCATCGACCAACCTAACATGGCAGGTGGCGAGGCAACTTCAAGACAGCGCTGCTGTCGTAAGTCGCCATTTGTCGCGGCTCGCCGCTTGAAAACAACTTCTAACAGGCTTTGAGATTCAGGAGGGTGGCAAATGAAACGTCTGATCCTCAGTACGGCAATTACACCCCATTGAAGCTGACTGCCCGCTGAGTCAGTCAAATCTTTGTCTAAGGGCGTTGTAGAACGCAATGCGTTCCTCTAGCCAAACCGTCGCTGCCCGCGCAATGTCAGACCGGAAGTTGGCCTGTATCAGCTCGCGGATCATTTCCTCCAGCTCCTCTTCTGAAAGCTCCGAGGCAAGTCGGCTTGTGGGCTCGTCAGATGCCATCACTGCCCTCTTAGTAATCGTCTTTGCGATCCCGCCTAAACCTGCCTTTATGTGCTCGTGGCGGTTTTCTTCAATCTCTACGGCGTTCCGGCTCAAGCCCGCGCGTGAGAGTACACGCTCTAATATTCGTGAAAAATCGCCGATCACTATGCAGAAACGGCAGCATATAAAATGAAGCGCTCTTTCGTCGCCTAGAACCGGTGGTTACGCTTCCGCCTTCGCTCGTTGAGCTACCGCGGACGTAGTCGCTAACCCACCCTGCAGATCTACGTTAAGTGCGCAGGGTGGGCTAAGCGAAGCGTGCCCACCAGTCACGACAAAATATTTGGAGAGATGGTGGGCACGGCGCGTTGCGCCTTTGCCCACCCTACGATCTGCGCCTCAAGCGAACGCCGTCGCAAGAAACGCGGCGACGATGGCGCCGATCAAAAGATACTTCACGATATAATAGACGCGCTTGTTCCACGCCTTCATGCGCTTGCCGACCAGGCGCACGCGGTAGACGTAACCGAAGGTGCGGTTGATCCAGCCGACGCACTCGCCGTCTTCGTTCTGCGTCGCGCTCTCATTGATGATGTGTGTCGAGACCCAGCGGTTGACCGCGGTCATGGCATTGGTCGTGAGCGGGCGCTCGACGTCGCAGAACAGGATGATGCGGTCGTCGCTGGTGGTGTTTTCGGCGTAGTGCAGATAGGTCTCGTCGAACAGCAGGTCCTCGCCGTCGCGCCAGGAATAGGCATTGCCGTCGATGAAGATGCGGCATTCGCCCGGCGACTTCGGCGTGACCAGACCGAGATGGTAGCGCAGCGAACGGGCATAGGGATCACGGTGCTGCACCAGCTTGCCGCCCGGCGGCAGGTTTGCGAACATCGCGCCCTTGACGTTCGGGATCGAGTTCAACAGCTCGACCGTCTTCGGGCAATTAGCGAGCGCGGACGGCAGCGGCGCGCCGTACCATTTCAGATAAAAGCGCTTCCACCCGGTGCGGAAGAAGGAATTGAAACCCCAGTCGTTGTATTTGTCGGCTGCCTTGATGGCGCCTTGTGCGAACAGATGCTGCGCCTCCTCGCGGATGGTCTCCCAATTATCGCGCAGCACCGTGAGTTCGGGCACCATGCCGACCTGCAGGATCGGGCGGTTCGGCACCGCCGAGAACATGTACATCAGCACATTGTAGGGCGCCATGATGGTGGAAGGGTCGGAGACCTGGCGCCAGAAGCCGAGCCGCACCTTGCCGCGGAAATGGACGGCAACAGCGGAGGCGATAAAGGCCCATACCACAAGGAACTGCGGCGCAAAGAGACGCATCACCATGGCAGAGAATCCGAAAAGGTTCGCTTACCACATTTTAGCCGGTTTGCGACGCGGCGCTCAAGATGGGCTTTGCAGACCAGAGCTGCGCTAAAGCCCGTGGATCAGGCCGGCATCGAGCAAAAGCCGATTGAAGTGGCGGGCTTCGGCGCCGCTTTTGCACGCATAGAACATCCCGCCACAGCGCAGCATGATCTGCTTTTGCTCCGCGAAGGACGGATCGAGGGGAATCCCGGCCGCCTCCTGGATTACCAGCGGCAGGTAGGGCGCATCGATCGTGTCCATCTCGGCCGGGCTCTTCACCGGCTCGAAATTGACGGCGTCGATGGCGTAGTAGGTCGCGAAATAGCGCGGGTCGTAACTCTCGAGCTTCTTGCCGATGCCGGCTTCGTCGAGCGCGGGATCGAGCAGATGCGGCGAGAACTCCGGCTGGTGATCGCCATAGCGCACGATCAAGAAGGGCTCGCCGGCGAATTTCTTCTTCAGGGAAGCGATGAAGGCGGAATAGTCGGAAGCGCTCATGGCCTGCCTTCGCAGGTATTCGTCAACCATCGGTTCGTTGCCCGGCGGGCGCCAGTTCGGCGTCAGCTCGGGGCGGAATTTCGTTTCCCAGGGGAAATGATTGGCAGCGAGATAGACGAACATGAAGAGCGGTTTGCCCGGCGCCTGCGCCGACATCAGCTTGAGCGCGGAGTCGTAGAAGAAGCTGTCGGGCTCGACATCCCTGGCGCCGAGATCATGCGCGTCGTAGAAATGCTCGATGCCGGTCGTGGTCTGGAAGTCGCGCGCGCCCATGAAGGCGCCGAAGGCGGGATAGAGCGAGAGCGTCTCGTAGCCGCAGCGGCGCAGTGCGAGCGGCAGGCCGCGCTCGACATGGCCTGAGGCGAGGCGCGTGACGAAATAGGAGAAGCGGCCGAACGAGCGCGACGATAGTCCCGAGAGCACATTATATTCGGTGTACCAGCTTGGGCCCCCATTGCTCTCGGCGAGGAAGGTGCGCTCGCGGCCGTCGAAGGATTTGAAATGGCTGCCATAGCCCGCTGGCACCTTCACGCCACTGGCGGCGCGAATATCGAAACTCGATTCATCATGGATCATGACGATGTTGGGGCGGCGGCCGGCGGGATGGCAGGAATCGACCAGCGGCACGTTGAGCCGCGACGTCGCCGAGGCGTCGGCCTCGAGCACGCCGTATTGAAAGAGGTCGTAGGCGGCCGTGACTCCGGAGCGCGCGAATTTCGAGAGGTAGCCGTCGTCGTAATAGCCGCGCCAGGCTTCATCGGGATAGGCCAGTGAATAGAAGGTGAGCGCGGCGAGGCAGGAGAGCGCGCAAGCGAGCGCCGGCAGACGTCGGATACGAAAGGGATCCAGCCACCACAGCGCATACATCAGGGGAATGGTGAGAAGGCCGGCCGCGATCACCGACCAGCGCAGGTCAGGAAAGATGGTGAACAGGAACGCCACCGTGTCGCGGTCGATCACCATCAGGTCGACGAAGTTCACCGTCATCTGCGCCACGTCGTGCTTGAAGCGCGACAGCAGCACCAGCACCACGACCAGCGTCAGCGACAGCGCGCCCGAGAGCGCGGGCCGGCGCAGCAGCGCGATCCAGATGAAATTCAGGATGCCCCAGGCGAGCAGGAAGCAGAGACGCGAGCCGAAATCGGTCTCGGTCTGGAACATTAGCCCCAGCGCGGCGAATTGAGGCGCCGCGACAGCAAGGAGACGGAAAATGCCAATCGAGGCGAGGCCGGTGGCGACGGCCGCGTTGGACGGACCTGGATTTGGCGCGGGCGCCATTTGAGGACGACGCTCAACTTTGTCCCGGCCCTGCCCCAAGCCTCGATCTGGCGCCGGCCAGGAGGCACACGCCGCAGCCGAGTCTGCAGCACGTCATAAAACTGTAGTGGAACCGTCATGAACAGGCAATGAAGGCGCCGCTCAGACCTTCGCTTAATGTTACCGTCGCCGCGATGGCCAAAATGCCGGAAAGCCGAGCCTGACCACGACCGCAAGGACCTGATACCAGGCGCCCGCTGTCACGCATCTTCGCCGAACGGTCCCATGGCCCCAAGCCGCATGGTGAGCAGCTCGACTTCGGTAATGGCGACGTGCGGACCCTGGCGCATCCCGGCCGGCGTCGTCCAGAATGTGCCGGCTTCGCAGCGCCTGCCGCCGGTTTCGACCGTTCCCGACAGCACCAGCACGAATTCGTCGGCCGGGTGGGTATGCAAGGGGATGACCGTGCCTGCGGCAAGGCGCGCGCGGTGTATGGACCCCTCCGGCACCGGCTGAGCCAGCGGCATGAGTTCGACGCCCGGCAGAAAGTCGACCCTCAGCCATTCGCCGGCGCCCGGATCGGTGAAGGTTTGACGGCTGGTCATTGCGCGCCTCCAATGCGAGTTGGTAACCTGGAGTTCCCATAAAAGGTAATCCAAGGTTACGATATGAAGCAAGGCTCAATGAAGCAAGGCGCCATCAAATTGGGAGCCATCGAAGAGGGACGCCGCAGGAACATGCGGCAGCTGCTGCTGCGTGCCTCGCGTATCGTCAACCGGCATGTCGTGGAGGGCCTGCATGAGCGGGGCTATGCCGACCTGCGTTCCACCCACACGACGCTGCTGTCCAATATCGATCTGGCCGGCAGTACCGTAACCGTCGCGGCGGATCGGGCGGGGATTACCAAGCAGGCGATGGGCCGGCTTGCGACTGAGCTCGAAGCTGCCGGCTACATCCGCGTACAGGGCGACCCGCAAGATGCGCGCGCCCGCGTCCTGCAGCTCACCCGAACCGGCAGGAAGCTGATGCTCGACAGCCTTGAGGTCATGGCCGAACTGGAGCAGCGCTACGCCCGTTCGATCGGCCAGGACCGGCTCATGGGCATGCTCGGGAGTCTTGCAGCCTTCGTCGAAGGGGCGGAGGGGGATTAGGTTTGGACCTCGCTTCCGGCCGCCATCAGCGCTTCGCGATCCCTTCGATGAAGAGATCGATGACCGCCTCGGCCATCGGCCCGACCTCGCCCTTCACCACCCCCCAGCGCGGAAAATGACCGTCCATGTTCATCCGCGCAAAACCATAGACCAGCGCGCGGCCGGCGATCTGCACCTGCTTGGGGTCGGCCGGCTTGAGCTGGCCCTTCTCGAAGGCATCCGTGAGCAGGCGCTCGGTCAGGGCGATCAGCTCGGCATTGTCGCGGGACAGCGCGCCGGCGCCGTCATGGTCGAAGTGCCGGCCGCTCGAGATGATCTCGAAATGCGCTGGGTTTTTCAAAGCCCAGCGCAAATAGGCGAGCCCAAAACTGCGGAAGCGTTTCAGCGGATCGTCCGCCGGCGCGTCGGCCAGGGCGGCCTCGATCTCGGCCCGAAACCGCCGCTGCGCCTCTTCCGCGACCGCCGTCATCAGCGCGTCGCGGCTCACAAAATGCCGGAACGGCGCGCCCGCCGAGACGCCGGCGCGCCGCGCCGCCTCGCGCACGCTGACCGCTTCCGGCCCGCCCTCTTCAGCGAGCTTCAGCGCGGCGTCGATCAGGACGCGGCGGAGATCGCCATGATGATAGGGCTTTGGCGCGGCTGCCTGCTGCCTTGGTTTTGTCGGCATATGAAGTGTCTAGCATCACCCGATCGTGAATGTAAGCATCGATTACACCGTTGACTGCCCGAGTCCATCGCTATGTAATCGATGATTACATGACATGGAGGAACACGATGCGGCAAACCTGGTTCGAAGGCTGGCGGCTGTTCATCCTGCTGACGCTGATCCTGGCTGCGCTCTGCCTTGGGATCGCCGGCGTACGGCAGTTCGAGATCGAAGGCGTGCGCATGGTGATCCGCTTCACCGCGCGGACCTCGCTGTTGTTCTTCTGTCTCGCCTTCTCGGCGGCCGCGCTCGCCCGGCTTTGGCCCAACGCCTTCACGCGCTGGCAGCGCCGCAACCGCCGCTATCTCGGTGTGACCTTTGCTGCCTCGCATGCATTGCATGCCGCGGCGATCGTTGCCTTCGCCAACATGGACCCGGCTGGCTTTGCAGCGGCGACCAGCCTCGCCTCCTACGTCTTTGGCGGCATCGGCTATGCCTTCATCATCGCGATGACCGCGACCTCGTTCGACGCGACCGCCGCGCTACTGGGACCGCGCGCCTGGCGCGCGCTGCATCTTGTCGGCGGCTATTACCTGCTGCTGCAGTTCACCGTGTCGTTCGGCAAGCGCGTCCCCGAGATGCCGGCCTATGCACTGTTCCTGATCCCGCTCATGGCGGTGTTCGTCCTGCGAATGGTCGCGATGGCGTCGCGCCAAACACCGCGAACGGTCGAAGCGATCTAGTCTCCGACAAGATGGAATTGGCGGCCGAGCCGGTGATGCACCGTGATGACGGCGCGGTCGACATCGCTGATCAGGCTGTCGCCGAGCACGACATTGGGAATTTCCCAGTTGCGGCCGCCGCGCGCATGGGGCAATGGCGCGAGCGCGACGACGCGCGCGGTCTCGCAGCCGGGCTGGCTGCGCAGCGCCTCGTTCGCGATTTCGGTCAGTTCCGACTGGTTCTTGGCTGTCGTCGACATCACCGCTCCCCTGAAGGGCGAATGCGGCAAGGACGTGACGCATGACCAGGGACATTGGAGGCATCGAACATCATGGATGCCCGACATTTTCCAGTTCGCGGGCGCGTGCCTCGGTCATGCTGCGCATGCATTCGGCGGCATCGACACGGGCGATGGTGCCCTCGCCCATGTCATAGTACAGGCAATTTGCGTCACGATACTGAATCCATAGCCGCTGCGCGGTGCGCAACTGATCGTGCTGCTGAGGGCCGGCATCCTTCAGTGCCTTCTGATAGGCAATCGTCATGCGCTTGTCCCACTGCGCGGTCTTTGCGGAGAGGCAATTGACTACCTCGGGCGTGCTGCCGTCGCAGCTTGCGGGATCGCCCTGGTCTCCGGCGCGGGCCAGCGGAGCGACAAAAACCATCGCGGCGATGGCGATCAGGAATTTCCTCATGGCTATTGCGCCGGCGGCAGCAGGCCGATGCGCTTGGCAATGATCTTGTCGACCATGCGCTTGGGCAACACCGCCGTCATCAGGTGCCGCATCGGGTCCGGCGCGACCTGGTAGCGCACCTTCGGCTTCGGCAGGGTCAGCGCGTCGTAGACGACTTCGGCGATCTTTTCCGGCGGCAAGCCGATCGAGTCGAGATGCTGCATGTAGGCCGCGACCTTCTGCAGCGCCGGCAGATAGGGCGAGTTCTTGTATTTGGACATGTCGACGTCGGCCTGGCCCTTGGCCCAGATCGGCGTCTTCACCGGGCCGGGCGCCACGATGATCACGTCGATGCCGAACAGCATCAACTCGCGGCGAAGACTTTCGGACAACCCCTCGATCGCGTGCTTGGAGGCGGCGTAGGCCGGCGTCAGCGGATTGCCGTTCTTGCCGGCGACCGAGGAGATCATCACGATCCGCCCCTTCGGCCCCTTCAGCGATGGGTCCACGCCGAGCAGCGGGCCGAAGGCCTGCGTCGAGATGATCGGCCCGATCACATTGACGTCTATTTGGCGGCGGAATTCGTCGGCCGACAGCTCGAGCACGGGCCCCGGCACCGCGATGCCGGCATTGTTGACGAGACCCGGCGAGCGTCTCGCCGTTCAGCGCGGCGCGCACCTCGCGGGCAGCGGCCAGCACCGCGGCCTCATCGGTGACGTCGAACAACAGCGGCTTAAAATTGGCGCCGAACTCGCCGACCAGGCGCTCCGCGTCGGCCTGCTTGCGCACGCTGCCGAACACGCGATAGCCCTTGCCGACCAGCAGCTTGGCCGTGGCCCAGCCGATGCCGGTCGAAGCGCCGGTGATGACGACAGATTTCATGTTTGGTCCCGCCCCTCGTAATGCACTGCATATGTCATGTAGGTGGGACCACCAGAGCCGTAAAGAGCGCCCTACTCCGCGTGGCCGTCGATGATGGGGCCGAACAACTCCCATTTCTCGCCGGTGAAGCGCATCATCTGCACCTGCTCGATCGGATAGAAATCGGTCGGCGAGGTCTTGATGTGGATGCCGGGGATGTAGGTGTTGATCTCGAAATCCATATTGGCGACGATCTTCATCACGTTCTCCCGCGTGAGATTGTCGCCGCAGCGTTTCAGCACCTCGACCAGCGCGGTCGAAGTATTAAAGGCGGTCAAGGGGCCGCTCTCGGACTTGTCGGCCTCCGGATAATATTTCGCCATGAAGGCGCGGAACTTCTGCATACCGGGATAGCTGTCCCACTGCGGATCGGTGACGTCCATCTGGTAGCCGGCGCTCAGGATGCCCTTGGAATTTTCCAGGCCCGCCGGTTTGAGCACGGCGCCGACCGAAGCCGACACATTGGTCATGATCTGGATCGGGTGCCAGCCGAGCTCGGCGATCTTCTTGATCGCTTGCGCCGCGAATTTCGGCGTGCCGATGTTGATGAAGACGTCGGGGTTGGCGCTCTTGATCGCCACCACCAGGGAATCCACGGTCGGCATCGCGACCTCGTAGGAAATCTCGCTCACGACCATCTTGCCGTATCTGTTGCCCAGCACATCCTTCAGCCCCAGCACATAATCCTTGCCGAAATCGTCATTCTGGTAGAGCACGCCGAGCTTTGCGTCGGGATAATGCTGCAGGATGTAAGTGGCATAGACCCGCGCCTCGGCGCGGTAGTTCGGCTGCCAGCCGATGGTCCAGGGGAAATGCTCGGGATCGCCCCAGCGCGAAGCCCCTGTGGCAACAAACAGCTGCGGCACCTTCATGTTGTTCATGTATTTCTGGATCGCCGCGTTGCTCGCGGTGCCGAGCGAGGCGAAGATCAGGAACACCTCGTCGCTCTCGACCAGCTTGCGCGCCTGCTCCACCGTCTTCGGCGGGCTATAGGCGTCGTCATAGGAGATGAAGTTGATCTTGCGGCCGTTGACCCCGCCATTGTCGTTGATCATGCGGAAATAGGCACTCATCGTCCTGCCGATGATGCCGTAGGCGGAGGCCGGCCCCGAATAGGGCATGATGTTGCCGATCTTGATCTCGGTGTCGGTGACGCCGGTGTCGTATTTCTTTTGCGCCAGCGAAGGAACTGTGGCGAGGCCGAGGAGAGCCAAGGAAAGCGCAAGCTTTCGAACGAGATGCGGCGGGATGAAACGGGTCCAAACAAACGGCTTCGCGCGGCGCTTCATGGGCTTCCCCCTCTGGGCAGAGCGTGTTGGCTGCTATCGGCGGTTTCCTCAGGTCATTTTTTCTTGTGAGATGGCGGACGATAGCAGCCGGACCTGATGACCGGAAGCAATGTCACAAGAGCGCAAATGCCGGGGACGATTTGTCGCGCGCAAGTTTGCGATGCAACGTGAAGGGCGCGGAGGAACCATGCGGCGGGTCTGGGTTTCCACCATCGTCGTAGCTGTGCTCGGAGTATTGTTCGGCGCCGTGTTCCGCTACGTCGTCGACCCCGTCGACGAGACAAGCATCGCCAACTACCTGCGATCCAGCCTGCACGGCGCGTGCGTCACGCTCGCTGGCTGGGCAGTCCACCTCTATTTCACCTCACGCAGCGCCGCCTGGGTACGACGGTGGCCACTCGGCATCGAGCTGATCATCCGCTCGCTTGCCATGGCGCTCGTGGTGGCTACGGTCGCCGTGGTGCTGGAGGCGCTCTTGTACGACCACGGGATCGGGGCGCACTGGCTGGCCAGCGACTACCCCAAAATCGTCGTCCTCGCTTTCGTCTTGTCGATGATGAGCGGGCCGATCTACGAGATGGTGCGGCTGGTCGGCGGCCGGGTGCTGATCAATGTCATACTCGGCCGTTATCGCAGGCCTACCCCTGAGGAACGCGTGCTGCTGTTCCTTGACCTGGTCGGCTCAACCACGCTGGCCGAGCAATTGGGGGAAGTGCGGGTGCAGGAGCTGCTGACCCGCTTCTTCTATGACATCGACGAGGCGATCGTGGCCCATGGCGGCGAGGTGCATGCCTATGTGGGGGACGAGGTCATCGTGACCTGGCCGGTCACGGCCGGCAGGGAGCGACGCCCGATCGACTGCGTGTTCGCGATCCAGGACCGGATCGCGGAACTCGCCGACCGATACTTCAGCGAGTTCGGCCTGGTGCCGAACTTCCGCGCCGGCCTGCATGCCGGTCCGGTGGTGATCAGCGAATGCGGGGAGTCCCGCCCGCAGGTCGCCTATTTCGGCGACACCATGAACGTGACCGCGCGCTTGCAGGAGCGCTGCAAGGAAGCCGGCCGCAATCTGCTCGTCTCCGGCGATCTCCTGCGTCTGCTGGATCCCGGCAAGGGCCTCGCCGTCGAGCCGCTGGGGCCGACGCAGCTGCGCGGACGAAGAGCCGAGGTCGAGGTGTGTTCGCGGTCGCGCGTGCGTGAGACGCAAAAGTTCGATCGCGGCGCGCAAGAACGCGCTTTAAAGCTTGAAGTACTTCACGCGCTTCGCGCAGGTTGCGCGGGAGACCAGAACACAGATGAGGAATTGGCGCTTGCAACCTGAAACGCCACGTTTTTTTTGCTCTCGGAGTTCGCGCGAACTGCTTCACAGCAAGAATGTGGTTGGCAGCTCAGTTCTTTGTAGCGGATATGGCGCGTGAGGCGCGGAAGAATATCAATGAAAGAGCAATGCTTCGATCGAAGAAAAAGCGAGACCGCGCTGTCGCGATCTCGCTTCTCGATACAGGGCTGCGCTTAATTTTATGTCGCAGCTGCGAAGGTCAATTCTTGGTCTTGTCCACCAGCGCGCCCTTCTTGATCATCGAGATCGCGCCTGCGCGATCTCGCAATCAAAAACGTGGATCAAGCCCTAGTTCTTGGTCTTGTCCACCAAGGCGCCCTTCTTGATCCACGGCATCATGTCGCGGAGCTTCTCGCCGACCTGCTCGATCGGGTGCTGCGCGAGCTTGGCGCGGGTGGCCTTGAACGAGGTCTGGTTGACCTTGTTCTCCAGCATCCAGTCGCGGGCGAACTTGCCGGACTGGATGTCGGCCAGCACCTTGCGCATCTCCTTCTTGGTCTCGTCGGTGACGATGCGCGGGCCGGTGACGTATTCGCCGTACTCGGCGGTGTTGGAGATCGAGTAGTTCATGTTGGCGATGCCGCCTTCATAGATCAGGTCGACGATCAGCTTCACCTCGTGCAGGCACTCGAAATAGGCCATCTCGGGGGCGTAGCCGGCCTCGACCAGGGTCTCGTAACCGCCCTTGATCAGCTCGACCAGGCCGCCGCAGAGCACCACCTGCTCGCCGAACAGGTCGGTCTCGCACTCTTCCTTGAAGGTGGTCTCGATGATGCCGGCCCGGCCGCCGCCGATCGCCGAGGCATAGCTGAGGCCGAGGTCATGGGCGTTGCCGGAGGAGTCCTTGGCGATCGCGATCAGGCAGGGCACGCCGCCGCCGCGCTGATACTCCGAGCGGACGGTGTGGCCGGGGCCCTTCGGCGCGATCATCAGCACGTCGAGATCGGCGCGCGGGTCGAGCAGGTTGAAATGGACGTTGAGGCCGTGCGCGAAGACAAGCGCCGCGCCCTTCTTCATGTTGTCGTGGAGGTGCTCGCGATAGATGTCGCCCTGCAGCTCGTCCGGGGTCAGCATCATGACGAGGTCGGCCCATTTGGCGGCTTCGGCGACTTCCAGCACCTTGAAGCCGGCGGCTTCGGCCTTCTTGGCCGAGGCCGAGCCCTTGCGCAGCGCGATGGAGACTTCCTTGACGCCGGAATCCTTCAGGTTCAGCGCATGGGCATGGCCCTGGCTGCCATAACCGACGATGGCGACCTTCTTGCCCTTGATCAGGTTCAGGTCGGCGTCGCGATCGTAATAAACACGCATGGTCGTTTCCTTGAGGTGAGCCGAAATCGGCTGGTTAATCAGGCTATTAGATGGGCAAAACCGCCGGGTCGCCCGCGAATTTCCGGCGCTGTCTAGAACATTTCGGCTCGTTGTGGAAACCCTCTTCTCGCATAACGCGCCGCCCCCTCATGCTTCCATGAAGACCGGGATCAGGGAGGCCAGCAGCAGCACGGCCATCACGATGTTGAATATCCGCACGGCCCTCCGCGAGGAGAGCAGCGGCCGCAGCGCGCTGCCGAACATCGCCCAGGCCGTGCACGACACGCATCCCAGGATCAGGCTGATCGCGACCTGGATCGCGATATTCCAGGGAAACGCCGCGATCGCGGCATAGGCGGTGATGGTCGAGATCACCATCACCCAGCCCTTGGCGTTGATCCACTGGAACATGGCCGCACCCATGAAGGTCATCGGCCCCTTGCGGCGGCCGCCCTCCTCCGGCTTGACCGGATCGGACAAGCGCGATCGCGGCGGCGAGATAGACGAGATAAGCGACGCCGCCCCATTTCAGGATGGTCTGCAGGATCGGATAGGCGAGGAAGACGGTGCCGAGGCCGACGCCCACCGCGCCGACCATGAAGGCAAAACCGAAGGTGATGCCCGAGATATGCGGCACGGTCGGCCGGAAGCCGTAAGTCAACCCCGACGACAGCAGCATGATGTTGTTCGGACCGGGCGTGAAGAACATCACGGTGGCGAACACGACAAAGGCGAACAGAAGCTGATGCGACATGGTCAGGCTCCCGCGGCACTTCCGGCACGCTTGCAGACGCTTTGAAAGCAACATGATGGCGATGCCGCCGATCACCGTGACCATGCCGGCGAGCCGCAAGCGCCCCGAACTTCTCGCCGAAGACGATGCTGGAGGCGGCCGAGCCGACGAACGGCACCAGCAGCGCAAACGGCACGACTTGCGCGGCGGGATGGTCCCGCAACAGGCGACCCCAGAGCCAATAGGCGAAGCAGGTCGTGACGCCGCCGACAAAGAGCATGCTGACAATCCCCGCAGCGACATCTGTGTCAGCGCTGCCAGCTCCCTTCGGGTCCGATCGTCACCATGGTGAGGACGAAGGAGGGAATGGCCGAGCACAGGAACAGCCAGGCGAACAGGTCGAGCATGGGCACGCCCTTCGCCGGCCGCAGCAGGAGATTGCCGATCGCAAAGCGATCGGCGAGATCATCAGGATCGCAAAGGCCGAGACGCTGAAGTCATAGCCGACGGTGCCGCAGATCATCAGCAGGCCTGCGGCCGCGACGCGATCCCCGCGCCCTGCATCGGCGTCGGGACTTCGCGGAAGATGATGGCGGCAAGGGCGATGGTGAACAGCGCCTGGCTCTGCACGATCACGCTGGCAAGCCCGACCGGCATGCCGTGCGCGATGCGACCGACTGCGCAAGAAATTGGCCGAAGAACAGGCTGGCGCTGATCGCGATCAACAGCGGCCAGGAGATTTTCGGCCGGCGCACGAACAGGCAGGGCATTGCCGCGATGACAAAGCGCAGCGTCGTCATCAGTTCCGGCGGCAGTTCGTCGAGCGCGATCGGCCCGCGACGAACCCAAATCCCCAGATGACCGCCACCAGGACGGCGATGGCTATGTCGGCCGGTTTCATTTTCTTGTTCTGGTTTTCTAGCCTTGGCTGCCCGGCTTGGGTTTCTGCAACAGATACGTGCCGTGCAACGGCGCGTGATAATCGGCCGAGAGCAGCGTGAAACCGACCTCGGTCAGCATGCGCTCCATCACCCAGCCGAAGGTGGAATATTCGTCGCGCATATGGGTGACGACGTTGTCACGGGCGAACTCGTGGTTCTTGATGTTGTAGTCGGCCCATTGCTCGACGCTGCGCTCGCTGCCGTCGGGCATGCTGACGAACACGATGTCGCGCAGATAGAAATTCGCGCCGGGCTTGAGCGCGGCGAAGATGCGCGACATCGCCACCGCCTTCCAGAAATCCGGCAGATGGTGCAGCGTGAATTCGCTGACGATGAGATCATAGGAATTGGGCTGATAAGCGAAACTGAGCAGCCCCGCCGACTGCGTCCGCACCGCCGCCTTGCGGTCGCGCGCATAGATTTCGGCAAGCGCCAGCATCGCCGGCGAAATGTCGATGGCGTCGACCTCGGCGCCCATCAGCGCCGCTTCGCGTCGCGAGCACGCCGTTGCCGCAGCCGATATCGGCGATCCGCCAGCCGTTCTTGACGCCGAGCATCTTGAGCGCGGCGCGGGCGCGCAGGTCGCCGTCGTCATCGCTGCCATAGATCGAGGCGACCGCGGGTTCGAGGCCGATCCTTCCGCGTTCGTTGTAATACCAGTCGCGCGCCAGCATGGTTCACATCCCTTCGGGCCCGCGCCCGATCGCGGCGACGCCGGTGCGGGACACCTCGACCAGGCCGAGCGGGCGCATCAGGTCGATAAACTGGTTGATCTTGGTGGTATTGCCTGTGATCTCGAACACAAAACTCTCGGTCGTCGCATCGATGACCCTGGCCCGGAACGCATCCGCAAGACGCAGCGCCTCGACCCGGTTGTCGCCGGTTCCACGCACCTTCACCATCGCAAGCTCCCGCTCGATCGAGCGGCCCGACGAGCGTCATGTCGACCACGCGGTAGACCGGCACCATGCGGTCGAGCTGGTGCTTGATCTGCTCGATCACCATCGGGGTGCCCGTGGTGACGATGGTGATGCGCGAGAGATGCTTCTGGCTCTCGGTCTCCGAGACCGTGAGGCTGTCGATGTTGTAGCCGCGGCCGGAGAACAGCCCGATCACGCGCGCAAGCACGCCGGGCTCGTTCGCACCAGCACCGAGAGCGTGTGCGTCTCGTTCGGCACATGGCGCTCTTCGAGGAAATAGGCGGAGGCGGGCTGGTTCATCTCATTCCCCAATTCGTTTCCTCGTCATGCCATCGGCCCTCGTATCTGGGCGTAGCCGCGTCCGTTCCGATCCATTTCTGGAACAGATCGAAATCGATGTTGCCGCCGGTCAAGACCAGGCCGACGCGCTTGCCGGCCAACTTCTGCTTTTCCTGCAGCGCGGCCGCGAGCGGCGCGGCGCCGGCGCCCTCGGCAAGATTATGCGTATCGGTCCAGTAGGCGCGGATGGCGCGCCCGACCTCGTCATCGCTCACCTGCACGACGCGCGAGGCGCCCTTGCAGATGATCGCGAGCGCCTCGGCATCGGGAATGCGCGTCGCCATGCCGTCGGCCAGCGTGTTGCTGGTCTCGGTGGTGACGACCCGGCCGGCCGCGAACGACAAAGCGTAGGACGGCGCCTCGGTCGACTGCACGCCGACGATCTCGGTCTTCAGCCCGAGCAGGTCGCGCGCCAGGATACAGCCGCAAATGCCGGAGCCCTGCCCGATCGGCACATAGAGGATGTCGAGATCAGGCGCGGCACGAAACAATTCGAGCGCATAGGTCGAAACGCCCAGCACGAGATCAGTATGGAACGACGGCACGATATCGAGGCCGGCGTATTGCGCGCGGCGCCCCGCCTCTTCGCGCGCCGCCTGAAAATCCTCGCCATGCTCGACCAGCTCGGCGCCGAAAGCCGCGCATCGCGCGATTTTTCTCGACCGAATTGCCATGTGGCACATAGATCACCGCCGGCACGCCGTGCCGGCTCGCCGCAAACGCAAGACTCTGGCCGTGATTGCCGCGCGTCGCCGAGATGATCCCCGGCACGTCAGGCCGCTCGCGCTTCAGCCGATCAAGATAGACGAGCCCGCCGCGCACCTTGAAGGCGCCGGTCGGCGTGTGGTTCTCGTGCTTGACGACGACGCGCGTGCCGAGCCGCTCGGCCAGCAGCGGCCAGGCATGCGCCGGCGTCGGCGGCACTGCCTGGCCCACGATCTCGTGTGCGCGTTCGAGCTCCTTGAGGTCAAACATTTGTCTGCCCCACCTCACACCAGCGCCTTGCCGCCGGCGAACGCCTTGGCGGTCGCCTCGTCCTTCGCCTCTTCCGGCAACAGCATCTCGTTATGCGCCTTGCCGGAGGGGATCATCGGGAAGCAGTTTTCCAGCGCCGCCACGCGGCAATCGAACAGCACCGGCCTCTTGACCGAGATCATCTCCTTGATCGCGCCTTCGAGATCGCCCGGCTTGATCGCCTGGATGCCGACGCAGCCATAGGCGTCCGCGAGCTTGACGAAATCCGGCAGCGCTTCGGAGTAGGAATGCGACAGGCGGTTGCCATGCAGCAGCTGCTGCCACTGCCGCACCATGCCCATGTACTGGTTGTTCAGGATGAAGATCTTGATCGGCAGCTCGTGCTGAACGGCCGTCGACATCTCCTGCATCGTCATCTGCACCGAGGCATCGCCCGCGATGTCGATGACGAGGCTGTCGCGATGCGCCACCTGCACGCCGATCGCCGCCGGCAGGCCATAGCCCATGGTGCCGAGCCCGCCCGAGGTCATCCAGCGGTGCGGCTCCTCGAAGCCGTAGAACTGCGCGGCCCACATCTGGTGCTGGCCGACTTCGGTCGTGATGTAAGTGTCGCGCCCGCGCGTCACCTCGAACAGCTTCTGGATCGCGAATTGCGGCAGGATGATATCGTTGTTCTTCCTGTAGGACAGCGAATTTCGCGCGCGCCATTGCGCGATCTGCTGCCACCAGGCCTTGATGTCGGGCTTCTTCGCCTCCGCCTTGAACACCTGCAGGAGGTCGCCGAGGATATTGCCGGCATCGCCGATGATCGGCACGTCGACGCGGATGTTCTTGTTGATCGAGGACGGATCGATGTCGATGTGGATCTTCTTCGAGCCCGGCGAGAACGCATCGGTGCGGCCGGTGATGCGGTCGTCGAAGCGCGCGCCGACGCACAGCATGACGTCGCAATCATGCATGGTCATGTTGGCTTCGTAGGTGCCGTGCATGCCGAGCATGCCGAGCCAGTTCTTGCCCGAGGCCGGATAGGCGCCGAGGCCCATCAGCGTCGAGGTGATCGGGAAGCCCGTGAACTCGACCAGCTCGCGCAGCAGCTTCGAGGCTTCGCGCCCGGAATTGATGACGCCGCCGCCGGTATAGATCACCGGCCGCTTGGCGCCGGCGAGCAGCGCCACGGCCTTGCGGATCTGCGTCGCATCGCCCTTCACCCGCGGCGCGTAGGAGATGTGCACGTCGGATTTGCGCGGCGGATGATAGGTGCCGGTCGCGAACTGCACGTCCTTCGGAACGTCGACGACGACCGGCCCGGGCCGGCCGGTGGTGGCGACGTAGAACGCCTCGTGCAGCACCTTGGCGAGATCGTTGACGTCGCGCACCAGCCAATTGTGCTTGGTGCAGGGCCGCGTGATGCCGACCGTGTCGCATTCCTGGAACGCGTCGTTGCCGATCAGATGCGTCGGCACCTGGCCGGTGATGCAGACCAGCGGAATCGAATCCATCAGCGCATCGGTCAGCGGCGTCACCATGTTGGTGGCGCCGGGGCCGGAGGTCACCAGCACGACGCCCGGCTTGCCGGTCGAGCGCGCATAGCCTTCGGCCGCGTGGCCGGCGCCCTGCTCGTGCCGCACCAGAATGTGCTCGACCTCGCTCTGCTGGAAAATCTCGTCATAGATCGGAAGCACCGCGCCGCCGGGATAGCCGAAGAGGTGCTTCACGCCATGATCGATGAGCGCGCGGACGATCATCGCGGCGCCGGTCATCTGGTTCGGATCGTGGCTCTTGTCACTCATGGTCTTTCGTCCTGTCCGTTGTCAGCGGCTTGTTTTTGCTTCGGGAAATAAAAAAGGGCCCCAGGAGGCCCCATGCGCACCGTCCGAATCTAGATGGCCGTCAGCCACCCCCGGCGGTGCGCCTGGGTACGACGACGATAAGGAGTTTGGTAATAATATTACGCATGATGGGCGCCTAGCTTCCCAAAGGTTGCGCGAACATAGCGGCCAAACCGCCGAAGTCAAGGCAGAGCGCCGTCCGAAGCGCGATTTTTGGAGCTTAGCGGGCTTCTCAGCATTCGGCGAGTGGGAATTTGCGCAAAAAACGCGTGAGTGCTGACCCTCGTGGTGCGCGCAGCGCGTCTCGAACCATGAGGCCCGTGGCCATCCTTCGAGACGCCGCTTCGCGGCTCCTCAGGATGAGGTCCGTTGCTGTAGCCACCCCCTCGCCGCTTCCGGCGTCACCCATTCGAACTCCGGCAATTGATGCCGGAACCAGGTGAACTGCCGCTTGGCGTAATGGCGGGTGTCGGCGCGGCCGATCGTGGCGGCCTCCTCCAGCGTCAGTTCGCCGGCGAGATGCCGGATCAGCGCCGGCACGCCATGCGCCTTCATCGCCGGCAACAGGGGATCGAGTTTTCGCGCGGCCAATGCGCGCGACCTCGTCCAGCGCGCCCGCCTTGCAGCATCGCATCGAAGCGCGCGTCGATGCGCGCATAGAGCGCGTCGCGCTCGGGCGCGAGAAACAACGCGGAAAATTCGCTCGGCGGCAGGAGCGGCGGCAGGCCCTCGCGATGCCAATCGGTCAGCGAACGGCCGGTCGCCTCGACCACTTCGAGCGCGCGGGCGATGCGGGTGCGGTCGCGCGGCCTCAGCCGCTCGGCGGAAGCCGGATCGCGGCGCGCGAGCTCGGCATGCAGCGCCTCGACGCCGTCGCGCTCGAGCCGCGCGCGCACGCTCTCGCGGACTGTCCGGCGGGATCGGCGGCACCGCGGAAAGGCCGCGCGTCAGCGCCTTGAAATAGAGACCGGTGCCGCCGACGAAAATCGGCAGGCGGTTTTGCGCGCGGGCCTCCGCGAGCGCCTTCGCGGCATCGGCGACCCAGGCGCCGGCGGAAAAATTGATCGGCGGCATCGACATGGCCATAGAGCCGATGCGGCACCCGCGCCTCCTCTTCTCGACGTCGGCCGCGCCGTGAGCACGCGGAGATCGCGATAGACCTGCATGGAATCGGTATTGATGACCACGCCGCCGGCGTTTTGCGCCAGCTCGAGCGCCAGCGCCGACTTGCCGCTGGCGGTCGGCCCTGCGATAAGCACGGCCTTGGTCCTGGTCGCCTGAGAAGTCACCCCATGTCTCTCGTCGCGACGCTGATCTGCAACCCGAACAACCCCGCGCTCGATTCCACCATCCTGGACGGCGCGCGCGCGGTGCTGCCCTCGGCCGGCCCGGCGCACTGGCTGTGGGAAGAGGTTGCGGCCGACATTCCCTTTGACGCCCCGACCAAAGACAAGGACGACATCCGCGCCATCGCCGATCGCCTGCGCGCGGCGCGCGGCGACCTGCCGATCGATATCGTGGTGCAGCCGATCGCTACCCGGCGCAAGAAGCTTTTTCTGGCCGACATGGATTCCACCATGATCGGACAGGAATGCATCGACGAGCTGGCCGATTTTGTCGGGCTGAAGGACCATGTCGCCAAAATCACCGAGCGCGCCATGCGCGGCGAGATCGAGTTCGAGCCGGCGCTGCGCGAGCGGGTTGCGCTACTCAAGGACCTGCCCGTCAGCGTGGTCGATGAGGTGCTGGCAAAACGCATCACACCGACGCCGGGCGGCCGCGAGCTGGTGATGACCATGCGCGCGCACGGCGCCTATACCTGCCTGATCTCGGGCGGCTTCACGCTGTTCACCAATGCGGTCGCAGCAAGGATCGGTTTCCAGGAGAACCGCGCCAACGAACTTGATCGAGCACGACGGCAAGTTCACCGGCGAAGTGAAGGAGCCGATCCTCGGCCGCGCCACCAAACTCGCGACGCTTGATCGAGCTGACTGAAATCCTTCGACCTCGACGACATCGACACCATGGTGGCCGGCGACGGCGCCAACGATCTCGGCATGATCGAGAATGCGGGCCTGGGCGTCGCCTACCACGCCAAGCCCGCGGTCGCCACTGCGGCGGCGGCGCGGATCGATTACGGCGATCTCACCGCGCTGCTTTATGCGCAGGGGTATCGGCGCGAAGAGTTTGTGGGATTAGTCTCTGCTGTCGTCACCCGCGAAAAGCGGGTGACCCAGTATTCCAGAGACGCCGGTTTGTCACGGTTGGAGCCGCGGCGTACTGGATACCCGCTTTCGCGGGGTATGACATCGAGTGTGGGTTGGTGGCCGCGTGCCTACTGCACGCTCAGCGCCACAAACCGCAATTCGCCGTCGCCGTTCGACACCAGCAGCAGCACCGACTTCTTGCCGTCCTTTTTCAGCTGGTCGATGCGCTTCTTGATGTCGGCGGCGCTGCCAACCGCTTCCTGCGCCACCTCGACGATGACGTCGCCGGCGGAGAGCCGCTTGTCGGCGGCATCGGAGCTGCCGTCGACGCCGGTGATCAGCACGCCCTTGACGCAGTCCTTGATCTTGTACTTGGTGCGCAGATCCTTGCTGAGCGTGGCGAGATCGAGCCCGAGCGCCTTCTGCGTCACCGGCTTGTCCGCGGGCTCGTCCTTCTTCACCGAGGCCGGCTGCGGCCTTGTCGGTGTCCTCGAGCCGGCCGAGCGTGACCTTGTGGGTCTCCTCCTGGCCCTTGCGGATCAGCATGACGTCGACTTCCTTGCCGACGGTGGTGTCGGCCACCACGCGCGAAAGGTCCTTCGGCTCCTTGATCTCCTTGCCGTCGAAAGTGACGATGACGTCGCCGGGCTCGATGCCGGCGGGTTTTGCCGGCCCCTTGTCGTCGACACCGGCGACCAGCGCGCCGCGCGCCGGCTTGATGTTGAGGCTCTCGGCGATCTCGTCGGTCACCTGCTGGATGCGCACGCCGAGCCAGCCGCGGCGGAGCTCGCCGAACTGCTGCAGCTGGGACACCACGCTCGCTACCGTCTTCGATGGCACCGCAAAGCCGATGCCGATCGAGCCGCCCGAGGGCGAGATGATCAGCGTGTTGACGCCGATGACTTCGCCATCGAGGTTGAACAGCGGGCCGCCGGAATTGCCGCGATTGATCGCGGCATCGGTCTGGATGTAGCTGTCATAGGGGCCGGAGGAGATGTCGCGGTTCTTGGCCGAGACGATGCCGGCCGTCACCGTGCCGCCGAGGCTGAACGGGTTGCCGATCGCGATCACCCAGTCGCCGAGCCTGAGCTTGTCGGAATCGCCGAACTTCACCGCGGTCAACGGCTTCGGCGGCTTGAACTTCAAGCACGGCGAGGTCGGTTTTCTTGTCGATGCCGACGATGTCGGCCTTGATCTTGGTGCCGTCATTCATGATGACGTTGATCTCGTCGGCATCGGCGATCACGTGGTTGTTGGTGACGACGATGCCGGACGTATCGATGATGAAGCCCGAGCCGAGCGAATTGGTCTTGTGCGGCTGCAGGTCGCCGCCGCCGCCCTTGCCGCCTCTGCGGTTCTTGAAGAAGTCGTCGAAAAATTCCTCGAACGGCGAGCCCGGCGGCAATTGCGGAATCGTGCCTCGGCCGTCGCCGCCGCCTTGGCCTCGATCGTCTGCGAGGTCGAGATGTTGACCACCGCATCGATCACCTTTTCGGCGACGTCGGCGATGCCTTCCGGTCCGCGCGCAAAAGCCGGTGCGGAGATGAGCGCGCCGGCTGCGCCAAGGCAGATCGCGGCCAGCACGGGACGCAGGCGCCGACTCAAGGCTGTGGTCGCAGCGGTCATATCGACTTTTCTCCAAAAGGATTTGGGTTTGGTGCTCACCCTGCGCCCGAAAGGGGCGGCGGCGCAAGCGTTCTCGCGTTCGGATGGCATCGCCATCAATGCTACTTAATACGGCAAAAAGCCGACGTTAACCTCTCACGATCTCGTTCTTTTCACGCCCGAAATCTTAAGCGGTCTCCCGGTCGCGTTTTTGGTCGCGACCCGGAAAGATACGGTCAAATCGGGCGGCGAACCACCCAGATCAGGATCAGCCCGATCACCGCCGAGCCGATGCCGACCGCGCGCAGGATGATTGTCCGGCGTCGCCAGCGCGCTTTTCATCGCCCGGCGCATCCAGGCCGGGCTTGCCGCGAACATCAGCCCTTCGATCACGAACAAAATGCCCACACCGATGAGGAAGTCGGCAAACGCAATGGACCTCATCGGACTGGAACCTCCCCCTGTGATTCTTTTCTTAAGGCACTCGGGAACGAAGCAATCGCGTCGCCTCACTCCTGTCAACTCAATAAGCCTGCGCCCCCGGCGCCTTACGGCTTGGGCGTCGCAGGCACGGCCGGCGCCGCCGCGCTCGCGCCTGCCGCCGGCTCCGAAGTCGGCGTGGCCGGCTTGCCCGACGGATTGCCGAAATACCGGAAGAAATCGGAATCCGGCCGCAACAGGAAGCGGGTATCTGCGCTCTTCAGGCCGTTCTCATAGGCCGACATCGAGCGATAGAAGGCGAAGAAATCGGGATCCTTGCCATAGGCTTCGGCAAACAGCCGGTTGCGCTCGGCATCGCCCTCGCCGCGGGTCTGCTCGGACTTGGAATTGGCTTCCGCCACGATCACGGTCGCTTCTCGATCGGCGGTGGAGCGGATCTCCTGCGCCTTTTGCGCGCCTTGCGCGCGGAACTCGGCGGCCTCGCGCTGCCGCTCGGTCTGCATGCGCTGATAGACCGCCTGGCTGTTTTGCTCCGGCAGGTCGGCACGGCGGATACGCACGTCGACCACCTGAATACCGTAACCGTCGGCCTCATGATCGAGCTGGTTGCGGATGCGTCCCATCAAGGCTTCACGCTCGTCGCGCACCACCTGGATGAAGGTGACCTCGCCGAGCACGCGGCGCAACGACGCGTTGAGCAGCGTGGTCAATTGCAGGTTAGCGGCCTGGATCGAACCGACGCTCTGGTAAAACCTCAGCGCATCCTTGATGCGGTAGCGCGCGAAGGCGTCCACCACCAGCCGCTTCTGGTCGGAGGCGATCACTTCCTGCGACGGATTTTCCAGATCGAGGATGCGCTTGTCGACCGGGATCACCGTATCGATGAAGGGCGCCTTGAAATGCAGGCCCGGGATCGGTCGCAATGTCGACCGGTTTGCCGAAGCGGACGACCAGCGCCTGTTCGGTCTGCTGCACCGTGAACAGCGAGCTGTAGACCACGATCGCCGCGAGAAACAGCAGGATCAGCGTGACAATGCCGGTGACGGGCGACCTCATCGCGTGGCTCCGCTCGGTTGTTGCTGCTGTCCCGTCGTCGCCTGGCGCCGCGGCGTCAATTCGTTCAGGGGAAGATAGGGCACCACGCCCTGGCTCGCGCCGGCGCCGCCGTCATAGATCAGCTTCTCGGAGCTTCCGAGGATACGTTCCATCGTCTCCAGATAAATGCGCTCCCGCGTCACGTCTTTCGCCTTGGCATATTCATCGTAGACTTTCAGGAAGCGGGCGCTCTGGCCCCGGGCTTCCGCGATCGCCTGCTGCTTGTAGCCTTCGGCGACCTGGAGGATCTGTGCGGCACGGCCCTTGGCCTCGGGCACGACGCGGTTGGCGTAGGTCTGCGCCTCGTTCTGCAGCCGCTCGAGGTCGGCGCGCGCGGCCTGCACGTCGCGGAAGGAATCGATCACCTGCGCCGGCGGGTCGACCTTCTGCATCTGCACCTGCGCGATCTGGATTCCCGAGCCGTAATAGTCGAGCGTTTTCTGCATCAATTCCTGCACGCTCTGCTCGGTGGTGGTGCGGGCGCCGGTCAGGATCGGCTGGATGTTGGACTTGCCGACGATCTCGCGCATCGCGCTTTCGGCCACCGCCTTCACAGTGCCTTCGGGATTCTGGATGTTGAAGAGGAAGTCGGCGGCGCCCTTCGGCTTGATCCGCCACAGCACGGTGAAGTCGACGTCGACGATGTTCTCGTCGCCGGTCAGCATCAGGCTTTCTTCCGGCACGTCGCGCATGGTACGGCCACGCCGTGTCGGATCGTCGATCAGCGTCATGCCGATCGAGATGGTGGAGACGCGCAGCGCCTTCGGCAGCAGCACGGTCTCGATCGGATAAGGCAGGTGATAGTTGAGGCCGGGACCGGCATCGCGCACATATTTGCCGAAGCGCAAGACGATGCCGAGCTCTTCGGACTGCACGCGGTAGAAGCCGGACATCGCCCAGATCGCCAGCGCGCCGGCCACGATCAAGGCGATACCGAGGCTGGAGAAATAGCCGCCCGGCAGCAGCTGCTGCAGTCGGTCCTGACCGCGGCGCAGAAGATCCTCGAGATCGGGCGGCCTCGGGCCAACCGGCTGCGGGCCTGAGCCCCATGGCCCTCTCGGGCCGGAGCCCCACGGGCCACCGCCCTGATTCTTCCACGCCATTCGACGCTCTCCTCCGCGGGGGATTTGGGGCGAAATACCCAGCCCCTGCTCATCCGGCAGGCTTATAAGGGACGCGCCCTGCCCTTACAACGCAAGCTTAAGTCTGATGCAGCTATGCTTGCCGCCATATTTGTCAATGTAAACATTACCAAATGCGGTTAATGCGGCGCGTTTCGACGGCGATATGTCACATAGGAGTAGTTGGCCGTATCGTCCGCGGCTGCCGCGCGCCGATGCCGGCTGGTCTCCTGCCAGGTCGAGGCATCGATGGCGGGGAAACGCGTATCCCCCTCGATCGCCGCATGCACTTCGGTAATCTCGAGCCGATCCGCGATCGGCAGCGACCGCACATAGACATCGACCCCACCCATGACGATGATTTCGCTAGTGCCGCGCCGCAGCGCGTCGCCGCGCGCGATCGCAAAGGCGTTCTCGAGCGAAGTGGTGACGACCGCGCCCGATGCGCGGAAATCCGGATCGCGGGTGATCACAATGTTGGTACGCCCGGGCAGCGGGCGGCGCAGCGATGCAAAAGTCTTGCGTCCCATGATCACGGGCTTGTTCAGGGTGAGCGCCTTGAAGCGCTGCTGATCGGCCTTCAGCCGCCACGGAATCGTGTTGTCGCGTCCGATCACGCCATTCTCCGCGACCGCGACGATGAGGACGGTTTCGATCACGGCATCGCCTTCGCGAGTTGCGCGAGCGCCGCGCCGTTGATCCGGCACAGCTTCCACTCATCCATCATGTCAGCACCGAGCGACTTGTAGAATTCGATCGACGGCGTGTTCCAGTCCAGCACGCTCCACTGCAGCCGCGACCAGTTATTCTCGACACAGAGACTTGCAAGACGGGCGAGCAGCGCCTTGCCGATGCCCTTGCCGCGATACGCCGGGCGCACAAACAGATCTTCGAGGAAGATGCCCGTGCGGCCGGAGAAGGTGGAGAAGTTGAAGAACCACACCGCAAAGCCCACCGGCTCGCCGTTCCATTCCGCGATCTCGCAGAACAGGCGCGGGTTTTCACCGAACAGGGCGGCGGCAATGCCGGCTTCGGTCGCTTCGACCTCATGCGAAAGCTTTTCGTACTCGGCAAGCTCGCAGATCAGCGAAAAGATCAGCCCGGACTGATCGGGACGCGCGCGGTGAATCGAGAGCGACATCCGCTCACACCGCGACTTCGGCCTTGATGTGCGGGTGCGGGTCGTAGCCTTCGAGTTTGAAGTCCTCGTAGCGGAAGGAGAAGATGTCCTTCACCTCAGGGTTGATCTTCATCGACGGCAAGGGCCGCGTCGGCCGCGTCAGCTGCAAGCGCGCTTGCTCCAGATGGTTGGAATAGAGGTGCGTGTCGCCGAGCGAGTGCACGAAGTCGCCGGGCTTCAAGCCCGTCACCTGCGCGACCATCATGGTGAGCAGCGCGTAGGAGGCGATGTTGAAGGGCACGCCGAGGAAAACGTCGGCCGAACGCTGATAGAGCTGGCACGACAATTTGCCGTTGGCGACATAGAACTGGAACAGGCAATGACAGGGCGGCAGCGCCATCTTGTCGACCTCGGCCGGATTCCAGGCGGTGACGATCAGGCGGCGCGAATCCGGATTTTTCCTGATCATCTCGACCACGTTCCTGATCTGGTCGATGTGGCCTCCGTCCGGCGCCGGCCAGGAACGCCATTGCGAGCCATAGACCGGGCCGAGATCGCCGTTCTCGTCGGCCCATTCGTCCCAGATGGTGACGCCGTGCTCGTGCAGATATTTGACGTTGGTGTCGCCGTTGAGGAACCACAGCAGCTCATGCACGATCGCCTTCAGCGGCAGCCGCTTGGTGGTCAGCATCGGAAAGCCGGCCGACAGGTTGAAGCGCATCTGATGGCCGAAGATCGACAGCGTGCCGGTGCCGGTGCGGTCGCTCTTCTCCGCGCCGTCGGCAAGGATGCGTTCGAGCAGGTCGTGGTACTGGTTCATGGCGCGCCTTTGTCGGGATCGCGAATGCTGCGGTCCACTGGCCTTCGATAGCCGCGATTCGGGCCTTTGAGAGCAATTATACCCAAAAAGGTGAGGTTTTGCCCATAAACAACAAGGGGGGAACCGAGGTCCCGCCCTTGATTTGCAAGCGATTTCGAAGGCCCCGCCTAACTCTCGGATTCCACAAAGACCTCGTCGCGCTTCTTGCGCAGCGTTGGCAGCACCGCCAACACCAGAAGCCCGGCGGCGGCGGCCATCAGCACCGCCGACAACGGACGGGTAATGAACACGGTCCAGTCGCCGCGCGAGATCAGGAGCGCCCGGCGCAGGTTCTCTTCCATCAGCGGTCCCAGCACCATGCCGAGCAACAACGGCGCCGGCTCGAACTCGTGCTTGATCAGCCAGTAGCCGACGAGACCGAAGGCGCCGGCGAGGACGACGTCGACCGGCGCGTTGTTGATGGAGTAGATGCCGATCGCACAGAACACCACGATCGAGGGGAACATCAGCCGGTAGGGCACGCGCAACAGGCGCACCCAGATGCCGACCAGCGGCAGGTTGATGATGATCAGCATCAGATTGCCGATCCACATCGAGGCGATCATGCCCCAAACCAGCTCGGGCTGCTTCTGCATCACCTGCGGACCCGGCACGATGCCATGAATGGTCATCGCGCCGACCATCAGAGCCATCACCGCGTTCGGCGGGATGCCGAGCGTGAGCAGCGGAATGAACGAGGTCTGCGCCGCCGCGTTGTTGGCGCTTTCGGGTGCCGCCACACCTTCGATGGCACCGCGGCCGAACCGCGACGGGTCCTTGGCCATCTTCTTCTCGAAAGTATAGGCCGCGAACGAGGCGATCACCGCGCCACCGCCGGGCAGGATGCCGAGGATCGATCCGAGGATTGTGCCGCGGACGATGGCAGGGAACGAGTCCTTCAAATCCTTTTTGGTCGGCATCAGCCCGGTGATCTTCTGCTGCACCAGGTTGCGGTCCATCTCGGCGCCGGCGTCGAGGTTGCGGATGATCTCGGCGAAACCGAACACACCCATCGCCACCGTGGCAAAGCCGAGGCCATCGGCGAGCTCGGGAACATTGAACGCCATGCGCGAGGCGCCGGTTTCGATGTCAGAGCCGACCATCGACAACAGGATTCCGAACGCAATCATCGCGATCGCCTTCAGCACGCTTCCCTTGGCGAGCACCACCGCAAAGATCAGGCCCAGGACCATCAGGGAGAAATATTCAGCCGGACCGAACGCGAGCGCGAGCTTTGTCAGCGGCGCGCCGAGCACCGCGATCAGCACGGTGGCGACGCAGCCGGCGAAGAACGATCCGATCGCGGCGATCGCCAGCGCCGGACCGGCGCGGCCCTGCTTGGCCATCTGGAAGCCGTCGAGCGTGGTAACCACGGAGGTCGCCTCGCCGGGGATATTGACCAGGATTGACGTGGTCGAGCCGCCATATTGCGCGCCGTAATAGATGCCGGCGAGCATGATCAGCGCGCCGACCGGCGGCAGGCCGAAGGTGATCGGCAGCAGCATCGCCACCGTGGCGATGGTGCCGATGCCGGGCAGCACGCCGACCAGCGTGCCGACCAGCGCGCCGATCAGGCAGAGCATCAGGTTGATGGGGCTGACGGCAACGCCAAACCCGAGCGCGAGATTGTGAAAAAGATCGGCCATCGCGCCCTCACTGCACCAGGAAACGCGGGAACAGCGGCATCGGCAGTCCCAACACGTAGGGGAAAAGGACCGCGCAGCCGATCGTCAGGCAAACGCCGACGATGATAGTCTCGATCCAGCGCGTCTCAGGCGTACCGAGCGCGGAAATCAGGAAAGTCGCGAGCCCCGAAACGATCAGACCCAGCGGGCGGATTGCCAGCGCAAAAAAGACAATCGCGAGCGAAACGAACAGAGGCCCGCGCCAAGCATACGTCTGCAGACCTGGGCCTTCCTGCACCACGCCCACAATCGCGACCGCGGCGCCGAGCCCGAGCAAGAGAACAGCGAACATGCGCGGCGCGGTACCGGGCCCGAACGAAAACCCGTGCATGCCCTGCAGATCGCTGCAGGCCCACAATGCAAACAGCGAGACCGCCACCAGCACAAGGCCGCCGATAAAATCCTGCGGGCACTTCACCCATCCCGGCATGATGGATTTGCCTGGCCCCTGGCTCGGCGTATCACTCATCTCTACTTCTCCCCCCGAAACCGGGCTTCTCGCCCGTTACTATTCGGATTAGCGTTTTACCTCAGCCCTTTAAGCGCAGCGGATCTGATGTTCGCTCCCTGTTTCCCCGAAACGCGAAGCGAATGTCAAATCCAAAAACCCACACCAGTATTCAATATTTGCAGGCTCGCTTGCCTAGCGGCTTTCCTCAGATAATACCAGCAAAACCCAAAATGCCCCCGGCAAGCAACAAGTTAGAGGGGATTAAGCCGAGTTGCGTAGGCGAGCGCCGCCACCGTCAGGGTCAGGATAACCGCAGCCCAGTTCTGGTCCGCCGCCTGCGCTACGATCAGGGCGGAGGCCGCCATCAACCCGATGGAGAGCGGCACCAGGGCTGTCTGGATAATGGACGGCCAGCGCGAGCGGCTGGAACGTCCGAGCAGGCCGCTCACGTAATAGGCAAGCGCTGCCGTCGGAACGCACATCGCGAGCGTCGCTGCCAGCGCGCCGCCAAATCCCGCCACCGCATAGCCGATCAAGGTCACGATCAGCACATTCGGCCCGGGCGAGAGCTGCGAGATGGCATAGATGTCGGCGAACTGCCGGTCGGTCATCCAGTGATTCACTTCGACGGCGACGCGGTGCATCTCCGGGATCGCGGCATTGGCGCCGCCGACCGCAAACAGCGACATCAGCCCGAAGGTGGAGACCAGCGTCCAGATCGGGTTGGAATCCTGGTTCATGCCGAGGCCCCTTGCCGCATGATGATGAAAGTGACGCCGATCGATACCGGGACGGCTACCAGCAGCACCGCCTGCAGCGGCAGCCGCAACAATCCGATCGCGATGAAAACGGCAACCATCACGAGCAGGCCGGCCACATCACGCCGCTTGAGGAGCGGCATCAGCATCTTGACGACCACGGCGATCAACAGGCCGACGGCGCCGCAGGAGATGCCGGCGAGGATTCGCCGCAGCACGTCGAGTTGGCCGAAATGGGCGTAGAGCACGGCGAGCACCATCACCAGCGCCGTCGGCGGGCCGACCAGCCCGGCAAAGGCCGCAATGGCGCCGGGAATGCCGCCAAAGCGCGACCCGAACACCACCGACAGATTGACGATGTTCGGACCAGGCAGGAAATGGCAGAGCGCAAAGGTTTCGTTGAACTCGTCGGCGGTCATCCATTTGTGCTCGTCGACAATGCCGCGGCGAGCGAAGGCGAGCACCCCGCCAAAGCCCGCCAGCGACATCTTGGCGAAGGCGACAAACAGCGCGATCACGCCGGGCGGAGGGGTTTTGGTCGAGAGGGGGAAATCCGGCGCTGGAGTGGCTGCCGGCGGCGATTCCGGGGACATTTTCAGGATTTAGAACGGGTCCTGGCGACTGGCCAACGCAAATCGCTGTGTTCTCACCCGTTTTGGGCGCATTTTGGCCTCTGGATGCGGCCAATCCGCCACTGTCTTTCTCAACCTTTGCCCCCTATATTGGGGGCGCCGGTTCGCCGGCTATGGAAATAAATCGCCGTCGCAATAAACCATTCGGACCCGGGGGCGGTACCCGGCGCCTCCACCAAAGCCCGCCATGTTGCGGGCTTCGGCGGGGGCGAAATAGGATCGACGAGGGCGTAAAGGGCGAGCTTTTTCCCGGTATTGTTCCGCCGTTATCGGGCTACTGCAATAGTTGCCAACGACAACTTTGCTCCGGTTGCTCTGGCTGCGTAACGCAGTCCGAAAAACCATCTTAAAGTCCTAACGGGTTAAGCTCCGTTAGGCGGGGTTCGGAGGCACCTGGCAACAGAAGCCTCCACTTCAATTTGCCTCATCGGCGGCCTTCATACCGCAGCTCCACCCGCTCACGGCTGCTGATTTCAGAGCGCAAGCGGAGTACCATGCGACGAAAGGCCGAGTTGGGCGGGCCCAGATCGCGGCCCCGGCGGGACAGCATTTTTAGGGTTCGAGAATGGCGACCGATCATATTCGTTACGACGTTCTGGCGCGTGACGCGCTGCGCGGCGTGTTGCGGAAGGTGTTGACCGACGCCGCCGCCCACGGCCTGCCAGGCGAGCATCATTTCTTCATCACCTTCATGTCCCAGGCCGAGGGCGTAAAGCTCTCGCCGCGGCTGCTCGCGCAATATCCGGAGGAGATGACGATCATCCTGCAACACCAGTTCTGGGATCTGGTGGTGTCGGAAGATCATTTCGAGGTCGGCCTGTCGTTCGGCGGCATTCCGGAGCGGCTCGTGGTGCCCTTCAGCGCGATCAAGAGCTTCTTCGATCCGTCAGTGCAGTTCGGCCTGCAGTTCGAGCCAACCGAAGGTGCTGCGCCAAACGAGCAACCTGCGACGAACCTTCCGGCCTCCCCCGCGCCCGCAGCGCTTGCCGTGCCGACGGCGGCGCCGACGCCTGACGCGCCGGAGCAGGCCGAAGAGCCGGCAAAGCCCACCGAGGGCGCCGAGGTGGTGCGGCTGGATCGATTCCGCAAGAAATGAGAGGCGACGCGCTCGTCCACGTCACTGTAACATGAACGTGCTGCCGCTGTGCCCAGCGGCAAACATATGGACGTGTTCATGGCCCGCTCGACGACCGCCCCCCGCGCCAGATCCACCCGCACCGAAACCGACAGTTTTGGGCCGATCGAGGTCCCGGCCGACCGCTATTGGGGCGCGCAGACCGAACGTTCGCGGCAGAATTTCCGCATCGGGCAGGACCGCATGCCGATTGCGATCGTGCACGCGCTCGGCATCGTCAAGCTCGCGGCAGCCGAGACCAACCGCGAGCTCGGGCTGATCGACGCGCGCCGCGGCGGCGCCATCATCCGCGCCGCGCGCGAGGTGATCGAGGGCAAGCTCGACGATCATTTTCCGCTGGTGGTGTGGCAGACCGGCTCCGGCACCCAGACCAACATGAACGTCAACGAGGTGATCGCCAACCGCGCCAACGAGCTGCTCGGCGGCGAGCTCGGCGCCAAGAAGCCGGTGCATCCGAACGATCACGTGAATATGAGCCAGTCGTCGAACGACTCGTTTCCGACCGCGATGCACATCGCGGCCGCGACGCGGCATCACCGCCGATCTCATTCCAGCCCTGAGCGAGCTGCACCGCGCGCTGCGCCGGAAAGAGAAGGCGTTCGCGAAGATCGTCAAGATCGGCCGCACCCACACCCAGGATGCGACGCCGCTGACCCTGGGGCAGGAATTTTCCGGCTATGCCGCGCAGGTCGAGAGCGGAATCACGCGGCTGCGCCTGGCGCTGCAGCAGCTCTATCCGCTGGCACAGGGCGGCACCGCCGTCGGCACCGGGCTAAACTCGAAGCCGAAATTCGCGCGCGCCTTTGCCAGGCATGTCGCGAAAATCACCAAGCTTCCGTTCACAACTGCGCCGAACAAGTTCGAGGCGCTCGCCTCCAACGACGCCTATGTGTTCGCGCATGGCGCTATCAATTCGGTGGCGACCGGCTGTTCAAGATCGCCAACGACATTCGCTTCCTCGGCTCGGGGCCACGTTCGGGACTGGGCGAACTGATCCTGCCCGAGAACGAGCCCGGCTCATCGATCATGCCGGGCAAGGTCAATCCGACGCAGTGCGAGGCGATGACCATGGTCTGCTGCCAGGTGTTCGGCAATCACACCACGATCACGGTCGCCGGCAGCCAGGGGCATTTCGAGCTCAACGTCTACAAGCCGGTACTGGCATATTGTATGATACATTCCATCCAATTACTGACAGACGCCGCGCGCTCCTTCACCGAGCATTGCGTCGACGGAATACGCGCGGACGAAAAGCGCATCCGGGAACTGATGCAGCGCTCGTTGATGCTGGTCACTGCACTTGCGCCGAAAATCGGCTACGACAATGCGGCGAAGGTGGCGAAATCAGCGCATGCGCGAGGAACGACGTTGAAGGAAGAGGCGCTGCGGCTTGGCCTCGTATCGGCGGAGGAATTCGACCGCCTTGTTCAGCCGGACAAAATGACACACCCGGGTTGATCGACACGCACGTACCCGGGAAAGTACGGATCGCGAATTCATTTACGGCGACGCGATATAATTATAAATCATAACGCCTAAAGGCTGAGACTGTTTGGACTGTTGTCGTTACGACCGGCTGTGATACAGCACCAAACATTTCGTTTTCGCAGAGCGGAACATACTTTTTGTTGGTATCACGCGGCGTTTAGCAAGGACTTTACAATGACTACCGTACGGGCCGGTGCGCGTTCTGGCTTTGCGCAGCACCCGCTATTTTTCAGAATTGCCGCATCTTCCAAATCCGTTTCATGAGGGATGGTTATGGGGGAAGTGGTCAATCTCAAGCGTTTCAAGAAGCGCAACGAGCGCGAGCAATCGGCGCGAGAGGCAGAGGCCAATCGTGCGAAGTTCGGACGCAGCAAGGCCGAACGCGAGGCCAAAGCGCAGCATGCGCAACGCGCGAGCGAATCTGCTCGATCAACATCGCATCGACAGCGGAGATGCATCATGAAGTCGCCCGTTGTCAAACGTTCGATCGTCGTCGCCGGCCACAAGACCAGTGTCAGCCTTGAAGAAGCGTTCTGGAACGGCATGAAGGAGATCTCCGGACTCCGCAACATGACGCTGTCGGAATTGGTCGGCGAGATCGACAGCAATCGCCAGCAAGGCAATCTGTCGTCGGCAATCCGGCTGTTCGTGCTGGACTACTTCAAGAGCCGCGCGACGGCCGCTCCGCCTGAAGCGAAGCTGCAAAGCGAGCACCGGCCGCAAAGCTGAATTGAAAAAGCAAAGGGCGCGTCTCAGCGAATGACACGCGCCCCATTCGTTACAGTCGCACGCAATCAGTAGACAAGGCCGGTGCCCGGCGGCTGTTCCAGCGCGGCGGCAAGCGAGCGATATTCTTCGCTGCCGGTGCCGGCGAGTTGCGCGATCTTGGTCAAATGATATTCGGCCTGGTCGCGGTTGCCCTGCTCGATCTGCCACAGGCCGTAATACTGCCAGGTCTTGACGTGACCGGGATCGGTTTTCAGCGCGCGCTCGTACCAGATTTGCGCCAGCTTGTAGTCGCCGAGCTTGCGGTAGGAATAGCCGATCAGCGTCGCCACCGATGCGTTGTCGTCGTGGCCCATCGCCTCGAGCTGCTCGATCGCCTTCGAGTAGTCATTGCGGTCGTAGATCGTCTCATAGGCGGTGCGATAGGCGGCCGTGGAGGTCGTGTCGTCGAGACTGGACCGCTTCTTGCCCTTCTGGGTCGAGGTATCGACCGGCGGCGGCGATGAAGTAGGGGGATCGCCACCCGCACGCGCCAGCGGCGCCGAGATCAGCGCTGCGAAAACAGTCAACGCCAACAGTTTAGTTGAGGATTTGGCCATTCATGTCTCCTTGCACGGAGGCGCGATTGCGCCGCGTGGTTCTGTGAACCCCGCCCCGGAGTGGCTATTCCCGGGACGAAGCTTGCACTCACCCTGATGTGAGCTGCCATCGGCATCGCTCTCGCAAAGCGCGCGCCGCCTTCAGGAACATGTGATCAGTAGACGAGGCCGGTGCCGGGCGGCTGCTCGAGCGCGGCCGCAAGCGTGCGATACTCGGTGCAGTCGGTGCCGCAGATCTCGGCGATGCGGCCCAGATGATATTCCGCCTGCTCGCGGTTGCCCTGCTCGATCTGCCAGAAGCCGTAATAGTTCCAGGTCAGGACGTGGTTCGGATCGGACTGGAGCGCGTGCTCGTACCAGACCTGCGAGAGCTTGTAGTCGCCGAGCTTGCGATAGGAATAGCCGATCAGGTTGGCGACATTGGCATAGTCGTCATGGCCGAGCGCCTTGAGCTGTTCGAGGCCGACGCATAGTCGTGGCGGTCGTAGATCGACGTGTAGGCCTGGTGATAGCCTTCGAATGAAAGCGGGATCGCTCGAGGAAGGATTGCTTGGCCGCTTTCTTGGTCCGGTGGGTCGTTGGGGCCGGCGCCGTGGAAGATCTGGTGGCGGGCGGCGTCGATGACGACGGCCTCATCACATCCGGAGAACCGGGATCGCCGCCGCCGGCGGCGAAGGCCGGCATCATGGCAGGGCTCGCCACAAGCGCACCCAAGAAGAGTGTCAGAGTAGCCAATTTGATGGCAGGTTTGATCATGCAAGCCTCCTGAATTGCGCGTGTTGCGCCAATGCACCGCGTGCCTTCTAAACCCCGTGTCTCCAAACCCCGCATCCGAGAGGGCTATTCCGGGCGACGGCCTTGCGCTCACCTGACTGTGAAGATGCCACGCGGCGATTCGGTGAACCGGTGCGATCTCTCGCGCGCACAAACACGGCCGTCTTTAAAATCCCTCTAAGGTAAGCCGCCGCGGCTGGAGCCTGCGCTTGACCTCCTGCGCTGCGATTGAAAACTTAGATGTCATGACCGAACAAACCGAAGCAAGACAGCACCTTGCCGCTGGGATTGGCCAAGCGCGGCTATGCGGGCGTGATTTTGCATCTCGCCGCTCATGATGCCGGCTCGGCACTCTCGGGTGTCGAGCTCGAAAGCCGGCTGATCGAGCTCGGCTTTGTCGAAGGCGCGCGCGTCGAAGTGCTGCACGAAGGCATTGTCGGCGGCGATCCGATCGCGGTCCGGGTCGAGAATGTCACCATCGCGGTGCGTCGGCGCGAAGCCATGGCCATCATCGTCGCCTGAGGCGACCGGAACCTTGACCAGCATGGAAGCCCCTCTGATGCATCTCGCCCTGGTGGGCACGCCGAACAGCGGCAAGACCTCGCTGTTCAACGCGCTGACCGGCAGCAAGCAGAAGGTCGCGAACTATCCGGGCGTCACCGTCGAGCGCAAGGAAGGCTCGTTTGTCACCCCGCAGGGGCGGCAGGTTTCGCTGATCGACCTGCCCGGCACCTATTCGCTGCGCGGCCGCAGCCCGGACGAGGAGATCACGCGCGACGTCGTGCTCGGCCGCACCGCCGGCGAGGCGCTGCCCGACCTCGTGCTGTGCGTCGCCGATTCCACCAATCTGCGGCTGACCATCCGCCTGCTGCTCGAACTCAAGAGCACCGGCCGGCCGATCGCGCTGGTGCTCAACATGTTCGATATCGCGACGCGCCGCGGCGTCAGCGTCGACGTGCCGAAACTGTCGCAAGCGCTCGGCGTGCCGGTCGTCACCTCGATCGCAGTGCGCAAGGGCGGCACCGCCGACCTGTTGCGCCTGACCGATGAGCTGCTGGCGCAGGCGCCGACCAAGCCGCGGGAAAATCTCTGGCAGCCGCTCACGGTGTCCGAGCTGCGCGTCGACCCAGCGCGAGGCCGACCGCATCATCGCCGCCAGCGTCAGCCTGCCGGCGCGGCCGGACACCTGGACCGCACGGATCGACGCGGTCGTGCTGCATCCGGTCGCCGGGCTCGCGATCCTGCTCCTGATCCTGTTCGTGATGTTCCAGGCGGTGTTCGCCTGGGCGCAGCCCCTGATGGAGCTGTTGTCGTCGGGCTTCGACGCGCTCGGGCAGTTCGTGCACGACACGCTGCCCGCGGGCCTGCTGCAAAGCTTCCTGCAGAACGGCGTGATCTCCGGCGTCGGCAGCGTCATCGTGTTCCTGCCGCAGATCATCATCATCTTCCTGTTCATCCTGCTGCTCGAAGATTTCGGCTACATGGCGCGCGCGGCGTTCCTGATGGACCGCATCATGGGCGGCGCCGGGCTGCATGGCCGCGCCTTCATTCCGCTGCTGTCGAGCTTCGCCTGCGCCATCCCCGGCATCATGGCGACGCGGGTGATCGACAACCGCCGCGACCGCCTGACCACGATCCTGATCGCGCCGCTGATGACCTGCTCGGCGCGCATTCCCGTCTACACGCTGATCATCTCGGCATTCATTCCGCCAAAACTGATCTGGGGCTGGATCAACCTGCAGGGGCTCGTGATGTTCGGCCTCTACGCCGCCGGCATCGTCAGCGCGCTCGGCGTTTCGTTCCTGATCAAGTTCTTCATGTGGCGCGACTATCAGCCGGCGCCCTTCATGCTGGAATTGCCCGACTACAAGATGCCGCGCCTGCGCGGAATCGCGATCGGCATCTATACCCGCGCCAAGATGTTCCTGCAGCGCGCCGGCACCACGATCTTCTCGATGATGGTGCTGATCTGGTTTCTGGCGTCGTTCCCGCAGCCGCCTGCGGGCGCCGAGGGCCCTGCGATCAACTACAGCCTCGCCGCCATTATCGGCAAGGCGATCGAGCCGTTGCTGCTGCCGGTCGGCTTCAACTGGCAGATCGCGGTCGCGCTGATCCCGGGCATGGCGGCGCGCGAGGTCGCGGTCGCAGCGCTCGGCACGGTCTATGCGATCGAGGGTGGCAAGGAAGCCGCCGCACAGATCGGCGAGGTGCTCGCCACCAAATGGAGCCTCGCGACCGCGCTGTCGCTGCTTGCCTGGTACATCTTCGCGCCGCAATGCGCCTCCACGCTCGCGGTGATCCGCCGCGAGACCGGAAGCTGGAAATAGATGGCGCTTACCTTCGGCTATATGCTGGCGCTGGCCTATGCCGGGAGCCTTGCGACGTATAATATCGCCGTCGCGCTTGGGGCCGGCTGACCGCCCCGATCACCTGAAATAGTGAACCACGACCTGCAGGTCGGCTGGCGAAGCGGCCGCGCCCTTCAAATCCGCATCGATGACCCGGCGGCAGGCCTCCACGGTCGCCTCGTCGCCGAGGTCGTTGGCGGCTTCGAGGACGAGCCAGGCCATCTCCGACGGAGAGCGGTCGAGCTGGCCTTCGCTGGCATTGCCGCGCAGAAGAGGAGAACTCATGGTCGTATCCCCTGCCTGTTCCAAGCCATCAGTTCACGGCGAACTGAGCTTCGCGGCCGGATCCCGGTTCGCTCGAATCGGCGTCACGCCGCGTCCGGTAGAATTTCAGGATGCTCTTCGAGGTCGCGACATTGAGCCGGCCGAATTCGCGCTCGAGGTCGGCAAGATCCCTGGCGGTCATGCGGTGGTCCTTGGCGCCGAGGAACAACAGCGCCATGGTGGTGCTCCAGGAGAAGCCCAGCGCCTTGGCCAGGATCAGCAGCATCTGCCGGTCGCGGTCGATCAGCACGCGCTCGATCACGTCGACCGGCAGCGCGCAGAGCAGCGACAGGCCGATGGTGACTTCCTCGACCTTGTGCGACAGCGCGTAGCCGGAAATGCTGGCCTCGTTCAAATTGCCCGAGCGGTGCTGCGTCGTGACGAGGCGCTTGGCGACGAAATAGCTCCGCGAGACCGGGCCGAATTTCGATTGCAACTCGCCGGCGACATCGACGACCGAGGCGCCGATCGCGTCCATCATCTCCGGACGCTCGCTCTCGAGCCGCTTGCGCACGTCATCGGACGCCTTGGCGATCAGCTGCTGGAACAGCTGGCGCGGGATGTCCTTGCGCAGGCCGAGCTGCTCGGCGAGGATCGAATTGCCCTCCGCGCGCTTGACCATGTGCAGCAGGCTGGAGTCGGAGAAATTGCGCGCCGCCGTTGCCGGCAAGCGAGTTCACCACGGCGCGGTTGCCGCGCGCGACCAGCACGTCGGTGACGGACTCGCCGATGGTCTGGCGCTGGGAGATCGCCAGCATATGCGCCTGGCTCTTGCTGCGCACGTTGGCGATCAGGGTGTCATCGTCGAGCCGTGTGGATTCCTGCAGCACCGGCCGCGCCACCTCGATCGCATCGTCAAAGGCAAGCTTGTGGATGACATTGAGCGGTGCGCCGTCGAAACGCGCGAGCCGCTCGGAGAGCTGGGCGCGAACCTCGACCTCGATCTCGTCGGCGAGCCGCCCGATCACCTTGCCGAATGTCTGATCTCGTCTTCGCTGTAGCTGCCCGCGATCAACAGATCGGTCGCATGCCACAGCGCGCGTTCGCGACTCTCGTCCGATCCGCGCGAGATTGCCTCGTCCAGATCCTGCAGATAAGATTTCGTCAGCCCCATAGGACAACCTTCAAGCGCGACAGATCCGAGCGAGCGCGCGACAGATTCCATTGATAGCAGAGGGGTTCCCATTATTTAGTAAAGTTGGAACGCAAGTATTGCGCTCAAGAATTCGGCAAAATGCCGGGGATTCCATTTACGTTTCGGTAACCCTTGCGACGATTTGGACGAAACTATTCGCCCGCGTGGCGGAATAGTCGCCGCTTCAAGCACCGCGGGCGCTATTGGGGTACCGATCAATCCGGTGAGAAAACGGCGACGACGTCGAGGGTCTTGGCACGGCCATGCTTGTCACGGCTGCGTGGGCGGCGGCGTCAGCACCATTGGCGGGCGCGGCGGCGGCTTTGGCCTGGGGGGAAGCGGAGCCGGTGCCGGCCGCACTTCGATCGGCGGCGGCAACGAGGGCACGGCCTGCTGGCTCACCACCGGCGGCGCGGGGGCAGGCTGCGCCATTGGCGGACGAAGGGGAACAGCACCTGTCCTTGGCGGCAGCCGGCGCGGATCGCGGCCCGGCATCGGCAACTCGGGCGTGGCCGGTGACGGCAAGGCCGCCGTCGACGGCGGAAAGGATGGCTCGACCGGCGGCGGCTCGCCGCGCTCGATGGCATCGAGCCGCCTGGTCTCGCGATCGATGGTGCGCACGGCGAGCCATGACGACAGCGGCGTCACATCCAGGATCGGCGTCAGCGAATCCGGCGTGCCGGCCGCGAACAGCTGGATTTCCGGCCGGCTCGTCGCCGAGCCGATCGCGTTGGTCGAGAAGCTCAAACGAACATCGGTCTGATCGGCCGGCATGTCGTAGCCGCCGGAAACGATGACACGGGCATTGCTGGCATCCAGTGTGGTGGCATCGATGCGCAGCCGGCCGTCGCGGATGTTGAAAGGGATTTGCGCGGTAGCGATCGGCAGATTGCCCGCGGCCAGCACGGGAGCCACGATCTGCTTCAACCTGTTGTCGTCGGTGACCTGGCCCGCGTCGCTGGCGCGGATCGCGACCTCGAAGGCGCGCGGGTCGAGCCCGGTGATGCTTGCGGATTCCAGCGTGATGGTGCCGCTGCCCGAGAGCATGCCCGCCAGTGCCGCGACGCTGCGGCCCCGGCTCAACAGCGTCATCTGCAGCGAGGCGCGTCCCGCAGGCATCTTCAGGCCGCGATAGCGGAGCGCGGTGCCATCGACCCCGGAGAAATCGAGGTGCGAATTGATGGCGATGCCGTTGGGATCGGGCCGCGCGTCGATGGTGGCGACCACCTCGCCGCCGCCGAGCTTGCCTTTCAGATTCTCGAAGGTGAGCGACTGGCCATCGCTCTTGATCGTGCCACTCACCGGGCGCAATTCGCCGCCGCCGGGCAGCGCGCCGCGCAGGGCCTGGAAGGCGACGCGGCCGCGCCAGCCCTTCATCAGCCCGGAGGTCAGCGGCTCCGTCGCGTCGTGCCCGGCCGCGCCGATCGCCAGGGCAAAGGCCGGCGCGAGGTCGATGGTATCGAGCCCGATTTCACCATCGACCACTTTCTCATCGTCGAGCGTCAGCGCCAGACGTCCACGCAGGCGCGAGCCCGCGGCGACGCTGTCGATGTCGTCAAGAGTGAGCTTGCTGCCCGCAAGCGAGGCGCGCGCAAACAGCCGGATGTTTTGCGTCAGGGGATCGGACGGCTTGAGGCCGAACGCCGGGGCGAGATTGATGCTGCGCGCTTTCACATTGACGGTGGCTTTTGAGAACATCGCCCAGGGCTCTGCCGTGCCTTGCAGCTCGGCATCGATACCGGCGCCCCACACCTTCGCACTCAGCCGCAATGGCGCCTTCCACTCGCCGCTCACCGATCCCTCGAATTGCGCGCCGCCCTCGCCTGCCGCAACTACGTGATCCAGGCCGAGGAAGGCGAGCAACGCGTCGGCGCGTTCGGCGGAAAATTTCGACTCGACCGTCAATTCGTTGCGGCCGAGCTTGTCGAGATCGAAGGCGCGGAGCGCCGCAATTTCTGGCTTCGCGGTGACGATAGCCGTGCCATTGAGCTGCGGCGCGTTCAGCTCGAGCGCGGCGCGGGCATCGGCGAGCGTCGCCTTGCCGGCATTTTTGCCGATATCGAGCTGAAGTTTGAACCGCGCCGGTCCCGGCGCGGTCGCGGCCTGATCGAGCCTGGCGGCGACGGATGGCGCAAGCGGCGCCACCATCGACGTGATCTGGCCCAGCGAGGCGGCGCTCGCATTCAGGGCCAGATGTCCGGTCGCATCGCTGCGATCAAAATTGCCGGTGCCTTCGACCACGACGCCGCCGGGCTGGCCGAACTTCAACTGCGCCAGCGACAGTGTCTTCTGATTATAGCCGAACTTCGCCGCAAACGGCTGCAGTTCCTGTCCGGCCGAGACGGCATGGCCGATGTCGAGCGATACCGCCGCTTCATCCGGCCAATTCGCGTCCGGTCCTGCCAGCGACCGCACAAAGGCCGCGGCCGCGTCGAGGTCGAGACGTTCGGCCTTCAGCGCCGCTTCGACACGCGCGCTTGGACCGGGCGACAGCGCGGCCACCGCGACACGACCCTCCACCGTGCCGCCCTCGATCTCCGCCTTGAGCTTGTCGATCGCGACGCGATCCCTGGTGACGCTGACCTCGCCATTGAGATGCAGCGGCTTCTGGGCGCGGCGGACCACGTCGTTCTTGCCCTGCAGCCAGGCCAGCAGCACGTCGGGCTCGGAACAGCCGATATCGAGCGCGCCGGAGAAACCATTGGCTGAGCTGGATGCAGCTCCGGCATTGGTGAAGGAGACCTGGGTCGAACCAGGCGCGCGGAAATCCATCCGGTCGATCGCCCAGGGCCCGGCATCGCCGTGCATGTCGACCGATACGTTCTGCAGCGGGCGGCCTCCCAGCATGATCTGCTCGGCGCTCGCCTCGACCCTGGTCTTGATCAGCGCGCGCGGCAGTTCGGTGAGCCAGGTGTGCAACGCCGGCACCAGATGCGCCGGCTCGACGGGGCCGGAGTCCTTGTCCCTTGCAAGAAACTTGTCGGCGTCGAGCTGGCGTGCGGCGAGTGTGACACGCAACAACGGTGAGCCGCCGAACCTGACATCGCCGGAGCCCGCAAGTTTCATCGCGCGATCTTCCGCGCCATAGCTCGCCTCGATCTGGTCGAGCAGGGCCGCGGAATGATCGGCCTTGACCCTTGTCGACACGCGCCACGGCGTGGCGGCGTTCTCGGCGCCCTTTTTCGGCGGCGGCTTCGCCACCACGGCCACGCCGTCGAAGCGCGGCGCGCGCTGCTCGAAGCTGAGCATTCCCTCGAGATCGATGGAAAGCGGCCGCTCGCCGGGATCGATGGTCAGGTGAACGCGGGTGCCGTTGCCGTCGGGGCTTTGGCCGGAGGAGACACGGAAGGGGTAGCGCGTCCCGGCGAGCGCGAAATTGCCGTCGCCGCGCACCGAGCCCGCGAGCGAGCGCACATCGCCGGAAAAGGCTATGTCGTTCAGCTCCAGCGTGGAGCGGCTTGCCGCATCATGCAGCGCGACGCGGCCGGTGAGGTTCAGCCGGTCGATCGCAAGCGAAGCGAAATTGAAGGTGCCGTTCGACGCCGGCCAGTCGATCCGGCCCTGCGGGTCGAGGCCGAGATCGAGCGCCAGCCCGTCGACGGTGAGCTCGTTGGCGCGCCATTCGCCGCGCATCAACTCGCCAAGCGAGAATTCGACATCGAGCTTGTCGGCGCGGACCTTGCCGAGATCGTTGGCGCCGCCGACCACGACCGAGCGCAGACGCAAGGTCGGTGTCGGCAACAGCCGCGCGTCAAGCGCGCCGGCCACCCGCACCGGGGCGCCGATCACCTTGCTTGCCTCAGCCTCGAATTGCGGCCGGAACTGGTTCCAGTCGATGAAATACGGCCCGACCAGCGCGGCTACCAGCGCAAGTATGAAAGCAATCGCCAATCCGAGCAGGGTCGTCTGCACCGGGTCTCCTCGTTGGGCAATTTCCGGTTGCGTCGGCCCATCCGCGCCTCGCCGCCGGAGCACACCATATATAGAGACAAGTATGGCGAAGTCACAGCAAGCTAAAGTGACAGCTTGACGCCGGATTTTTCACCAGCTTGCGGGGAGCCGCTTCAGGCCGCGCAGCACGAAAGTCGGCCGCCATTCCGGGTTCTCCGCGTCATCCAGCCGCAGCTCCGGCAGCCGGCGCAGCAGGGTGGAAATCGAGACCTCGGCCTCGATCCTGGCGAGCTGGGCGCCGAGGCAGAAATGGATGCCGCCGCCGAAGGAGAGCGGCCTGACGTTGGGCCTGGTGATGTCGAGCCGGTCCGGCTGGTCCGGATAGACCGCCGGATCGCGGTTGGCCGAGCCGAGCAGGCAGAGCACGCTCTCGCCCCTGGGGATGCGCTTTCCGCCGAGGTCCTCGATGTCCTCCAGCGTTACCCGTCCGGTCATCTGCACCGAGGAGTCGTAGCGCAGGAATTCCTCGATCGCGTTACCGATGAGCGATGGATTGGCTTTCAGCAGCGCGAGCTGATCGGGGTTGCGATAAAGCGCCAACAGCCCGTTGCCGATCAGATTGACCGTGGTCTCATGACCCGCGCCGAACAGCAGGATGATGTTGGCGGTCAGCTCCTCGTTGGAGAGCTTGTCGCCGGCCTCCTCCGCCTGCACCAGTTGCGTGGTGAGGTCGTCGCCCGGATTACGCCGACGCATCTCGAACAGCTGCTCGAAATACATCTTGGCCATCGCGTTGTTCATATTGGCCTGCGCGATTTCCTCGGGCGTCAGCGGCACCGGATCGAGAATGCGGCCGCCGTCGCGCGAGCCCTTGTAGAAGACCTCGCGATGCTCCTCGGGGATGCCGAGCATGTCGCAGATGATCGTCACTGGCAGGCGAAACGCAAAATCCTCGATCAGGTCCATGTGGCCCTGGCCTGCGATGGCATCGAGCGTCTGGTCGACCACCTGCTGGATGCGCGGCCGCATGTCCTCGACGCGTCGCGCGGTGAAGGCCTTCACCACCAGCCCGCGCAGGCGGTTATGGTCCGGCGGATCCTGCTGCAGCATCCAGTGACTCATGCTGCGGAAGATCGGCTCGTTCATGATGTTGGGGCCATAGCGGCGTATGGTACGCTCCACAAAATCCTTGCCGAAACGCTTGTCGCGCAGCACGAGGCTCACTTCGGCATGGCGGCTCGCGACGAACGCGCCGTGCGCGTTGACATGCATGGGATCGGTGTTCCGCAGCCGTTCGTAATACGGATAGGGATCCCGGATGAAATCCGGCGACAGCGGATTGAACAGCGGCTCGCTTGCAACGGTCTGCACATGCTCGTTCATGGTGACCTCGTCGGGATCTGCAGTTCGATACACTATTGTATCGAGTTGCATTCTGCCCTAAAATGCGCCGATGTCAAGAGTGCGAACCAGACCGACCCGGGACGAGACCCGCGACAAGCTGTTCGAGGCGGCGGCCCGCGTGTTCGAGGAACAGGGCATCGGCGGCGCCAGCGTCGAGGCCGTTGCGGCCGCGGCCGGCTTTACGCGCGGTGCCTTCTATTCGAATTTCAAGAGCATGGACGAGCTGATCATCGCCATGCTCGAGGACCATGTGGAGCGCTCGATCAGGCGCAACCGTGATCTCCTCGCCCTGCACAGCAACATCGAGGATTTTCTCGAGGCGCTGAAGAACATGGACCGCAAGCAGGACCCGCTTGGCCGCGCTCCCCTGCTCCACATGGAGATGATCCTGTATGTGGCGCGTGCCGAGAAGCGGCGACCCGAGCTCGCAAAACGCCTGCGCGCGCTGCGCAAGCTGATCACCGACATCGTCGAGACCACGCTCAAAAACTCGGGCCGACCCGGCGCGCTCAATCCAGCCTGGGTCGGCGCGATCCTGCTTGCGCTCGAAGACGGCTTCCGGCTGCACCGGCTGATCGATCCCGAGACCACGCCGTCAGACAGTTTCCTGCGCGCTGTCGGCGACCTCAAGCGCGCCCTGGGAATCATTGCGACGTCCTGAGTTTGCCCGCCACGGCGCGAACCTTGCCGGGCGCGGCCTGCCAGATCGCGAGCGCCGACAGCAGGCTCACGGCGATGCCGATCGAGAAAGCGAAGGTGTAGGTGCCGGTCAGGTCGTGCAGCAGCCCGGTGACCCACGGCCCCGCGGCGCCGCCCGCGAGCGCCGAGAGCATGATGCTGCCGAAGATGCTGCCGTAGTTCCGCCCCTGGAAAATCTCCAGCACCACCGCGCCCATGATCGAGGTGAGGCCGTAGCCGAGCGCGCCTTGGGTGAACACCATGAGATAGACCAGCCACAGGCTCGGCTCATACTTCAACGCGACCAGCGCTGCGAAGCAGATCGCAAAGCCCAGGCAAGAGATCGCCCAGATCGCTTCGCGGCCGATGCGGTCGGAGGCATGGCCCAGCACGATCTGGCCGGGAATGCCGAGCAGGCTGACGACGCCGAGCGCCCAGACGCCGACATTCGCCGAAAAGCCGATATCGAGCAGGAATTTGGTCTGGTGCACCTGCACCGCGTACCAGATGTACAGGCCGCAGAAATAGCCGAGCGCAATCCACCAGAACCGCGCGGTGCGCAACGCCAGCGGCAGGGTCCAGTCGGTGCCGGCCCAGACGGGATCGACGATGTTCGAGACCGGCCTCGCCGACGGATGCGGCGCGGCGTCGCCATCCGGCCGCAGACCGATGTCCTCGGGGCGCTTGTGCAGCAGCAGGTTGATCGGCGCGAGCACGATAAGAACCATGAGCCCCATCGCGGTGCAAGCGGCGCGCCAGCCGGTCTGCTCGATCACATATTGCACCCAGGGCAACAGCGTGACCGAGCCGATGCCGACGCCGGCAAAGGCGATGCCCATGGCAAGGCCGCGGCGGCGGATGAACCAGTTCGGCAGGAACAGCGATTGCCCGGAATAGCCGAGACAGACACTGCCGGCGCCGACCATGACGCCGATGGTGACGTAGAGATGCCAGGGCTCGCGCGTCAGCGGCGCCAGCAGCAGCCCGCCTCCCATCAGCGCCACGCCAACCTCCATCACCGCGCGCGGACCGGCGCGGTCCATCAGGCCCCCGATCAGCGGACTGACGATCGCAGACACGATAAAGCCGAACGAGAACGCGCCGGCGGTGATGCCGCGCTCCCAGCCAAATTCGGAAATGATCGGCGGGAAGAACAGCGAAAACGCAGTGCGCGCGTTCACCCCGATCGCCATGGTGACGAAGGTCACGACGACCACCACCCAGCCGTAGAAGAAGGGAAGCCGCGATATTCGCGTCATGGCCGGCGTGTCCAATGCTCGGTATTGACCGCGCCGACCGGCGCCTCGCCTTTGATAATCGCAGCCACCTGCCGCACCGTCTCCAGCGCCTGATGCTCGATCGCCTGCGGCGTCAGCCCGCCGATATGCGGCGTCGCGATCACGTTCGGCAGCTTTGCCAGTTCCGGCAGGGGCATCTGGTCGGGCGCACGACCGACATCCATCGCCGCGCCCGCAATGCGGTTTTCGCGCAACGCCGCGGCGAGCGCGGCCTCATCGACGAGATTGCCGCGCGAGAGATTGATGAAGAAGGCATGCTTTGGCATCCGCGCCAGCGCCGCCTGCCCGATCAGGTTTTCGGTTTGCTCATTGGCGATCGCGAGGCACACGACATAGTCGGCGCCAGCGAGCAGATCGTCGAGCGGCACGTGCTTGATATTCGGATCGTCAACGTTCGCGAAGGGATCGGCGACCATCACTTCCATGCCGAACGCCTTCGCCAGCGGCGCGAGATAGCGCCCGATGCTGCCATAGCCGATGATGCCGATCCGGCTACCGGACAGCTGCCGCCCCATCCTCACTTCCGGCGCGCGGCCGCCGTGATAGTCCGCAGTCGCGCGCGAGACGCCGCGCGAGAGATCGACCATGAAGCCGATCGCAAGCTCGGCCACCGCCGGCACGAAACCCGGCGAGGCGCGCGTCACCAGTACGCCGACTTTGGATGCGGCCGCGACATCGATGTTGCGGATGTCGACGGCGCAGCGGACCATGGCACGCAGCTTTGGCAATTGCGGAAAGATCTCGCCCCTGCCCTCGGTCACGCGGTCGGCGACGATGATGTCGACATCCTGCGCCGCGCTGACCAGGCCGGCGGCATCGAGCGCATCAGCGCCTTCATGCAGCTTGACGTCGGCGAGCGCATGCAGGCCTTGCAGCGCGCGCTCGCCGTAATATTGTCGCCGGAAGTCGGGCGTCGGAGTGAGCAGGACTTTCAAGATTTCCTCGAATCAATAACCGAAGGCGCGCGGCAGGGCCGTCGAAATCGCCGGCACGAAGGCGACTACCAAGAGGCACAGGAACAACAGGCCGAGATAGCCGAGGATCGGCTTGACCGTCTGCTCGATCGGTACATTGCCAATCAGGCAGGCGCCGTAAAGTCCCAATCCGAGCGGCGGCGCAAACAATCCGATTCCCATCGCAATGACCAGCACCACGCCGAAATGCAGGGGATCGACACCAAGTTTGATAGCAACTGGCAGCAGCAGCGGGCCGAAGATGATCAACGCCGCCGCACCCTCCAGCACCGATCCCATCACGATCAGCACCGCGATCGACAGCAGCATGAACAGCCAGACGCCGTTGGTCTTGGACAGAGCCAGCATCATGTCGCCGACCATATGCGGCACCTGCTGCAGCGTCAGAATGAACGCGAGCGATTGCGCGGCCGCGACAATGAACAGCACCAGCCCAGAGCGTGTCGCGGCATGCACAAAACTTTGCGCGGCCGATTTCATGCCGAGTTCGCGGAACACCACGGCGCCGATGACGATGGCGTAGAGCGCGGCGAAGGCGGAGATTTCGGTTGCGGTGGCGAAGCCGCTTTTGAAGCCAAAGAAGATCATGAAGATCAGGCCGAAGGAGGCGATCGCGCCCGTCCATAGGCCGGACACCTCTGTGCGCGCTGGCGCGTCGTCGGCCGATGACGGCCGCTTGCCGAAAATGATGGAGACCGCAATCAGCGCCAGCGCCATCAGCCCGGCCGGGAGGATACCAGCGACGAACAATCCGCCGATCGAGAGGTTGGCGACGAAGCCCAGGATGATCAGGTTGATGCAGGGCGGAATGGTTTCGGCCATGACCGCGGACGCCGCCAACAGCGCTACCGCGCTGCCGGGGTTCTGTCTCGTGCGCCGCGCGGCAGGGATCAGCACAGAACCGACGGCGGCGACGTCGGCCATCTTCGAGCCCGATATGCCGGAGAACAACACCATCGAGGTGACCATCACGACATTGAGCCCGCCGCGCAGATGTCCGACCGCGCGCTGCAGCAGCTCGATCAGGCGCACCGACATGCCGTTGGCTTCCATGAGGTAGCCGACCAGGATGAAGAAGGGGATCGCGAGCAGCACGAAATTGTCGATGCCGCGTGCCATCTGCTGCGCGAAGATCACGCCGGGCAGCGTGCCCTCCACCCAGATGAAGGTCAGCGCGGCCAGCGCCAGCGCAAAGCCGATCGGCAGGCCGCCGAACAGCGTGATAAAGAAGCCGACCAGCATCAGCATGCCCGACGACGGCACCGAGTTTGGCGCGAGCGCGTCCCAGGCAAGATAGAGGCCTGATATCAGCGCGGTGACGACAATCCCGGCAATCATGTCGCGCAGTGGGCGGGCGCGGAGAATGTCGAGCGCGAAGATGGTCATGAACAGCGCGCCGACGCCCATCGGATAGAACGTCAGCTCCAGCGGCAGGCCCGAGCCGGTGGTCTGGCCCGCGGTCAGCCCGCCGAGCTTGAGCGCGTTGAAGGCGACATAACCCGCGATGACGGTCATCAGCACTGCGGCGAAAGATCGATCACGGCGCGGGCGCGCGCCGGCAGCCGGTCGACAAAGAACGCCACGCCGGGATTGTCACCGCGGGCGAGCGCACTTGCAGCACCAAAGAAGCTCGAGCCGACCATCAGCCCGCGCGCGACGTCGTCGGACCATTCAACGGGCGCGTTGAACCAGTAGCGCAGCATCACCGAGACGCAGACGACCAGAAGATCGGCCGCGAGCAAGAGTGCAGCGATGGCGTCGCTGATCGCGAGCAGCGCAGCAATGATCCAGGGCCGCGCGGCCGGCACCAGCGGCGCGGATTTGATGTCCGCCACCGGACCACTCGCCACCGCGCCCGAATTCATTTCCTTGTACCTCAGACCTGGGTCGCGCGGATTGCGTCCACCACCGCCTTGGCTTCGGGATGCGCCTTGATGAAATTGTCGGTCTGCGGCAGCACGCGTTTGCGGAATGCCTCCTTGTCGCATTCGACCACGGTAACGCCCTTCTCCTGGAGGGTGGCGAGTGCCTCCTTTTCGACGCCGAGGCCGTGGGCGCGGCTGTCAACCGCCGCCTTCTGCGCGGCATCGAGGAAGCCCTCGCGCAGCTTCGGGTCCATGCGCTGGAACGTCGCGTCGGAAAAATAGATCGAGAGCGGCGAGAAGATATGCTGGGTCAGCGCGTAGTTCTTCGCGGTCTCGTAGAATTTGCTGGCGAGGATGGTCGGCGGATCGTGCTCGAGCCCGTCGAGCACGCCGGCCTGCAGCGCGGTGTAGATCTCGCCGAAGGCGAGCGGTGTCGCGGCCGCGCCCATCAGCCGCAGGCATTCGGTGATGATCGGATTGGGAAGCGTGCGGATCTTCAGCCCCGCGAGATCTTCCGGCGTCTTCACCGGTTTCTTCGACAGCACGCTGCGTGCGCCGAAATTATAGGCCCAGGCGATGATGCGAATGTTGGCGCCCTTGAGCAGCGCATCCTCGATCGGCTTGGCCGCGCCGGCGTCGAAGGCCTTGGTCTGCTGCTGATAGCTGGTGAAGAGATAGCCGAGATCAAAAGTTCCAACCAGCGGCACCAGATTGGCCGAAATCGACGAACCCGACACCATCAGGTCGATGACGCCGAGCTTGACCGAGTTGATGACGTCGATTTCCTGGCCGAGCTGGTTGTCGGGGAAGAAGGTGACGTCGATCTGCTCGCCGAGCCCGTTCGCCTTGATGCTTTTCACCAGGTTGTCGTTGTAGACGCGGCCGTTGGCATATTTGGGATCGTTCGGCAGCGACGAGGAGCATTTCAGCTTCAAGGTCGCGGCCTCGGCGCGACCAATGATCGCAGGCGAGAGAGCGAGCCCGGCGGCTGCGGCCGTCGACGATTTGATGAATGTGCGACGGCTAAACGGCGCAATCTTCATTGATGCATCCTCCCCGGTGTGCTTTTGGCCTGCGATCATCGCCGCAGCTTGTTGATTTAACTGTAGGGCCAAATCAACGATGCGGGCAAGGCCGGCACCCGGAGCGTCCATTCCCGATCCTGTATCGATCGATGCCGATCGCGCATCGATCGCTTTACGACGCCTCCAGCGCGTGGCTCTCATGACCGAAATAGGCGCGCTCCAGCCGCTTCGGCAGGTCGCTCTCGCTGGTCGGCGCTTCCAGCGCGATGTGGCCCTGGACCAGCGCATAGACGCGGTCGGCGGCGGCGAGCGCCTTCTCCAACAATTGCTCGACCAACAGCACCGCGGTTCCCTGCTTCTTCAACCGGCCGATGACGTTGAGCACGCGGTCGACCAGCACCGGCGATAGTCCCGCGGAAGGTTCGTCCAGCATCAACAGCCGCGGCCGCCGCACCAGCCCCTGCGCCACGGTCAGCATTTGTTGCTGCCCGCCGGAAAGCGCGCCGCCGCGCTCGTGGCGCTTCTCGGCGATTTCTGGAAAGAACGACAGCGCCTCCTCGACGCGCGACGCACGCTCGCTGCGCGGCAGGTCGTAGGCCGCGAGCAGGAGATTGTCGGTGACGGAAAGCTGCGTGAACACGCGATGGCCCTCGATGACATGCACGAGGCCCGCGCGCGCCGACTTGCGTGGCGTGGTCCTGCTGAAATCGTGGCCATCGAAGGCTACCTTCCCGGCATTGACCGGCAACAGGCCGGAAACCGCCCGCAGCAGCGTGGTCTTGCCGGCGCCGTTCGGCCCGAGCAGCGCCACCACCTCGCCGGCCGCTATGGAGAGATCGACGCCATGCAGCACGCGGATCTTGCCGTAACCGGATTCCAGCGCGCGCACGGTGAGCAGGGATTCAGCCGCCGAGGTAAGCACTGACCACCTCCTTGTGAACGCGAATTTCGGCGGGTGTTCCGGCCGCGAGAATCCGGCCGAGATTGAGCACCGTGATCTGATGGCAGATGTCGAAGATCAGGTCGGCGTGGTGCTCGACCAGGAGCACGCCGGTGCCGCGTGCGGTGATCGCCTTGATCAATTCGGCCAGCCGATCGATCTCGTCGCCAGACAAGCCCGCGGCCGGCTCGTCGAGCAGCAGAAAATCCGGATCGAGCATCAGCGCGCGGGCGATCTCGATGAAGCGCAGCTCGCTGTGCTGCAACCGGTCGGCGCGCACATCGGCGAGCGTCTCGAGACCCACGACGCCGAGCAGCGCCCGCGCCTTTCCCGCCAGCATCCGCTCGTCCTGCGCATTGCGCGGCAGCGCCAGCAGCGCCTCGAGGAACGTCGCCCGGCCCTCGACCGTGCCGCCGATCATCACGTTCTGCAGCACCGAAGCCTCGCCGATCACGCGCGGGGTCTGGAAGGTGCGGGCGATGCCGCGCATCGCGCGCAGCGCCGGCATTCCCGGCGGCAGCGCGTCGGCGCCAAGCGTCATCGTGCCGGCCTTGGCCGCGTAATAGCCGGAGATCACGTTCAGCGTCGTGGTCTTGCCGCTGCCGTTCGGACCGATCAGCCCGTGGATCTGCCCCGGCGCGACATCGAGGTCGAGGCCGTCGATCGCTTTCACATTGCCGAAGCTCAAGGAGACGCCGCGCAGCGCCAGCGCCTTGTCGGCCTTGCTCCGGCGCACGATATCGGCGAGCGCGGCGGGGCGCGGCACGATGGCGCGGTTGCTTGCGAGCGGACGACGGTTGCGGAAATCGAGCAGGGCCGCGATGCCGCCGGGCATCACAAGCACGATCAGGAGCAGCAGCACGGCATAGAGGAAGGTCGACCAGGCCGCCAAGGGTGCCGCGATCTCCGGCAGGATGGTGAGGATGATGGTGCCGAGCATCGGCCCCATGATCGAGCCGCGGCCGCCGATCAGGATGGCGATGAAGAACAGCACCGACAGGTCGAAGGTGAAGGCATCCGGCGTGATGTAGGTCTGCAGGCTCGCGAACAGCCCGCCGGCGACCGCGGCGCAGGCGCCGGCGAGCAGGAAGATCGCGATCAGCATCTTCGGCTTGGAAATGCCGGTCGCCTCCGCTGCCACCTCCGCGTCGCGCACCGCGATCAGCGCGCGGCCGAAGCGGCTGCGCGCGACATTGGCGCTGAGCCAGGTGGTGAAGGCGGCGATGGCGACGCAGAGGAAATAGAAACCCCACGCGGTATTGAACGGCGGCGGAAATTCGGGGCCGGCGATGCCGATGCCGCCGCCGGTGACGCTCTGCCAGGCCAGCGCGATTTGCGTCACGATGGTGGCGAAGCCGAGCGTCGACATCGCGAAATAGAAGGTGCGCAGCCGCAACGCAGGGAGGCCAACGATGACGCCGAAGATCGCGCCGACAATGGCCGCGATCGGCAGCGCCGCGAATACCGGCACCGCCGGCATCACATTGCCGGCGACCAGCACGCTGGTGGTGTAGGCGCCCAAGGTCAGCAGCGCGACATAGCCGATGGCGAGATGGCCGGCGAAGCCGACCACCAGATTGAGGCCGGAAACCAGCACCCAGTAGATCGCCATGCGGGTGCCGATCAGCGCCCAGTAGTCATTGCCGACCAGCGGCAGGATCAGCGCCAGCGCGAGCATGCCGAGGAACGGCGCGACATGCGGCAGCGCCGCGCGCCAGCTGCCGGATTCGACCCTGCCGGCTTCGCTCCGCTCAGATGAGGCGGTCACCATGGCCATCATACTCTCCGTGCCGTGGGGCCGCCGAACAGGCCTTGCGGCGCCGCGAGCAGGACCACAATGAACAGCGCGAACACGGCGACGGAAGAAAAGATGCCGCCGACCAGGAAGTTCGCGGCCTGCTGGAACAAGCCAAGCGCCAAGCCGCCGACGATGGCGCCGCGGTTGTTGCCGAGGCCGCCGAGCGCCACCGGCACGAAGCCGTAGAAATTCAACAGCGCGCCATTGGCGAAGAAGGCGAGCAGTAACTCGCCGCCGGAAAATCCGGCGACGCCGCCGATGATCCCGGCCAGCGCGTAGCTTGCGATGCGCAGGTTACGCTCGGGGAGGCCCAGCGCCCGCGCGGCGAAATTGTCTTCGGCAATCGCCAGGAACGCGCGGCCAACAAGGGTACGGCGGTAGAGATATTCCAGCGCCAGGATGGTGATGGCGCAGGCCACGACCGGCAGCCAGAATTTCTCGTCCCACACCCCGCTGCCGAGCCCGATCAACCGCGGAAAAGGCTGCGGCTCGGTGCCCCACTTGATCGCCGCGATCTGCTGGATCATCAGCGCGACGGCGAGCGTCGACAGCACGTAGAGATGCTGGTCGAGACTTTTCAGCACCGGCCGGACGGCTACGAACTCGGTGATGATACCGATGATGGCGCAGCAGACGAGCGTCAGCAGGAAGCCGGCGAAGAGCGGCATGCCGAGTTTCAGCGTGAACATCGAGCCGAATACGCCGCCCAGCATCGCGAGCTGCCCCGCGGTGAAACTCATCACCCGCGAGGTCGAAAACATGGTGTTATAGGTGACGCCGACGAGCGCGTAGATCGCGCCCGACGCCAGTCCCGCTGCGATGATGGAGGCGAGCATGGGCGTGCCCCTCGCCTATCTGTCAGGAGTATCCCGGCGCCAGCGCGAACGTGCCGTTCTTCGCCGTGCTCGCCTCCGACATCACGACCTCCTCGGTCAGGTAGCCGTTATGCTGCGTCGGCGACCAGGTATAGTTGCCGAAATAGCCGGGATATTTGCTCTGCGCATTGAGGAAGGCGATGATGCCCGGCCCGTCGGTCGAGCCCGAGGCCTCGACCGCCTTTGCGAACAGCTCGATGGCATCGATGCCGCCGGCGACCCACCACAACAGCGTGTCGTTCAGCGCCACGTTGGCCTTGATCAGCCGCGCCACCAGTTCCTCGCTCTTTGGCGGCAGCTTGCCGGAGGCATCATAGCTGCAGCTCTTGTAGCCGATGGCGTAGACCTTCTTCCAGTTCTCCGGCTTGTCGACGAGGCCGGCGAGCTCGCCCGACGCCATCGAGGGATGGCCGACGAACGGCACGTCCCAGTTCATGGCCGCGCGGGTGTTGAACATCCGCGCTTCTGCGCCGGTCGAAACGCTCCACACCACGATGGCCTCGGCACCGGCATTCTTCATGCGCAGCATGTCCGGCGTCATGTCCGGCTGGGTCGCATCGATATTGGCCGAATAGACCACGTCGGCGCCGTCCTTCTTGAACGCCGCGACGGAGGCACCGACCGCGGTGACGCCATAGCCGGTGGTGTCGCCGACCACTGCGATCTTTTTCGCCTTGAGGATGTTGAGGCAGTAGTTGCGTACCGCGTCATCCCACTGATTGTTCGACGGCGCCATGCGGAAGGCGTTGGGGTATTTGGTGACGTCGATCAGCGTCTCGACCACGCAGGGATGGATGTTCGGCATTTTGGCTCGCGCCATGATCGGCGTGGTCGCGAGCGCCTCGCCCGAATTGAACGGCCCCCAGATGCAGTTCACCTTGAGCTGGCTGATCATCTCCTGGGTGGCGTTCACGGCCTTGGTCGGATCGCCCTGGGTGTCGCGCATCACGATCTCGATCTTGCGGCCCTTGACGCCGCCGGCGGCGTTGATGGCGTCGACCGCGAAAGCGACGCCGCGGTTGAAACCCTGTGTCGGCGCCGAGGCCGGGCCGGTGATCGCCGCGAGATTGCCGATCTTGATCGTTTCGGACTGGGCAATGGCCGGAGCCGGAAAAGAGGAAAAGGATGCCGCGCCCAATGCACCGGCGCTGCCCAATAATACGTCACGACGTGAAATAGCCATTACAATGCTCCCGTTCGTTTCCTTTGCGGCGTCCGTCTTTGGCTCGCGGGCGTCCGTTGCGCTTTGTTCTTGACCCTCACCCCAAAAATTTCGGCTGAGGCGTGATTTATCTGGCGGCCAAGTTGAACCTGATGCGCGGCGAATGTCCAGAGCCTCCCGGTCGCATCAAGCGACGCGGACTTCCATGCGACACAGCCGAATTTCGGACAGCCCGTCGCCGCTGTCATGCCCGTCCAGTAGTATATCTCCGCATAAGCACGACGCCTCGGGAATACTGGACGCCGGCGGCGCGCCAACGATGAGCTATCAGACGAACCTGTAGATGGGGTAACGGGCCCCGGTCTGCCCTCCAAGCAAGGCGCGCTTGCTTCGGCGCTGTTGATGGCGCGCTGCGCGCGGCTTGCTTGGAGGGCGGGCGGTCGTCCCTCACATTGATGGTGTGACGGAGTTGAGGGATTGGCCCCTCGCTCCAAGCATCGAGGAGAGACGACCATGAACCACTATGCCGGAATCGACGTGTCGTTGGAATGCTCGAGCGTGTGTGTTGTTGACGCAAAGGGCAAGATTTTGCGCGAGGCCAGGGTGGCGAGCGAGCCGGCGGCACTGATCGCATGGTTCCATTCATCCGGGTTCGACCTTGAACGGATCGGGCTAGAGGCCGGACCGCTGTCACAATGGCTGTTTGCGGCGATGAAGGCGGGCGGCTTTGCGGTGGAACTGCTGGAGACGCGGCACGTGCGCAAGGCGTTCGAGGCGATGCCTGTGAAGTCGGATCGCAACGATGCTCGCGGGATTGCGCAATTGATGCGGCTGGGCTGGTTCCGGCCGGTTCACTGCAAGTCGATGGACGCGCAAGAGGTGCGGGCCATGCTGACGGCGCGGAAGCTGGTGCAATCGAAGCTTCGCGACGTCGAGAACAGCCTGCGGGGGATCCTGCGCGGCTTTGGGCTGAAGGTTGGCAAGACGACTAAGCGGGAGTTCGCGGGACGGATCGAGGAACTGGCGGCGAGCCATCCATACCTTGGGGTGATCACCAAGGCGCTGTTGACGGTACGCGCGGTGCTGCAGAAGGAGTTTGCAGCTTTCGAGAAGCAGACGCACAAGATGGCACGAACCGACGCGCGGACACGGCTGCTGATGTCGACGCCAGCGGTCGGCCCGATCGTGGCGCTGACCTATGCCAGCGCGATCGACGATCCGGCCCGGTTCACGTCGTCGAAGCAGGCAGGAGCCCATTTCGGGTTGACCCCGAAGAAGCATCAATCCGGCGAGACCGACTACACCGGCCGTATCAGCAAGATCGGTGATGGCTCAGTGCGGACAGCGCTTTACGAGGCTGCCCACATCATGCTGACCAAGCCGGTTAAAGGCTGTTCGCAATTAAAGAGCTGGGCAATGCGGATCGCCAAGCGCGCCGGCATGAGCAAGGCCAAGGTAGCGCTGGCGCGCAGGCTCGCCGTGATCATGCATCGCATGCTCGCCGACGGAACACCCTTCAACGCCGCCGCTGCAGCTGCCTAACAAGGAGACACACAACAGTTTTCGGGCGGGTCACGACACCAGGCCTTCTCGAAGCGAAGTCCCTTCGCCGGGACGATGGATCAGGTCAGGCCGTTGCCCACCAGGTAGCTTCGTGAGCACGCGAACGTAGATTGGTCGACCTATCCTCTTCCAACCCCATCAGGTGGCGGCCCTGCGCCGACCCCGTACAGAAGCGAGACCCCGGCGAGCGGACAACGCAAAAAGGGATTGACTGATCAAGGCCCGTTACAGGGCCCGTTACAGAAGGGTGGGCAAAGGCGCGTTTGCGCCATGCCCACCGCGTGTCGACAGTATGGTCCTGAATTGGTGGGCACGCTCGCGCTTTGCCCACCCTACGATTCCGGTTTGAGTTCAAGCAGCCGTCATTGCGACGAGCGTCCGCATTCTCGCGGCATGAAATGCCCGAGCCTTGCGTCATCGGTGTCCCTCGAGGAAACGAGGGCGCAGGGAATGCCGGGTGCACGCCGCACCCGCAGCCTCGTGTGCGTAGGTAGAAAGCACACGAGTTAGTCACCACAGGTACGCCGCAACACCACGGCATTCCCTGCGCAATGGCTCCACGACTTATAACGCGCTTTCCCCGGTGTCCGGGCTTGATAGCCACCGTCGCTCTCGCGAACGCCTCGCGAGAAGCTTGATCCCGGCGTCGGGGCAGGGCTATCGCATATGGCTGATTGCCTGCAAAGGAATGCGTTGTCCCAGCCAGCGCGCTTGATTTTGCGGCGTATCGAGGCCTGAAGTGGAAGCGCTTGCAGGATGTTGAGTCCGAGCTTTCGCAGGAGGGCAAGATTCTCGGGCGCATGGTCCTTTCGCGCTCGATTACGATCCTCGGAGAAATGAACGTCGAGTACCCAATGCAGCCGGTTCTCGATGCCCCAATGGCTCCGGGTGACATGCAGAAGTCTCTTCGGTGACATGTATTTTGATAGGACATAGTAGCGGACGAGAGGGGCATCGGCATACTGCCCTCGCAGACGTCTGCGCGATGTGATCCGCCCACAGCTGCGATACCGGGAAATCGGTGGAGTTCGGCCAGTCTGGTATTGCGGATGACCGTTGCGCGGCGGGCCTCGCTTCGATCGTGCGCGGATGGTTCGATCTGTTTGGCGCTGCTGCGCTTGCCCGATCGCGCAAATTGCTGCGTGACGGCTTTGAACAAATGACGGCAATTGGCCTTGATTGCCAGGGCGTAGTCGCCACCACGTTCCAGTACCGCCGCTGCAAACCCACGCCTTCAGTGCAGCGCATCGGCCGTAACGATGCTGCCTTCGAGATCGAGAAGCTGCAGTACCTCCAAAGCCCCTTTGGTCTCGTCGCGTCCGGGTGCCTTCCGCTGGGCCAGCGCCATACGGGCATCCACCGCAAAAACATTAACCAGATGCAATGGGCTGGTCTTTCCGCCACGCTCGTAAGCCCCGCGCAAAGCCTTGCCATCGATCGCCACCACTCCGGACAGCTTGAGCTTGTTAGCCCTCGCAAACGCCGCCATGAACCGGCGGAATGCGCGCTCGAAGGCTTCCGGCTCGAGCAGGCGGAACACCCGGCTGAACGTGTCGTGGCTTGGAATCCCATGCTCCAATCCAAGCACAAGCCGCAGCAGCCCTTCCTTCGATTGTCCGAAGTCCGCCATATCCGCACACGATTCCGCTCCGCACAGCACAGCGGCTAACGCGATGGACAGCACGTCCAGAAGCTCGTGCCTTGCATTGTGCGCGCGCGGATCCGGCACGCGCTGAAATATCTTCGCGAATTTGCCCATCTGACGATCTCCATGATTTTGGAGCCGTCTTCAGAATCTTTATTTCAGAACAAAGCAATAGCCGTCCAAAACCCATATGCGATTGCCCTGCGGCGTCGGGGGATCAGGACCACACGCCTTCGTCGCACGCATTGCATCGCTCGTCGGGCGAGCCAACGCGTCCATTGCATCCCGCACCACGTTTCGTGACGATCGCGATACGCCCTCTGCATCAGGCGCGGAACGGCGCAACCATACAACTGATTTTTGTTTCTGAAAAAGAGAAATATTTTTCGCAGGGCAGCTAGACATGATTTCGGAAAATCAGCCCGTCCGGGCAAATCAGTTCGCGTGCGGCGCGCGCAAATGCTGTAATCTTGCAGGCCGAACGAACCAACGGAGGATACATAACCGATGGCGCAAGACGCGAAGGCCGCGAAATCCTGGCCGCTGTTTTCCTCGCTCGCCTCCTGGCAGCCCGCCTTCCTGCCGGGCGACCTGATCGCGGGCCTGACGCTGGCGGCGATCGCGATCCCCGAGCAGATGGCGACTGCGCGGCTCGGCGGCTTCGCGCCACAGATCGGCTTCTTCGCCTTCATGGCGGGCTCGGTCGGCTTCGCCATGCTCGGCGGCAACCGTTTCCTCTCCTGCGGCGCCGACTCCACCATCACGCCGATCTTCGCCGGCGGCCTTGCCGCAATCGCCGCGACCGGCTCGCCCGAATATCAGGCGCTCGCGATCGCACTGGCTCTGATGGTCGGCGTCATGCTGGTTTTGAGCGGCGTCTTCAAACTCGGCGGCATCGCCAATCTGCTGTCGGTGCCGGTGACGGTCGGCTTCCTCGCCGGCATCTCCGTGCACATCATCGTGTCGCAATTGCCCGGCGTGCTCGGAGTGGATTCACCGGGCGGACCAACGCTGGATCGTATTGCTGCGATCGCGCGCGAGCTTGGCCACGCCAATCCCTATACGCTCTGCATCGGCTTTGGCGTGCTGGCGGCGGTGTTCGTCTGCGAGGCGATCAACGCGAAGATTCCCGGCGCGCTGATCGGGCTGGTCGCCGCGACCTTGGCGGTGATCTTCGCCGGCCTCGAGGCCAAGGGCGTGAAGGTGGTCGGCACGGTGCCGGCAACGCTGCCGAAGCCGACCTTTCCCGAGCTATCGCCGGAGCACTGGGTTCACCTGGTCCCGCTCGCCTTCGTGATCACGGTGGTGGTGATGGTGCAGACCGCCGCCACCACGCGCTCCTTCCTGTCCGATCCCGACCAGCCCGCCGACGTCGACCGCGACTTTCTCGGCGTCGGCGCCGGCAGCGTGCTCGCCGGAATTTTTGGCGCGTTCCCGGTGGATGCCAGCCCGCCCCGCACCGGCATCGTCGCCGAGACCGGCGGCAAGTCGCAGGTCGCCGGCCTTGCCGCCGCGGCCATCGTGCTGGCGCTGCTCGCCTTCGGCACGGGGCTATTGCAGCGCGTGCCGGACGCGGCGCTCGGCGGCATCCTGCTGTTCGTGGCGCTGCGCATCATCCGCGTGAAGCAGATCGTCACGATCTTTCGTCAGTCGCCCGCCGAATTCCTGCTGATCCTCGCCACCGCAGCGCTGATCATCGTGCTGCCGATCCAGCAGGGCGCCGCACTCGCCATCATCCTGTCGCTGCTGCACGGCATCTGGAGCACGACGCGCGCAAAACTCGTCGAGTTCGAGCGCGTGCCGGACACCACGATCTGGTGGCCCGCACATCCGCACATCACCGGCGAGCGCGTGCCCGGCGTCGCCGTGGTCGGCCTGCAGGCGCCGCTCTCCTTCCTCAACGCGCCGAGCTTCCGCAGCGACGTGACCCGTGTCGTGAAGGCTGCGCAGCCGAAGCTGCTGGTGCTGGAAGCGAGCGGCATGGTCGAGATCGACTTCACCGCAGCGCAGGTGCTGCACGATCTGCTCAAGGCCTCGCGCGAGGACGGCGTCACCGTCGCGGTGGCGCGGCTGGAATCGACCCGCGCGCAGGAGGCGTTCGAGCGATTCCGGATTTACGACGCCCTGCCGAGGCAGCACGTGTTCCACAGCGTGGAGGAAGCGGTGCGGAAGCTGGCGAAATAGATCTCAAGCGAAGATAAACCACATGGCTGCGGCCAGCAGCAAAACGAGCCAGATGATCGAAATCTCGAACCAGTAGTCCCTGCGTTTCACGTCGCCTCTTCGAGGTGAATGAAGATTGCCGATCATGCGACCTCCCCTTGAGGCAGCCAGACTGTGTTCGGGCGCACCGACACCCGACCAAGGGACTGCTTGCTTCGGCCCTCCGCAGTACGTTCGCGGGATCCGGATCGACCTATCGATCCGAATTCGTGCGATTTTGAAAAGGGGCGCAGCGCGGGATTTTCCAAAGGTGGATAGCGATAGCCGCCGATTGCGGGGTGTGGACGCCCGGTGCGCTCAACCGCCGGCGCGTTCCGGTTGATCCCTTCATAATATTTGGTTCTCCGTCGACATCACGGCTGCAGCGCCGGAAAATCGCGCAGCACGGGGTCGCGGATCGCGGGCGACTGGATGGCGCGGAACAGGATCTTTGCCGTCTTCAGGTCGTTGGCCTTGAGGCAGAGCTCGACGATTTCGCGCACGGCGGCATCGCGCATCAATTCGTCCGACACCTTCATCGCCAGTTCCATCGCGGCCCTGGCGGCGCACTGGTAACGCTCGCTTTCGAGCTCGAACTTCTTCGGGGCCGATTTCCTGCCGTCTTCGGCGCAGGCGGCAACGACTGCGGCGCTGTCAGCGACAGAACGGCAGATGTTGCGGATCCTCTCCGCGGCCTCGATGTCGCCGAGCGGCGACGGGACAGCTTCTTCCCAGGCCTCTTTGGGCTTCTCCTTGTCGAACCAACGCATTGCTCGCCCCGCCATGCCATGATTTTGCAATCACCACATCGCCTCTCCGCTGCAAGGGATCAGCATAGAGGACGGCGCTGCTATCGGCGAGCCGCTTTTCTGACGTGAATCTGCTTGACCTCGTCAGCTCGTGCGCTTTGCCCCAATCGTGTCGAATTGGGTTTTCTGTTCGTCGCTCAGCGTTGCGAAGAAAGCGTCCAGCGCCGGCCGCACCCACTTGATCGCGTCCAGCATGGCGTCGAGCCTGGTGTCGGCGGTCGCAAGCCGGTCGGGCGCGGTGAGGTTATCGTCGGGCTGACAAGCGAAATTCAGCGTGTTTCTGGCGTACGCGTTCATGCGGGAAAGCGCGTTCAGATCCTCGCGCTGCGCGGCGCTCAAGTGCAGCTTGGCCTCGATCTCGGCGGCCGGCCATTGCAGCGTCTCGGGCGGCGTGCAGCTTTGGGCCGCGGGGACCTTGGGCGCGAATGGCGCGCGCTGATCGTTGATGGCGGCGAGCTCCGCCTTCTGATCGTCGTCCAACGACTCGTAGAATTCCTCGAATGGCGTCCGTACGCGTGCGATCGCGGATTTCATCGCCTCCAGGCGCTGCTGCATCGCAGCCAACCTGCCTGACGGCGTTGACGCAGCCTCGGTCGGGCATGCCGCATGGATGGTCTGAGCGGCCTCGACCGATGCTTTGCGGAGATCGTCCAGCGTCGAGTGCTGTTCCTCGCTCAGCCGCATCGTTTGCCTGATCTGCTCGATCGGGAGACTGGCAAACTCGCCGGCGTGATCGCTGCAGACTCGCGCGAGCGAGGGGAACCTGCGAAACGCTCGGCCCTGCGGAGGCGAGACGTAGCGGGCGAGTTCGTCATCATCGTAAGGGGTGAAGATCGCGGCGTAGATATCGCGATAGCCATAGCCCCAGAAGCCCATGCCGTCGCCCCAAAAGGCGTAGTCGGAGATGTCGTAAAACGCGAACGGCCAGAAAAGTGGGCCCACCCATCCATACCCGCCATCGCCGTGCTGCCACCATCCGCTCGCGCCGCGCTGGCCATGCCAGCCCGCCAATGCGGCCCCGGCCGCGACCTGCACCCGTGCAACCGGCCTCGTGACCCAATCGGCGCTGCGGGTAACGTCCACGCGCGGCAACGCGCCGCTCGCTTCGTCATGAAGGTTTGCGTATCTGACGCGCCCACCGCGCCGGCCATGCAGGCCCCCGAGCGCCAGTGAGGCAACGGATCTCACGACACCGATCGGCCCACCGCCAATCCGAATGCGCAGCCCCCTCGCCTCAGCCGTGCTCGACCACACGGCGGTCGCCAGCAGCAAGGACGTTCCCAAAGCGGCAATTCCAATCGGGAATTTCGACATGGCACCCTCCGTGCCAGCGCCCTTCAGAACAGGCCTGTCATCAGCCGAACGCCGTATGGAACCAAAAGTTCCGGGCAGAAGCTAGGCCGCCGGCACGATCTTTCCAGGATTGAACATATTTTTGTTCGATCAGGACGTGCGTCGCGGCCCGATTGCCTCGAACTGGGCCTTCTGCTCGTCATTCAGCGTGGCGTAGAAATCCTCAAGCGCAGCGCGCACCGATTTGACGCCGTCCAGCATCGTGTCGAGCCGCTTGCAGATCGCGGCCACGCGCGCCGGCGGCGTCATCAAGTCGCTGGGCTGGCACGCCGCCTTGAGGTCCTCGCTGACCCTCGCGCTGGTATCCTGGAGCACTCCCAGCGCAGCCCGTTGGGTGTCGTTGGGATGGAGCTTCGCTTCGATCTCGCTCCCCGGCCATGCCGGAGCAGCCTGCGGTGCACCACAGTTCTGGACCAGTGATGGATTGGCGGTGCTGGACGCGGCCAGGCGGCGCTGACCTTCGGCAAGCGCGTTGAAGCGCGCCTTCTGTTCGTCGTCGAGCGAGCCATAGAATTTCTCCAGCGCCGGTTGCACGATGGCGACCGCGTTGACCATCGCCTCGACGCGCTGCTGCATGGCTGCGAGACGGCCAGGCGCCGTGGCAGCGACCTGCGTCGGGCAGGAAACACGAATGATCTCGGCCGCCTGCATCGATGCATTGCCAAGTTCGTCGAGGCCTGCGCCCTGCGCCGGCGTCGGTTGCACCGCATCTGCGATCTGGTCGACCGGCAGGCCGGCGACCTCGCGACGGTCGCTCCCGCATAGCTGGTCGAGCGGCACGCCTCTCGCATGCCTTCGGCCTTGCGAGCGCTGCGGCAGATAGGCCGAGAGGCCGTCATAGCCATAGGGACCAAAGATGCCGGCATAGATGTCCGGGTAGCCGTAGCCCCAGAAGCCGAGGCCATCGCCCCAGATCGTGTAGTCATACATGTCGTTGTAGGCGAAGGGCCAGAACAGCGGGCCGACCCAGCCATAACCGCCGCCCGCGTGCTGCCACCACCCGCTGCCGGTGCCATGCCAGCCAACCAAAGCAGCCGCAGCCGCAATCTGGACCCGCGCCGCGGGGTTGCTGAGTAGGCGGCCATTGCGCAAGGCAGGCGAATGCAATGAATTCACGGCATTGCGGAAAACTGCGGGGCGCACCGCAGCATTCCGGATGCGGCTGAAGTCCGCGCCGTGCCGGAACGAATGGGATGCGAAGCTCGCACCGCCATGATGCCCGCCACCAAAATGAACGTGACCGAAACCATGACCGCCGAAGTGCCCGCCACCATGGTGTCCACCGCCGTGACCTCCTCCGTGACCACCGCCATGGCCACCACCATGACCGCCTCCGTGGCCACCGCCACCGCCCTTCGCCAGAGCCGCGCCCGCCAGCAGGCACGCAAGCGCGATCGCGGCAATCCGAATGACCGGTCTCGACATCGCACCCTCCCGCATCCGCTCCATTGAGGCATCGGAAATTGACGGGAATTGGAACCAGCACGGAAACTGAAAGTTCCGTGCGCGCGACGGCCGGAACACCAGATGGCCGATCGCGAGCGCTAGGCCGCCGGGACGATCTTTCCAGGATTGAAGATGTTTTGCGGATCGAGCGCCTTTTTGAGGGCACGCATGGCGTCCAGCGCCTCTTCTCCGAGTTCGGCCTTCAGATATTTCTGCTTGCCCTGGCCCACGCCATGCTCGCCGGTGCAGGTGCCGCCCATGGATTGGGCGCGCTCGACCAGACGATGCATGAACTCCTCCCCGCGTGCCATCTCGTCCTTGTCGTCGACATCGCAGAGCAGCGAGCAATGGAAATTGCCGTCGCCGACATGGCCGACGATCGGCGAGAGCAGATTGAGCCGCTTCAAATCCTCTTCCGTCTCGGTGACGCAATCGGCGAGTCGCGAGATCGGCACGCAGACATCGGTCGCGACCACGCCGGCGCCGGGGCGCAGCGCCTTCACCGACCAATAGGCGTCGTGCCGCGCCTGCCACAGCTTGGTGCGATCCTCGGGCCGCGTAGTCCAGGTGAAATCGCCGCCGCCGCATTCCTTCGCGATCTCGGCGAAATTGCGCGACTGCTCGGCGACGTCGGCCTCGCTGCCGTGGAATTCCAGCAGCAAGAGCGGCGTCTCCGGCAGCGACAGCTTTGAGTAATTGTTGCAGCAGCGCACCTGCTCGGCATTGAGCAGCTCGATGCGCGCCACGGGAATGCCGGTCTGGATCGCCATGATGGTGGCCTGGCAGGCGCCGCGCACGGTTTCAAAAGAACACGCGGCGGCCGCGATGGTTTCGGGGATGCCGCGCAGCTTGATGGTGAGCTCCGAGATGATGCCGAGCGTGCCTTCGGCGCCGATGAAGAGATGCGTAAGGTCATAGCCGGCGGAAGACTTCTTCGCCCGCGTGCCGGTCCTGATGATCTCGCCGTCGCCGCGCACGACTTTGAGCGCCAGCACGTTCTCGCGCATGGTGCCGTAGCGCACCGCATTGGTGCCGGAGGCGCGGGTCGAGGCCATGCCGCCGAGCGAAGCATCGGCGCCGGGATCGATCGGGAAGAACACGCCCTGGTCGCGCAGATACTCGTTCAGCGCCTTGCGGGTCACGCCGGGCTCGATCACGCAGTCGAGGTCGTCGACATGGACCTCCAGCACCTTGTTCATGTCGCGCAGATCGATGCAGATGCCGCCCGCGGGCGCGTTGACATGGCCTTCGAGCGAGGTGCCGGTGCCATAGGCGATAACAGGCACGCCATGTCTGGCGCAGATCCGCACGGTGTCCTGGATGTCGGCGGTCTCCTGCGCCATCACCACGCCATCCGGCGGCTGCGGCGGCAGCCAGGTGGTGGTATGGGCGTGCTGCTCGCGCACGGCCTGCGAAGTGATCAGCCGGTTGCCGAACCGCGCCGCGAGCTGCTCCAGCGCGCTCACCAGCGCCTTGCGCTCCGGCCGTTTCAAATTATTGGTTGTTGTCGTGGCCACGTAAAAATTCCTCCCGGCTTTGGGCGACGGTGGCAAAGGATATATAAGGGGTCAAGACAGCAAAGGGATGGAAATGACTACCGCAACTCGCCTCAAGGATTTGCCGCTGCCGCCGGCACCGTTCCTGTCGTCGGTGATGCAGCTCGAGCCGCAATGGATCGACTATAACGGCCATCTCAACATGGCCTATTACAACGTGATGATGGACCGCGCCATCGACGAATTATGGCTGCAGCTCGGCATCGGCCCGACCTACATGAAGGAGCGCCACGGCTCGACGTTTACCGCCGAATGCCATGTGCGCTATTTGCGCGAGATTCATCTCGGCGATCCCGTGCAGGTCTCGGTCTGGCTGCTCGCGGCCGACGAGAAGCGGCTGCACACCTTCGAGGAACTGCGCCACACCAGCGAAGGCTGGCTGTCGGCGACGTCAGAGAACATGACCGTTCATATCGACATGAGCGTACGCAAGGTCGGGCCGTTTCCATCCGACATCCGCGCCCGCATCGCCGACGTGGTCAAGGCGCACAGCGGCGTGCCGCGCCCCGAAGGCATCGGCCGCAGCGTCGGCATGCCGGTGAAGCGCTGACGCGATTGGATTGACCTGTAACCGCGGAACGGCTGCGCCCCCTCTCCCGCGCTTGCGGGGGAGGGTTGGGGTGGGGGTGGCTCCGCGAGTCGCACTGCCCGTGTTGAGAGATTTCCCCCACCCGCCGCGCTCTTCGAGCGCGTCGACCTCCCCCGCAAGCGGGAGAGGTAAGCGAGTTCGCGAACCGATCACCCCTGCCCGACCCACGCCGGCAGGCGGGAAAACCACGGGCGCGTCTGCTCGAGTTGGCGGGCAAGCTGCAAGAGGCGGTCCTCTTCGCCGAAGCGCGCGACGAACTGCACGCCGAGCGGCAATCCATCCGCGGTCCAGTGCAGCGGCACGCTCATGGCCGGCGTGCCCGTCAGGTTGGCAAGTTGCGTGAACGGCACATATTGCAGGCTGTCGCGCGCGATCTTGTCGATGGTGCCATCAAGCGCGCCCATGCGCGCCAGCAGGCCGAGCAGGCCGATGCGATCGAGCACGTCGAGCACCATCTGCTCGGCTTCGGAGGGATCGCCCGCGCCATGCGCGATCGCGGGATGCGCCACCGTCGGCGTCAGCAGCAGGTCGTAACGCTGGTGGAAACGCGCCAGCGCGCGGGCGAAGTCGTTCCACTTGAGTAGCTGCGTGGTCAACGCGCCGGCCGAGGTCGCCCCTCCCAGCGTCGCCAGCACGCGCGTGAGCAATTCGAAATCCGCTGGTTTTGCGCCGGCCGTGCGCGCCTGCGCGACCATCGCGGAGACCTGGCCGAAATAGACGTGGAGGAACGACTTGGCCAGCGCCGTGCCGTCGATTTCGGGCGCGGCCTCTTCGACCTCGTGGCCGAGATCGCGCAACAGCTTCGCCGCATCGTTCACCGCCGCGACGGCTTCGGGATGAACATCCGTGCCGATCGGAGAGGCCGAGGAGAAGCCGATGCGCAGGCGCGGCGGATCGCGCTCCATCATTTTGGCCCAGGATTCGCCGGGCGTTGCGATCACGAAGGGATCGCCGCCCTCGCCGCCCGCAATCATGTCGAGGGCTGCGGCCGTGTCGCGCACGCTGCGCGAGATCACGCCTTCGCTGGACGCGCCGTACCAATATTCGCCATAGGCAGGCCCCGACGAGATACGCCCGCGCGACGGCCGCAACCCGAACAGGCCGCAATAGGCGGCCGGAATCCGGATCGAGCCGCCGCCGTCATTGCCCGCCGCCATCGGCACGACGCCGGAGGCGACCGCCGCTGCCGCGCCGCCGCTGGAGCCACCCGGCGTGCGGTCAAAATTCCAGGGATTCTGGGCGCGGCCGAACAGCTTTCGAATCCGACACGCCCTTGAGCGCGAACTCCGGCAGATTGGTCTTGCCGAAAATCACCAGGCCCGCTTCGAGATAACGCCGCACCACATGGGCGTGCTCGGGCGCGACCATGCCAGCCATCGACCGGCTGCCATACGTCGTCGGCAGGCCGGCGTAGTCCTGCGCGCAATCCTTAAGCAGGAAGGGAACGCCGGCAAAGGGGCCGGTCAGTTGCTTCTTCAGTTGAGCGCGGGCCTCGCTCTCCATCAGGCGGCAGATCGCATTGGTTTTTGGCTGCGCGGCCGCACTCTGCTTTAGCGCCAGCTCCAGCAGCTCCTGCGCCGTGGTCTCGCCGCGCGCGATCAAGGCGGCAAGGCTTGTGGCATCGTGCTGCAGATATTCGCTCGGCTTCATGGACCACACGCCCCCCGGAAGGCTTCAGGGGCGACGGTACCAGTTTTGCGAGCGTGCGCTAGGCTGGCAGACCGACTTCCGACAGCGCACCGACGACGAGATCGCGCTGCACCGGCGGCAGCGGCGGCATGCCGAGCTTGAGCTGCGAGATCGTGAGCTCGGGATAACGCACGCGGAGCATGCCGAGGCTCTGGCGCGCCAGCGGCTTGGCGCCGGCATGGACATAGGCCGCGCACATCGTGCGATGCACCCAGAACGCGGACGGATGCTGGCTCAGCGCCCGCTCCTGCCAGATCGCGGCTTCGGCATAGGAACGGTTGAGGAAATGCGCGCAACCGATGCCGACCTGGCTGTTGAAGGCGAGCACGTCATGCGGCGCGAGGTCGAGCGCGATCTTGAAACGCTCGATCGCCGATTCGCCATCGCCGCGATAGACGTCGATCCAGCCGCTGCGGCCCCAGGCCCAGGCCGAGCCGCCGTCGACCGCGAGCGCTTTCGCAATCACCTGCGCGGCGGTGTCCAGTTCGCCGAGCAGGGTCAGCGCGTTGCCGAGCACGGCCAGCGTGGTGGCGTCGCCGGAGAGCGCCATCGCCTTCCGCGTCAGCTCGATGCCGCGCGCGCGATCGCGCAGCGGCTCGGCCGTGAAATGATAGACAACGCGCTGCAGATGGGCCCAGGCCGCCAGCGCAATGGCGAGCGGCTGGCCGGGATCGCGCTCCATCGCACGCTCCAGCCATTCCAGCGCCTGCGCGTTGCCCTCGGCATCGAAGGAGAGCACGCCGGGCATCGCCCGCAGCGCCAGATCATGCGGGCTGAGCTCGCAGCGCGGCTTCTGCAGCGCGTGCTCGATTTCAGCCGAGCGCAGGCAGGGCTGCAGCCCCGCGGCAATTCGGATCGCGAAATTCTCTTCGGCCGCGAAGTCACCGCTGAGCAGGCCGTCGGTCCGATGCGCCCAGAGCTGGCGGCCGGTCTCGCGGTCGGTGAGGCGGAACAGCAACCGCAGTTGCGGCCCGGCGGGGCGGATCGAGCCGGTGAGATGATAGCGCGCCAGATGCGGCTCGCGCGTCACCGCGATCCCGGTGCGCGCCAGTGCCGCCGTGAGATCGCCGGCCATGTGGCGCGCGATCTCGACCTGATCGGGACCGGCTTCGATTCCGGCAAAGCCGAGCGTGAGGCGGTCGCGCAGCGGCACGAACAGCGGCGGCATGGCGGCGAGCGCCGCCGACAGCACCGCCTGCCGCTTCAGCGTCTGCGACGGCGTCTCGCCGTAGCGGCGGCGATATTCGACGGCGAAACGGCCGAAATGCGGAAGGCCGCAGCGCACCGCGACGTCCATGATCTTCTCGCCCGGCGCGCCCTGCAGCAATTCGCGCCGCGCGCGTTCGAAGCCGATGTCGCGCAGCACCGCATGCGGCGTCTTGCCGAGAAACGTCAGGAACTGCCGCTGCAGCGTCCGGCCCGAGCTGCCCGCGACCGCCGCGAGCTCGGCGACAGTCCAGCGATGGCCGACATTGGCATGCATCGCATCCAGCGCGCGACGCACCGCGCGCGGCTGCAACGATCCGGTCGAGGCATGGGGTGGATCTGCAAGCACGTTACCGAACTCCTTCTTGGAGTGAGTTTGCAAGGACGGCGAAAAGTTCAGAAACGGGATAGCCGTGTCGCAATCTGGATAGCCGCCCGCCGCCGTCAGGCATACCCACACACTCAACCATCAAGGAGTAACGATGGCTATCCTCCCATCAGTCCTGCACGGACTGGCCACCTATGCCGGCTTTTTCGAAGGCCCGCTGACCAGGCTGTTCTAAAGCCAGATGCGGCGATACGGCGCAGCCCTGCCCCAGCCCGAGCAAAAGCCCAAGCCGACCGATCGGAAGATTGCCGCTCGGAAGATTGCGACAGGGTGTCCTTCGGCCCGCAAGGCCTGAGTAACAGCGACCCTGCGCGGCGAGCCTGCGCAGGGAAAATTTCAACCGCCCCCAATCAAGGAGAATTTTCATGGCCACCTCAACCGCCGCCGCCGTCCAGCAAGGACAACCCAATTTTGAAGCGCTGAAGGCGCGCCAGCATGGCGCGTGGTCTTCCGGCGACTACGCGGTCGTCGGCACTACGCTGCAGATCGTCGGCGAAGAGCTCTGCGAAGCGCTCGACATCCGCTCGGGCCAGAAAGTGCTCGATGTCGCCGCCGGCAACGGCAATGCCAGCCTCGCCGCGGCGCGGCGCTGGTGCGACGTAGTGTCGACCGATTATGTCCCTGGGTTGCTGGCGCGCGGAAAACTCCGCGCCCAGGCCGACGGCATGAAGATGGAATTCCAGGAGGCCGATGCGGAGGCGCTGTCCTTTGGCGACGCCGCCTTCGATGTCGTGGTCTCGACCTTCGGCGTGATGTTCACGCCGGACCAGGACCGCGCGGCGGCCGAACTCACGCGGGTATGCAGGCCCGGCGGCAAGATCGGCCTCGCCAACTGGACGCCGGAAGGCTTCATCGGCCAGGTGTTCAAGACCCTCGGCAAATATCTGCCACCGCCCCCCGGCGCGAAATCGCCCGCGCTGTGGGGCACGGAGGCCCGCATCAAGGAGATGTTCGGTTCATCGGCGAGCGCCATCCACGCCGAGCGGCGGCATTTCAACTTCCGCTACCGCTCGCCCGAGCACTTCATGGAAGTCTTCAAGAACTATTACGGCCCGATGCTGAAGGCCTTTGCCACGCTCGACGCCGCCAACCAGCAGAAGCTGCACCAGGACCTGATCGCGCTGATCGGCACCATGAACCGCGCCGACGACGGCACGATGATCGTGCCCAGCGAATATCTGGAGATCGTCATCGTCAAGCGCTGAGCGCGCACCCGTCATGCAAGGGAGCGCCGGCGGTTGGCCGGCGCTCCACTGTTTTGCACGCCCACGGCGACAATGATGCGGCCTGCAGCGACAATGGCGCGCGAATTGCATCGCGAGGTGTTGACCTGGCCGGCCCGGCTCGACTATCGCGCCCGGGCCTTGTGGAGATCATCGGGAGATCGCCAGGAGATGGCCATGTCCGTTCGCTGCCTGCTCGCCGCCGCGCTGATCATCAACTTCGTCTCGGCCTCGCCAGGTGACGCTGCGCCAAGTGAAGGCCCACGGACCATCGCACCGGCAAATTCGACCGAGCGATCGACGACCTACAGGACGGTCACCGTCAACGGCCTCAACATCTTCTATCGGGAAGCAGGCCCGGCCAACGCACCGGTCATCCTGCTGCTGCACGGCTTTCCGTCATCGTCGCGAATGTTCGATACGCTGATGCCACAGCTCGCCGACCGCTATCATCTGGTCGCGCCCGACTATCCCGGCTTTGGAAATTCGGAGGCACCCGCGCCGGACAAGATCGCCTACACGTTCGATGCCATCGCCGGCATTGTCGGCGCCTTCACGGAAGCCGTGCATCTCGACCGCTACGCCCTCTATGTGCAGGACTATGGCGGTCCGGTCGGCTACAGGCTCGCCGTCGCCCACCCGGAGCGCGTGACCGCGCTCATCGTCTAGAATGCGGTAGCGCATGAAGAGGGTCTCGGCAGGCTGCAGGCCGCGCGCACCGGCGGTTTCTGGGCGGACCGGGCCGCGAATGAAGCGAAATATCGCGCCAACCTCGCCTCGGTCGAAACGGCGCGGCAACGCCATGTCGGCAGCTCACCGCATCCCGAGCGCTACAATCCCGATCTATGGCGCGATGAGGTCGCGTTCCTGGCCCGTCCCGGCGAGGCCGACATCCAATCGGATCTGTTCTACGACTACCGCAACAATCTGGCCGCGTACCCGGTGTGGCAGAACTGGCTGCGCACGCAGCAGCCGCCCACCTTGATTGTCTGGGGACGCTATGATCCGACGTTCGACATCGCCGAGGTCGCGGCGCTGAGGCATGATGTGCCCAAAGCGGAAGTGCATGTGCTGGACGCCGGCCATTTCGCGCTCGATGAGGCCGCAGGCGAGGTGGCCACATTGATGCGCGACTTCCTGGGACGATTGCCGTCTGCCGCGATCAAGCCGGCAGGCTCGCCGATGTGACAACGAGCCGTACCTTCAGAACCAAGCCCGGCGCTGGCCGCGCCGGGCTTTTTGCTGCGCTAGACCCTTGTACGCCCGCGCGACACGCCGACCACGGCGGAGACGAGGAACAGCACGACGGCGATGAAGAAGATGATCTTGGCGATTTCGATCGAGGCGCCGGCGATGCCGCCGAAGCCCAGGATACCCGCGATCAACGCGACGATGAGGAAGGTGACGACCCAGCCTAACATGTCCAAAACCTCTGTTTTCCGATGTTGGTCTCGGACGGCGCGTGTGGCGCCGTCGTTGAGAAAACAATCCATCGCGGAAACGAAGGTTCCGGGCGCGAGAAACCGCTAAAATTTGCGCCTCCGGCTGGAACAAAATCCGCCGGCCGCCCGGAAAATCAGGCCGCTCCGCGCGCCTCAATAACTCTGTAAAACCGGCCGCTGCGGCCCCATATAGGCTCTAATCCCTGCTAAGAAGGCTCCCCCTGACGACCCCGCGGTGCCATCGTGGGGAAAAATGATTTGCGATGACCGAGCCGAGCAAACTGAGCCATCTGAGCGTCCCCGACCACCAGCCCGCGACCGGCGGCATCGCCGCGCGCGCCCGCGCGGCTGCGACCCCGCGCTATCTCGACGGGCTCAATCCGGAGCAGCGCGAGGCGGTGGAGACGCTGGACGGCCCGGTACTGGTCCTGGCCGGCGCCGGCACCGGCAAGACGCGCGTGCTCACCACCCGCATCGCGCACATCCTGAGCCAGGGCCGCGCGCGCCCGAACGAGATCCTGTCGGTGACCTTCACCAACAAGGCCGCGCGCGAGATGAAGCTGCGGCTCGGCCAGATGCTGGGCCAGGCGGTGGAAGGCATGCCGTGGCTCGGCACCTTCCATTCCATCGGCGGGCGCATCCTGCGCTTCCACGCCGAGATGGCGCAGCTCAAATCCAATTTCACCGTGCTCGATGTCGACGACCAGGTCCGGCTCTTGAAGCAGTTGCTGCAGGCCGAGGACATCGACGACAAGCGCTGGCCGGCGCGCATGCTGGCTGGCCTCATCGACGGCTGGAAGAATCGCGGCCTTGGCCCGTCGCAAGTGCCGGCCGGCGAAGCCGCAGTGTTTGCCAATGGCAAGGGCGGCAAGCTCTATACGAGCTACCAGGAGCGGCTGAAGATTTTGAACGCCGCCGATTTCGGCGATCTCTTGCTGGAGAACCTTCGCGTATTCCGCGAGCACCCGGATGTGCTGCGGCAGTACCAGCAGCGCTTCAAGTTCATCCTGGTGGACGAATATCAGGACACCAACGTCGCGCAGTATCTCTGGCTGCGGCTGCTGTCGCAGGCGCCCTCTTCCACCTCTCCCCGCGTGCGGGGGGAGGTCGGATTGCGCAGCAATCCGGGTGAGGGGGACTCTCCGCAGACCGAACTCGTGGAGAGAGCCCCTCACCCCGACCCTCTCCCCGTGAAGGACGGGGAGAGGGAGCAGACCGCGCCCGCGGCTCCCCTCAAGAACATCTGCTGCGTCGGCGACGACGACCAGTCGATCTATGGCTGGCGCGGCGCGGAGGTCGACAACATCCTGCGCTTCGACCATGATTTTCCCGGCGCGAAAGTCATTCGCCTCGAGCGCAATTATCGCTCGACCGGCCACATCCTCGCCGCTGCCTCCTACCTCATCGCGCATAATGAAGGCCGGCTCGGCAAGACCTTGCGCACCGAGGACGTCGACGGCGAAAAGGTCACCGTCACCGGCGCCTGGGATTCCGAAGAGGAAGCCCGCGGCATCGGCGAGGAGATCGAGGAGCTGCAGCGCGCCGGCGAACGGCTGAACGAGATCGCCATCCTCGTGCGCGCGTCCTACCAGATGCGCGAGTTCGAAGACCGCTTTGTCACGCTCGGCCTGCCCTATCGCGTGATCGGCGGTCCCAGGTTCTATGAGCGCGCCGAAATCCGCGACGCGCTGGCTTACCTGCGCGTCATCAACTCGCCCGCCGACGACCTCGCCTTTGAGCGCATCGTCAATGTGCCAAAGCGCGGGCTGGGCGACGCCACCGTGCAGTTGCTGCACGACCACGCCCGCAAGCGCCGCATGCCCTTGTTCGAGGCGGCGCGCGCCGTGGTCGAGACCGACGAGTTGAAGCCGAAGGCGCGCGGGTCCTTGCGCGACCTCGTCGCGCAGTTCGACCGCTGGCGCGCCGCGCGTGAGGTCATGACGCATACGGAATTGGCGGAGATCGTGCTCGACGAGAGCGGCTATACCGAGATGTGGCAGAAGGACCGCTCCGCCGACGCCGCCGGCAGGCTAGACAACCTCAAGGAATTGATCCGCTCGATGGAGGAGTTCGAGAACCTGCAAGGCTTCCTCGAACACATCGCGCTGGTGATGGACCGCGACGGCGGCGCCGAGGAGGAGGCGGTGTCGCTGATGACGCTGCATTCGGCCAAGGGCCTGGAATTCGACAACGTGTTCCTGCCCGGCTGGGAGGAAGGCCTGTTTCCGAGCCAGCGCACGCTGGACGAACAGGGCCGCGCGGGACTGGAAGAAGAGCGCCGCCTCGCCCATGTCGGGCTCACGCGCGCCCGTCGTCGCGCAAAACTCTATTTCGCCACCAACCGCCGCATCCACGGCACCTGGTCGACCACGATCCCCTCGCGCTTCCTCGACGAATTGCCGGCGGCGAGCGTCGAGATCACGGAATCCAAGGGCGGCTCGGGCTGGGGCGGCAGCGGCGGCTACGGCCCGTCGCGCTTCGACAATGTCGAATCGTTCGGCTCGAGCTATGGCACGCCGGGCTGGCAGCGCGCGCAGGCCCGCCGCGGCCGCAACGGCCAGGGACAGGGACAAGCGCGCAGCGGATTCGAGGAGCAGCAATCGCCGTTTTCAGGCTCGCGTAGCGATGCCTCATCGCGCGGTGATTTCGGCGGCTTCTCACGCAACAAACGCGCGCCCCTGACCATCGAGGGCGAGCTGGTCGCGAAATCGACCGGCACCGTGTCGGAATTTTCCCTCGACGACCGCGTGTTCCACCAGAAATTCGGCTACGGCCATGTCATCAAGATCGACGGCAACAAGCTCACCATCGCCTTCGACAAGGCCGGCGAGAAGAAGGTGGTCGACAGTTTTGTCGAGCGGGCGTGAAGGCGCGACATTATGACCGCTTCGGCCTCACGCCTGACCATCCGGCCCGCGCGCGCGGATGAATATGAACGGCTCGGCAAGCTGCTGGTAAAGGCCTATGCCGCGCTGCCCGGCATGCCGCAGCCGGACGAGCAGCCGGATTATTACGCCATGCTGGCCGATGTGGCGGGGCGTGCCGCGCGGCCGTCGCTGACCGTTTTTGTCGCGACCGGCGAGCAAGGCGATCTCCTCGGCAGCATCGATTTCATCGCCGACATGCGCCACTACGGCTCCGGCGGCGCGGCCTCGACCGTGACGGATGCAGTGGGCATCCGGCTGCTCGCCGTGGACAATGCCTTTCGCGGCAAGGGCACCGGCAGCGCCCTGACGCAATTCTGCATCGAGCGCGCACGAGCGCTCGGCAAGGCCGGGGTCGTCCTCCACACCACCAAAGCGATGCAGACCGCCTGGGCCATGTATGAGGGCCTGGGCTTTGTCCGTTTCCCGGAAATCGACTTCCGCCAGGGCAGTCTCGAGGTGTTCGGCTTCCGCCTGAACCTCGATGGCGGCGCGGCCACAGCGTCCATCTAAAGGGCCAGGACCAGGGTTCTGCACAGCAGAGGTCTTGACCGTCGCGCGGCTGATCGTATGAGATGGCCCCATGGTTCGGGGCCGGACGATCCTTTTGATTCTCGCGCTCGCGTCGCCTTCACTGGCGCACGCGGACCCGATCATGACATTTTCCGAATCCGCGGCGCTGCTCGCCAAAAGCTGCGGCGCCGAGATCACCTCCAATTGCCGCGGCGTCAACCTCGACTCCAACCGGCTCAAGGAATGCCTGTCCCGCAACCAGGATGTGATGTCGCCGCAGTGCAAAGCGAACTACCTGGTGCCGTTCGAGCAGATCCAGAAGCGGATCAACGCGCGCGTCACGGTCGCCGGCGCCTGCCGGCTGGAAATCATCAAGCTGTGCCACGGCACGACCAAGGAAACCAGCAAATCGGTCCCGTGCCTCCTGACCGCCAAGGGCGTCAGCCGCAACTGCACCCAGGCCACGATCGACGCGGGGTACCGCTGATGCGCCGGGCGCTGCGCGAAATCGGTCTGGTGCTGACGCTGGCCGCCTTCGCGGTGTCGCCATCGCGCGCCCAGGCGCCCGCGGCGCCGGCGCGCGATGACATCGTCAACGCGCTGAGCCAATTTGACACCGGCCCCGATCTCGACATCGCCGCGTTGAAGCCGAAGATCGCCGAGCGATCGAAAATGCGCGGAAAGAACGAGCCCGAACCGTCGAAGCGGCCGCTGATCGTGCCCGAGCTCAAGGGTTTGCCGACCTTCAATGTCGCGATCCAGTTCGACGTCGACACGCCGATCATCCTCCCCGATTCCTATGAGACGATCGGGCGCATCGCCGACGCCTTCGTCAACGCGCCGCTGTTGTCCAACACGTTCCTGATCGTCGGCCATACCGATTTCGAACGGCAAGCGCGAGGCCAATGTGATCCTGAGCCAGCGCCGCGCGGATGCGATCCGCGACGTGCTGGTCAACACCTTCAAGATCTCGGCCAAGCGGATCCAGTCGCTGGGCCTGGGCGAAGAGCAGTTCATCGACCAGGCGCACCCGACCTCGCCCGTCAACCTGCAGATCCAGATCGTGACCGTCGGCAAGGTGCCGGACACCGAGCCGCCCGCACAGCCGGGTGCGGCGACACCTGCTGCCAAAAAATCGGCGAAGAAAAAGAAATAGGCGATCGTCATTCGGGGCGCCAAGTTATGATTGCGTCGGGTGGGCAAAGGCGCAAAGCGCCGTGCCCACCACACATCCGCCGCGACCGAGAATGGTGGGCACGCTTACGCTTTGCCCACCCTACACTGCGCTCTGAGGTCAACCATGGCTCACTACATTGCCATCATTGAAGATGCAGGGCCGGAAACTGCTGTCGGCGTCTGGTTCCCAGACCTTCCGGGCTGTACTTCTGCAGCCGACGATATCGATGAAGCGCTGCGCAATGCGCCGGAGGCTCTGGAGCTTTATGTCGAGGCTCTTCAGCAAGACGGAAAGGCGCTGCCGCGCGCCCGGACTCTGACCGAATTGAAGGCCGATCCGGAAGTCGCCGAGAATATCAGCGCCAGCATGGTTGCCTTGATCGAATTGCGCGCGCCGGCCCACGCTGAGGAATAATTTTTTTCTTCCCCGCGCAGCCGGCGGCTGCTGTGCCCGCAAAAATCGGCGAAGAAAAAGAAATAACCTGCCCGACTGGGCGATTGCGGAAAGCTTTTCCGCTTCCTATTTGAAAACACCTGCCTTTTACCTGCCGCAAAGCGGACCGATGTGCCGCGTCCCGCTTCCGGCCCAACCATCATCCTGCATGTCCCCCATCATTTCCGTCGCCAATCTGTCGAAGACCTATGGTTCCAGCTTCAAGGCGCTGCAGAACATCAATCTCGACATCAACAAGGGCGAGATTTTCGCGCTGCTCGGCCCCAACGGCGCCGGCAAGACCACGCTGATCAGCATCATCTGCGGCATTGCCAATATCGGCGAGGGCAGCGTGACCGTCGGCGGCCACGATATTATCAGCGACTATCGCGCGGCACGCGCGATGATCGGCCTGGTGCCACAGGAGCTGCACACCGACGCCTTCGAGACGGTATGGGCGACGGCGAGTTTCAGCCGCGGCCTGTTCGGCAAGCCGAAGAACCCGGCCCATATCGAGAAGGTGCTGAAGGATCTCTCCCTGTGGGAGAAAAAGGATTCCGCGATCCGCACGCTGTCCGGCGGCATGAAGCGGCGTGTGATGATCGCGAAAGCGCTGTCGCACGAGCCGCAGATCCTGTTCCTCGACGAGCCGACCGCGGGCGTCGACGTCGAATTGCGCAAGGGCATGTGGGAAGTGGTCCGCACGCTCCAGGCCTCCGGCGTCACCATCATCCTGACCACGCATTACATCGAAGAAGCCGAAGAGATGGCTGACCGCATCGGCGTCATCAACAAGGGCGAGATCGTCCTGGTCGAGGACAAGGCCAAGCTGATGGACAAGCTCGGCAAGAAGCGCCTGACCGTGCATTTGCAGGGCAAGACTCGACGCCGTTCCCGCTTCGCTCGAACCCTATCAGCTCGAACTCTGCGACGACGGCCGATCGCTGATCTACGACTACGACACCAAGGGCGAGCGCACCGGCATCACCAGCCTGCTCGGCGATCTTCGCAACGCCGGCATCCGCCTGTCCGACCTCGACACCAGCCAGTCGTCGCTGGAAGATATCTTTGTCAGTCTGGTGCACGCACAATGAATTACCGGGCGATCGGCGCGATCTACAAATTCGAGATGGCACGCACCGGGCGCACGCTGGTGCAAAGCATCGTCTCGCCTGTCGTGTCGACCTCGCTTTATTTCGTGGTGTTTGGCGCCGCCATCGGCTCGCGCATCACCGAAATCGAAGGCGTCAGCTACGGCACCTTCATCGTGCCCGGGCTGGTGATGCTGTCGGTGTTGACGCAAAGCATCGCCAATGCCTCCTTCGCCATCTATTTCCCGAAATTCGTCGGCACCATCTATGAAATCTTCTCCGCGCCGATCTCCTATGTCGAGATCGTGCTCGGCTACGTCGGGGCGGCCGCGACCAAATCCATCATCCTGGGCCTGATCATCCTCGCAACTGCCGGCCTGTTCGTGCCGCTACGCATCCATCATCCCGTGTGGATGCTGACCTTTTTGGTGCTGACCGCGGTGACCTTCAGCCTGTTCGGCTTCATCATCGGCATCTGGGCCGACGGCTTCGAGAAGCTGCAGATGATTCCGATGCTAGTGGTGACGCCGCTGACATTCCTCGGCGGCAGCTTCTATTCGGTCAACATGCTGCCGTCGCCCTGGCGTACCATCACCCTGCTCAACCCCGTGGTTTACCTGATCTCCGGCTTCCGCTGGAGCTTTTACGAGATCGCGGACGTCAGCGTTGCCTTGAGCATCGGCATGACCACCGCCTTCCTGGTCATCTGCATGATCATGGTGTGGTGGATTTTCAAGACCGGCTACCGGCTGAAGAATTGACGCGAAGCGTCATTCCGGGACGGTCCGTAAGGACCAGCCCCGGAATGACATCAATCAATAATACCGGTAGCAATGGAAGCGGCCGACGCCGTCGCGATAGCCTTGGCAGTGGTGGTGCCAGTGCGGCTCGGGAAGGCCGAGCACGCCCTCGACCGCACCCATGGCGCCGCCGACACCGGCGCCGATCGCGCCTCCGACCACGCCGCCGACGGGACCGGCGACCCGGTGACCTTCGTAGGAGCCCTCCTGGGCGCCGCGGACGATGCCTTGGGCATGGCCGGCATGCGGCGCAGCCAATAGCGCCAGCGCAATGGCGAGCAGGGCGAATATGAACGGCAGCGGCCAGCCGGCGGGCGGGACCGCGCTCTTAACCTTGGTTTTGCTCATCTCAATTCCTTAAAATCCGGCGGATATCGCCGCAGCGGGCGGGAATTTGAAACGCGCCTGCGGCCGAATGGTTGCCGGCCCGCGGCCGTTTCGAGTCCCCGGTCCGCCTGTTTCGAGTCGCCTGCTTCCCCCGCTCGCGAAAAATTCAGCGCGCAGACCCGACCTCTAGCCCTATTAATGAGACACATTAAGGATGCCCGCCGCGGGTCACTGGAACCAAAGCCGGATTCCGGGCATATCGATCGCCGGGGACGGAGAGCCGCGGCGCACCAAACCGGCCCGGGAGGCCAAAAGTAAAATGCGTTCCTTCCTCGTTGCACTTGCCGGCTTGATGCTTTTCGCCGGCCACGCCGCCCAGGCAAAAGTCGACATCACCATCGACAAGAACAACCAGGTGATGATCGTCGCCGTCGATGGCGTGGAGCGGTATCACTGGCCGGTCTCCACCGGCATCCCCTCGCGCGAGACGCCGAACGGCAGCTTCCGCGCCTTCCGCATGGAGGCGGACCACTTCTCCAAGGAATTCGACGACGCGCCGATGCCGCATTCGATCTTCTTCACCAAGATCGGCCACGCAATCCACGGCACCGACTCCGAAGGCCGGCTCGGCACGCCCGCCTCGCATGGCTGCGTGCGGCTGTCGAAGGCGAATGCCTCGACGCTCTACGCCCTGGTCGAGGAGCAAGGCGTGCTCAACACCAGCGTGACCCTGACCGGCTCGGCGGCGATCGCGCTGGCGCGCAATCCGCGCCTGAACACGGCCACCGCCCGCCGCGCCCCGCAGACCTACGACAATCAGGATCAATATGCATCGAGCGCCGGCGAGCCGGTGCAGATCGCGCCGCAAGCCTATGGCAATCAAGTCTATGGCAATCAGGCCTATGGCAATCGCCAGGTGGTGCAGCCGCGCCAGGATGACGGCTATATCTATCCGGCCGACGGCAGCTCGGACCAGCAGATCTACCCGGCGCCGCGCCCGGGCCGCCGCGTCTATGACGCGCAGGTCTATCAGCAGCAGCAGCCGCAAGCCCGCACCTACGGCAACCCGGGCTACGTGCCGCCGCCCCCGGGCTACTACTACCAGCCGCAACAGCAATATTATCAGCCGCGCGGCTATTATCAGTAGCCCTCATCCGATGAACCGGATCGGCACTTCCGGCGTCAACTGATCGCCGCCTGGAGATCAGTGCCCCGAGATGAGCGATCCTGCCCCCGAGCGCATCGCAGTCACTTTCGACATGACTGTCGATGATTACGAGCGCTACGCCCTGGCGGTCGACCGGCGCGGCCGCAGCTGGTTGACTTTCTATATCTCCATTGCACCTGTTTTCGCCGCGATCCCGGTCGCCCTGCTGTTCCGGTGGCTGGCGTCGCAGCATCTGGATGACCCCGACGCGATCGATATCGTCGGCGAATGCAGCCTGTTCTCGTTCTGCCTCGCCATCCTTGCGACCTGGATCGGATTATCCGTTAACCGGCGGATTTCTGCGAAACCGGTATTTCAAGACAACGATGGGCCCGCCTGGGCCGCGGACGGCGGAGCTCGATCGCACTGGTGTCGCCGTCATCAGCAAGGGAGCGCGCGCCATCTATGAGTGGACGATGGTCCCCCGATGCACGTTCGAGCAGAGCCTGCTCCTGATCTGGATTTCCCAATCCTCGGCGGTGGCGATCCCGAGCCGCTGCTTCGGCAGCGAAGCTGCATGCAAGGCGGCGCTGGCGTTTGTCCGCGCGCGCCTGTCCGAGGCGCGCGCCAAAACAGCGCCGCCGCGAACGGCCGACGCGCCGACCCCCGCGTCCTGATCATTTAAATGCGCCCTCGCCGCGCGCGCTGATCTGGCGCACGGCTTCAGTGAACGCGCGCGCCACAGGCTCCAGGATGTCAGGCCCGGTCGAGGCGACATCATCCCCCGGCGTGTGGAAGAAGCGATGATGGCCGGCCATTCCCAGGAAATTCGGATAGCCCGCTGCGTGCACGTCGCGTAATTCGCCGACCGCCTGCTTCTCCGCGACCAGCGGCGTGGCCTTGACTGCGCCAAAAGTCTCGTCGACCAGCGGCACGGCGGACTTGCTCAGCACCAGGAAGCGCGCCGCGTCTGATACGCTCGACCGCGCCAGGCCCTGCGGCCCCTCGGTCCAGCCGTAACAGGCGTTGGACGAGCCGAAATGCACCCAGGCCAGCGTCTCTTTCGGCGGCGGCGCACCGTCTTTCAAGAACAGCTCCATGCCGCCATGGCCGATTTCGTGGCCGGCGGTGGCGACGAAGACGAAATCGGCGGGCAGCTTCTCGGCCGCAACGGTGCGCGCCAGCGCCAGGAAATTGGCGATGCCGGGTCCGCGCTCGCAGACGCACGAATACCAGCCGGTCATCGGCGTCGACACGACGATGGTCTTGCCCGCGCCGCTGCCGAGACGCGCGATGACATTGCGGCCGGTGACGTTGCGCTCGTAATGGCCGGTGACGTCGAATGTCACCGATGCACCGGAAGCGAGCGCACGCTCGAAGGTGCCCCGCTCCTTGCCTGCGACCACCATCACCGGAACCGGCCAGGGCTGGTCCTCCTGCGTGACATTGTAGGCAAAGCGGTCGTCGGCGGGATTGCCGATCATCAGCAGGATCGCGGCCGGATGACGCGAAGCCGCGTCCGCGATCGCGGCGCGATGGGTGGCGCCGAGATAGGCGCCGCGGTCATAGGGCAATTCGATCCAGAGAATTTTGCCTGACACGTCGCCCTCGCGCGCCAGCGGCGCGGTGAGGCGGAACGATGCCTTGTCTTCCGGCGGCCACCAGAACGGCGTCGCCTCGACAATGGTGCCGCCGGTTTCCGCACTCGCGCGTTCCACGAAATATTGCCGGCCCAGCACCACCGGCTGGAAATCGACCTTGAAGCCCGCCTGCCTCAACTCGCCCTCGATCCAGTCGGCGGTGGCGCGATCGCCGGCCGATCCGAACCGGTGCGTGCCGAACGAGGCATAGCGCGCGACGTCGTCATAGAGCCTCGTGCCCGCCAGAAAGTCCTCGGCGGCCGCAGATCCCGACATCACGGCCGCCGCCAAGATGAACGCAAGGCGCCATCCCCACATTTGCGTCTCTCCCTTGGCAATTGATTTCCTTGAGGATTTTTGGCTGCTCGATTGATCGTGATCGACCCCAATCATGGCAGTCATCTGGCTGTTAAAAAAGCCGTCAATAAAGACGTCAGGCTGCCGGGCCCTCCTCCGGCCGAGCGGCGGGAGTGGCCTGAAGAGATTTTCGTTCGGGGAAGCCGGCGGGCGGCCCCGAGCCGCCGGGCGAGCCGGGCTGAATAAAAACAAGTTGATTTTGGAGCTCCATATGAAGCGCGGGTTCATCGTTCTCTCAATTTGCGCGCTCGGTGTCCTCGCCTACTTCACCGCCAGCAAATGGGCGATCCACCACAAAACCCTGACCTTCGTCGATCCCTTGCGCAGCGACCGTACCGTCACGATCGACGTCGCCATCCGCCGCGACCGCGAGATGGAGGCGATCGCCGACATGATCGAGCTGCCGGTCGCCATCCTGAGCCACGGCAACACCGTCAAGCACACCGAGTACTCCTTCCTGACCAATGTGTTTGCCGCCCGCGGCTACCTGGTGGTGAGCATCCAGCACGATCTCGACACCGACGATCCGATGGTGACCAAGGCCGGCGAGGAATATGTCGGCCGCCGCATGCAGTACAATCGCGGCGTCTTCAACATCAAATTCGCCATCGATGAATTGAAGAAGCAGTATCCGGACGCGGATTACAAGCACCTCACCCTGATCGGCCATTCCAATGGCGGCGACATCTCGATGTATTTCGCCAAGATGCATCCCGAGATGGTCAAGAAGGTGGTCACGCTGGACAATCTGCGCGTGCCCTTCCTGACCGACGGCAAGGTCAAGATTCTTTCGTTCCGTTCCAAGGATCCGGTGTTCAAGGCTGATCCCGGCGTGGTCCCCGACGACGAGACTTGCGCCAAGGCCGGCATCACCGTGGTCAAGACCGAGTTCCAGCACAACTGGCTGAGCGATCGAGGCCCGGACAACGTAAAGGAAACGATTCAGTCCCGGGTCGAGGCGTTCCTCGACGAGGATGAGGGCTCGACATCCTCTATCCCGCTGCTCACCGCGGCGGCCCCGACCCAGCAGCCGGCGGCGGAGAACAAGAAGAACTGAGCCAGAGAAATCCAGACTTTCTGGCGGTAAAATCCGGCTCGCTGATTGCGGGCCGATGCCCGTTGCCGACAATTTAGGCTGCAAAATCAAGCCTGTCAACAGCCGACCCGGCTCTTGATTGACAAGCCGAAGCGCGCTCCTATTGTCCCCGGCTTCAAGCTCAGGACCGCCATGACTGAACAGGAAATCTCCGATTTTTGCGTGGCTTCGCTCGCGCAGACGCTGCGCGTCCCGCAGGACCGCATCGATACCAGGACGAAGTTCAACCGGCTCGGGCTGGATTCGGCCATGATCGTCTACGTCATGATGGAGCTCGAGGAGAAACTCGGCGTCGAGCTGACCACCGACGATTTCTACGATCATCCGACGGTCGAACAGCTGTCGCGTTATTTGGCCAAGAGGCGCGCAGCGCGCCCGGCCGCCTAGCACCCCAGATGAATTCCTCTTCCTCGCTGGTGGCGCTGCTCGCGGAACGGGCGCGATCGCAGCCAGGCGATCGCGCCTACATCTTCCTCAACGACCGCGGCGGCGAGGAAGCCGCGTTGACCTATGGCGAGCTCAGCGATGCGGCGCGCGCGCTGGCCGCGCGGCTCAGCAAACTCGTGCAGCTCGGCGACCGCGCGCTTCTGGTGTTCCCGCCCGGGCTCGAATTCATGGTCGCGTTCTTCGGCTGCCTGATCGCGCGCGTGATCGCGGTGCCGATGATGATGCCGCGCCGGAACAGCGCGCGTGACGCGAGCGCGGCAATCCTCGCCAATTGCGAGCCGGCGGTGGCCCTCACCACGTCGGCCTTCACCCTGCGCCAGGATCTGCAGGCGCGTTTCGCGCATGAGGGCCTGCAATGGCATGCGGTCGATCTCGTCGCAGGCGAAGCGGATAAAGCCGAGCGGCCCCTGCCCGATCCGCAAGCCATCGCGTTCCTGCAATATACCTCCGGCTCGACCTCGGACCCGAAGGGTGTCGCGGTCACCCACGCCAATCTGCTCGCCAATCTCGAGATGATTCGCATCGCGCTCGGCAACACCGCCAGATCGACCTATGTCAACTGGGTGCCGCTCTATCACGACATGGGGCTGATCCTGAACGCGCTGCAGGCGTTTTATGTCGGGGCACCTTGCGTGCTCATGGCACCCAACGCCTTCATGCAGCGCCCGCTGAACTGGCTGCGCGCGATCGATCACTACAAGGCCGAAGTCGCCGCCAGCCCCAATTTCGGCTACGACCTCTGCGTCAGCCGCTATCGGCCCGAGCAGATGGAAGGCGTCGATCTCTCCTCATGGAAGGCCGCGCTGAACGGCGCCGAGCCGGTGCGCAGCGACACCATCCGGAAATTCACCGACACCTTTGCCGCCCACGGCTTGCAGCCGAACGCCGTTTTTCCCGCCTATGGCATGGCCGAGGCGACGCTCCTGATCTCCGGCGGCGCCCGCGGCGCGGGGCCCATCACCCGGACCGCGAGTCAGAGCGCGCTTCAGGCGCATCGGGCCGAGCCGCCGGCCGATAGCGCCGATGCTCAGACGCTGGTCGGCTGCGGGCGCTCACTGCAGGGCGAGCGGATCGCGATCGTGGATCCCGACAGCCGCGCTCGCCTGCCCGCCGACCGGGTCGGCGAAATCTGGGTCAGCGGCCCGAATATCGCGCGTGCCTATTGGCGCAACGAGGCGGCTACCCGGAGCGGCCTGCACGCGCGTATCGAAGGCGAAGACACCGCGACATCGTGGCTGCGCACCGGCGATCTCGGATTTCTCGACGCTAGCGGCGAGCTGTTCGTCACCGGGCGGATCAAGGACCTGATCATCATCCGCGGCATCAATCACTATCCGCAGGACATCGAGCAGACGGTGCAGCGCCTGCACCCGTCGCTGCGCCAGAACGGCGGCGCGGCGTTTTCGGTGCCGGATGAAAACGGCGAAGAGACGCTTGCGATCGTGCAGGAGATCGAGCGCACCGAGCGCCACAAGATCGATCCCGAGGAGCTGCAGGAGCTGATCCGCGAGGGCGTCGCCGACCAGCACGAGCTGTTCGCGCGCCATATCACGCTGATCCGCCCGGGCACGCTGCCCAAGACCACCAGCGGCAAGATCCAGCATGCTTTGGCGCGAAGGCTCTGGCTCGAGGGCCGCCTGCAAACGCTCGACGCGAGCGCGGACTGATCTCGGCGCCTGCGCGTGCTTCGACGCAGGCTAGGATGATGCCGCGACACGCGTGATCTGGCACAGATTGGTGCGATGCGCGGGCGTGCCGCTGATGGGATCGCGGACCGTGGGGTCTACCGTTGCGTTGAAGTTGGCTCCTTCGGGGCTGAAGGGATCGTAGCGGGTCGCGGCAAGTTCGTCACAACCCTGCCACCAGCCATGCTCTCCGATGACGACACGGGGATCGAGCTGATCGTTCAGGCGGACACGCGCGCGCATGCCGCCAAAGGGCGTCTCCAGGGATACCCAGTCGCCTGCCGCGATGCCGCGCTCCCCGGCGGCTGCGGAGTGCATTTCTATTTCCGGATGCGGTGCGCGCTTGCGCAGGCTTGGCAAAGCGCGATGCTGGCTCTGGCAGAACAGGGTCGGCTTGGCGCAGGTCAGCACCAGAGGGTAGCGGTCGATCAGCTCGGGCTGCGACAGCGGACTGATCTTCGGTTCGACGAAGGCGGGCAGCGCCGGATATCCGCGCTCGAGCAAAATCTCCGACCAGAATTCGACCTTGCGCGAGCGCGTGGGAAAGCCATGCGGGTCACCGTTCTTGTCCGCCTTGCTATGCTTCGCATGCTTGGTAACGAGCGGCACTCGTATGCCCCCGGGCTCGGCATGAAGCTGTTCCAGGGTGATGCCGCTGGGCTGGAGCTGGTGGCGATAGGCGGCCTCGACACTTCCACCGAAGAACTGCTCCGTGAAACCCAGACGCCGGGCGAGGTCGAAGATGATGTCCGTATCCGAACGCGCCGCGCCAGGCGGTGGCACCACCGCCCGGCGCAACTGAACCAGCGACTGCGCTTCAGTGCTGATCTCGAAACCGATCTTCAGTGCCTCGCGTTCGAAGCAGGATGTAATGGGCAGAATGATATCGGCCATGGCAGCGGTCGGATTCATGAACAAATCGGCATGGGCATAGAAATCCAGAGCTGCGAGAGCCGCGCGTCCGCGTGTCGGGTCGGATTGTGCGAGCAGCATGTTGTGGCCGAAGCCGATCAGTCCCCGTACGGGATAGGGCGTTCCTTCGAGCACAGCCCGATAGAAATCGAGCACGGCCACGCTGTTCCATCGCGCCGGTCCCAGCGGGCGCTCGGCGGCCCCGATGGCAGGCACCATGTTTTTTGCGCCGGGGAGATCCTCGCCGGTAATCGGAGCACTTGGAATTGCGGGCAATAGAACATTGCCGCCCGGAGTATCGAAGCTGCCCGTCAACGCATACAGCAACGCCATGGCGCGCGCCGTCTGGGTCGTGTTGGCGTGCTGCTCATGCCCGCTCCAGGCATAGTAGGAAACCGGGCGGGCGTGCCAGATTGCACGAGCCGTTTCCTCCAACTGCGTTCTCGGAATCCAGCACGTCGCCTCCACCATTTCCGGCGACCAGGCGCGGCACAATTCCGTGTAATGATCGAAGACGGGCCGGCAATCGATCACGCCGTTGATGCCGGCCACCCGGTACTCGCCGCTCAGAGCAAGACGATCGCTGGGGCCGTCATAGCGGCCCGTGGCAGGATCGTATGCGATGGGACGTCCGGTGCCTTCGTCCCAGGCGACATAGTGGCCGGCATCGCCGCCTGCCGCCAGCTCGCTGGCGCGCAGCAGCTTGCCGTCGTCGCCTCGGACCAAATGAGGACCATTGCTCCAGTCGCGGACGAAGCCACGATCATACCAGCCGTTCCGGATCATCACATTGGCGAGGCCCAGCGCCAGAGCGCCGTCCGTGCCGGGTCGCACCCGCAGCCAGATATCAGCCTTGTTGGCCAGGCCAACATGACGCGGATCGATGACGATCAGTTTCATTCCGCGCTTGAGCGCTTCGATGACGGCCGTGGCGTGGGTCAGGCGCGAGTGCGAGGGATTATAACCCCACAACACCAGGCACCCGGTGCGCGAGATGTCCGGCATCGCGCCGCCGGCGCTGCCCGTACCCACGCTCCCCACGCCGTAGACAAAGCGCGTGGCGAATCCCCGGCCCCAACCGCAGAGGTCGAGGGGGAAGACCTGATTAGGAGTGCCGAATGCATTCATCAATCGGCGCACAAAGGCGCCGGAGTCTGCGATTGCTGTCGTTGAGGGCGAGGATTGGCTGAATGCGACCGCATGCGGTCCATATCGTGTCGCGATGTCGCGCATGGCGTTCGCTGTCGCGTCCAGCGCTTCGTCCCAGGAGATCGGTACCCAGCCGGGATCGGCATCCCCCTTCGGGCGCGTGCGCCGCAGTGGCTGGGTGAGGCGATCCCCGTGATAGACGATTTCGGGAGCGGCGCGGCCCTTGGCGCAAAGCGCCTGACCGCTCGGGTGCGATGGATCGGGATCAAGCCGCGTGAAACGGCCATTCTCGACCGTTGCAACCGAGCCGCAACGAGCGATGCAAAGGCTGCAATAGCCTTTTACTTTCACTACGTTCACTACGCCGGTGTCGGACATGGGTGGCTCCCGTCCAAGGTGCTCAACAGTCCCCAGATTTCGGCGCCGGTCAATGGCAGAAGTCGCCGCCAACTCCGTGCTGGTCGCTTACCCGAAAGCGGGCAACGAGACCCTAGAAATCGATCCTGGCCGCCTCGCCCTGACGGATGCTCGCCGCGATCCCTTCCGATATCTTCGCCGCGATCAGCGGGCGATAGTGGATGTAGTCGACGAAATTGGCGCGGTCGCGCGTCAGCGCATTGTCAACGCGGTAGTTGATGAAATTGCTGTGCGGACGGCCGTCGACGATCTTGCGCAAAGCCGCGTTGCACGCCTGCCGTTCTGCCGCAATGGCGCTGCCCGGTTGCGGGACCGTCGGCGCAAAGGTCGGTGGCACGAGGATCACGACGGGAACGTCAGGCGGCAAGTTTTTGACCACGGCGTCGAGCTTCGCCACTTCGGGGAAAACATCGCGGCTCGCCGCGTCCGCCGCCGGAGGCGGATCGGCCGGAAGGTTCTTCTCGAAGAACTGGCCCACCGGCCAGACGTCCTCGGAGTTGAAGGTGCCGGAGGGATCGCTGCGCTGGCGCTTGCCAAGACCGATCGAGACCCGCTGCACCGCGTGCTCGATCCCGGCACCGGAGAACAGGTAACCGGGATAGACCAGCGAGCTGTCGCCATAGAGCCAATAGGGAAATGGACGCGGCTTCTCGCGCTGATAATGCTCGCACCACCAGGGATCGGTCACGACCACCAGCGCGCCGACGCGCGGATGATGGCCCAGGAAGAAATCCAGCACCGCCATTTCCTCGCGCGGACTGCCGCCGACCACGGAAAGCTGCACGAAGCGCCGGCCGCTAGCCTCCGACAACGGGTTCGGATTGAGCAGCAGGGCGGTCGAGTTGCCGATGATCGCGGAATCAAAATTCTGATCGCGCGCGCGGCTCGCATTTGCGGTGATGGTGTTGCGATCGGCCATGCCGTCGATGCCGAACACGCCGAACCGGCCGCTGTCATAAGGATCCACCGAAAGCAGGAAGGCGAACAAAAGCCCCGCGCAAATGCCTGTCGTGCCGAGGCAGGCGCGCAGGCAGCGGCTCCATTCGGTCATGGATTCAGAAGTTGAAGTAGCCGAATCCGACAACGTTGCGTTCTCCGAGGTCGAGCAGGATGATCAGCAGGGTAAAGCCGGCGAGCGCGAACAGCCAGGGCCGCGGCCGGCGCGTCAAAAAGGCGATGACGTCCTGACTGGCTGGCAGCGCCACCGCAATCGCAGGCACGATCAGGAGCGACAGCAGATGCTTGCCCCGCTCCAGATTGGGCGTCACCGCAAGGCCCTGAAAAATGTTCCAGGCGACGTCCAGCGAACCGGCGCGGAAAATGACGCCGGTCAGGAGCACCAGGATCAAAGTCAACGCCCAGCCCACGAACACCGGCAGGCGCGGGCCGTGGCGGCGCCACAGCGCGCACACCACGAGCGCGATGCCGTGCAGCGTGCCCCACAGCACGAAGGTCCAGCTCGCGCCATGCCACAGGCCACACAGCATCATGGTGATCAGCGTCGCGGCGTGCGATTGCAGCGGCAGATAACGCCGCGGCAGGATGCGCGCGTTGATCAGCGGGAAGTAGACATAATCGCGCAGGAACGCCATCAGCGTCATGTGCCAGCGCTGCCAGAAATCCTGGATGCTGACCGAGCGGAACGGCGCGTTGAAATTGAACGGCAGCTTGATGCCGAACAACCGGCCGAGCCCGATCGCGATGTCGGAATAGCCGGCGAAGTCGAACAGGATCTGGAAGCTGAAGGCGAGCGCGAGCCAGGCGTCGCCATTGGCCACCGGACCGAACGAGGCCTGATTATAAACTGGATCGAGATTGTGCGCGATGCGGTCGGCGAGGAAAATCTTTTCGACGAGGCCGATGATGATGAAGGCAACCGCCACGCAGAACTCGCGCTGCCAGCCCGGCGCATAGACCTTGCGGCCGAACTGCTCCATCACCTCCGACCAGCGCACCAATGGTCCCGCGAGCAGCTGCGGGAAGAAGGAGATGTAGAGCGCGTAGCGGTCGAACGCATAGAGCGGCGCCTTGCCGCGCTTCAGATCGACCAGATACATGATGTGGTGGAAGGTGAAGAAGGAGATGCCGACCGGAAGTCCGAGATCAAGCAGCGGCATTGGCCGGCCCGTGAGCCAGACGAGATTGGATGCGGCAAAGTTCGTGTATTTGAAGACGGCGAGCAGGGCGAGATTGAGCACGATCGCCGCTGTGATGATCGCACCTCGCTTGAGGTGGCCATAGGCCAGTGCCGCCAGCCAGTTCACCGTGATCGAGGCCACGAGCAGCAGGATAAAGTGCGGATTGCCGACCGTGTAGAAGACGAGCGACAGCAGCACCAGCACTGGAATCCGCGCCTGCGGAAATGGATCGGCGAGGCGATAGACCACGAGCGCCGCCGGCAGGAAAACCAGGAGAAACGGATAGTCGTTGAAAAGCATGGTTCCCGAGGCGAGCTTGTCCCTGGTCAGTTTCCTTGCCGGCTTATAGCAGACCGATCGGCAAGGCACCGCCCTTCAGCCGCGCTCAGCCTGCTTCGAGATCACTCTCCGGGCCGCTGGCCGGACGCTGCCTGCGCCGGGCGATCTTCTCGCGGCTCGGCACCTTGACGTCCCGCGCCAGCCCCAGCCCTTCGAGCAGGCGGATGAACAGGAAACCCGGGTCGAACTCGTACCAATGCAACCCGAATGCCGCCGAATAGGGAAAGGCATGATGGTTGTTGTGCCAGCCCTCGCCCCAGCCGAGCGGCCCCATCACGGCAAAATTGCGGCTGTTGTCATCCCGCGTCACAAAGGGCTGCGTGCCGAAGCTATGCATCACCGAGTTGATGGCCGACATGGTCTGCTCGACCACGAACATCCGCACCACGCCGCCCCAGAGAAAGCCGGCGAGAGCGCCCCACAGGCTGAAGCTGACCAGCCCGCCGATAACCGCAGGAAGCACCAGGCCAAGCGCGGCCCATGTGTAGTAACGGCTATTCACCCTGACCAGAGTGCGTTCCGCGATCAGATCCGGCACGTAATGGGCGACGTTCGGATAATCGTGCTCGATCATCCAGGTCAGATGCGCATGCAGGAAGCCGCGCAGCCGGCCGGCAAAACTGCTGCCGTGCAGATTCGGGGAATGCAGATCGCCCTCATGGTCCGACAATTCGTGATGGCGCCGGTGCATGGCGGCCCAGGACAGCATTGGCCCCCTTCCCGCCATCGATCCCATGACGATCAGGAGCGCGCTGACCGCGGTCGAGGTCGCGAACGCGCCATGGGTGAACAGGCGGTGATAGCCGACGGTCAGGCCGAGCCCGGTGATGAGCCACATGGCGACGAACAGGCCGATCTCAAGTGCGCCGATCGGCCGGTAAAACAGCAGGCCGAGTGCCACCAGGGTACCGAGGAAAGGCAGGACATCGAACAGGATGAAATGCCGACGCTGCAGCCTGTGAAAATGCCGGCTCTTGATGAGCCTGTTGTCGCGAGTCCGTTGCACGGGAAATATTTCCAGGGTCGAAATTAACTGATCAGTACACAGCCCGCGCGGCCTGTGCAACTGCGCGCATTGCCGCCCGATGCGGCAATCCCCTACTCTCCGTTCTTCAGGCGCCGGTAGACCGCGCCCAGAATGTTAGAATAATCGTCGGTCCAGACCCGCTCGCCTTCCGTCGGCTCGGTCTCCGTCCATTTGTCGGATGAGGCCAGTTCGCCGACATCGGCCTCCTCGCGCGCGGACACCACGACATCGGTGGCGAAAATATACTCGTCGTCGCGCCCGGAATCCTCGTTGTAGACCCAGCTTTTGAGATCGTTGGCATCGGCGATGCCGACCACCACGCTCTCCAGCTCCAGGTGGCGGTTGGAGACGTGCATCACGACAGCGCCCTGGGCTGCGAGCTTGGACTTGTAGATCTTCATCGCCTCTTCCGTGGCGAGATGGATCGGAATCGCATCCGACGAATAGGCATCGACGATGATCACGTCGTAGACGCCGTCGGGCTCTTTCGCGAAGGTCAGCCGCGCATCGCCGATCACGGGTTTGACGTCGGGCGCGCAGTTCTGGATGTAGGTGAAATATTTCGGATCCTTCGCGGTGTCGACCATGGTCTGGTCGATGTCGAAGAATTTCCAGGTCTCGCCCGGCTCCGAGGCGCAGGTCAGTGTGCCGGCACCGACGCCGATCACGGCCACGCGCAGCGGCGCGCCCTTGCGGTCGCGGATCGCCGTGATGGCGCGGCCGATGCCGCCGTCCTTGTGATAGTAGCTGATCGGCTCGGGCCGGCCTTCGACCGGCGAGCCGTCGTCGTTCTGGAATTTCTCCGCGCCGTGGATGGTGGTGCCGTGCATCAGCACGTGATACTGGCCGTGCGGCGTCACCACGATCTTGTGCACGCCGAAGAAGCTGCGCGCGGTCACGACCCGGCCGTCATCGGAAGGATAGATGCGGATCAGCGCGAGCGCGACTACCGCTGTCGCAAAGATTTTCCAGCGGTCGGCATTGAGGCCGAGCGCAACCAGCGCCGCGAGCCCGCCGATGCCGCCCGCGACCCAGACGCGATGATCCTCGAGCCAGGTCGAGATCGTGCCCTCCCTGTAGGCCGGCACGATCAGCGCGACGGCGAGCGCGGCAAGGAATGGCCAGTACCAGCGGGTCCAGACCGGCCAGCGCTCACTGGCAGCCGGGCGGCAGAGCGTAGCGAGCGCGAGCAGGATCGGGTATTCCGCGACCCACGAGAAAACGAAGGGCGCAATCAGCCCGGCGAACAGACCGCCGACCATGCCGCCGAACGACAGCGCGACATAGAAGCCGGTGAGATATTTTGCGGCGGGCCGCGTGCGCGCCAGCTCACCATGGCAGGCCATCGCGATCAGGAAGAAACCGAGTTGATGGCCGCCGAGCGTCAGCAGCAGGTTCTGCTCGCCACCGACCGCCAGCAGCACGATCACGCCCGCGATCGCGAGCGGTTGGATCATCAGCATCCATTTGTGCGGCAACAACGGGCGCGACTGGAACACCAGCACCCAGGTGAGCAGGTAGAGCGACAGCGGCAGCACCCAGAGCAGCGGCGCGGCGGCGACGTCGGTCGAGATGTGCGCGGTCACCGCGATCAGGAGTCCCGACGGCACCGCGGCGAGGAATATCCAGCGCGCGCGCAGGGTCCAGCTTGGCGCCGGCGCCGAAGTCTCTTCGGTCTCGCGATCCGCGGCCGCAAGCGCCGGCGAGCGCAGCAGCAGCGCGCCGCAGCCGGCGATCAGCAGGATCAACAGGCCATAACCGCCGGTCCATATCAGGTTCTGCGTGCGCAGCGTGAACATCGGCTCCAGCAGCACGGGATAGGAAAGCAGCGCGAGGAAGCTGCCGATATTGGAGGAGGCGTAGAGGAAATAGGGATCAGGCCCGGCGGGATGGCCGGTGCGCACGAACCAGGCCTGCAGCAGCGGGTTGTTGGCCGCGAGCGCAAAGAACGGCAGGCCGATCGAGACCACAAACAGCCCGAGCAGCCAGAACGCATAGCCCGAGGTCGGCGGGTCGCCCCAGGAGCTTGCGATCGACAGCGGCAGCGTCAGGATCGCGACAAGCAGCAGCACCAAATGCACCGCGACGGGAATCGCGCGGTTTTTGATCTGCATCAGGAAATGGGCATAGGCATAGCCCGCGAGCAGCAGCGACTGGAAGAACACCATCGCCACCGACCACACCGCGGGCGAACCGCCGAGCCGCGGCAGCACCATCTTGGTGAACAGCGGTTGCACCGAGAACAGCAGCAGCGCGCTGACGAAGATCGCTGACGTGTAGACCACCAGCACCAGTCGGTTCCGCGCGGCGGACGGCTGTTCGGCCGCGGCGGGCTGATCGATGACGGCGGCAGTCGAACTCATTGGTTATCCCGGCTAACTTCCCGGCGGCCGCCGGAGGCGGCAAAAGAGCACACGCGGCCTCGTCGAGCAATGCAGGAAGCCGCGCAAAATCACTGTGCGGCCCCGGCCGTCTTCGCTAAGAAGCAAGGCGAAGATCAACAATTCTTGAAACCGACATGAACGAGACCGACGTCGTCATCATCGGCGCGGGGCATAACGGCCTCACCTGCGCGGCCTATCTCGCCCGCGCGGGCTTGCGCGTGCGCGTGGTCGAGCGGCGCAAGGTGGTCGGCGGCGCCGCGGTGACGGAGGAATTTTACCCCGGCTTCCGCAATTCGGTCGCGGCCTACACGGTCAGCCTGCTCAACCCCAAAATCATTGCCGATCTCAAGCTGGCCGATCACGGACTCAAGATCGTCGAGCGCCGCGCGCAGAATTTTCTGCCCTCGCCGGATGGCAGCCATCTCCTCACCGGCGAAGGCCGCACCGCGGACTTCGTGGCAAAACTCAGCGCGCATGACGCGGAAGCCATCGAAGGTTTCTCGCGCGAACTGGAAGCCATCGCCGATGTGCTGCGCCAGTTCGTGCTGCGCGCGCCGCCGAACCTGGTCGAGGGCGTTGGCGCGACCGCGATACGCGAAGCTTTCAACGCACTCGGCACCGCCAACATCCTGCGCGGCCTGTCGCTGGAGCAGAGCCGCAATCTGCTCGATCTCTTCACGCGCTCAGCCGGCGAGATGCTGGACGAGCGTTTTGAAAACGATCTCGTCAAGGCGCTGTTCGGCTTCGACGCCATCGTCGGCAACTATGCGAGCCCCTATGCGGCCGGCTCGGCCTATGTGATGCTGCACCACGCCTTCGGCGAGGTGAACGGCAAGAAGGGCGTCTGGGGCCATGCCATCGGCGGCATGGGTGCGATCACCCAGGCGATGGCGCGCGCGGCGCGCGAGGCCGGCGCCGACATCCGGCTCGACGCCGGCATCCGCGAAGTGATCGTCGAGAAGGACCGCGCGGTCGGCGTCGTGCTCGATAGCGGCGAGACCATCCGAGCGAAATATATCGCGGCCAACGTCAATCCGAAGCTGCTCTATACGCGGCTGATGCCATCAGGCGCGCTGGCGCCAGAATTCCTCGCGCGCATGAACCGCTGGCGCAACGGCTCCGGCACCTTCCGGATGAACGTGGCGCTGTCTGCCCTGCCCTCCTTCACCGCGCTGCCCGGCGAAGGCGACCATCTCACCGCCGGCATCATCCTGGCGCCCAGTCTCGGCTATATGGACCGCGCCTGGCAGGACGCGCGCGAGCATGGCTGGAGCCGCGCTCCCGTGGTGGAGGTGCTGATCCCCTCCACGCTCGACGAAACTCTGGCTCCCGAGGGCCAACATGTCGCGAGCCTGTTCTGCCAGCATGTCGCCCCTGAACTCCCCGACGGCAAATCCTGGGACGACCACCGCGAGGAGGTCGCCGATCTCATGATCGCGACGGTGGACGCTTTCGCGCCAGGCTTTGGAAAAAGCGTGCTCGGCCGGCAGATCCTGTCGCCACTCGATCTCGAGCGGCAATTCGGCCTGCTCGGCGGCGACATCTTTCACGGGGCCTTAACCCTGAACCAGCTTTTTTCGGCGCGTCCGATGCTTGGACATGCGGATTATCGCGGGCCGCTGCGGGGGCTTTATCACTGCGGCTCCGGCGCCCATCCCGGCGGTGGCGTTACCGGCGCACCCGGCCACAATGCCGCGCAAGCGATCCTGGCGGATCACCGCGCCCTGTTCGCAAGCCGTTGATAGGTTGTAGACGGACTGTGGAAGGGTTCCACGGATGGAATCAAATCAGGCGACATTCCAAGAGCTTAGAAGTCGGAAATGGCGGGTAGGCGAGTAAGATATAATCTATGGATGCGTGTGGCAGGCGCCGCTTTCGAGGCAGCACCCCGCCAACCCGTTGACGCGCCGCGTGACGGTGTCACGCGGGAAACTGTTGGACCAACCGATCGCGCCTGGACCTGACGCCCGCCCTGAGAAGGCGCGCGCGCCCCGTCTATTACTTGAGCGAGGTGGAAATCGACGTGAACTGGGTGTTCAGGCTCGTGCCCAAACCGTTCACGACCGCAATGATGGCGAGCGCAATGCCGGCCGCGATCAGGCCGTATTCGATCGCAGTCGCGCCGGACTCGTCAGAAAGGAACTTCAAAATGTGCTGCTTCAATTTCGCCTCCGCTGGAGAGTTTCACCGAATGTCTTTCACCGAATGTCCCTCGGCTTACGTACTCATACGGCTCAAAATCTAAGGTTGCGTGAATCGGGAACTTTCAATTTCCCCTTAAACTGCAAGGCGATAAATCTTCAAATTTGATGGAAATCGACGCCTTTCGAGCTTGCGCAAGCCCCGCAAGGGCTGTTGGCAAACCGTTGACAGGCCTGTGGAATACCTGTGGGGAAGCTGTGGAAGGGGGCGCGGAAAAGGATATCCCGCGGCTTTGGAAAAACGGGGCTGATGCCGGTGCGAAATCAGGGTATGTCCTGCGGGCGTATCCCCTGAAAGTTCCGCTACGTAGCTCGTTGATATCCTGTGAACTCCCCCCTCACCCCCGCCACCCACCGCGCGACGTTTGCCATCGGCGACGAGCACGCCGCCAGGCGCGTGGTCGACGTGCTGACCGAAATCTTCTTCGAGGGCGAGGCGGCGCTGGCGGCGTTCGAGCGGCCGGACGGACGCTGGGATGTGACGGTGCATTTTGCCGAAGCTCCGGACCAGGCGCTGTTGCGCGAGCTCGTGGCAAATGCCGCCAGTGAGGACGTCGCGGATACCCTCGCCTTCGACATGGTCGAGGCCAAGGACTGGGTCAAGGCCAGCCTCGAGGACCTCGTGCCCGTGCCGGCCGGGCGCTTTGTCGTCCATGGCGCCCATGACCGCGACCGAGTGCCGGCCAACAAGCTCGGCATCGAGATCGAGGCGGCGCTCGCCTTCGGCACCGGCCATCACGGCACCACACGCGGATGCCTGCTGCTGCTCGATCATGTGCTGAAGGCGCGCCGGCCGCGGCGCGTGCTTGATCTCGGCACCGGCACCGGCGTGCTGGCGATTGCCGCCGCCAAGGCGATGCACAGCGCAGTCCTTGCCAGCGATATCGACGCGCCCTCGGTCAAGGTCGCGCGCGAGAATGCGCGGCTCAATGGCGCGGGCAATCTGGTGCAGGTGATCCGCGCCACCGGTTTTGCCGCGCCTGACTTCGCAAGGCGCGGCCCGTTCGACCTGGTGCTGGCGAATATCCTGGCCAATCCGCTGCGACAGCTCGCAGGTCCCATGTCAAAACACCTGGCGCCTTCGGCGCGCGTGATCCTGTCCGGACTTCTGAACCATCAGGCCGGCGCGGTCATATCAGCCTATCGCGCGCGCGCCTTGGTGCCGCTGCGGCATCTGAAGATCGAGGGCTGGAGCAGCCTCTTGCTGCGCGCCGTGCCATGACCGCACGCGCGTGCGGGGACTGCACGCTCTGCTGCAAAGTGATGGCGATCGAGGAGCTGGCGAAACCCGCCGGCCAATGGTGCAGCCATTGCAAGCCCGGCTGCTTCTGCCTGATCCACGAGACGCGCCCCGCGGAATGCCGCGACTTCAACTGCCTCTGGCTGGTCGACGAGCGCTTCGGGGCGCACTGGAAGCCGAGCAAATCGAAGCTGGTGGTGACGATCTCGGAGGACGGTATCGAAATCCGCTGCGATCCCGGCTTTCCCGACGCCTGGCGCAAGCAGCCGTATCATGGCGAAATCAAAACTCTCGCGGCCTCCGGCGAGGCGCATGATGTCTCGGTGCTGGTGATTGCGAGGGAGAGAATGATCTTGGTGGCGTCCGACCGCGAGTTCGATCTCGGCGTGGTCGGCGCGGATGAGCGGATCGTACGGGAATATGAAGGAAACCGGGTCGTCGGGGCGACCGTGGTCAAATCGAGGGATCTGGAGGGCGATTAGGCCTTTGGCTTCTGGCGGGGTGGGGTGTTTTTTTCCTTGCGCAGGCTGCGCTTGCTGCGCGCCGTGGAAAAACGATCCAGCACCTGGCCGATCACGCCACGCTGTTTCTTGTCAGCCGGTGCATTCGGAGGGCGACGTACCGGGGGCGAAATTTTCTCAAACGTAAAGGCAGGCATGGTTATCCACTCGCCGTTGAGCTGAGACCACTCCTGGAAACTTCCCCCGGCGCCATCTCGTTGGATGTACGCCGTGTGACAGCAAATCGTTCTGTCCACACGATTGCAAGCGGATTTTGCAGACGACGCCGATTTTCATCAAACTCCGGCCACGTTGCGGGGTCTCCCTCATGATCCTAAAGTAAGGGGACGATGTTCGAAGCCCATTTCCAGACGTTCGAGGAGCCCGAAAGCGGCGTCGCGCTGACGGCGCGGCTGTCAGCCCTTCGCGAGGAGCTGGCGCGCCGGAAGCTCACCGGCTTCGTGGTGCCGCGCGCCGACCAACAGCAGAATGAATATGTCGCGCCTTCGGAGGAGCGGCTGGCCTGGCTGACCGGCTTCACCGGCTCGGCGGGCCTTGCCGTAGTGCTGGCCCAGGAGGCCGCCCTGTTCGTCGACGGCCGCTATACGCTGCAGGCGGCCAAGCAGGTCGACGGCAAGGCCTGGGCCGTTGAATCGCTGGTCGAGCCGCCGCCGGAGAGCTGGATCACAAAACACCTGAAGTCGGGCGATCGTCTCGGCTTCGACCCCTGGCTGCACACTTCGGCCGCCGCCGAGCGGCTTTCGGCTGCCTGCGCCAAGGCCGGCGCCGAGCTGGTCGCGGTCGACAGCAACCCCATCGATACGATCTGGACCGAGCGGCCGCCGCCGCCGCTCGCCCCTGTCGCCATTCACGGCCCGCGCTATTCGGGCGAAAAGGAGGCCGACAAGCTGATGCGCATCCGCCAGGAGCTGGAGAAGCTCGGCGCGGACGCGCTGGTACTCTCGGACAGCCATGCGGTGGCCTGGACCTTCAACATCCGCGGCGCCGATGTCGCGCATACCCCGCTGCCGCTGTCTTATGCGCTGGTGCCCAGGGACGGGCGGCCGACCATCTTCATCGACAACCGCAAACTCTCGAACGCGACCCGCGACCATCTCGAGCAGTCCGCCGATGTCCGCGAGCCCGACGCCCTGACGCCGCAGCTCACCTCGCTGGCAAAATCCGGCAGCACGATTGCGCTCGATACCGCCACCGCAGCCGATGCGCTGAGCCGGCTGATCACGGCGGCCGGCGGCAAGCCGGTGCGCGGCGGCGATCCCACCGCGCTGCTGAAGGCGGTGAAGAACACCACCGAGATCAAGGGCACGCGAACCGCGCACCGGCGCGACGCCGTGGCGCTGGCGCGCTTCCTCGCCTGGATCGACCGCGAGGCGCCCAAGGGCGCGCTCACCGAGATCGATACCGTCGAGGCGCTGGAGACATTTCGTCGCGACACCGGCGCGCTGAAGGATGTCTCGTTCCCGACCATCGCCGGCACCGGCCCGAACGGCGCCATCGTGCATTACCGCGTCACCCGCAAGAGCAACCGGCGCATCGTGCCCGGCGATCTCTTGCTGATCGATTCCGGCGCGCAATATGAAGACGGCACCACCGACGTGACGCGCACCATCGCGGTAGGCCAACCCACCGCCGAGATGCGCGACCGCTTCACCCGCGTGCTGCGCGGCCATATCGCGATCGCGCGCGCGGTATTTCCCGACGGCACCACCGGCGCGCAGCTCGACACGCTGGCGCGGCAATTCTTGTGGCAGGCCGGCATCGATTTCGAGCACGGCACCGGTCACGGCGTCGGCAGCTATCTCTCCGTGCATGAGGGGCCTGCGCGGATTTCAAAGCTCGGCACCACGCCGCTGAAGCGCGGCATGATCCTTTCCAACGAGCCCGGCTATTACAAGACAGACGGTTTTGGCATCCGCATCGAGAACCTCGAACTGGTGACCGCGGCCGACCTTACCGGTGCCGAGAAGCCGATGAACGCCTTCGAGACGCTGACCTTTGCGCCGATCGACCGGCGCCTGATCGACGTGAAGATGCTCAATGCTGCGGAACTCGAATGGCTCAATGACGTATCATGCGCGAGTGCGCGACGTGGTGCATTCGCAGCTCGACGAGCACCGACCGTCTCTGGCTCGACGTCGCAACCGCGCCGCTGTGATCGCACCTTCGTCATTCCGGAGCGCGCGTAAGCGCGAGCCCGGAATGACGAGTTCAATAGCAGGCGCTGCCCGTTATTATAACAGCCGCGAAAACGGCATGGCCGTATTCCGAAACGTCCGTATTCGCACGCGGCGATGGCGCTACAGTCGATTCAACATTGATTGAATCGGACCCGAGCGTTAAGCGCATGCATGGAGTGGTCAAGCCGCCGACGGCCGCAAGCGAGAACGACCTCGCGACGTCGCGGCTCATGCTGCTGCTGCTCGTCGCTGATGACCGGCATAGCGCCGATCTCGCTCTATATGCTGGTGCCGGCGCTGCCGATACTGGCGACGACGTTCGGCGCGCGACATCTCGATCGCGCAGATGACGGTGTCGCTCTACATGGTCGGCATCGCCTGCTCGCAGATCATCATGGGGCCGCTGTCGGACAAGTTCGGCCGCCGTCCGGTGCTGCTCGCCGGTCTCGGCGCTGATGGTCGCGGCAAGCGCTCGCCTGCATCTTCGCCGACAACCTGCCGCAGCTGATCGCGGCGCGCTTCTTCCAGGCGCTAGGCGGCGCCAGCGGCATGGTGATCAGCCGCGCCATCATCCGCGATCTCTATCCGCCGCGAGCGCATCGGCTGCCATGATCAGCCTCGTCATCGCGGTCATGATGATCGCGCAGATGCTCTCTCCGCTGACCGGCGGCCTGCTGGAAACCGCGTTCGGCTGGCGCGCGATCTTCTACCTCATCACCGCCGCCTCGCTGCCATCACGGTCGCGCATCGCGCTGGCCTTGCCGGAGACGCGCCGCGTCCGCGCGCGAGGGCGGCGGATTTCCGCGGCGATGTCGGCGAGCTCTTCACGAGCCGCGCCTTCATCGGCTACATGCTGTGCCAGGTGCTGGCCTCGCAGATCATCTTCACCTTCGCCGGCGGCGGGCCCTACATCGTCGTGACGCAGATGGGCCGCACCAGCGCCGAATATGGCGCGTGGTTTGCGACCACGGGCTTCGCCTATCTGGTCGGCAATCTTTCTGCGTGCGCTTTGCGCCGCGCCATTCGCTGGAGAAGCTGATCTGGTTCGGGCTCGCGCTGCAACTCGGCGGCAGCGCGCTGAACCTGGTCTGGAGCCTTGCCGGGGTCAACCAGACGCCGGCCTGGCTGTTCGGCACCCAGATGATCGTGATGGTCGCCAATGCCTTCGTGATGTCGAACTCCGCCGCCGGCGCCATCAGCGTCCGCCCCGAAGCCGCCGGCACCGCCTCCGGCGCGATGGGTTTCCTGCAGATGGGCGTCGGCTCGCTGGTGTCGCAATTCGGCGCCTATCTCGGCGGCCATTTCGCCACCACGCTGCCGCTGACGTCGGCGATCTTCGCGATCTCGATCGCCTGCGCCTCGACCATGATCTTCCTGGTGCCGCGCCGCGACGTCGTGGTCAGCGAGGAGCTGATCGAACAGGCGGAAGAGGAAGAACAGGGGATGATGTGAGTGGGGACGTGACCGCATCACTCTCCTGTCATGCCCCGCGAAGCGGGGCATCCAGTACGCCGCGGCCTCTCGATTCAAGAACTACTGTCTCTGGAATACTGGATCACCCGCTTTCGCGGGTTATGACAGTTGAATGCGGGAGCGCAGCGAGCTATCCCCCCACCAGCTTCAGCCACTCGTCTTCCGTCAGCACCGTCACGCCGTGCTTCTGCGCTTCCGCGAGCTTCGAGCCGGCGCCGGGACCCGCGACCAGATAATCCGTCTTCTTCGACACCGAGCCCGCCGCCTTGGCGCCGAGACGTTCGGCCATCGCCTTGGCCTCGTCGCGGGTCATCTTCTCCAGCGAGCCCGTGAACACCACGGTCTTGCCGGCGACCGCCGAATTGCTCTTCGGCTTCTCGGCATCGAGGATCTCGTCGAGCTCCTTGGTCAGCCGCTCGACGATGCCGCGGTTGTGGCTCTCGCCGAAATAGGCGCCGACGCTCTGGATCACGGTGTCGCCGATCTGGTCGAGCGCATCCATCTCGGCGATCGCCTCCTCGTCACCCTTGGCGACCTTCAGGCAGGCATCATGGAACGCCTGCCAGGAACCATAGCCGCGCGCCAGCGCCAGCGCCGTGGTCTCGCCGACATGGCGCATGCCGAGCGCATAGATGAAGCGCTCCAGCGAAATCCGGCGCCGGCTCTCGATCGCGGCGAAGAGATTGCGCACCGAGGTCTCGCCGTAGCCTTCGATCTCTTCGAGCTTCAGTTTTGCGTTGCGCTTCGGCAGCGTGAAGATGTCGGCGGGCTCCTTCACCCAGCCTTCGTCGAAGAAATATTGCAGCTGCTTCTCGCCGAGGCCGTCGATGTCGAAGGCGCGGCGCGACACGAACAGCTTCAGGTGCTCGATCTTCTGATAGGGACAGGCGAACTCGCCGCTGCAGCGGGCGCGCGAGCCCTCCTCGCCGGTCGCGGTTTCCTCGCGCACCACGTCGGTGTGCAGCGGGCACGGGCATTTCTTCGGGAAATGAAATTCCTTGGCGCCCTTCGGGCGCTTGTCGATCACGACATCGACCACCTGCGGGATCACGTCGCCGGCGCGCTGGATCACGACGGTGTCGCCGATCCGGATATCGCGGCCCTCGCGCAACTGCTCGCCGTCGCCGCCGATGCCCTTGATGTAATCCTCATTGTGCAGCGTGACGTTCTGCACGATGACGCCGCCGACGCCGACCGGCTCGAGCTTGCCGACCGGCGTGAACGAGCCGGTGCGGCCGACCTGGATCTCGATATCGCGCAGCACGGTCATGGCGCGCTCGGCCGGGAATTTGTGCGCGATCGCCCAGCGCGGCGTGCGCGAGACGAAGCCGAGCCGCTCCTGCCAGTCGATGCGGTCGACCTTGTAGACGACGCCATCGATGTCGTAGTCGAGCTCGGCGCGCTGCTCCTCGATCTTGCGATGGAACGCGATCAGCTGCTTCGACCGAATGACAGAGTTTTGTCAGCGGATTGGTCTTGAAGCCGCAGCGCTCGAACCAGTCGATCATGCCGGACTGCGTTGCTTCCGGCATCGCGCTCATCTCGCCCCAGGCATAGGCGAAGAAGCCGAGCGGACGCGAGGCGGTGATGGATCGGATCCTTCTGCCGCAGCGAGCCCGCGGCCGAATTGCGCGGATTGACGAAGATGGTGTCGCCGGCCGCCTTCTGCCGCTCGTTCAGCGCCAGGAACCCCTTCTTGGTCATGTAGACCTCGCCGCGCACCTCGCAGATGTCAGGCATGTTGCGGCCCTTGAGCTTGTGCGGCACGTCCTTCAGCGTGCGGATATTGGCGGTGACGTCCTCGCCCTCGGCGCCGTCGCCGCGCGTCGCGGCCGTGACGAGTTCGCCGCCCTCGTAGCGCAGCGACATCGAGAGCCCGTCGATCTTCGGCTCGGCGGAGAAATCGATCTTGTCGTCGGGCAGCTTCAGGAAGCGCTCGATGCGGCCGACGAAATCGATCACGTCCTGCTCGGCAAAGGCGTTGTCGAGCGAGAGCATCGGCACCGCGTGGCGGACCTTCTTGAAGCGCCCCGACGGCGCCGCGCCGACCTTCTGCGACGGCGAGTTCGCAGGTGACGAGTTCCGGAAAGCGCTTCTCGATCGCGTTGAAGCGCTGGCGCAGCGCGTCGTATTCGGCGTCGGTGACGCTGGGCGCGTCGTCCTGATAGTAGCGCTTGTCGTGGCCTTCGAGCTCCAGCGCCAGCCGCATGTGCTCGACCTTGGCCTGCGCCTTGGTGAGGTCGGCGACGTCGGGGAGCTTTTTGGCTTTCGCGGTTCTGGCCATGGCGAAGAAACTCATGCCGTCGCGGCCTTCAGCAGCCGCTCCGCGGCCGCCCTCGCCTCGGCGGTGATCTCGGCGCCGGCCAGCATGCGGGCGATCTCCTCGCGGCGGTGATCGGCGGCGAGCGCGTTGACGCGGGTGGCGACGCGCTTGCCCTTGTCGAGCGCATCCTTGGAGATCAGGAGTGCTGATTCGGCGCGGGCGGCGACCTGCGGCGCATGCGTCACCGCCATCACCTGCACCTTTCCGGCAAGCCGCGCCAGCCGCGAGCCGATCGCATCCGCGACCGCGCCGCCGACGCCGGTATCGATTTCGTCGAACACCAGGGTCGGCGCCGAACCGCGATCGGCCAGCACGACCTTCAGCGCCAGCAGGAAGCGCGACAGCTCGCCGCCGGAAGCGACCTTCATCAGCGGCCCCGGCCTCGTGCCGGGATTGGTCTGCACCCAGAACTCGACGCGATCGAACCCTTGCGGCCCGGGCGAGGCCGGATCGCTCTCGAGCTGCGTCGTGAAGGTCGCGCGTTCGAGCTTCAGCGGCGCGCAGTTCCGCATTGACGGCCTTGTCGAGTTTTTGCGCGGATTTCTCGCGCGCCGCTGAGAGCTTTTTCGCCGCCGCGCCATAGCGCTGGTCGGCCTCCTCGGCGGCGGCGACCAGCTTCTTCAGCTGCTCGGCGCCGGCATCGATCAGCGCCACGTCGGCAGCATATTTCGCGGCAAGCGCCGCCAGACCGTCCACCGGTGTATTGTATTTGCGCGAAGCCGCGCGCAGCGCGAACAGCCGCTCCTCGATCCGCTCCAGCTCCAGCGGATCGAAATCGGCCGCGGCCAGCGCCGCGGCGAGATGCTGGTCCGCCTCCTCCAGCGCATTGATCGCGATGTCGATTGCCTTCACCGCGGGCTCGACCAGCGCAGGCGAGTTCGCCGCGCGGCGTTCCAGCCGCCGCACCGCCGCCGACAATGCCGCGACCGGCGAATGATCGCCGCCGACGGCGTCCTGCGCCTCGCGCAGATCGGCGGCGATCTTCTCGCCCTGCATCATCACCGTGCGGCGGTTGGCGAGCGTCGTCTCCTCGCCGTCCTGCGGCGCGAGCGTCTTCAGTTCATCGGAAGCATGGCGCAGATAGTCCGCCTCGCGCGCGGCGCGTTCCATGCCGGCGCGGTGCTCGTCGAGCGCACTGTTCGCCGCGCGGCGCGCGTCCCAGAGCTTTTCCAGCGCCGCGACGTCCTTCTCCAGCCCCGCAAATGCATCGAGCAGCCGCCGATGGGTCGCGGCATCGACCAGCGCGCGCTCGTCATGCTGGCCGTGGATTTCGACCAGCGCGCTGCCGACCGCCTTGAGCGTCTGCACCGAGATCGCCTGGTCGTTGATGAAAGCGCGGGTGCGGCCGTCGGCGAACTGCACCCGGCGCAGGATCATCTCGCCGGTGTCTTCGAGGCCGTTGTCGGAGAGCATCGCGGTCGCCGGATGGCCCTTCGGCACATCGAACACGGCCGTGACCTGGCCCTGCTCGGCGCCGTGGCGCACGAGGCCGGCATCGCCGCGGCCGCCGAGCGCGAGCGCAAAGGCATCGAGCAGGATCGACTTGCCCGCGCCGGTCTCGCCGGTCAGCACCGCCAAGCCCCTGGAGAATTCGATATCGAGCCGCTCGATCAGGACGATGTCGCGGATCGACAGACGCGCCAGCATGCGAGATGCAATCCTAGCCGAGACCCATCTTCTTGAAGGCCCGGGAGATGTAGGACCCCTGATTCTCGCTCGGCTCGAGACCGCCGGACTTTACGAGATTATAGGCGTCCTTGTACCAGCGGCTGTCAGGAAAATTGTGGCCAAGCACGGCGGCCGCAGTCTGCGCCTCGCCGACGATGCCGAGCGCCATATAGGCCTCGGTCAGCCGCGCCAGCGCCTCCTCGACGTGACGCGTGGTCTGGTAGCGCGTGACCACGGTCTTGAAGCGGTTGATCGCGCCGATATAGTTCGCGCTTCTCGAGTTCGTAGCGGCCGATGGCCATTTCCTTGCCGGCGAGCTGGTCGCGCGCGCCCTCAAGCTTGGCCTTGGCGCTGACAGCGTATTCCGACGTCGGATATTTGCGGATCACCTCTTCCAGCGAGGCCATCGCCTTCTCGGTGCGGCCCTGGTCGCGGGAGATGTCGGGGATCTGGTCGTAATGCGAGGCGGCGATCAGGTATTGCGCATAGGCCGCGTCGGGGCTGCCGGGATGCAAGGTCACGTAGCGGGTCGCGGCGCCGATGCAGCTGTCGTAGTCGCCGGCGTTGTACGAGGCATAGGCCGACATCAGCAGCGATTTGCGCGCCCATTCGGAATAAGGATGCTGGCGATCGACTTCCTCGAATTTCTTGTTGGCGCGCCTTGGCGTCCTTCTTCTCGTTCATCAGGTACAAGCCCTCATTATAGAGCTTGTCCGCCGGCTCATCGACGAAGGTGTCGTCCTTCGCCATGAACTTGTCCCACAGCGCGCCGGTGCCGCAGCCGCTCAAGGGCAGCGCGAGCAGGATCAGCGACGCGGCGAGCCGCAGCCGCCCGAGAGCCGCCGACATCTGAAATTCGCGCGTGACACGCTGTACCGACATGAGCCTCAAAACCTGACGCCTCTCAATGCGGTGGGTTGCGCTACCCGCCTTGCGCCATGAACGTCGATCATGAACGCAGTTATCGCTGCCGCCCTGGCGTCTTTCGCAACCAAGGCCTGTGTAACCGAAAAAACCCCGTCAACCAATCGCATAGGCAGGCATTTCGCCCGGATTAAGGCGACTCCAGGGAGCCGCAGCCAATCATGGTTAATACAGGTAAATAACTGCCTAAAAGGGCACGAAAATCGGCCCGATTGGGCGTCAGGACACGTCCGGGCCGTAGGCCGCGGCCATACGTCCGCCCACGATACCGCGGCCGATCTCGGCCTGGGTACGGGGACGCCGGACGGCCTCGCCCTCCACCACCCGCCAGGCGCTGCGGTCGGACATCAGCGCCGTCAGCACGGCGTGGTTGAGCTTGTGGCCGCCCCGGACCGAACGATAGGCGGCGAGCAGCGGCAGGCCGGCCAGCGCGAGGTCACCGATCGCGTCGAGCACCTTGTGGCGGGCGCATTCGTCGGCGTAGCGGAGCCCTTCAGGATTGAGCAGGCGCTCATCGTCGAACACGATCGAGTTTTCGAAGGAGGCGCCGAGCGCGAAACCCGCGCGCCAGAGCCGCGCCACGTCATTCATGAAGCCGAAGGTGCGGGCGCGGCAAATCTCGCGGCGGAACCCTTCCGCACTCAGTTCCAGCGCGTATTTCTGGCAGCCGATTACCGGATTGGCGAAGTCGATCTCGGCCTCGGCGCGGAAACCGGTCGCGTACGGGCGTAGTTCGCCAAAGCTGTCGCCGATCGCGACCTGCACCGGCTTCAGCACCTGGATGAAGCGGCGCGCCGCCGACTGGCTGACAATACCGGCCTGCTCGATCGCGGTGACGAAGGCTGCGGCGCTGCCGTCCATGATCGGCGCTTCGGGGCCATCGATTTCGATGGTGGCGTTGTCGACGCCCATGCCGCGCAACGCGGCCAGCACGTGCTCGACGGTGGAAACCAGCGGGCCTTCGGCATCGCCCAGCACAGTCGCAAATTCGGTGGCGATCACGGCGGCGGACGTCGCCTGCACTTCGCGGTCGCCGCCCTCAACTCCCGTGCGCACAAAAATAAGACCCGCATCCACTGACGCAGGTCCGATGGTGAGGCTGACGGGGGAACCAGAATGAACACCGACACCCGTCACGGTGGCTTGCGAGCGAAGCGTTGTTTGCCGGCTTAATTTCATGCGAAGACCGCCCACTACGACCTACCCAACGACCAGACCGGCTCGCCAGCCCGCGAGCCCCGTGCCGATTCGTTTCGCTAGGTATCCCCAAGTCGCGGCAACCATAATCTTCGCCCCAAAGAGCGCCAACTCACGCTTCTTTACCGATTGTTACCCCATCTATGCCGCATTCGCGCCAAGGCTTAACCAAACTGGAACGTGGCGGCGGATGATCGGCGCTTCTTGATTGGACCACCAACTTCATAATTAATGATTTAAAATCAGTCTCTTACGGAAATGTGACGGGCCGTGATCGGGCTCAAAACAAAGGCCCCGGCTCTCATGAGCCGGGGCCTTTTTCATCGCCCTAATTGTAACAATCCTCAGGTTGCCTGACGGCGGAGAAAGGCGGGGATATCAAGATGGTCGTCACCCTGTGGCGCTGGGGCAACAGGTGCGGGGCGGCCATGGTGGTCCAGACCCTGCGGCGCGGGCCGACGCGCATACTCTGATACTGGCTCATTGCCCGCGATCTGCTCCTGCACGGTCCGCTTGGCGGCGGGCTTGCGCTCGGGCAATGGCGGCATCGTGGGACCGGAGGCGCGGGCGGCGATCGGCGGCTCGCTGTCCTCGTCGCGGCGGCCGAGGCCGACATTGGCGAGGCGCTGCAGCAGCGACAGCCGGGATTTTTGCGGATGCTCCTCCTCCGAATCGCCACGGGCCTGGCGAATCTCGGCCTGGGCCGGCATCGGCAGGTCCTCGAATTTCGGCATCCGCGGCGAACGGCCGGCCAGACGCTCGGCCTGCTGCGGGATGAAGGTTTCCGGGGTCATCGGCGCTTCGACCGGCTGGGCATGCGCCGCGCCATGGTCGGGGAACAGCGAGGGCTTCTGCGCGATCGGACGCACCGTAACGTCGCCGTAGGATGCCGGCTGCACAGGTCCGGCGGGTGGGGCTTCCGGGGCAACCGCGGCGGCAATCGCCGCGAGCGCGGCACGCTCGACATTGCTTGCGGGGCGCAGCGCCGGCCCGGGAACCGCGGCCGGCCCCTGGGCTTCGAGCTTGGCGGCGCGTTCGGCGAGCCGCGCATTGTCGGCGCGAAGCCGCGCGGTCAGGTCGGCGAGGCGATTCTCGGGTACGTGGCCGGTCACGGCGGGGGTCGCGGGGGTGGCCGCCGGCGCGGTCGCGCCGCGCATCAGCTGCGCCTGCTCGATACCGGTCGCCACGACCGAGACGCGGATCAGGCCGTCGAGCGATTCGTCGAAGGTGGCGCCGACGATGATGTTGGCGTCCTGGTCGACCTCCTCGCGGATGCGGGTCGCGGCTTCGTCGACTTCGAACAGGGTCAGATCCTTGCCGCCGGTGATCGAGATCAAGAGGCCGCGAGCGCCCTTCATCGAGCTATCGTCGATCAGCGGGTTGGCGATCGCAGCTTCGGCCGCCGTCAGCGCGCGCTTGTCGCCGGAGGCCTCGCCGGTACCCATCATCGCCTTGCCCATTTCCCGCATCACCGCCCTCACGTCGGCGAAGTCGAGGTTGATCAGGCCTTCCTTGACCATCAGGTCGGTGATGCAGGCGACGCCCGAGTAGAGCACCTGGTCGGCCATGGCGAAGGCGTCGGCGAAGGTGGTCTTTTCGTTGGCGACCCGGAACAGGTTCTGATTCGGGATGATCAGCAGGGTGTCGACCACCTTGTGCAGCTCGCTGATGCCGGATTCCGCGGTGCGCATGCGGCGGGCACCTTCGAAGTGGAACGGCTTGGTGACAACGCCGACGGTAAGGATGCCCATTTCGCGCGCGGTCTTGGCAATGACAGGAGCGGCGCCCGTGCCGGTGCCGCCGCCCATGCCGGCGGTGACGAACACCATGTTGGCGCCCGAAAGATGATCGCGGATTTCGTCGATCACCTCCTGCGCGGCGGCAGCCCCCACATCCGGCTGCGAACCGGCGCCGAGGCCCTGGGTGACCTGCGTGCCCATCTGGATGATGCGCGGGGCCTTCGACATCGTCAGTGCCTGCGCGTCGGTGTTGGAGACGACGAAGTCGACCCCCTGCAGGCCCGCGGTGATCATGTTGTTGACGGCGTTGCCGCCGGCGCCGCCGACGCCGAAGACGGTGATCCGAGGCTTCAATTCAGAAATGTCAGGAGGGGTAATGTTGAGTGCCATGGTTGCCTCTCGTCACGCGCGCGTGGGTTCGCCCCGGCCCTCGGCCGCGGGAGTTGGTGAAATTCGCTTGTTGCGGAAAGCCGTCATCAGAAGCCCTCGCGAAGCCATCGTCCGACCTTTCCGAAATAACCGTCCGTCCCTGTTCTGAGCTGCCGCGTATGCCGCGGTTCGACGTGTTCGAGGTGAGCGTATTGCGGGTAGACCAACAAACCCGTGGGCGCCGCGAAGGAGGCGGTCTTTGCCTCGCTGGGCAGCCGGCCAAAGCCGAGCGGGCGGCCGATTCGCACCGGGCGATTGAGGATTTGCGTAGCGAGTTCCGGAATGCCCGTGAGCTGGGAGGCGCCGCCGCTCAACACGACCCGTGCCTTCGGCTCCGCCGCGAAGGGGGAATCCTTAAGCCGGTCGCGGACCATTTCAAAAATCTCCTCGACGCGATGCTTGACGATATTCGCGATCGTGGCGCGTGACACGATTTGTGGAACATCCCGCTCGTTGTCGCCCGCCGCTGGCACGGACATCAACTCTCTCGCGTCGGACCCGCCGGTCAGCACGGTGCCATATAACGTCTTGATTCGCTCGGCATCCGCAATGCATGCCGAGAGCCCGCGTGCAAGGTCCATGGTGACGTGCTGGCCGCCGACCGCAAAACCGGAGGCATGGACGAAGCGTCCGCCGGAATAGATTGCGATCGTGGTGGTTCCCGCCCCCATCTCGACCACGGCGGCGCCGATGTCGGCCTCGTCGTCGGTGAGCACGGAAAGGCCCGCCACATAAGGGCTTGCGGCCATCGCCTCGACATTGAGATGGCAGCGCTCGACCACCAGCATCAGGTTGCGCGCGACGGTCTCGTCGGCCGTGACGACGTTCATGTCGACGCCGAACTGGCGCGCCACCATGCCACGAGGGTCGCGGATGCCCTTGACGCCGTCGAGCGCGTAGTTGACCGGCAGCGCGTGCAGCACGGTGCGGCCCTCGCCGGTGGCGTGGCGCATGCCGGTCGAGATGATGCGGCCCATGTCGGCCGGGGTGACCGTATTCCCATGGATATCGGCGGCCGCCTCGATCAGCTGGCCCTGCAGCCTTCCCCCCGCCACCGAGAGCAGCACCGACTCGACGCGGACCTTGGCCATGCGTTCGGCCAGCGCCACGGCCTGACGTATCGAATTTTCGCATTCGGCAAGATCGACCACCGCGCCGGCCTTCACGCCGCGCGACTGGATCTGGCTGTAGCCGATCAATTCCACCGCATGGCTGCGGCCGCGAAGCGCATCGCTCGGCGGACACGGCTTCAGCCGCGCGATCATGCAGGCGATCTTGCTGGTGCCGATATCGAGCGAAGCCACCAGCGCGGTTCGCCTGCCCGACATCGGGCGCGTCTTCGGCGTCAGGGTGCGATCAAGGCCGGTCATGCTGCGTCACCCGGCTTCTTCTTGGCCGATTTCTTGATCTGATCTTCGCGCGCCTTGGCGGCATCATCCGACAACTGCACCGTCAGCCGGTCCGGCAGGCGCATGTCGATGGCGACGATGTCGCGCGAGAACAGATGTTCTTCCTTGTCGAGCCTGCTCAAGGTGGCGAGCGCATTGCCGACGTCGTTTTCCGGCAGGCGGATGTCGAGGCCGTCCTTGGTGTGCAGATTCCAGCGCCGCTCGCCGACATAGACCGCGGCCGTGGTGACGGAATTGACCTGCGGATAGCGCGCGAGCAGCGCCAGGAAGTCGCGAGCATGGATTTCGGCGCCCTTGCCCACCACCAGCGGCAGGGAGACGAAGCGCCGCGTCACAAAGGGCTCGAGCACCGCGCCGTCCTCGGCGATGACCGAGAGCTTGCCGTTCTGCTGCCACATTGCAAAGGCGGAGCGCTCGACAATGTCGATCTGAAGCGCGCCCGGGTAGTATTTGATCACGGTGGCATCCGCGATCCATGGATTGGCCTTGAGTTGGTCGCGCACCGCGGCGGCATCGAGGAACAAGAGCGACGAGCGGCCATTGACTCCGCCGATCGCGAGCACTTCGTCCTGGCTCAGCTGCCTGCGGCCGTTGATCGCGACCGTGGTGATGCGGAAGCCGGCGGAATTGGCGAGGGCATTGCGGGTGTTGCTGACCGCTGTTGCGAAATCATCGAAGTGACCGCCCCTCACGATGCCGTAGCCGGTGGCGCCGAGCAGCAGCACCACGGTTGCGGCAAGGCCGGCGCGGCGCGGGACGTTGCGCTCGATCCACGCGACCACGCGCGGCGGCGGCTCGCGGTCAAGCATCGGATTTTTCGCGGGCTTCTTCAAAGGATTTTTGGCTGCGCGGGCCAGTCCCAAATACTCGCGCAACAGCACGACCGCGCCAATCGCGGCCGCCTTCAGGTCGGCTTGAGGCCTCAGCTTTTCCGCGAGGCGTCCTGCACCATCCATTGCACGAGCTCGTCAAACATTGGTCCCCGCACGAATTTGCGGGGGCGTGGCCCAGATGGCTCTCGGTGATGCCGGTTCGGAGTTGAAGCGAAGGCTCCTTTCCCCTCTGGCGATGAGTAATTGCGGACTTTCGCAACGGCTCACGCGCCGGCAGCCAAGCGCCACATGCGCCGCCGGCGTTAACCTTCGGACTTCCTGGTAAACAAAGTGTAAAACCGGTCCGCCTGGAGCGCTTTTTGATGCGTCCTGTGAGGCATTTACCCCAAAATCTTAAGGATTTTAGCCTTCGGGGAACCCCTTTTTGGCCCCGTCGCGGTCCGCCCCCCGTTTAACCCCGGGCTATTTGCGGAGGCGCCGCTCGGCCAGGGCGATCTGATCCCGCAGGAAATCGGCGAATTCGATTCCCTGCGCCTTCAGCGCCTTGGGGTAGAGCGAGGCCTTGGTCAGGCCCGGCAGGGTGTTGGTTTCGAGATAAACCGGGCCCTTATCCGAGATGATGAAGTCGGTGCGCGAATAGCCGGAGCAGGACAGCGCTTTGTGCGCGCACAGCGCCTGCTCCATGATGGCGGCGGTGATTTCAGGCGAGAAGCGGCCGGGACAGATTTCCTGAGTCGATTTCAGGAGATATTTGGCGGCGTAGTCGAAATTGCCCTCTCCGGGCACGATCTCGATCGGCGGCAGCGCAAGCACCTCGCCATTCGACTGCTCCAGCACGCCGCAGGTCGCTTCCACGCCGGAGATGTAAGGCTCGATCAGGTAGGTCTCGGTCTTCGCCGCGTTGCGGACTGCGACCAGATCCTGCCTGGCGTTGACAAAGATCAGCCCGTAGCTCGAACCGTCATGCGTGGGCTTGGCGATCAGCCGGCCATGCTCGGCGAACGCAGCGTCGAGATTCTCCAGCGGAATACCAACTGTCGTCTTCACGCCCGCGATCGCGGCAAAGCGCTTCGCGGAAATTTTGTCGAAGGCGAGATGCGAGGACGTCGAGTCCGATCCGGTATAGGGAACGCCACGCAATTCGCACGCTGCCTGCAGCTCACCATTCTCGGCGCGCCCGCCATGCAGGGCGAGCACCAGCACGCGGCCGTCGATCCCGGCCTGATCCAGCGCCGCCTCGATCGAGCGAGCGACGCGCCGGCCGCCGGGCACGAACTCCTGTTCGAACGGACGCGCATGTTCGACCAGCGTCTTCGCATTCGTCTCATGCACACTGTCATCAGCGGCCCAGAACCAGAGATCGGCTTCGGGCAAGGCCTCGCACAGTGCCTGCGCGCTTGCGGCCGAGACCAGCCGCTCCTTGTTGGTGCCGCCGAAGAGAATGGTGATGCGCATTATGTCCGCTCGATACCGATCCGCTTGATTTCCCAATGTAGCTCAATTCCGGAATTTTGTTTGACGCGCTCGCGCACGGTTTCGCCAAGCGCCTCAATATCATGGCCGGTCGCGTTACCGGTGTTGATGAGGAAATTGCAGTGCATCTCGGAGACCTGCGCGCCGCCGAGCTTCAGACCGCGGCAACCAGCAGCGTCGATCAATTTCCAGGCGCTGTTGTTGGGCGGGTTCTTGAAGGTCGAGCCTCCGGTCTTTTCGCGGATCGGCTGCGCGGTCTCGCGATGCGTCTGCACTTCGTTCATGCGCGCGCGGATCGCTTCCGGTTCCGCGGGTTTGCCGCGAAAGCGCGCCGAGGTGAAGATGATGGAGGGATCGACGCCACAATTGCGGTAGACGAATTTCATGTCGGCGTTGGAGAAGGTGTGGATGTTACCCTTGCGGTCGATGCCGGCGGCCTCCATCAGCACATCTTTCGTTTCGGCGCCGTTGGCTCCCGCGTTCATCCGCAGCGCACCGCCGATGGTGCCGGGAATGCCGAAATAGAATTCGAGACCGGCAAGATTTGCCGCCGCCGCGGTTTCGGCCACGCGCTTGTCCAGCGCCGCAGCGCCGGCTGTGACGATATCGCCTTCACTTCCGGTCTCGCCAAAGCCGCGCGGCGCGAGACGGATCACGACACCAGGCAGACCGCCGTCGCGCACGATCAGATTCGAGCCGACACCGACGACATAGACCGGCAAATCGTCCGGCAAATGTTTCAGGAAATAAGCGAGATCGTCTTCATCGACGGGCGTGAACAGCACCTGTGCCGGACCGCCGACGCGAAACCAGGTCAGCTCCGCGAGTGACTGATTTGCGAGCAAGCGTCCGCGCAATTCCGGCATCGCGGCTTTCAGCTCCGGCGTGATGTCGGGAAAGGTCATGCGGTGGCCTCATGTGAGTGAGGCGCGGTCTCACGGTTCCCTCCCCCCGTGCGGGGGAGGGTTAGGGAGGGGGGTAGCCACGAACTCCGGCGCCCGGGGCTACCCCCTTCCCCGGCCCTCCCCCGCAAGGGGGGAGGGAGAAGAGTGCGCCGTGCGGCAACTGATGCGCTCAAATCCACCGCTTACCCCAGCGCTTTCAATTCACCCGGCAACGCGTAGGCCCATTGCGTGATGTTGCCGGCACCGAGACACACGACTAGATCGCCCTTGCCGACGAGGCCCTTGACGATGCCGGCGAGATCGGAGGATTTCGGCAACGGGATCACCTCGCGATGCCCGTGCGCGCGCAAGCCGGTGACGAAATGATCGCGGTCGATGCCTTCGATCGGCATCTCGCCGGCCGGATAGACTTCAGCGACCACGACGCTGTCGGCGTCGTTGAAGCAGGTGCAGAACTCCTCGAACAACGATTGCAGGCGGGTATAGCGATGCGGCTGCACCACGGCGACGATCTTGCCGTTGGTGGATTCACGCGCGGCCTTCAGCACGGCCGCGATCTCCACGGGATGATGGCCGTAATCGTCGATCACGGTGACGCCGTGCCATTCGCCGGTCTTGGTGAAACGCCGCTTGACGCCGCCGAAGCCCGCGATCGCCTTGCGGATCGCCTCATCGGAAAGGCCGAGCTGATGCGCGACCGCGATCGCCGCCGTCGCATTCGACGCGTTGTGCCGTCCCGGCATCGGCAGCATGATGTCCGATATCTCGTGCGCGGTGTCGGTCTTGCGGTCGCGGATCACGACCTTGAATTTCGAGCCGCCACCCATCGGCGTGAGATCGACCAGGCGCGCGTCGGCCTGCGGGTTTTGGCCGTAGGTGATGATGCGGCGGTCCTCGATCTTGCCGACGAGGGTCTGCACCACGGGATGATCGGTGCACATCACCGCAAAGCCGTAGAATGGGACGTTCTCGACGAAATTGCGGAACGCGTCCTGGATCGCGTCGAAGGTCTTGAAGTGATCGAGATGTTCGGGATCGATATTGGTGACGATGATGACATCGGCCGGCAGCTTCAGGAAGGTGCCGTCGCTCTCGTCGGCTTCGACCACCATCCAGTCGCCGGCGCCCAGTCGCGCATTGGAGCCATAGGCATTGATGATGCCGCCATTGATCACGGTCGGATCGAGGCCGCCGGCATCGAGCAGGGTTGCGACCATCGTGGTCGTGGTGGTCTTGCCATGGGTACCGGCAATGGCGACGCAGCTTTTCAGCCGCATCAATTCGGCGAGCATCTCGGCGCGGCGCACCACGGGAATACGCTGCGCGCGCGCCGCCACCAATTCCGGATTGTCGCGCTTGATCGCGGTCGACACCACGACCACGTCGGCACCGTTGACGTTCTCGGCCTTGTGGCCAACCGAGACCTTGATGCCTTTCTCGCGCAGGCGCGTCACATTGCCGCCATCGGCCGCATCCGAGCCCTGCACGGTGTAGCCGAGATTGGACAGAACCTCGGCGATGCCGCTCATGCCGATGCCGCCGATCCCGACGAAGTGGATGGGTCCGATCTCGCGCGGCAGTCTCATGCGGTTTCCTCTGTTGCGAGTTGTCTTATTAAAGGCGTGGCTGGCCGGGACAAGACGGTAGGATGCTGAAAAATCGCTGTTTTGGCCTAAATTCCAGCGGTTTTCACCACCAGATCGGCCAGCCGCCCGGCGGCGTCGAGGCGGCCGACGCTGCGGGCAGCTGCGGCCATCGCGGAAAGGCGTTGCGGTTCGGCGGCGAGCGCGGAGATTTCGGCGGCCAGGCGGTCGGAGGTGAACTCGGTTTGCGGGATGCGCAGGGCACCGTTGGCCTGCGACAACACGCCGGCATTGGCGAACTGGTCCTGATCGATCGCGCCGGGCAGTGGTACCAGGATCGAAGGCCGGCCGATCGCGGCAAGCTCAGCCACGGTGCCGGCGCCGGAGCGCGAGACCACGAGATGATTGGAGGCGAGCCGCGCCGGCAGGTCGGTGAAGAACGGCGCGAGCTCGGCCTGGATCTTCAAGCGGTCATAAACCCTTCGGACGCGAATCATATCCTCATCGCGCACTTGCTGGGTCAGGATCAGCCGGCTCCATAGCGCGGGCTCGAGCCGTTCGATCGCGCCGGGCACGATGTCGCTCATGATCCGCGCGCCCTGGCTGCCGCCGACCACGAGCAGGCGCAACGGCCCACTGGTTTCGGGCGCGGTGTAGCTCGTTGCTGCTGCCGCAAGAATGGCCGGGCGCATCGGCGTGCCGACGGCGGTGGCTTTTCCCGAGAGTGCGGGATCGCGGTCGAGCACGCCGGGCAGCGAGGTCGCGATCGCGCTGACATGGCGCGAGAGAAATCGGTTGGCGCGGCCGAGCACCGCATTGGCGTCGTGGATCACGCTGGGAACGCCGGCGAGCCGCGCTGCAGTCAGCGGCGGCAGGGTCGGATAACCGCCGAAGCCGACAACAGCGACAGGCTTGAGGCGTCGTATCAGGCGGAGCGCGGAAAAGGTGCCTGCAACAAGCGTGAGACTGGCGTACGCAAGCTGCAGCGGATTGCGACCGCGCGCCGTCTCGCTCGCCACCACGTCGATCATGTCAGTCGAGAACAGCCCGCTGTAGCGCAGCGCGCGGTCGTCGGTGACGAGCCGAACGCGCAGGCCGCGCTTGATCAGCTCGACGCCGAGCGCTTCCGCCGGAAACAGATGGCCGCCGGTGCCGCCGGCAGCCAATAGAATGAGAGGCGCGGTGTCCATGGCCCCTCACATAGCCGACGCCGCGACGTTCGTCATTACCGTTGATTTGGAGCGATTAGACGTAGCTATGCGTGCCCAGCGATTCCAGCTCGCTGCTGGGCCGCTGCCGCGTCAGGGCCAGCATCATGCCGACGCCATAGGCAAGCGAGACGATCGACGAGCCGCCATAGGAGATGAACGGCAGGGTCATACCCTTGGCCGGGATGAGCTGCAGATTGACCGACATGTTGATGGCGGCCTGCATCCCGAACATGATCGCTAGCCCCGAAGCCGCGAAGCGCGCGAACATGTCTTCATTGGAGTAAGCGCGCGACAGCGTGCGGATCACGACAAAGGAAAACAGCGCGAGCAGCGCCAGGCACAGGATGATGCCGAACTCTTCGGCGGCGACGGCAAACACGAAATCGGTGTGGCTGTCCGGCAGGCTGCGCTTGGCGATGCCCTCGCCCGGACCAAGGCCGAACCAGCCGCCATTGGAGAAAGCCTCCATCGCAGTGTCGACCTGGAAGGTGTCGCCCGAGGCCGGATTCACGAAGCGCTTGATGCGGCCGGCGACGTGCGGGACCAGCAGATAGGCGCCGAACAATCCGGCGGCGGCCGCACCCGCAAGCCCCGCCACCCAGATCATGCGCATGCCGGCGATGAAGAACAGCGCGCCCCAGACCATCAGGATCAGCATGGTCTGGCCGAAATCGGGCTCCATCACCAGGAGCGACACCAGCGTCAACAACAGGCCCAGCGCCATCGAGGTCGCCGGCATTTCCGGCTTCTTGGTCGACTCCGCAAATAGCCACGCCGCGATCACGACGAACGCCGGCTTGGCGGATTCGGAAGCCTGGATGTTGAGGCCGAGCAGCGTGATCCAGCGCCGCGAGCCTTTGACCTCCGGCCCGATCATGAGCGTCGCCACGATCAGCACGATCGAGATCGCGAACACGATCAGCGCGCTGCGCCGGATCTGCCGCGGCGACAGGAAGGACACGCCGATCAGCACGAAGATGGAGGGCAGCAGGAACATCACGTGGTGGCTGAAGAAGTGGAAGGGATCGAGACCGATCCGGATCGCGACCGGCGGGCTCGCCGCCAGCGACAGCACGATGCCGCTCAGCATCAGCGCGAGGATCGCGCCCAGCAGCGGACGGTCCACCGTCCACCACCAGTCGGAAAGCGGATTGCGTTCTTCGCGGGAGAGCATGGGCGGTCCCTGGCGTTAAGGGGTCCTCCCATTGGCGCCCATGGTGGTTTCCAAGGGGTTAATGCTTTCGAAATGTTTTGAATTTCCTCCATGCCCATGCCGGTGCGGCCAGGTTGTGAGCACCATGACAAGCGGATATCTTGCCATCATGGGAAAACGCAGCGGCGTAGTCGAAGACGAAGCGAGCCTGAGGGACTTCAGCTTGGAAGAGCTGGATAAGGAGATTGCTCGCTGCAAGGTGCGTCTGGATTTGGCACGCAGCCGTGAACTGGAAAAAGCCTTCGAGAAGCGCATCCACAAATTGGAGCGCATTCGAACCCAGATTGCAGCGGTCGGCGGTTAAGGCAAGGGCTCACACCACCGGTTTCACGCCCGGCAGCGCATTGACCAGATCGCGGAACTTCGCGCCGCGGATTTCGAAATTGCGGTACTGGTCGAAGGAGGCGCAGGCCGGCGACAGCAGCACGACGGGATCGTGCAGGCCGGAGGCTTCCGCATCGCGCGCGGCGTTGGCGACGGCGACGTCGAGCGTTTCGGAAATCTCGTGTTTCACGCGATCGCCAAGCGTGCCGGCAAATTCCTGCGCAGCTTCGCCGATCAGATAGGCTTTGCGGATGCGCGGGAAAAATCCGGTGAGGCTGGTGATGCCGCCGGCCTTCGGCTTGCCGCCGGCGATCCAGAAAATATCGGCGAACGACGACAGCGCATGCGCGGCCGCATCGGCATTGGTGCCCTTGGAGTTGTTGACGAACAGCACATTGCCGCGGCGGCCGACCTGCTCCATGCGATGCGCGAGGCCCGGAAAGCTGCGCAGGCCGTTTTGCAAGGTCTCCTGGCTGACGCCAAGCGCCAGCGCGGTACCCGAGGCGCAGGCCGCATTCTGCGCATTGTGCAGGCCGCGCAGCGAGCCGATGCCGCCGATCCGCGCGATCTCGCTGCGGGCGCCGCCGGAAGCGCGCAGAATGGTCTGGTGCTCCACATAGATGCCGTCGGCGAGCGGATTTTTCACGGACACGCGGACCACGCGCATGCCGGCGCGGTCGAGCCGATCGGCGATGTTGCGGCACCAGATGTCGTCGACGCCGATGATCGCCGTGCCCTGGGGCTGCACGCCGGCAACCAGCCGCTCCTTCACCGCGGCGTAATTTTCCAATGCGCCGTGACGGTCGATATGATCCTCGCTGACATTGATGAGGATGCCCACCGTTGGATCGAGCGAGGGCGTGAGATCGATCTGGTAGGACGACATCTCGATCACATGCACGCGGCCCATGCGCGGCGGCTCCAGCGACAGGATCGCGGTGCCGATATTGCCGCCCATCTGGGTGTCATAGCCCGCGACCTTCATCAGATGCGCGATCAGCGCGGTCGTGGTGGACTTGCCGTTGGTGCCCGTGATGGCGACAAAAGGCGCATCGGGCGCGTAGCGGCGGCGCTCGCGGCAGAACAATTCGATGTCGCCGATCACTTCGACCCCGGCCTCGCGGGCCAGCAGCACGCTCCAATGCGGCGCCGGATGGGTCAGCGGCGCGCCGGGGGTGAGAATCAGCGCGGCAAAGTTTTTCCAGGATACGCTGCGCAGATCAGCGGTGATGAAACCGGCCTGCGCGGCCTTGGCGATATTGTCCGCGTTGTCGTCGCCGGCGATGACTTCAGCGCCGCCTTCTTTCAGCGCGTGGCAGCTCGCAAGCCCCGAGCCGCCAAGGCCGAACACGGCGACCGTCTTGCCCGCAAAGGAGGTGACCGGAGTCATGGCCGGCCGATCAGCGCAGTTTCAGCGTTGAGAGACCGGCCAGCGCCAGCATCACCGAGATGATCCAGAAGCGGATCACAATCTGCGGCTCGGTCCAGCCGAGCTGCTCGAAATGGTGGTGGATCGGCGCCATCCTGAAGAAGCGTTTGCCCGTGAGCTTGAACGAGGCGACCTGCACGATGACAGACACCGCCTCCAGCACGAACAGGCCGCCGATGACCGCGAGCACGATCTCGTGCTTCACCGCAACCGCGATCGAGCCGAGCATGCCGCCGAGCGCGAGCGAGCCGGTGTCGCCCATGAAGATCGAAGCCGGCGGCGCATTGAACCAGAGGAAGCCGAGGCCTGCGCCGAACACGGCGCCGCAGAGCACCAGCAGTTCGCCGGTGCCCGCGACATAATTGATCTGCAGATATTCGGAGAACACCGCGTTGCCGGCGAGATAGGCGATCAGGCCGAAACTCGCGGAAGCGATCATGACCGGCACGATGGCGAGCCCATCGAGACCGTCGGTGAGATTGACGGCGTTGCCGGAACCCACGATCACGAAGGCGCCGAAGATCACGAAGAACCAGCCGAAATTCACCACAAGGTCTTTGAGGAACGGGATCGCCAACGAAGTCGAGGACACGTCACGGCCGAGCTTGACCAGCGCATAGCACGCCGCGAGTGCTATCGCCGCCTCGAGCAGAAGACGCAGCCGTCCGCCGAAGCCGGCCGTGGTCTGCTTGGTCACTTTCAAATAGTCGTCATAAAAGCCGACAAAGCCGAAGCCGAGCGTCACCGCGAGCACGATCCAGACATAGGGGTTGAGCGGATTGGCCCAGAGCAGGGTCGAGACCACGAGCCCGGACAGGATCATCAGCCCGCCCATGGTGGGCGTGCCCTTTTTGGCGATGATATGCGATTGCGGGCCGTCACTGCGGATCGGCTGGCCCTTGCCCTGCCGCAGACGCAAGTGATCGATGATCCAGGGGCCGAACAGGAACACGAACAGGGCGCCGGTAAAGACCGCGCCGCCGGTGCGGAACGTGGTGTAGCGGAACACGTTCAAGAGCGTGCGCAGCGCGCCAAGGCCCGTGGGGAATGTATTGGAAATCTCGTACAGCCAGTAAAACATTCCGTTTCCGCCCTAACCCGCGGCCTCGTTGTGCGCGGAACCCGGAAAGCGCTTCTCCAGCGCATTCACGATCGTTTTCATCTTCGAACCCAGCGATCCCTTGATCATGATCGCATCGCCCGCACGAATGGCGCCGACCGCCTGCGCTTCCAGGCCCGCCGAGTTTTCCGCATAACCGCCTCGTTTACCCGTGGAAAGTGCATCCCACAAGTTACGCATCAAGGGGCCGCAGCAATATACCAGATCAATCCGGTTGGTCTTGATGGCGTCGGCCAGGGAGCGATGCAATTCGGCGCCGGTGGGCCCCAGTTCGAGCATGTCGCCGAGCACGGCGATGCGCCGGCCGCTGGCGCCGATTTCGGCCTGGCCAAGCACGTTGATGGCGGCCGCCATCGACGCCGGATTGGCGTTGTAGCTCTCGTCGATCAGGGTGGCCTCGCCGCTCCCGATTTCCAGCATGCGCCGCACGCCGCGGCCGGCCGCCGGCGTCACCTGCGACAGCGCCAGCGCTGCAAGCGCGAGGTCGGCGCCCACCAGCGAAGCGGCGGCGAGCACGGCGAGCGAGTTCATCGCCATGTGGCGGCCGGGCATGCCGAGCTTGTAGGTGATGTGGTGGCCGAGGATGCTCGCATGCACCGCCGAAGAGCTCGCATGCAGTGACAGGTCGAGCAGCCGCGCGTCGGATTTGTCATCCGTGCCGAAGGAGACAATGCGCTCGATGCCGCGGCCTTTGGCATTGGCGGCGAGCCGCGCGAATTGCGAATTGTCGCGGTTGAGCACGACAGCGCCGCCGGGCTCTACGCCGGCAAAGATCTCGGCCTTGGCATCGGCAATCGCCTCGATGCCGGCGAAAAACTCCAGATGCACCGGCTCGATGGTGGTGATGATGGCGACATGCGGCCGCACCATCTTCACCAGCGGCTCGATTTCGCCGGCATGGCTCATGCCGATCTCGGCGATGGCAAAGCGCGCGCCCGCCGGGCAGCGCGCCAGCGACAGCGGCACGCCCCAGTGATTGTTGAAGGAGGCGACGGAAGCGTGGGTCTCGCCCTGCGCCGACAGCACGCCCAGCAGCGCTTCCTTGGTCGAGGTTTTGCCGACCGAGCCGGTAACCGCGATCACCTGCGCACCCAGCCGCGCGCGCGAGGCGCGGGCGAGATCGCACAAGCCTTCGAGCACGTCGTCGACCACGAGGAGCGGCGCCTCGGTGGCGAATTTGCCGCGCTGCGCGGTCTCGACCACCGCGAGCGCCGCGCCGGCCTTCAACGCCGCGTCGACGAAGGCGTGCCCGTCATGCACGTCGCCCTTGATCGCGAAATAGGCTTCGCCGGGCCTGATGGTGCGGCTGTCGATCGACAAGCCGGTGATGCCGTCGGGCAACGCGCCGCCGGCCGAGGCGCGCATCGCCTCGACCATGTCCTGCGGTGTCCAGAGAGGCGCAGCGCTCATGCGACCCTCGACGCCAATGCGGCGGCGACCGCATCGTGATCGCTGAACGGCAAGGTCTTGTCGCCGATGATCTGTCCGGTCTCGTGTCCCTTGCCGGCGATCAAGAGTGCATCGCCGGGCTGCAGACCATCGATCGCGGCACGGATCGCACCGGCGCGGTCGCCGATTTCAGTCGCGCCCATTGCCGCGGCGAGGATCGCGGCACGGATCGCTTCTGGTTTTTCGCTGCGCGGATTGTCGTCGGTGACGATGACATGATCCGCATTCTCGCTCGCAATCGCCCCCATCAGCGGGCGCTTGCCGACATCACGGTCGCCGCCGGCGCCGAACACCACCACGAGCTTGCGCTTTGCATAGGGCCGCAGCGCCTGCAGCGCCTTCGCCAGTGCATCGGGCTTGTGCGCATAATCGACAAAGATCGGCGCGCCGTTGCGCTCGCCGACCCGTTCCAGCCGTCCCTTGGCGCCTTCGAGATGTTCGAGGCTCGCAAACACGGCACCCGGCTCACTGCAGGTCGCGATCGCAAGCCCCGCCGACACCAGCGCATTCTCGATCTGGAAGTGGCCTACTAGCGGCAAACGCACCGAAATTGTCTTGCCCCCATGTTCGAGAGAAAGCTTCTGGGCAAAGCCGTCGATGCTTGCATCCGCCAGGCGAACGCCCTCGCCTTTGCCGTCACCGTTGGCGCCGACGGTCACAAGCCGCAAGCCACGCGTCTTTGCGGCGTCGATCACTTGCGCCGAATGCTCATGGTCGGCGGAGATCACAGCCGCGCCACCGGCCGGAATCAGATCGCGGAACAGCCGCAGCTTTGCATTGAGATAATGCGCGACGTCGGGATGATAATCCATGTGGTCGCGCGAGAGATTGGTGAAACCGCCGGCCGAGATGCGCACGCCATCGAGGCGATATTGGTCGAGCCCGTGCGAGGACGCCTCGAAAGCAAGATGGGTCACGCCCTCGCGCGCGATCTCGTCGAGCTGCCTGTGCAATGCGATCGGATCGGGCGTGGTCAGCGAGCCATAGACGGTGCGCTTCGGCGACACCAGGCCGATGGTGCCGATGCTGGCAGAGGCTTGTCCCAGCCGCTGCCAGATCTGACGCGTGAAGGCGGCGACCGAAGTCTTGCCGCTGGTGCCGGTGACGGCCGCGATCGTTGCGGGCTGCTGCGGATAGAATCCTGCCGCAGCCAGCGCCAGCGCGCGGCGCGGATTGGACGTCGAGACAAATGGCACGGAAATGTTCGGCGGCGGATGATCGCCGGCGACAGCCACCGCGCCGGCCGCAACCGCCGCGTCGATGAAGCGCGCGCCATCGGTCTTGGTCCCTGCAAGCGCGAAGAACAGATCGCCCTTCTTCACCACACGGCTGTCGACGGCGAGCCCCGTAACGGCGATCGCCTCGGCTTGCGGATTAATCCTGGCCTCGTCGCTGAAGAGGTCGCGAAGCTTCATCTTGTTCCAGTCGTAGAGACGCGCAGGAAAGCGGCGGCAGACCGCTCGAAGAGACTCAAAAATGGCGGCTGAGTAAGGCTTTACTGCGTCGGCTTCGCTGCCGCAAGAATAAGCCGGTCAGGCGGCGGCAGATCGAAACGCGGCTCGATACCCAAAAGCGGCCCGATCCGGGTGATCACATTGCCGGCGGTCGGCACCGCGTTCCAGCCCGACGTGATGAAGCCGTAGGTTTCCTTCAGCGGCTGCGGCTCGTCCAGCATGATCAGAAGCTGGTAGCGGGGCTTGTCCGCCGGAATGATCGCGGTGAAGGCGGTGAGCACGCGCTTCCTGGCATAGCGGCCGTTGATGACCTTTTCGGCGGTGCCGGTCTTGCCGCCGATATAATAGCCCTTGACGTCGGCCTTGCGCGCGGTGCCGATTTCGGCGTTGAGCCGCATCAGGAAGCGCATCTTTTCCGAGGTCTCGGGCTTGATCACGCGTTTCGCGATCGCCCTCGCCTCCTCCTCGGAGCGCTTCAGGAAAGTCGGCGGAATCAGCAGACCGCCATTGGCGAGCGCGCTGACGCCCATCACCGCCTGCAGCGGCGCCACCGCCATGCCGTGGCCGAAGGCGATGGTGATGGTGTTCAGATCGCTCCAGTGCTTCGGCACCAGCGGCATCGCGCTCTCCGGCAATTCGGTGCGCAGCCGGTCGAGCTGGCCCATCTTGCGCAGGAACGCCTTGTGCGCCTCCACGCCCTGCGACAGCGCAATCCGTGCCGCGCCGACATTGGAGGAAAAGGTGAAGACTTCCTTCATGCTGAGGAAGCGGCCCTTCGGCTCGTCGTCATGGATCGCGAATTTGCCGTAATGGAGCGGCCCGCGCGCATCCCACATCGAGTTGAGATCGTATTTGCCGGTGTCGAGCGCCATCGCGAGCGTGAAGGCCTTGAAGGTCGAGCCCATCTCGTAGACGCCGGTGGTAAGCCGGTTGATGCGATCGGGATCGTGCGCTTCCTTCGGATTGTTCGGATCGAAATCCGGCACCGAGACCATCGCGACGATCTCGCCGGTATTGACATTGGTGACGAGGCCCGAGGCCGCCTTGGCGTGGAATTTCTCCTTGGCCTTCAACAGCTCGTCGCGCAGCGCGTGCTCGACGCGCAGGTCGACCGACAATTCCACCGGCCGCTGCAGGCGGTCGGTGGCAAAACCCGCGCGGTGCAGGTCGGCGAGCCCGTTGCTATCGAGCCACTTCTCCATCCCGGCGATGCCCTGGTTGTCGATGTTGACGAGGCCGATCAGGTGCGCGACCTCGTTGCCGGTCGGATAGACGCGCTTGTTCTCGCGCAGGAAGCCGATGCCGGGAACGCCGAGGCGATGGATGTCCTGCTGCTGCTTGGGCGTGATTTCGCGCTTCAGCCAGACAAAGCCCTTCTTCGATGACAGGCGGTCGCGCACTTCGCCGACATCGAGATCGGGCAAGGTCGCGGTCAGGAGCTCGATCGCCTCATCCTTGTCGATGATGCGGCGCGGCTCGCCGAACAGGCTCGGCGCCTTGACGTCGGTGGCAAGGATTTCACCGTTGCGGTCGACGATGTCGGGCCGCGCGGTCGCGATCGCGTCCTGCGCGGCACCGCGGCGCGCGCCGTGGCCGTCGGCGCCGATCGCATACATTACCAGCCGTCCGCCGATGATCGCATAGATCGCGGCAAAGGCGAGGATCGCAAAGCCAACACGGGCGCGCGCCTTCGCGGTGCGATCGACATTGCGCCCGTAAAGCAGGCTGCGGATCAGCCGATGCCGCCACGGCTCGGTCGGATTGACAATTTCCAGCGCCTGCGCGGTCATTGCCGATCCTCCGGCCTTGATATCGAACCAGTGGCAGTCGACGTGTCGGCCTTGGCTTCCAGCGTGCCGATCATCGAGCCGATCGGATCGGGATCGCCGGGTTTCACCAGGCTCGGCGGCCGCTCAGGCAGGTTCTTCAGATCGTTATACTGATTGGCATTGAGCGGCTTCAGCGCGAGATGTCGCTCGACCAGTCCTTGCAGCCGCAGCGGCGAGTTGAGCTTGGCCCATTCGGCGCGCAGCACCGCGATCTTGTCGCGCTCCTCGCGGATTTCCGCATGCAGCTTGAGCACACGCTCGGTGCGCACGGTCGAATCCATCTTGATGCGATAGACATAGGCGGCTGCGAATACGAGCGCGCCGATCACGAGGAGATGGAGCAGCCGCATGCGCTAGCCTCCCCTCATCACATCGGAAAGGCGTGGCTGGGAGGACAGGCCGTCAGTCGCGTGCGCCGGCGCGTCGGTGCGCTCAGCGGCGCGCAGCTTGGCCGAACGCGCGCGCGGATTGGCGGCGACTTCTTCCTCGCCCGGCGCGACCGGCCGCTTGGTCAGCAGCTTGAAGCTGGGCGCAGCCTGCCTGATTTCCGGCAAATGCCGCGAGCCACCACCGCTCTTGCTGCGTGCGTTGAGAAAATCCTTGACGATGCGATCTTCCAGCGAATGGAACGATACCACCGCAAGCCGGCCGCCGGGCTTGAGCACGCGCTCGGCGGCCTGAAGCGCGAGTTGCAACTCATCGAGCTCTTCATTGACGAAGATGCGCAGGCCCTGGAACGTCCGCGTCGCCGGATGGATGTCACCGGGCTTCGAGCGCACTACGCGCGCGACGATGTCGGCGAGCGCCCGGGTGGTCGTGATCGAGGATTCCTTGCGTGCGGCAACAATGGCGCGCGCAACAGCGCGGGAATGGCGCTCCTCGCCGAAGACATAGATGATATCGGCGAGCTCGGCCTCCGAGGCTTTCGCGATCACATCAGCCGCGGTCGGACCCGCGTTGCCCATCCGCATGTCGAGTGGCCCGTCGAGGCGAAACGAGAAGCCGCGGGCGGCCTGGTCGAGCTGCATCGAGGACACGCCGACATCCATCACCACGCCGTCGACGGCGTCGACGCCCTCTGCGATGCAGATCTCGGCGAGATTGGAGAAACGGTCCTCGACCAGCGTGAGCCGGCCATCCGACTGCTCGACCAGATCAAAGCCGCCGGCGACCGCCGTGCGGTCGCGGTCGATGCCGATCACCCGGGTACCGGCAATCCCGAGAATCATCCTGCTGTAGCCGCCGGCCCCAAAAGTCGCATCGACGTAAACGCCGCCGTCGCGAGGCGCGACCATCTCGACGGCCTCGTGGCCGAGCACGGGGATGTGGCGGACAGCAGCGCTCATACGCCAGCCCCGGGCGCGCTCGCGCGAAATTCTTGGAAACTGGAAGCGAACAGGCCCATTGCGCCTCGAATTCCCGGACCATCCGGCGCTTTTTAGTCCAAACCGGAAGCGGGCGCGCTCGCCGATCCCGCGCGACCCCAGGGAAAAACCCGGGTCACCGCTTGGAATCTGCTGGGCTGCCATCGGTTTTCGCGCGTGAAAGCGGCGCCAAACCGGTTTTGGCGCTTCACTACTTAGTAACGGCACCTAGCGTTAAGAAAGCGTTGCTGACATGGTTGCATTTGGCACGGCGCGGAACCCGTTTCCGTCGCGTTAACCAGTGATGCACCCCGCACACACCTTAACCAAATTGCGCGCAAGGTAGCGGCGACAGATTGCCTCGGCGCCATCGTAAAGGAATAGTTACTGCCAGAACTCGAAGCCATCGTTGTATTGAAGTGATTTATGCCGCTCGGTACCAACATCCCAGATGCCATTGATTCGAAGCGCCGGCGCGCGCTTCCGATTCCGAGCGCCAACACCGGCATGAAGACCTTCACCCCCGATTCCTCGATCGCCTCCGACGTGATTCCCTCGGCGAATTACGGCGAGCGCAACAAGGGCCGGCAGCCGGACATGATCCTGCTGCACTATACCGGCATGCCCGACGTCGAGGGTGCGATCGCGCAGCTCTGCACCGCGGGCACCGAACTGTCAGCCCATTATATCGTGCTCGAGGATGGCCGCATCGTGCAATGCGTGCCGGAAGCAAAACGCGCCTGGCATGCCGGCGTCGCCTTCTGGGCCGGCGAGGAAGACATCAATTCCTGCTCGATCGGCGTCGAGATCATCAATCGCGGCCATGACTGGGGCTATCCGGATTATCCGTTGCGCCAGATAGCGGCGGTGATCGCGCTGTGCCGCGGCATCATGCTTCGCCGCAAGGTGCCGAGCCATCGCGTGCTGGCGCATTCGGACGTCGCGCCGGCGCGCAAGAAGGACCCTGGCGAGAAATTCCCGTGGCATTCGCTCGCCAATTCCGGCGTCGGCCACTGGGTGCAACCCGCGCCGATCCTGCGCGGCGACACGCTGAAGCTCGGGATCATCAGCGAGGAAGTCCGCAACCTGCAGCAGGCGCTCGCCAAATATGGCTATGGCGTGCCGATCACCGGCAAGTATGACGGGCCGACCATGGAAGTGGTCACCGCCTTCCAGCGCCATTTCCGCCCCGCCCGCGTCGACGGCATCGCCGATCTCTCGACGCTGACCACGCTGCATGCGCTGCTGTCGAGCCTGCCGGCCGAGGCGGTGGCCACGGCGGTCGCCGCGCGCTAGTCGCGGTCAGACTTTCAGCGCCACGTTCATTTCCGCCATCCGCCGCGCATAGAGCCGCCGCAGCGGTTCGAGCTTTGTCGCGGCCGTTGCAGCCAGATAAGCCTCGCGTGCGGCGTCATGGCGGCCGATCCGGCGCAGCAGGTCGGCGCGCACCGCCGGCAGCAGCTCGTAGCCGTCGAGGCCGCCTCTCGCTTGCAGCGCATCGATCAGGTCGAGCGCCCGCGCCGGCCCGTCCACCATCGACACGGCCGCGGCGTGATTGAGCTCGACTACCGGCGACGGCGCAATCCGCAGCAGCACTTCGTAGAGGCCTGCGATCTGCGGCCAGTCGGTGTCGTTGTAGCTCGGCGCGCGTGCATGCAATGCGGCGATCGCGGCCTGCACCGCATAGGATTGCGGCGGACCGGGCAGGCGCAGCGCGTCTTCGACGAGCTTCAGACCTTCGGCAATCTGCTTCTGGTCCCAGAGCGAGCGGTCCTGCTCTTCCAAGAGCACGATGTCGCCGGCCGCGGTCTCGCGTCCGGCGCGGCGCGCATCATGCAGCAGCATCAGGGCGAGCAGGCCCTTGATCTCGCGCCGCTGCGGCATCAGCCCATCGAGCAGACGTACAAGCCGGATCGCCTCGCGCGCAAGATCGGGACGCATCAAATCTTCGCCCGAGGTCGCGACATAGCCTTCCGTGAAGACGAGGTAGATCACCGCCAGCACGCCGCGCAGGCGCGGCTCGAGGCTCTCCCGCTCCGGCACTTCATAAGCGATGCCGGCGAGGCGGATCTTCTGCTTGGCGCGCAGCAGGCGCTGGCCCATCGCTTCCTCGCTGGTCAGGAACGCGCGCGCCACCTGCGCGGTCGAGAGCCCGCACACCGTGCGCAGCGTCAAGGCGACCTGGACCTCGGCGGCAAAGGACGGATGGCAACAGGTGAAGATCAGCCGCAGCATGTCGTCGTCGAGCGCGCCTGCATCGGCCGTTTCTTCCGAGATCGACGCGTTCTGCAGCCACTCGTGTGTCAGTTCGCCGAGCTTGCCGCGAAAGGCGATCTGCCGGCGGATGCGGTCGATCGCCTTGTTGCGTCCGACATTGACGAGCCACGCCCGCGGATTGGCAGGCAGCTCGGATTGAGGCCAGCGCACCAGCGCCGCCGTGAACGCTTCCTGCAGCACGTCCTCGGCGAGATCGAAATCGCCGACGAGGCGGATCAGCGTGGCCAGCGCACGGCCCGATTCGTCTCGGAATATTTTTTCGATCTCGCCGGGGGTCATGATGGCTGCGCCGTCATTTATAGATCATGACCGGCCTGACCTCGATCGAACCGTCTCTGGCGCCTGGAATCTTCGCGGCAATGCCGAGCGCCGTGTCGAGATCCTTGGCCTCGACCAGATAATAACCGCCGAGCTGCTCGCGCGTTTCCGCGAACGGACCATCCGTCGTCAGGGTCTTGCCGTCGCGAACACGCACGGTGGTCGCGGTCGTCGACGGCTGCAAGCCGTCACCAGCCTTGAAATGGCCGCTCTGGATGATGGACTGGGTAAATGCGCCGTATTCCGCCGTCACTTTCTGGCGCGCGGCCGCGTCCATTTTGGCCAATTCGGCTTCACTCCGATAGATCATCAGCAAATACTGCATGTGTCGTACTCCTCTTGATAGGCTGGATCGCCGACATCCAGTCGAACGGAAGGCAGCCGGAACGACATGTTCAGGATAAATTATTTTTACGCCAACTGGCGGGGCGTTATCGGCTTGACGCGGCGGCTTTAAATCCCCATGCGTAGAGGATCAGTCGGCCGGACGGCCGCTCCGGCAGGCACCGAAAGGTGGCAGGAGAGGAAAGTCCGGGCTCCATCGACATGCGGTGCCGGATAACATCCGGCGGGGGCGACCCCAGGGAAAGTGCCACAGAGAACGAACCGCTTCCCCCACCCTACCCCTCCCCCGCTTGCGGGGGAGGGATAAAGGGAGGGGCAGCAAGGGTGAAAAGGTGCGGCAAGAGCGCACCGCGTTTCCGGCAACGGAAATGGCAGGGTAAACCCCACCGGGAGCAAGACCGAATAGGGACGGCACACGCGGGAGGTTCGCGAAAGCGATAACGCCGCGGGAGCGATGTCAGGCTCGCCGTCCGGGTAGGTTGCTCGAGGCAATGTGCGAACATTGCCCCAGAGGAATGGCCGTCACGTATCGTCGCGCGCAAGCGCGGCGGTGCCCTACAGAACCCGGCTTACAGGCCGGCTGATATGTTCAAATGAGGGGTTCGGCGCCAACACGCCGGACCCCTCGCCATTTGAACCGCGCCTCACAGATGCTGCTCGACCATCGATTGAAGGAATTGCCGCAACGTCTCCTTCGCCTGATCGGTGGCCGATTGGCTGTACTCGATGTGATAGCCTTCGACGTCGACAGGTTTTTGAAACATCGGCAGATCGAAGCCGGAATAGGCGTCGGCCATGATCGCCAACTCGATCGAAACTCCGGCACCGGGCTGCCGTGAGATTCCCATGTCGTCCTTGCCGTCCGCCAGATTGCGGCAGGCCTCGAGCGCAGGATCGCGCGCGCCGGCGATGATCAGCGTGGCCACCGTCATGACCCCTTTGACGGCGCCGCACCCCGGCGGATAGAACGCGATGGCGCCGCGAAATCTTCGCTTGGCAGTGCGTTCAACGCCGTCGCGCTCGACGGCGGCAAATACCAGCGAACTGCTTCGTCCGAAGCCGACGACGAAGACATGCTTCTGATCGACGAACTTTCGCGCCGCCAGCGCGTTCAGGCCTCGATAGACATCCTCGGCAAGCCCGGGAGGTGCCGGGTACAGACAGGTCTTTTGTCCCACCACGCCTCTTGGTGTGAAGACATCGAGCGTCAACGTGACATAGCCCCACGACAATAACGCCTGTCCCCAGACCTGATCGACGGAGCCGGCCAGATGGCCGCAGGCTGGCAGCAGGATGACGGCGGGAAAAGGACCCTCGCCGCCAGGGCGTCTGAGCGAGCCGCTCAAGACAAACGGCAACGGATTGAGTGGGATCTCCACGGTCTCCGCCGGCTTCGCGGATGATTTCCTCCGCGCGCAACGGTGTGAAGACGGTCGATAGAGAGAACGTCGCAATGACGATAAGGGCCGCCTTCAGGCGCGTCATTCCTGTCTCCCATACGAGCTACGCGACGATCTCCTGCAACACCTTCATCAGCGCTTTCGGCGCGGTGACATTCGGTGAGTGGCTGGCGTCGATCTCGAAATAGCGCCAGCCGGGCTCGGTTCTGGCGCGCGCCGCGAATTGCCCAAACGTATCCGCCGACGGGATGCGCGTGGCGTAAATGTAGCTGCGCCGCACGCCGGGTTCCCCGTTCCGCAGCTTCAGCCCCATCTGGAAACATTTAATCGGCATCGGCACGCGGCGCTTCGCGAGCCATTCGAGGTCCTCTTCCGCCGTATCGGCCGAGGTCGGATTGGGCGGCACGCGCCAGGTGTCGCCGGATTTTGTCAGCGCCTCCATGGTCACTCGCGCCGGCTCGTTGAGATCGAGCAACGATTGCCCGTCGCGCGGCACGAACGCATCTAGATAGATCAGCTGCGCGATGCGATCGCGCGCACGGTCGGCGACACCGGTCGCGACCATGCCGCCATAGGAATGGCCGAGCAGCACGATGTTGCTCAAGTCCTCGAACTTGATGACGCTCACGACATCCTGGATATGGGTTTCCAGATCGATCGACGGATTGGCGAGATGCTCGCGCTCGCCCAATCCGGTGTAAGTCGGCACCACCAGCCGATAGCCGGCCGCCTGCATCAGGGGAAACATCTTCTTCCACGACCAGCCGCCGGCCCACGCGCCATGGCAGACCAGGAAAGTCTTTTTGGGCGGTGAATTCATCGGCGGCTTCCATGAAATTGTCTTCGCGGGGCAATGGCGATAGTACCTGCCCATCGTCTGGTGTAAATGACACCCGCGCCGATACTGCCATTCCGAAAAAGCCGCGAAACACCAGACGCGGAATGACGAAGGATTGAATCATGCATACGACCGCCTACGCGCTGCTGTTGATCGGCGCGCTTGCCGGCGGCTTCGTATCCGGACTATCCGGCTTCGGAACTGCGCTGATGGCGCTGGGCATCTGGCTCTACGTCCTTCCGCCGTCGAGTGCCGTGCCCCTGGTGCTGACCTGTTCGGTGATCGCCCAGACAGCCACACTGCCCTCGATGTGGCGGAGTTTCGATCTCACGCTGGTGTGGCCGTTCGTGATCGGCGGCCTGCTCGGCGTACCGCTCGGCACCATGCTGGTCGCGCACGCCGATCCCAAGGTTTTCAAACTGACCGTCAGCGTTTTCCTGCTGGTGTTTCCGGTCGCGCTCTATTTCAGCAAGCCGATGGCCATTGCGATCGGCGGCAAGCTAGCGGATGCCGCAGTCGGTTTTGCCGGCGGCATTCTCGGCGGGCTCGCGGGCCTGTCCGGTCCGCTCCCGACCCTGTGGGCGAGCGTCAGGGGCTGGGGCAAGGAAGAGCGTCGCGGCATCTTCCAGATCTTCAACATCGCCGTGCTGCTCGCCGCGCTGTGTTTGCAGGCGGCAAGTGGCCTCGTCGAGCGCAACGTCATCTGGCTCACAGCACTGGCGTTTCCCGCGACCATCCTGGGCTCCTGGCTCGGCGCGCGGCTCTATCATGCGCTGAGCGACCAGAATTTTCGCGATGTCGTGCTGGGACTGCTGTTTTTGTCCGGCGCTGGACTCGTCTGGAGCACCCTCGGAATCCAATAACGCGTGCATATCCGCCATGCGAAGGGCTTGCGTGCTGTACGCGGGTGGGCAAAGCGGCTAGTTCTCTCGCGCCATGTCCTCTCCTGCCTTGCTTCGCGAATCGTCCGCATCGCTGTCGCGTGAACGCCTCGGTCTTCTGCTTGGCTTCGTCGGCATGGCGATTTTCGGCGGAACCCTGCCGGCAACGCGGATCGCGGTGGCGGCGATCGATCCGCTGGCGCTGACGGCGCTGCGCACCGCGATCGCAGGACTGTGCTCGCTTGTGCTTCTGCTCGTGCTGCGCCGGCCGTTTCCGCCGCGTCGGCTGTGGTTTGAACTCGCGGTCGCCTCGCTGTGCGTCTGCATCATGTTTCCGTTCCTGATGGCGCTCGCAGTGCGGACCGTCGATGCCGCCCACGGCGGCGTGGTGATGGGCGCGCTGCCGATCGCGACCGCCTTTGTCGCCGTGCTGATCACCCATGAGCGTCCGAAGCCGCTGTTCTGGATCGCCTCGATCGCCGGCGCCGCGCTGGTCGTCGCGTTTGCGCTGCGCCAGGGCGGCGGCTCGCTCTCATCAGGCGATCTCCTGCTGTTTGCAGCCGTTGCGGCATCCGCGATCGGCTATACCTTTTCCGGCCGGCTGACCGCGTCGATGCCGGGGTGGGAAGTCATCAGCTGGGCGGTGGTGATCGCTTTGCCGGTCTCGCTGCCGGCCGCGGCGCTGACCTTTCCGGCCGACTATGCGCACATCGCGCTCAAGCCATGGCTCGCTGTCCTCTACGTCGCACTGTTTCCGCAATGGATCGGCTTCTTCGCATGGAACGCCGGGCTTGCGATGGGAGGCATTGCGAGGGTGTCGCAAGTCCAGTTGCTGCAGCCGTTCGTCACCTTCACCCTCGCGGCCATCTTCGCCGGCGAGACCATCACGCCGCAGATCGTGCTGTTCGCCGCCGCCGTCGTGGCCACGGTCGCGATCTCTACGAGGACGCGGACGCGGAGCCGGCCGGCGTCCGCGCCCGAGGCCTGAGCCCCGGACGCCGACCGCCTATTCCGCCGCCGTGATCTGCGCAAACTCGGTCACCTGCCGCTCGAACAGCGAGCGATAGATGCCGTCGCGTCGCGCCGTCAGCGCGGCATGCGTGCCCTGCTCGACGATCTCGCCGCGATCGAACACCAGGATCCGGTCGAGGCTGCGGACCGTCGACAGCCGGTGCGCGATCACGATCGAGGTGCGGTCCTTCATCAGCCGCACCATCGCCTCCTGGATCAGCGCCTCCGATTCCGAATCGAGGCTCGAGGTCGCCTCGTCCAGGATCAGCACCGGCGCATCCGCCAGGAACGCGCGCGCCAGCGCCACCCGCTGCCGCTCGCCGCCCGACAGTTTCACGCCGCGCTCGCCCACCAGCGTGCCGTAGCCCTTCGGCAGGCGCAGGATGAAGTCATGCGCGTTCGCAAGCCGCGCCGCCTGCTCGATCGCCGCCATGCTCGCCCCCGGCGCGCCATAGGCGATGTTCTCGGCCAGCGTCCGGTGAAACAGGATCGGGTCCTGCTGCACGATCGCGATCTGGCTGCGCAGCGATTGCTGCGTCGCCTTGGCGATATCCTGGCCGTCGATCAGGATGCGGCCGCCGGAGATGTCGTAGAGCCGCTGCACCAGCTTGACGAACGTCGTCTTGCCCGAGCCGGAACGCCCGACCAGGCCGACGCGCTCGCCGGCGCGGATGTCGATCGACAATTCATCATAGAGCGGTGCGCGATGGCCGCCATAATGGAACGTCACGTCCTCGAACTGGATGCGGCCGCCCTCGATCGCGATCGGCTCCGCATCCGCCGCATCGGCGATGCCGATTGGCTGATCGTGGATTTCGACAAGCTCCTCCATGTCGTTCACCGAACGCTGCAGGTTGTTGACGTGCATGCCGACGTCGCGCAGGTAGGCGTGGATGATGTAATAGCTCGTCAGCACATAGGTGACGTCGCCCGGCGAGGCTTTACCTGCGAGCCACAGCAGCAGCGAACCGCCGATCACCGAGCCGCGCAGGCACAGCAGCACACTCAGCTGCACCGCGTTGGTGGAGTTGTAGCGCAGCCAGGTGCGGTTGACGCGCCGCCGCCAGCGGTCGATGACGCGCATCAGCCGCGAATCCTCGCGCAGCTCCGCGCCAAACGATTTGACCACCGCGTTGCAGGTCAAGGCATCGGCCAACGTGCCGCCGACCTTGGTGTCCCAGGCATTGGAAACCCTCGCGGCTGGCGCGATGTACTGCGTCGAGAAGGCCACCGTCATCGAGACATAGATGAGCGCGCCGATGGCGATCACAAGCCCCAGCGAGGTCCAGTGCAGTCCGAGCAGCACTACCGAGCCCAACAGCACCATCAGTGACGGCAACAGCGCCATCAGGATGGTGTCGTTGTAGAGGTCGAGCGCCCACATGCCGCGCGTCACCTTGCGCACGGTCGAGCCGGCAAACGAGTTGGCGTGCCAGTCGGTCGAGAAGCGCTGGACGCGGATAAACGCATCCTGCGCCACATCCGACATGATCTTCAGCGTGAACGGCACGATGGCCCGCAGCCCGATCATGCGCAGGATGATCGAGGTCAGTCCCAGCGCGACGATCGCGCCAAACGCCGCGAGCGCCGCATGGCGTGCAGCCGGATTGTCGGCGCCGAGCGTCAGGGCGTCGACCAGATGGCCGGAATAGATCGGCATCAAGAGGTCGGCCACGGTTGCGCCCAGCAGGCCGAAGGCAATGGTCAGCGTCAGCCAGGGCTGGTTCAGCCAGTGGCGGAACACGAACGGGATCACCACGCGTATCGCCGCGGGTCTGTTGCGTTGAGCGGTCATATCGTCATCCGGCTCGCGCTCGCGCGCAGGTGCCGGCTCCAATCTGGACGCGCGTTCGCCCCAAAGGCCGAACGCAGGCGTCGATAAAAATCAGTGACTTACTGGGAGATTTGGGATCGGGGATTTCGCCCGATCGTGGCTCGCGGAGACGGCCTCAGCAGAGGCCGGATACAGCGTCCAGCATGGGCATCGGACGCGGACGAGTGATCTGCGAAAATGCGATAGTCATGCAAATCCTCCCGCGGTTCGAGCGACGATGCGCTGCTTATAAATCGATCAGCGCTGATTTGCAACCCATCACGCGCTAGTGCGCGTCGCCGCCCGCGGCCTGCACCGGCTTGTTCACCAGCATGACCAGCAGGCTCAGGGCCGCAAAGAACAGCGTCAGCATGAAGAAGGTGTCGCTATAGCTCATGACGGCGGCCTGGCGGTGCACGATCTGCGACAATTGCTTCAGCGCCATCAGCGCCGAATCGCCCATGCCCTGCGCGCGCTGGGTCAGCATGTTGAGCGTCTCGACCGCTGTCGGGTTGCCCCAGGTGACGCGATCCTGCAGGCGGCTGATGTGCAGGTCGGTGCGGTCGTTGAGCATCTGGTTGATGACCGCAAGCCCCAGCGCGCCGCCGAGATTGCGCATCAGGTTGAACAGGCCCGAGGCGTTCTTCAACCGCTCCGGAGCCAGCGTGCCCAGCGCGATGTTGTTGGTCGGCACCATCGCGCACATCATGCCGATGCCGCGCAGGATCTGCGGCAGCAGCAATTCGTAGAAATCGTAATCGCGCGTCATCCACGTCATCTGGTAAGAGCCGAGCGCGAAGATGACGAGACCGAAAGCAATGATGAAGCGCAGGTCGACCTTCAGCATCAGGCGGCCGACGACCGGCGCCATCAGGAACATGGTGATGCCGGAGACGAACATGGTCTCGCCGATCATCATCGCGCTGTAGCCGCGCACTTCGGCGAGATAGCGCGGATAGACGTAAGTGAGGCCGTAGAGCCCGATGCCGATGCAGAATTGCAGCAGGCAGCCGACCGCGAAATTGCGGTCGGTGAAGGCGCGCAGGTCGACGATCGGCACTCTCGCGGTCAGCACGCGCCAGAAGAAGGCGATCGCCGAGAGGAAGCTGATCGGCGGCGCAGACCGCGACCGACGTGTCCTGCAGCCATTCATATTGCGGGCCTTCCTCCAGCACATATTCGAGCGCGCCGAGGAAGCCGGCCATGAAGATCAGGCCCCACCAGTCGAAATGCGGCAGCAGCGGAAAATTCGGCTGGTCGAAATCGACCAGCGCCAGCACGCCGATGGTGATGATGATGCCGGGCACGACGTTGATGAAGAACAGCCAGTGCCAGCTCATCACGTCGGTGATGTAGCCGCCGACCGTCGGACCGATCGTCGGCGCCAGCGTCGCGACAAGCCCGATGATAGGGGCGACGATGTGGAATTTCGAGCGCGGGAAGATGGTGTAGGCCGAGGCGAACACGGTCGGGATCATGCCGGCGCCGAGAAATCCCTGGATCGCGCGCCACAGGATCATCTGCTGCGCTCGAGGAGGCGAAGCCGCAGAGCAGGCTCGCGAAGGTGAAGCCGGCTGCCGAGATCGCAAACAACAGCCGCGTGCCGAGCGCGCGCGACAGGAAGCCGGATAAGGGAATCGCGATCACTTCGGCGATCAGATAGGCGGTCTGCACCCAGGACACTTCGGTCGAGCTTGCCGACAGTCCCGCCTGGATGTCGGACAGCGATGCCGAGACGATCTGGATGTCCAGGATCGACATGAACATCCCGAACACCATGATGATGAACGCGACCACGCGCTTCGGCTCGATCCGCTCGGAAGCGGCCTGCGGCGGCATCATGGCCAGGAGATGCAGTAGTGGCGTTCGCCATGGTCGATTCAGCTCGTCAGATGCGCGCGTCGAAAACGCGAGGCCCTACTGCGGATGGGTCATCACGTGGCGAATCGAGGTCGGTATCGCTGTCGGCATCGTCGGCGCCCTTGTTGGTGTCGACGGTGGCATAGACCGACATGCCGGCGCGGAGCAGGTTCTGGCGCGCGACATCCTTCGGCACGCGGATGCGAACCGGCAGGCGCTGCACGATCTTGGTGAAATTGCCGGTGGCGTTGTCCGGCGGCAGCAGCGTGAACACCGAGCCCGCGGCGGGCGAGATGCTCTCGACGATGCCGGTGAACTTGCGGAGGCCATAGGCATCGACCTTGATCGTCACCGGCTGGCCGGGACGGATGCGCTTGAGCTGCGTCTCCTTGAAGTTGGCATCGATATAGACGTCGTCGAGCGGCACGACATTGCCGAGCCGCTGGCCGACCGCGATGAAGTCGCCGGTGTTGACCAGACGGTTGGAGAAGATGCCGTCGACCGGCGCGCGCACATGAGGTGAAATCGAGGTCGCGCTCGGCCTTGGCGAGCTGGGTCTTCAATTCCGCGAGCTGCGCTTGCGGCTTCGGCCTGCTGCGCCTTGGTCACGTCGACATTGCTCGCGAGCGGCGTCAAAGGCGGCCTGGGCTGCCTTCACGCCGGCGGCGCCCTGATCGCGTGCGGCTTCGGACTGTTCGAAGGTGGCGTGCGAGGCAAAGCCCTTGGTGCTCAGCGCCTGCTGGCGATCATAGTCGAGACCGGCGCGCTTCAGTCCGGCTTCGGCGGAAGCGAGATTGGCCTCGGCCTGCTCGACCGCGCTCACGGCCGCGGTGACCTGGCGGCCGATGCGCGCGATGGTCGCCTCCTGCGTCGCGATCTTCGTGCGCGCGGCGTCGACCGCGATCTTGTAGTCGCCGTCGTCGATGCGGAGGATGGTGTCGCCCTTGTGCACCAGCGTGTTGTCGCCGGGCAGGATCGCGGCGATGTGGCCCGCCACCCGCGCGCCCAGCATGGTGTTGTTGGCGCGGACATAGGCGTCGTCGGTCGAGACGAAGAAGCGGCCGATCAGCACGTAATAGGTGGCGTAAGACTGCGGCCGCGAGCGCAAGCAACGCCAGGAAGCCGAACAGGATGAATTTGCGCTTGCCGGATTTCGGCGGTGCAGCGGCAGCGGGTGCGGCGCCCTGCGCGGGAGCACCCGGCGCAACCGCAGGCTTGTCGCCTGGGGCGTGGCCGGCGCCTCGGCGCGGCGCTTTTCCTCGGCCACATGCGTGCGCAGCTGTTCGGCCAGGCCCGCGTCGCGTCACGCGCCGTCTCCGCCGATTTCGTGCACCTCGGCACGAACAACGCGCGCGGCCTGGTCTCTCGCAACGGCCATCAAGGCCTCCCACTCAAAAATAACGCGACGCGCGCACGAGCCAGTCGCCGGCCCCTGCCGCATCGCATTTTCCAAATTATCATTGACCGAACGGTTCGGTCAATATATTTTCTCACGTGCGAGATCCTAGTGGCCGGTCCTTTCAAATCTTTCCAAAATCTAAAATCTTCGAGAGAAGCTAAACCAATGGTTGCAGCCGACCAACCTTCCCTTCACCTCGTCTCCGACGAGGACAGCTCGAAGCGCCGCCAGATCCTGGAAGGCGCCCGTAAGGTATTCATGGATTTGGGGTTTGACGGCGCCAGCATGGGCGAGATCGCCCGCGCGGCCGGCGTCTCCAAGGGCACGCTTTATGTCTACTTCGCCGACAAGAGCCGCCTGTTCGAGGCCATCGTCGAGGAGGAGGCGCTGCAGCGAAGCGCAAGAGCGCCTTCAACTTCGACCCCGCGCGTGACGTCCGATAACGTTACGCGAGTTTGGCCAGACCTAGATCGCCTATGTCTGCCGGCCGGGCGGCGGCTCGTCGATCCGCACCGTCATGGCGATCGCCGAGCGGATGCCCGAAGTCGGCCGCCGCTATTACGAGCAAGTGATGGAGAGACCATCAACCGGCTCGCGAACTATCTCGAGGCGCGCGTCAAGTCGGGCGATCTTGCGATCGACGACTGCAAGCTCGCCGCCTCGCAATTCATGCAGATGTGCCAGGCCTCACTGTTCCTGCCCTTCATCTTCCAGGCCTCGCCGCCGCCTTCGGCCGAGCGGATCGCGAAGTGGTCGACAGCGCGATCCGGATGTTCCTCGCGGCCTATCGGGGGAAGTGATTAGCGCGCGCGGCCGGCCCGATCCATCAAGCACGACCATTGCTCTTGCCGAGCTCGGCGCCCTTCATGCCCTCGGCTACAGCCCAGCAGGTCGCGCGCTTCTTTCCTTCGAGGACGAGCGCCAGCAACCGGTCGGCAAGCTCGCCGCTGTCGCCAAAGGCAAAGGATTCAAGCTGGCGCCAATCCATGGCCGCTTTCCATGTCGGCCATCGCCCGCAGCGATCGGGTCAGGCCGTCCGCTGCTCGCGCATCCGTGCCACCGTGCGGCAGAGATGGGAAAACCAGATCAGCACCGAGACAGCCAGCAGAAAGAGCTGGAAGCGATCGATGTCGTCATGGCCGAGCGGGCCGAACTCGAACGCCGGCGGCATGAATGCCCACCAGACGATGATGACGGCGCCAAGCGCATTGAGCGCGCCGGCCGGCACACCAGCGATCAGCGAGGTCAGCAGAATAATCGGAAAGAAGGTCGCGAAATACAGCGGCATCCCGAAGGAGGCCAGCACCATGCGGATTGCCACCGCTACGGCGAGGCCGATCAACGCGATCAGCAACGCCTGCGGCGACCACGGGTTCAGTCGCAGCCAGTACGCCAAACGAAGCCCTCGAAACAAGGTTTCCCCCGAACCCAACGATTGCCCGAGGTGGAGCTAATACCGGAATGGGGTTCCCGCGCAACAAATTCCCGCGTGGCCGCCGCATTCTTAATGAATCACGATACTGCACCGCACTCTACACATAGGCTGTGCATGGGCGGGCCGATTGCCTTATCCGCCGTCGGTCGCGGGAGGCGCGGCGGATTACGCTTGCGCTAATCCGCCCTGCGGTCTCGTCGCATGATTTAAAATTGGTCTAGCCGGCGTTTTGCGCGGCCTGCTCGCGCGCCAGCCGCAAGGCCTTGAGGCGCTCGCGATTTTCGTAAAACGCCTTTTGCGCGGCCTCGTGCTCGCGCATCGCCTGCTCGGCGTCGGCGCGCCGGGCGGCGTCGCGAGCCTTGCGTTCTTCAGGGGTGAGCGTTTTCGGGGGACGGACGGAATACTCTTCTGACATGTGTAGATAACCTCCGAAACGTCAAAAAGTTCCCGGGAGCTCATCCATGCCGGGCGTGGGCCGTCGCCATTGTCATCCATCCGTGATTTGACAATTCATCTTCGTTTGTCAAATCTGACAAAATGCAGGCGCAGTCAAAGCCCCAGGACCGCATCCTCGATGCCGCCATGCGCGTGTTCCGCCGCCACGGCTTCCGCCGCTCCTCGATCGAGCAGGCGGCGGAAGAGGCCGGCCTGACGCGCCAGGCGCTCTACCATCATTTCAATTCCAAGGAGGCGCTGTTTCGCGCCCTGATCGAGCGGCTCTACGAGAACTCGCTCGCCGCGGAGATCGCTGCGGCGAAGGCGGCGGAAGAGGCCGGCGAGGAGTTCGTCGACATCCTCATCGCCGAAATCGGCGCGCGGCTGCAGACGCTGTTCGCCTCGCTCGAAGGCTCGCCGCATATCGAGGAGCTGTTTTCCGAACACCTGGCGCAGGCGCGCGATCTCTACCAGACCTATGCGACCCGCTTCGCCGATGAGGTCGCAGCCACGATCGCGCGCGTCTGCCGCAAGCGAAAGCTCACGCTGTCGAGCGGCGTCACCGTGCGCGAACTGGCGCGCTGCGTCGAGATGGCGATCCACGGCACCAAGTCCGCCTACCCCTCGATGCATGCCGGCCGATGCCTTTTTGAAACAGCTTGAAGTCATGCTGCGAATGCTGGTCGCGGGCGCGATGGCGCCGGCGGCGAAGAAATCCCAACGCAAAACGGGAGTTCGGAAATGAGCACCATCACCATCAATGGCCGACCTCGAAACGCTGCCAGAGGATCCCGACGCGCTGCTGGTCGACGTGATCCGCGACCGCTGCGGCCTCACCGGGACAAAACTCGTGTGCGGCTCCGGCGTCTGCGGCGCCTGCACCGTGCTGCTCGACAGCGCACCGGTCGTGAGCTGTCTGCTACCGGCGCAGGCGGCCGGCGGCAAATCGCTGATTACGATCGAGGGCATCGGCGGCGAGAAGCTGCATCCGGTCCAGAAAGCCTTCATGGCGCACGACGCGCTGCAATGCGGCTTCTGCACGCCGGGCTTTGTCGTGGAATCTGTCGCCTTCCATGACCGCTGGCGCGCGGCCAAGGGCACGGCGATGCCGTCGCGCGAGGAGATCGCCGCGGCGCTGTCCGGACATCTCTGCCGCTGCGGCGCCTATGAGGGTATTTTTCGCGCGGTGGCGGAGGCGTGTTCGGGGCGCGTCGACGGCAACGACCCCGTCGCGCCGCGCATGGAAGCCCGCGACAAGGTGACGGGGCTGGCGCGCTACACCGTCGACATCCGGCATGATGGCCAGCTCGAAGGCGTGATCCTGCGCTCTCCGATCGCGCACGCCAGGATCACCAGGCTCGATCTTGCGCCGGCGCGCGCCGTCCATGGCGTCGTGGCGGCGGTGTCGCTGCTCGCGGAAGATCAAATGGTGCGTTTTGTCGGCGCGCCGATAGCGGCCGTCGCGGCCAAAGATCGCGCGACCGCGCTGGCGGCGGCCGCCGCGATCACCTTCGACCGCGAAGAGCTGCCCGCGGTGATCGGGCTCGATGCGGCGCGGCGCGAGGATGCGCCTGTGGTGTTCGAGAAGGCCAACCGCAAGCGGGCCGGCAATGTGTCGGAAGGCGGCGGCGGTCCGGCGCCCTGGAAAGGCAATGTGCGCGGCCCTTCGGCGGCGTTCTCGCAGAAGGGCAAGCGCGCGAAGGGCTGGCTCGGCGAAGCGCGCGACGCGCGCGATCCGCTGCTGGTGGAAGAGACCTTTCGCGTCTCGACACAGCAGCATGCGTGCCTGGAACCGCATGCCGCGGTGGCGCGCTTCGACGGCGATCAGTTGACCGTGCACATCTCCACGCAGGCCGTCTACGACTTGATGGAGAAGATCTGCAAGCGCTACAATCTCGCGCACGACAAGGTCCGCGTGATCGCCGATCATGTCGGCGGCGGGTTCGGCTCCAAGGGCTCTTTTGGCATGGAAAGCATCGCGGCGATCGAGCTCGCCCGCGAAGCCAGGGCGCCGGTGCGCGTCGTCTTCGACCGCGAGGAGGAGCTTTCCGTCACCGGCTATCGCCCGGCCGCGGAGCTGAAAGTGTCGCTGCTGCCTTCCGCGCAAGGCGACCTCAAGGCGCTGTCGCTCACCGCGCATGCCGACACCGGCGCCGCCGTCAACTCGACCATTGCCGCGCTGGCGCGGCTGATCTACCCGGCGGAAGCGAAAGAGCTGGTCGACTTCGACGTGCTCTCTAACCTGCCGCCCGGCGCGCCGTTCCGCGGCCCCGGCGGTCCGCCGATGGCGTTTGCGCTGGAGCAGGCGATCGATGAAGCCGCGCTGCGGATGAAGGTCGATCCGATTCACTTGCGCAAGCGCTGGGATCCCGATCCGAACCGGCAACGACTCTATGACTGGGCGGCCGGCCTCGATGTCTGGCGCAACCGCAAGCCGGCTTCGTCGCAAAGGGGCCGCTACCGCCGCGGCGTCGGCGTCGCGACCGGCTACTGGCTGTATTTCTGGCAACCCGGCTCCTCGGTCGAGCTTGCGATCAAGGGCGGCCGGATCATTGCAAGCTGCGCGGTGCAGGATATCGGCACCGGCACGCGCAGCGTGCTCGCCAACATCGTCGCCAGAGAATTATCGCTGGAGCCGCAGGACGTCGAGGTGCGCATCGGCCATTCGAATTTGCCGGAAGGGCCGGGCTCGGGCGGCAGCCGCGTCACGTCCTCGATCGTACCGCCGACGTTGCTCGCGATCGAGAAGCTGAAAGCCGAAATCCAGCGCAGCGCGGCGCGGCCGCCGCTTCCCGGCTCGAATGCGCCGTGGCGCGAATTGATCGCGGCCTCGCCCGATCTCGCCGTCTCCGCCGAGCGGCCGAAGGATGCAAGGCCTGCAGCCGGCATCACCTCGCCGCTGCGGCAGGCGGGATTTATGGGCATCGTGTTCGGCTGGATGCTGAAATTCTTGAACAACATGGTGGTCGGCGCCGGCGTGCCGAGCTCGGTGCAGGTGATGGAAGTCGAGGTCGACACCTGGCTCGGCCATGTCCGCGTGCTCAACGCCTGGACCGGACTTGCGATCGGCAAGCTCGCCGCGCCGACATTGGCGCGAAGCCAGGCGGCGGGCTCGGTCATTCAGGGCATCGGCTATGCGCTCTATGAAGCGCGCGAGACCGATCCTCTGACGGGTCATGTACTGAGCGGCAGCATGGAGGATTACCGGATTCCAGGGATCGCCGACATGCCGCGGCTGGAAGTGCATTTCGACGAGGCCGGCTTCGAGCATGTGCCGGGCGGCAGCGTCGGAATTGGCGAAGTCGCCACCGTGCCGACCTCGCCCGCGATCGCGAATGCGATCCGCAACGCCATCGGCGTGCGGCTAACGGAAATTCCGTTCCGGCCCGATCGCCTGGTCGCCGCACTCAAAGGGAGGGACGCCGCATGAACGTCGCAGCAGCAGAATTCCGCGCCGCCGGCACCGATCTAAGCGAACGCCGCCGCAGCGGCGTCTCCAGGGGACCGCTGATCGATATCGCGCCATCGGGCGAGCGCGGCATTACCTGGGGCACGGATGGCGCCGCCAGCATCGGCGCGCTGACGACCATTGCCGCAATCGCGGCCGATGCGCGCATGGCTGCGGCGTATCCCGGCATCGCTGCAAGCGCGCAAGGCCTCGCCACGCCGCAGGTGCGGCACCTTGCGACTATCGGCGGCAATCTCGCGCAGCGTTCGCGCTGCTGGTATTTCAGGAATCCGCACATCGACTGCCTGAAGAAGGGCGGCAGCGCCTGCCCCGCCCGTTCAGGTAACCATCTCTATGGCGTCGCCTTCGATCTCGGCGACTGCGTCGCGCCACATCCCTCGACCATGGCGGCGGCGCTGCTCGCCTATGACGCCAGCATCAGCACCGATCGCCGCAGCGGATTGAGTATTGCGGATCTGCTCGGCGATGGCTCCGACGGCCGCGCCGATCATGCGCTCTCTTCCGGCGAGATGATCACAGAGATCACGCTGCCCGTTCCGCTGACGGCGGAGCGCGCCGCCTACAAGCGCGCGATCAGCCGCACTTATGCCGAGTGGCCATTGGTGGAACTCTGCGCCCGCGCCGTGGTCACGGACGGTGCCTTCAAATACGTGCGGCTGGCGGCCGGCGGCATCGCGCCGGTGCCGCTGCGCCTTACCGCCTCGGAAGCCGCGCTGCAGAGTAAGCCCGCCAACGTGGCGGCGATCGCGGAAGCAGCACAGCTGGCGACGACTGGCGCAAAGCCGCTGCCGATGACGGCCTACAAGCTCGACCTGCTTCAGGGGCTTGTGCGCGATCTCCTGGAGCAACTTGCGGCATAGGCCCATTCATCGATACAAGACGGCGTGAGTTTTCTGCCGCAACACAACGCCATCGCCTGGGCCATCATTTTCGTCGCGACCGTGGGCGTGATCACCCGCCCCTTTCGCTGGCCAGAAGCGATCTGGGCGGTCGCGGGCGCAGCGCTGCTGGTCGTGCTCGGGCTGCTGCCGGTCGGCGACGCGATGGCCGGCATGCGCAAGGGTGTCGACGTCTATCTGTTCCTGACCGGCATGATGCTGATCGCCGAGCTCGCGCGCCGCGAAGGACTGTTCGACTGGCTGGCCGCACTCGCGGTCGAGCACGCGCAGGGCTCGCCGCAGCGGCTGTTCCTGCTGGTCTATGTGGTCGGCACGCTGGTCACCGTGCTGCTCTCCAACGACGCTACCGCGATTGTGCTGACACCAGCGGTCTATGCCGCGACCCGCGCCGCAGGCGCGACGCCGCTGCCTTATCTCTTTGTCTGCGCCTTCATTGCCAACGCCGCGAGCTTTGTGCTGCCGATCTCCAATCCCGCCAATCTCGTGGTCTATGGCGCGCACATGCCGCATCTCGCCGATTGGCTGCGGCAATTCACGCTGCCGTCGATCGCGTCCATCGTCGCGACCTATGTCATCCTGCGCATCGCAATGCGCGCTGCGCTGAAGGAAGAACACCTCGAACGAAATGTGCCTCGCCCGGCGCTGAGCCATGAGGGCAAGCTCACGGCCTGGGGCATTGCCGCGATCGGCGTGGTGCTGATCGGCGCCTCCGCGCTCGACGTGCAGCTTGGTCTGCCGACCTTTCTCTGCGGCGTGATCACCGCTGGCTTCGTGCTGCTGTTGAGCCAGCAATCGCCCTGGCCGCTGGTCAAGGACATCGCCTGGGGCGTGCTGCCGCTTGTCGCCGGGCTCTTTGTCATGGTCGAGGCGCTGATCCGCACCGGCGTGATCGCGAAACTGAGCGCACTGCTGCATGAAGCCGTCGCGCAATCGGCGGCGCGAGCCATGTGGGAAGTCGGGATCGTCACCGCGATCGCCGACAGTATCGCCAACAACCTTCCCGTCGGTCTCGTCGCGGGCTCGGTCGCAGCCGCCGATCACCTGCCGAAGGCCGTCACCGGCGCGATCCTGATTGGCGTCGACCTCGGGCCGAACCTTTCCGTCACTGGATCACTTGCTACTATTCTTTGGCTCGTGGCGCTACGCCGCGAAGGGATCGTGGTCAGCGCGTGGCGCTTTCTTCAACTGGGCTGGCTGGTGATGTTTCCGGCGCTGCTTCTCTCGCTGGCGGCCTTGGCGATATCGTAGCCGGCGCCAGCGCATCGGCGACCACCCGCCGCGCCACGTCGAGGCTGGTGCAGATCAGGATCGGCTCCTCTTCGGTGCCGACGACGATGCGTGAATCCACTTCGGTGATGCGATAGGCGAGCATGTGCAGTGTCCCCTCTCCTAGCGCGCAATCAAATCAAACACGGCCGGCCTTGTTCCTCCGAACTGTGGCAGGCTTGTGCACGGACCGACGAACAGGAAAAACGCGGTGAGCGGAGTCTTAACCGAATGGAACAGCGAAGCGGATTCGCGAGGATTAATCGTCCTCGAATTCATCTTCTTCGTTGATGCGCTCGCCCTTGCGCTTGTGCGCCGCCTGTTTTTTGCCGCCGAGCGCGCCGGTCACGTAAGAGTTCTCGCGCGGCGTAGGGGTTGCGCCGCGACACCCTTGCGGCGATCTCCTCGCCCGACACCGCCTCCGGCTCGCAGATCAACCGCCGCGAGGCGCGGCGCATCAGGTCGACGTGGATGTGATCGGAGTGATAGGCGTTCGAGCCCGGCGCGAGCACCGTGTTGAACTCCCGGCAGGCGGCCGCCTGCACGTCGCGCAAGAAGCCCTGCTCCTCCGGCATGCCGTTCCAGCCGTCCTTCACCGTGATGCGGCGGCCGTCGGCGAGCGTGAAGGCGGCGATGTCGAGCGCGTTGCCGAAGGCGTGCTCGGAAATATGTGCGTTCGCATTGCCGTTCATGCCGCGGCAGGAATAGGCGGAAATCTGCTTGATCTCGACCACGCGCGCGCCGAACCAGCGCTGCGCCGCCGGCTGCACGGAATCGGCAAGCCAGCGGTCCAGCACCGAGACGATCGGGCACGCCAGCGTCGCGGCCGGCTTCACTGCGACGGGACCGACGGAAGCAACCGGATTGCTGCGTGATGGGCCGAGCGGCGGCGACTCGTTCTGAGCCGGCGCGGAATATGGCGCATCATAGCGGTCGCGCGGCGGATAGGCGGGCTGCTGCGGATAGGCCTGCGGCTGCGAATAATTTTGCGGCGCGGGATAGGGCGAGCGCACGATGCCGGTGCGCGGGTCGGGCGCGCCTTCCGGCGGCAGATCGATTTCACCTTCCGGCGCGAGGCCGGGCGCGGCGAGCGAGATCGGCGCGTTGGCGGCCGCGCCATAATTGGGCTGGCGCACCGCCGTCTCCGGATAGGTCGAGGCTGGCGGATAGTTTTGCGGCTGCGCGTAAGCCGGAGGCGGCGGCTGCGACACCGGCCAGCGCGGCTGGTTGCCGACGCTCGCGGGCGGGCGCGGCGACTCGTCGGCAAAACCATAAATGGAACTCGCTTCGCCGAGCGCCGCAACCTTCAGCGGAAACTCGGCGCCGCAGATGCCGGGACCGGAGATCGGCTCGATCCGGACCACGTCGAGGCTCTCCTTGACCGCGCCGGATTTCAGGCAAGCGATTTCGGCCTCGCCGCGCCACGGCTCGCGTTCGGCGGACTGGAAAAAGCCGCGGCCGCAACCCGAAAGTGCAACGAGGACGAGCGAGCCGACGAGGTACAAACGAACTCCGCGCGTCATCGCGCGAGCTTCGACGATTTTATTTAAGGACTTCTCAACGCGTTGATTTCACGGGTCTTTAACCACGTCGGCCGGTGGAACCGGCTGCCAAGACAGCGGCGCTGACTTTTTGGGGCGGGAACGGTTTGGTAAGTTGGCGCGTTAATGCGGGCAGTGACGTAAACCAAGGGAGCTTTCCCATGACTTTCGTCAACAGGCTGAGCGTATTGACGGCGTATCTCGCCTTCGCCTTCGTCGGCGCAATCGTTCTCGGCGTGATCTAGCTTAGCCACGCGTATCGGATTTGGAGAGCCCGGTGGTCGAAAGACCGCCGGGCTCTTTCCGTCGCGGCAAATTTTTCATCTTTCACGAATGTCGGCCGCAGGCGATGGGGACGCCGGCAAAAGCGTTTCACGCTTGTTATCAGCCGTTCTCATCCTGCAGGAATTTCCTGACTGCGCTTGGGCGCAGAAAGAAGCGCCCATGCCGGGGGGCCGCCAGCGAATGAATTGCGAAAGACAGCAGCTGCGGACGATCGCGCATCGCCATGCGCAAATTGGCTTCGCCGCTATCGCGCTGGCCCATCTCCATCAGGCACACCGCGAACTCAGCGCGCGTCTTGCCATCGTCGGGCCTCTGCGCCAGCGCCTGGCGATAGGTGTCCGCGGCGGACGCATATTCGCCGTCGAGCACCATGATGCGCCCCAGCAGAGCCAGAGCATCAGGACGTCCCGGTGTGACGGCGAGCGCTTTGGTCAGCGCGGCGCGGGCGGCGGCGCGCTCATTGCGGCCGAGACGGAGCGCCGCCAAATCCATCTGCAATTCGACCAGATCGGGCGTCTGCGCGAGGCAGATTTCGAGCGTCGCGATCGCCTGTTCGTTCTCGCCGCTCTTCGCGAGTTGGGAAGCGAGCTCGCGAAACGCCGGCGGGAAGACCGGACGCCGCGCCGTGGTCTTGCGCAATTGCGCGAGCGCGGCGTCGCGTTGCCCGCTGGAAGCAAGCGCAATCGCAAGCAACGTCTCGAGCGAAGCATCGCCGCTGCGCCGCGCCGCTTTCTCAAGGGGCGCGATCGCCTCGCCCGGGCGGTTCTGCGTTAGCAGGGACTGGCCGAGCAGCGAGGCCGCGAGCACATTGCCGCGTTCCGCCCGCAACACCTCGGAGGCGAGCTGCTCGGCTTCGCCAAGCTGGTTCATTCGCAGCGCCAGGCCTGCGCGTTCGAGCAGTTCGCCGCTGCGGCTGTGTCGGGCCGGCTTCACCATCGACAGCTTCATACCCGAAACTGCCGACGATAGACACCGGGCTCGCGGCCGAGGGCGTTGGTGAGATCGTGCACGCGCTGCGTCTCGTCCGTCGTGAAAGGCGCGGTTTGCGCGACCCAGTCGCCGCGCTTCACCGGGATGCATTGCGCGACCGGTGTGCCCTTCGGCAGCACACCGGAAAAATTCACATCGTTCCAGCGCGCGGGAAAGTAAATCCAGCTGTCGCGATAGCGGTCGCAGTCGACGAGGCCGGTGAGCGTCGTGAACGGCAGGTCGAAGCGATTGATCGGATGGGTGAAGAGCACCGCATATCCGTCGGGCGCGTGAATGGTCCAGAGATTGTGGAATTTGATCAGGAAGCGGTCGGGCTCGAACAGTGGCGTGCCGCTGACCTGGTGCGGGCCGTGAAAGGCGATCGGCGCACGCGCGAAGGCGAGCGAGCCGCCCGGCGGCAGTGCGTCATTGTCCCAGCTGATCTCGCCGTTCTCGATTTTGAGGTCGCAGATCAGCGGGAACAGGAAACCATGCGTCATTGCATCCAGAAACGGCGGACAGCGCTTGACGGTATCTTCCTCGCGCAGATTGAGATCGTTGACGGCCTGCGGGGGCATCGCCTTCAGCCAGTCGGGAAGCGAGGAAGCTGCCGGCACTGGCGGCGGGATCACGCCCTCAAGCTCCGCCGGGCAGCGGAAAGTCAGGGTCAACGGATTTTCGTCACTTCCCACGGGCGCCGTTGTTCTGTTCGAGTTCTTGGCGGCAGTTTCTAGAAGACCTCGCGGCGCGACAGTAGGTCGCAGCGCTTGGTCCTGTCATGCGCCGTGCGCGCAAGAGAGCAATACCGCCGCTGTCCAAACGCTCGACGACTTTCGCGATCACAAACTTATGATCGCGGTTCGGGCTGGGCGTGCTGCGAGCTCACGAGCTCGTCAGGCTTGACGATCACCCGCGTCCAGTTGTTGCCGGAGCAGAAGAACTGGCCGAGGGCGCAGGCTTCGACCCGCAGCGTGTCGCCCTGCTTCAGCGTCATGGTGCCGTAATAGCTGTTGCCGCTGGTGCGGCTGTAGACGTTGCCGGTCCACTTTGTGTCGTTCTTCGGCTTCATGTTGACCAGGATCGTTTCGCCCTTCGCCCGTGTCGACGGATCCAGCGTGTAGCCGCACAGCGCCGGGCCGCAGGCTTCGATGTGCACCAGCCCGCCGTTCTTGCCGTCGGTCTGCCAGTCGCCGAGCGGCGAGTCGGCGACCGTGCTCTCGGTCTGCTTCGATACGCGCACGACGGGGACAGCGGGCTGCGCCGTAGCGGGTTTGACTTGCGGCTTGTCCGCCGCGGCCGGCAGTTGGGGCTTTGCCGTGTCGAACCCGACGGCCGGTGGCGGTGCGGGCGATGTGGAGTTCGTGATTTCGGCCGGCCTGTTCGACGCTGCGGCCAGGGTCGGCGCGGTCGCCGCAGCCGATTGCGGTGCCGGCCGGTTCTGAACAACAGGCGGTGTCGTCTGCCCGCGCGTGATCACAGGCGCAGGCTGAGCCTGGGCGGTCACCAAAGGCGGACGCGCGGGAGCAGCCGGTGGCTGCGCCGGGGCCGGCTGCGCTTGGGGCGGCGGCGGAGCCGGGGGGGCGGGAGCCGGCGCAGGAGCGGGCGTGGGCGCGTTCGTCGTCGCGACATCGTTGTCGCGATCACGGCGGTCGCCGATACCGGAAACGGAGACGCAGGACAGGGAGCGGCAATGCGCTGCGATGTGGACCCGGTGTCCGTGGAACGTGAAGGAGTAGGAGCCGCGGGCACACGCAGGTGAACTGAACGCCATCAGTGCAACCAGACAGGCGATTCGCTTCATGGGGGCCTCTCCTACAATCGAGCCAGCCTAAACTCCGAAGGCCTCACTCGAATGTGATCTGAGTCACGCCTGCATCTCTCCCTGACGAACCGCAGCCAGGCACGCTGCGTCTAACGGATGAGGGCGCGCTTTCCCTGTTCCCGCAGCTTTCTCGGTCCCCAGTGACGCTGATCACAGAAGCTGCCACGGCGCGGGCGTAGGTTCCACTCACGTTCCGAAACTCTTCAAGCCCAGATGGGAGGCACTCATGAAGAAGTCGTTTTACCTGGCCGCGGCCGCAGCGCTGCTGATGGCCACCACCAGCGCCCACGCCGGCAGCGGATTCTCCTTCGAGATCGGCGGGCAGAAGATCCACATCGATGCGCCGCGCAATTGCAGCTCGCTGAACTGCCTCTCGGTCTCCAACAACGGTTCGCCGGTCAACCTGAAGAACATCAATCTGAAGGGCAAGAATTCCGACGACGATGATGTCGCGACCAATTCGCCGCCCCCGGCGCCGCCTGCCCCGCCCGCTCCCGCCGCCAACAATCCACCGCCTGCTCCGCCCGTGCCGCCTGCGCCGGTTGCGAACAACGCACCGCCCGCCGCGCCCGCGCCCGCAACCGACGCTTCGCGTGAGCGGCTGTCCGGATTGCCCGCGACGAGCGATCAGCCGTCACGCGCCGCCAACACCGCGCCGGCCGCGCCGGCTCCGGTTGCGAGCAACACGCAGCCCGCGCCCGTTGCGCCGCCGCCGGCCCAGCAGGCCGCTCCCGTCGCGCAGCAGGCTGCGACCACGCCGCTCGGCATGTGGCAGACCGCCGACAACAAGGGCAACGTTCGCATCGAGCCGTGCGGCGCCAACCTCTGCGGCTATGCCGAGCACAGCAATGAGCGGATCCTGATCAACATGAAGCCGGCCGACAACAACAAATGGACCGGCCGCATCCACGATCCTGACAGCGGCAGCAATTACGACTCCACGATCGCGCTGAAGGGTCCGAATCTCCTGAAAGTGCAGGGTTGCGCCTTCGGCGGCATGTTCTGCGGCGGCCAGACCTGGAAGCGCATCAGCTGAACTCAAGTTCCTCCCGAAGACTGGAGCGCGGTGATTTCATCATCGCGCTCTTTTTTTGTTTGGCATCGCTCGCTCCAGACTGGCACATTCGAATCGGCCAGCGACGACCTGGCGCATGGATTTTGGCTCGAATTTGCGCTCGGGTCGTTCGTTCAAAAATCTACGCATCGAGGCAATGTCCACGCCGGTTCAGCCTGTCAGAAAGAAGGCTCAAACATGCATTTTCAGACAAAGCGCAATACACCCCTGGCATGGATTGCCCGGATAGTTTTTACGACGGCCTGTGCTGTTGCTTTGGTTGTGGGGGAGCCTTGCGTCCCGGCCTTCGCGCAAGCTCAGTGGAAGATGGCTACCGAATATCCGCAGAGCAACATCTCTGGCGTCGGGCTGGAAACTTTTGGAAAAACCGTATCCTCGAACACGCATGGCTCCCTCACCACGCTGAATGCCTTCGACAATGAAATGAAAATCAGCTCCCGTGAAATGCTGCGGGCAGCGCAGGACCATCGCATCGACGGGGGTGATGCATTCGCGGGGCCGCTCGAGTCGTCCGACCCGATCTTCGGCCTGTCGTCACTTCCGTTTATGGTGCAGTCGCTCGATACAGCGAAAGAGGTGGCCGCGAGAGCCCGTCCGCTTTATGAGCGTGCGCTATCAACGCGAGGCTTGAAGCTTCTTTACATAACCATCTGGCCTTCTACCGGCATCTGGTCGGATCAGCCGCTCAAAAACCCTGAAGATTTGCGGGCGCTTTCGGTGAGGACATATGACGGCAACTCTGCCGAGGTGATGCGCACTGTGGGTGCCACGGCGGAATATCTTCCGTTAAACGAGGCTATCGCCAAACTAAAAGAGCACAAGCTGAATGCGATCCTGACTTCCGGCGACGGCGGAGTGGCCCGCCAGCTATGGGACGACCTGCACCACTTCACGCCGATCAACTACGCCATTCCGATTTCGATCGCATTCGTCCGTCAAGATGATTTCGATGCTTTACCCAAGGAGGCGCAAGACGAGGTCGAAGCGGCCGCCGCTGAGACGGAAAAAAACCAGTTCGAACTCCTGGCCAATCGCACCGCAGAGAACTACAAGCGGATGCGATCCAACGGGGTAAGCATCGACGAGCCAGCGCCGCCCGCCGTCATTGCAGCCCTCAAGAAAGCTGGCAGCAGTCCGATCGCTGCTTGGCGGGCGAAAGTCTCTGCGGACGCAATCGCGATCCTGGACTGGGCAAATCAGCATCAATAGCGATCCCGTTGCCGCGCGCGGAGTTGTGACTGGCTCGCTATGCGAAGAACGGATGAGGCGCTCCAGACGTTCCTCGTTGTTCCATGTTTGTGACGGCCGTCTGCAAATCACAATCGGACAGGCGGATACCGAAATCCTTTGTCAGCACATCGCGAAACTCTTGAGTGCCAATGATTGTGCGACGATCCACTTCGCCAGATGGATATCGAACACTAAATCGCGAATTGAATAGCGTCAGTCGGGTTCGGTTTGGTCCGGGACGCGCCGCGATCAAGTTGTTGAGATGTAGGCTCTTTGGATGAGTTGCGGTGAACCAATTGCAAATCGCGTACTCGGCGTCGATACGGGGAAGGAAGACCACCCTGTATATATGCTCCCAGTTATTTCCCAGCTTGGACTGCAGAACCAGTTCATCGCCCATCGCCACAAACCGCATGATCTCGTGGGGGGTCTCCTGTTCTTCATCCGCCAACAACTTCAGCGCGGTTGTGGGTGCAAGATTTCCAAATCCCACATCTGCGAGGAATGGCCCCTCGGGGAGGTCAACCCGCAAAACCATGTGCAGCATGGGTCGGGGTGCGTCGACCTCCAGTCCGCGCACGACGCGAGCCTGCAAGCTCGTCACCTTGTACCCAAGTGAAAGTAAACCACCGCGAAACAGCATGTTCTGCTCAAAGCAGTAACCGCCTCGTCCACCAAAAATCATCTTGGACTGCAGCAGTTTGGGATCGAGCGAGGGCGGCCTGTCCAAGAGAACGTCGATACTCTCATAAGCGATAGCCGTCGCGTGCGCGGTTACCAACCGCCTCAGGTTTCCCAGCGTCGGTTCGCGCGAGCCATCGTACCCAATACGAGAAAACCAGGCGTCAATATTGAACTGCTCAACTGCCATTCGGGCGGCCCCAATTTGCATCACCGCAGGGTGCCAACCACACGAGGCTTGTTCAAGTCCGGCATGGTCACGGCGCGCTCGATCCCGACGAGGAAACCGTCGGCGCTCCTGCCACACAAGGAGTCGCAATTGATCCCTCCGACTCGACATCTTTCGAGATCGGCTCTTAGTGAGGAATCAGTCAGCCGTTCGCAGCAATGCATCCAAACAAGTTTGAGCCTTCGGGGCAGCTCTCATTAGCCACAATCGAAATTCAAATTTAGCCATATTCGAAATTCAAGTTATGCCTGTGGCACAGAGATTTCTGTCTACGCAAGATTGATATTTTAATACTGACATATGGAGGTTGCTCATGAATGCCCTCTCAAGTGCTTACATTCTCGCTTCCCGGCCCCATGCACTTTCTCTCAAGGCCATCGCTTTGTTTTGCGGTCTCGTATTGGGCTCATTCCTCTGCGTGGCAACCTACGGCCTCGATCTGAGCCCTGGGTTTTTCTGATCGGCGGCCACGACCTCCCGCACTTTCACGATCGGCTAACGCGCGCGTCCGCGCGATCAGCGATTCCGATTGTGAAATCTTCCTGCACGCGAGCGCCATAGAATAATCAGCGTGCCGATGTATGCGTTCATTTGTATGCGTTCGAATTTGTATGCCTTCATAAGGAGTTGTTATGTTGAAGAAGTGGATTTTAGTGACGAGCATTTTGTCCCTCGCCTCTGCCGGCGCTTTGCAAGCTCATCCGATGGATTCGCCTGACATCGTCTATATCGACGGATTGGCATGTAACAGTGCTTGCCAGTCCTATATGGCATGGTCGCGTCAATCGTTGTCGGTCTCCGGGCAGCGCGCGCCCGGGCAACCTGCAAAACGACCAACGGACGCTGCGGCCCGACGCACACCGGCAGACCGAGGAGAAAGATTGAAGCCGTTGGCGTCCCACCACGTCGCAAAGCAGGCTGTGCCAATTCCTCGCGAAGTGCCACGAACGGCGGTCGCAACCGTGCTGCCCGCCGATAATCCCGCTGCCACGTCCGACACGACACCGGCAAAGATCGCGGATGTTCCTGCAGCAGTGAGCAAACCCGCCAACACCGGTACCCGAACAATTCAAGAGCAGGTCGAAGCTGCGACCATGCTCGCGGAACGCGTGACGGCCGCCACATCAGCTCCTGCAACGGAACAAAAATCTGAAAATGCCGAGCCGTCCGACCATGCGGAAGCCGTTCAGTCCGATGATGCCGAAAAGACCACATTGGCGTCGCCGAACAACACCGATAATCTGGTTGCACTTCTCATGGCTCGTCCGGAAATCAAGTCGGTATCCGATCTGGCTAACAAGGACATTGCGATAGAGGACAGGCAATCCGCATCCAGCGCGAGTATCCGGGCCGCGATCGCGGCGGCAGGCGCGGCTGAAGCCCAGCTCAGCGAAAGTCAGAGCAAGGCGATCGACCGGCTGGTCAACCGAGAAGTACCGGCCGCGGTTCTGGCCTTGGTGTCTGCGGAAGCCGCGGAGTGGTTTCCCGACGTCAAAGGCTTCAAGATCTTCCGCATCCCGCTCTCGCCTCGGTCCGCGAAGGCGCACCTCTGATCGATTTTACGAGATCAGATAGATCGGACTCGACCAGGCTTGATGGCCGTCCGCCTGCGTGACACGCAGATAAACCGGCAGGTCGGCGCCACCGGGAAAACGCACCGTATGGTCGACGGTCATCCGCCGCGCCCAATCCTGTTCGGGAAGACGATAGACGCTGATCTGGCGGCCCAGCCCGCCGCCGTCGAATACAAGTCGGTGGTCGGCAAGCGCTGCGAGCTCGACATTGCCGGACACCACGTTCGTCTCGATGCCGAGCGTGCCGCCATCCGCCTCGAGCCACAGATCGATGCCGGCAAGATTGCCGGTCGTGACCGAGCTCCAGGCAAGCTCGGCGCCCGGCACCACTTCGCGGACCGTTCGCTCGGGGTTGAGAAAATTCACCGGCGCAAAGCGCACGATGCGGTTGCCCTCAAGGCGCAACCGGCCCTGCCATGTCGTCTCGCGGCCGCGCCCGCGATACTCGGCGCCCTGCCACAGCACACGGACCCGGCGACCAAGATCGGCCGGCCGGTAGGGCCGCAACGTCTGCGCTACGCTGGTCCCATAGAACACATCGACCTGATCGATCGGCGCCGTGCCGAGCACTTCCGCCACAAGATGCATCGCGGCCGAGCCCGGCCGCACGATGTCCCCCATCTGCGCCACGCGCAGCTTGCGCTCCTCCACGGGCCCAAGCTGCGGATCGTTCGAGAATACAATGACGGGCTCCGCAAACTCGCCCCGCACATCGAGGAAGATGCGGGTGCCGGTGGTTCCGTAATGGCGGCGGCTGCGCAGCGCGACGAACAGCGCTTCACGCGTGAGCTCCGGCATGAAATAGCAGGTCAATCCGCCGATCGCGCCGAAGCTCGATGCGCCAGGCCGGGTGGCGCCCGGTCGTCCCTTGTGATCGTCGCTGTGGCACACGACACCGACCCGAAAGCCCTGCGCAAAGGCGTCGTGCAGCATCCACTCGAACGTGCCCCAGGTGGAGTGCACCTCGACGGCGCGCTCCAGCCGTCCGTCGTGGGCGCGCGTGATGTCGGCGTAGCGTCCGCCGACATGGGCGATGACGACGGCGTCCTCGTCTTCGAGCGCGCGAAACAGCTCCTCGGCCGTGTGGATCGCCGCGGTCGAAGTCTGACCTTCAACCAGAATGTGCGACGAGCGGCGGATCGGCCGGCCTTCATGGCGGTAGAAAACGTTGCGGTCTCCGCCCATCCCGGTATTGCCCGACCACTCGTAGCCGGGCACACACACGAACCTGCCCGGCGCATCGAATGCGGCGGTGAGGTAGTTGAGCTGGTCCCAAAACGCGTCGGTGATCTGGAAGTCATTGCCCTGATGGCCGACGATATCGATGAAGGCGAGATCGCGCGCATAGTGAAAGTAATCTTCCGCCGAACCCATGCCGATGGTCTCGCCGCTTTGTCCGTGCAAATCGCCCCAGTAGCGGCGCGCCGGCGCCGCCGCGACCGCACGCATCGGATTCGCGCGCGCGAGCTCCTTTCCGTCGGACAGGACGGTCAGATCGATGTCGCCTGGCTGTTCGGCAACCAGATTGTCGATCACGGTCGCACGGCTGCCGCTCTCATGCCGAACGCTGCCCGGCAATCCACGGATCGCGCGTGACGTTGCAAGCGTCAGGGTTTCGCCGGCCCCTGGCGCCGGATTGCCCCAGACATCCTCGGCGACGACCGCGAGCCGGAACGGCTCGCCGACGAGGGCAAGCGATGGCACGATCGCGTTCCAGCGCGCCGGGGGGCCGGCCACGAGATCGAACGCAGGCTGCACGGGAAGTTCGCAGAACTCATAGGTCGCAAACGCATCGACCGACGTCTTCAGCTCGACCTGCGCCTCGACATTGGTCTGCAGCCGATAGCCGGGCGAGCCCTGGCGGCGGTCACCGAAGCGCACCGTCAGCGTGTCGCCCGCGCGCAGATAGCCGCGTCCGACGCGGATCAGCAGCGTGTTCGCATAGGGGCGGACGTTGAGCCGGTCGAACCGCACTTCCAGGCGCGCGCCATTGCTTGCCTCTACCGTCGTGTAGTTCGCCGCTTGTGGCTGATCGAACTGCGGCTTGCTCATGTCGGAGGTCGTCCGCCACGAGACCTTCAGCATACCGGTGTCGTCAATGCCGAAATCGCCGGCCGTGTAGGTGAGCGTCAGCTCCTGATGCGAGCCGGCGACGAAGGGGCCGCTCGGCGTCAACCTCGCCGAGCCCATGCGTTCGGGAAGATATTTCGAGTAAGGCAATCATCACTCCGACTTGATGTCCAGTTCCTTCACGAGCTTTGCGAATTGCGCCGACAACTCGCCGACAAACCGGGCGAACTCCTCGGCACTGCCGCCGACCGGCTCCTGCGCGGAATCGGAGAGGCCCTTGCGCACGACAGGGTCGGCGAGCGCGCGCCCGATCTCGTCATTGAGCCGCGTCGTGATCGCCGCCGGCGTATGGGCCGGTGTGAAGATCCCGAGCCACTGCTCCAGCACAAGGCCCGAAACGCCCGCTTCCTCGAAGGTCGGCACATCGGGCAGGCTCGGCGAGCGGGTCGCGGTAGTCTGCGCCAGCAGGCGCAACGTCCCGGCCTTGTAATGCGGGATCAGCGGGGTCGAGCCGAGCGCGCCGAGCGCGACGTGCCCACCGAGCAGATCGTTGATCGCCTGCCCGCCACCGCGATAGGGCACCTGCACGAAGCTGACGCCGGCGAGCTTGCCGAACCACTGCATCGCCATGTGCTGCGGCGAGCCGAGCCCGCTGCCGGTGGCGTAGCGCAAGCCCGGCTGGCGCCTGGCGAGCGCGATCAGTTCAGCGAGCGTGCTCACCCCAAGCGAGGGATGCGCCGCGACAACGATCGGCTGGCGTGACACCTCGATGATCGGTATCAGGTCCTTCACGGGATCGATGTTGGTGTTGAACACGAACTGATTGCTGGCGACCGTGTCGATCGTCGCCAGGATCGTGTAGCCGTCCGGTGCGCTTTTCGCGGCCATCTCGACGCCGATCGTGCCGTTCGCACCCGACCGGTTCTCGACATAGACCTGCTGGCCAAACGCGCGGGAGAGATGCTCGCCGATCAGCCGCGCGCCGACATCGGTCGAGCCGCCCGCCGGGAACGGAACGATGATGCGGACGGGCCTTCCAGGGTAGCTTTCCGCGCAGGCAGTGGTGATTGCCTGTCGTCCGAGCGGCAGCGCCGCCAACGAAATTGCGAATTTCCGCCTGTTGATCATGGGTCGCTCCGAGAAACGTTGCGAAAGCGAATTTCCCGACGAGGCTGACCATAGCGCGGGCCAACATAAATGACTAATATTGTTCCGGGATGGTCTCATAACTACAGATTATGGGTGAACGCGTGGCGCTCGGCCCGGACGAACGGCGACCTGGCTACTACCTCCGATTGCGTGACCTGCAAGTGCTGCGCGCGATCGCCGAGAATGGCAGCATGGGCAAGGCGGCTACCGCACTTTCGGTCTCGCAACCCGCGATCTCGAAAGCCATTTCCGATCTGGAACAGGCACTCGGCGTGCGCCTGCTTGATCGCAACCCGCGGGGCGTCGAGCCGACGGTATACGGGCGCGCGTTGATCGATCGCGGCGGCGTCGTGTTTGACGAATTGAAGCAGGCTGTCGAGCAGATCCGGTCGCTGGCCGACCCAACCAGCGGCGAATTGCGCATCGCAAGCACGATCGCGATTGCGTCCGGCTTCATTCCTGCGGTCGTCGATCAGCTGTCGCAGCAATATCCGCGGCTGATCTTTCACCTCTCGGCGGGCGAGGCTTCCACGACCTATTCGGCGCTCGAGGAGCGCAAAGTCGATCTGGTTGTGGCGCCGATCTTCGCGCCCGCGCTCGATGCACACCTCGCGGCTGAGTTCCTCTACGAGGAGCCGCTCGTCGTCGTTGCCGGAGCGAAGGCCGCGTGGGCGCGGCGGCGCCGCCTGAAACTGTCCGATCTCATGGAGGCGACCTGGACGCTTCCGCCACCCGAGAGCCTTTACGGCGGCGTGGTCGCCGAGGCGTTTCGGAGCGAGGGCCTCGCGGTCCCACGCGCGACCGTCCTCACCTCCGTCACCGCCGTACGAAACGCGCTGCTTGCGACAGGTCGATTCCTCAGCATTGTGCAGGGATCAGTCGTGCGCTTCAACTTCCGCGAGCCGCAGTTCAAGGTCTTGCCCGTGGCGCTGCCGACCACGCGCCGCCCGATCGCTGCCATCACGCTGAAAGGGCGGACGCTCGGCCCGTCCACGCAGCTGTTCATCGATTGCGCGCGCAAGGTCGCCCAGCAATTGCCTCGAAAGGCATAGCCTGAGGGGCCGACGTCGGCTGGAGCGCACGCCGACCAGAAGGCCACAGCGGGACTTGGCATTCGCTGGAACCGCGCCGGCGGCAGCGCTATGGTTCATTCCAAAATGCGGGTAGTTGATCGGCACGGGAGGGAATGCACGCGATGCGTTCGACATTCGCCATGGTCGCCGCGATCATCATTTCGGCGTCTCCCGCGCATGCACTGGAATCCAGCGCGACAGCACGCTCTCCCCTGCCGCCCGGCGAACTCTGGAAAAAAGTCGGGGATTTCTGCGGACTGCCGCCATGGGATCCAGTGGTAGAAAACTGCATTCTCAGCGCGGACGGCAAGCGTCGCACGACCAAGTTTTTCGGAGGAGCGTCCAGGACCGAGGCGGAGCTGGAAGATTGGAGCGACGCCAATCGCAGCTTCAGCTGGAGAAATATTTCGGGATCATCTGGTTTGATTGCAAATTATCACGGGCGGGTCAGTGTCATTGCGGATGGCCAGGGCTCGGCTTTGACGTGGACCGCCAGTTACGATGCCAAGGGTGCCCCGGACGCCGAAGCCCAGAGCCTGATCGATGGCGCCATCTACCGCACCCTCTGCATGGGCGGTCCGCTGCTCTGCTCCGATAGCCAAAGCGCGAGCACACCGGCGGAAATCGTCAGTATCGACAGCGAATCCGTCAATTCAGCGCCAATCAACTTGCGCGGCTATCTTCGACGTCCGGATGCGGCGGGCTCGTTTCCGGCTGTCGTCCTGCTGCACGGGTGCAATGGCGCGCCCCAATCTCTCGATCAGAGTTGGGGATCGAGGATCGCCGCCTGGGGTTACGTCACGCTGACCGTCGACGGCTTCGGACCGCGCGGTCTCAAGAATACCTGCACCCGAGGTCCCCAGCCGGGCATGGAGCTTGATGCCTACAGGGCCCTGAACTTCCTTGTGAAGCAATCATTTGTGGATCCGAAGCAAGTCTTTGTTGTCGGCTTTTCGCAGGGCGGCTTGCTGAGCCTTTCCTCGGTCGAGCGCGGTCCGATCGAACGGAGAGCCGCCAACAAGTTCCTTGCAGCGGCCGCCTTCTATCCGCCCTGCAAGGCCATAAAGGGACCCATGACCGTTTCAACCTTGATCCTGACAGGTGAAAGCGATGATTGGACGCCCGTAGACGCCTGCCGCAAGCTGGCCGCCGGCGAGGACGATCTGGGAATTTCCCGACAAAAGGGTGAAGGCCCGCCGATTCAACTCATCGTCTATTCCGGCGCCTATCACGGCTTCGACACCTCGACCCTCCGGCGGCCGATCGGCTATTTCGGGCATCACATCGAGTTCGATCAATCGGCTACGGACCGATCGAGCGAAGCGCTTCACCAATTTCTTCGGTCGATGGTCGATAGCCGATAGGGTTCGCATCGTTTGCCTCGACCAATCCCGCCGCAAGAACATGGTTGAGCTCTCAGTCCTTGCGCCGGCGCCGCGGCAGAACCACTTCAACAACTTCAACTTGAAAGCGCGAGACGCGAGATCACGGTTGAAGTGTTGGCGCCTTGAGTCTGAAGCGCCACAACTATTTCCGCTGAGAGATGACGCGAAGCGGCTCAGATCAAGAATGTAGTTGGACGCTCAGTTCTTCGTTCTGGACATAGCGCGTGAGGCGCTGAAGAATACGAATGAACGAGCGATGCTTCGGCCGAACCAAAAGCGAGACCGCGTTTTCGCGATCTCGCCTCCTGCATACCGGGCGACGTTTAATTTTCTATGTCGCGCCTGCGACGGTGCAATGATCCCGTCTCTCGCGCCTTCATTTTAGCCAAGGGCGCGGCCGGAAAATATACCGGTCATGCGAGCGACGCCGGCTTCTGCCGCAAATCGTGCCAAATTGGCGGCGAGGGTGCCGCCGATATTCATTTAAGGTTCAGCCGGTCGAAGCTGAAATTGCCTAACCTTCGCCGTTCTCCCCATCCGCCCTCGTCCAGGGAAACTCCATCGTGACATCGCATCGGCTCTCGCTCGCGGTCGCCGTGCTCGGCTGCGCCCTGCTCGGCGGCACAACGGTCTCGGCGATGCTGGCGCCGGCAAACGCCGACCGCGCCCCGCTCACGGTAGATGCACCGGGCCTGATCCGCCTGGCGCAGGCGCAGCCCTCGCCGGCACCAACGCCCGATGCGCAGGCTCCCGCCGCGGCACCTTCCGATCAGCAGAACCCCGCCGACGAGCCGATCGGCAACGTGGCCTCGCTCACGGGTGTCGCGACCGTCACGCGCAACAACGCAGCCACGCCGCTGCAGCTCAAGGACGACATCTACCTCAACGATGTCGTGGAAACCCAGGCCAGCTCCTCCCTCGGCATCACCTTCAACGACGCCACGACGTTCCGCCTCTCGGCGAATGCGCAGATTACCATCGACAATTACGTCTATGAGGAGAACGGCAGCAACAATGCCGGCGTGTTCGACATTGCCAAGGGCACGGTCGCCTTTGTCGCCGCCTCGGTCGCGAAAACCGGCAACATGCAGATCACGACGCCGACCGCAACGCTCGGCATTCGCGGCACCACGGGCCTGGTCGAAGTGCCCGAAGGCGCGGCCACGGCGAACAATGTCAACATCAAGCTTTATCCGGATGCGGACGGGCGTGTGGGGCGGATCGAGCTCAACGACCGCCAGGGCGCGCGGCTCGGCGTGCTGACGCAGGGCGCGAGCGGCTTCTCCATTCGTCCCGGCATGGGCGGCGGTCGCCTTGCCGCGGTGCCGCTGACGATCTCGCCGCAACAGCAGCAGCGCGACCAGGGTTTTGTGCGCCAGGTGCATGCGACGCAGACGGCCGGACGCCAGATCGTCACCGAGCAGCGCGCATTCCGCCGCGCCAATCCGGGCTTCAACAACCGCAACAATCCGGCGCGGCCCGGCCAGCCGCAACAGCCAAACCAGAACCGTCCGGGTCAACCCGGTCAACCCGGACAGAACCGTCCCGGCCAGCCGCCGCAACCCGGCACGCCCAACAAACGTGGGGGTCAACAGCCGCCGCGACCGGGTACGCCGGGGCAACCAACCACGCCGCCGCGCGCGGGCCAAAACACGACGCCCGCGAACTCCGGCGCAACCGGGGACACGACCGCGCCCGGGTCAAAACGCGACGCCGGCAAACCCGGCGCAGCCCGGTACACCGCCGCGTCCGGGACAGAATGCGCTACCGGCAACTCCTGCACAGCCCGGCACGCCGCCGCGACCTGGACAGAACGCACGGCCGACAATTCCGACGCCATCAGGAACGCCGCCGAGGCCTCGTCAGAACGTGACTCCGGCCCCGCCCGGCGCGTCGCCATCGCCGAATGGCCAGCCGCGCACGACGCCCGCCGCGCCGCCGCTGCCGAATGGCCAGCCGCTGTTGCGGCAGGGCGGACAGCAATTTGCGCCGGGCGTACCGCGGCCCGGCTTACAAAACCGGCCCGGCGCGCCGCGGCCGCGGCAAGGTCCGCCGCCTAAGGAAAAGAAGAAGCACTGAGCAAATGCGATCGGATCGCTGCGGCCGCGGCATGGCCCGTCGCTAGCTACTTTCCGGCGCAAAATTCATCTTTCTCGAATTGAAGTGATTTGGAACGTATACTGGAAAGATGACACCCTGCCGGCGATATCGTCGGGGTGTCTCGTAAAATCGTTCGTGATCTTCGGCGTTTCTAGCTTGCCGATTTCTCGTTGATGGCGCGGCCGATGTTGATGAGATTATCGGAGATCACGCCGAGCCCGACCCAGCGCCTCATTCCATCTTGGCCTTTGTAGCGACAACGGTTGAGGCCGTGTCGCCGCTTGGTCACGCTGATGCGGCCCTCGCATCCGGTACGCCATTTCTGACCGTTGCGGAACCAGCGCTTCTTCTGCTCGCGCCGACGCTCAACGCTCTTGGTGGAGCGGTTGGGGACGCAGACGCGCTTGACGCCCTTGGCTTTGGCAGCGGCCTCGTTCTTGCTGGAATAGAAGGCCGCGTCGGCAGCGACGAGGTACGGCGCGCGTCCAAGCGTCGCCTGATGGATGTCAATCGCAGGAACAAGCAGATCGGAATCGTTGGGCCGCTGGTCATAGACCTCGAAGTCGATCACGATCTGGTTCTCGGCCTCCTGCAACTTCACCATCTTGCCGAATTCGTTGGGCTTGCCCGCCTTGCCTTTGCGGATGACCTCCGTCGAGGGCTCAAACACGCTCAGAAGCTTACCTTGCGAGCGCGTATCGCCGCGATAGATCCGAGCCCTGGTCTGTTTCATGACCTGCTTGACCCGCGGCACCATCTCGTCGATCTGGTGGCGCAAGCGATCGAGCTTCAATTGCCCCTTGGCAGTGTTGGCCTGCTTCACTCCCGCGGCGATCTGCGCCGAGAACTGCTTGGCCTGTCCGACCACGCGGCTGGTCGAGTTGAGCAACTGGCCATAAGCTCGCTTGAGCTTCTGCGAACTCTGCTTCGCCCTCGATCGGGCAGCCCGCGCAATGTCGAGCACCCGCAGCTTCACGCTCCGACTGCGGTCGCGCAACTTGGTGCCGGTGGTGCCGGCAATTTTGGTGATCTTCTTCATGGTGCGAATGAGCACGCGCACCCCGTCTCCCAAAAGGCTCGAGTCGGTCGGATAGTGGACGTTGGTCTCTATCACCGTGGTATCCACGCGCATCCGCCGGCCTTCCACAACTCCTTGATCCTGCGCGATCTTCACCATCCGCTCGTGGACCCGCTTGATCACCTCCGGGCCCACCGCCAGGCCCCAGCGGCCCATGGTCTTGGCATCCGGCATCTTGCCGCCGCCGATGCGGGCAAAGTTGCGATAGACAAGGTTGCTGCGCACTTCGCGCTCGAGAACCTGGTAGCTCCAGTTGCGGACATGCTTGAGAATGAGCAGCCGCAGCACCATCTCGGCCGGCGCACCATGCCGCCCGCGGCTGCCGCTCTTCGGGTGTCGCTTGCTCAATGCCTCATACACAGCCGCAACAATGATCTCGTCGTCCAGGATCTGGTCGGCATGGATCATCCAGGCCTCACGCAGATCGGCCACTTCCTCGGCGACCCAGTGATCCCCAAACTTCAGCTGCGCCCGCCGCATCTCAATCACGCCGCTTCCTCCCGGGGTGGGGCACGGTGGGATCGGGACGCAGCAAATCGTGATTGAGCTGGCAAATCTGCTCAATCGTCTCCTTCAGTTTCTGGTAATTGTCCAGCCAGCGACGAACCTCAGCCACCCGCTCTTTCCGCACGCTGATCTGTCGCGTTTGTCCGCGCCCATAACCGACCGTCAGCACGTACACTTGATGGCCTTCGCCGCGCGCGCATTTCGGACAGCCGCTCTTGTGACGCACGACACGCTCCAACAGCGTCCCGCGCAAAAGCTCGCCGGTGATCGGCAGCGCTGCTACCAGTTTCTCGCGTTTTCGAAGCGCGCGTTCACGAATCATCTCCGTTAGTGAATCAGCGGCGCGCGCCACCGTCAAATCAAATCCGTCCAGGCTTGCAGAAAATCGCAAATGCGCTGATTTTGCCCCAACACTTGGGCTCACGAATTTTGCGCCGGAAAGTAGCTAGCGAGGCTGAGCGCGGTAGCAACGGTCCCCACGACAATGAAGCTGACGGCCCAGGATGTTTCCAGGTTGAGCAAGCTCCGCGAGACGAATTTGACACCGAGATAGCGGTAAACCGACCACGCCAGACAGCCGCCCGCGGCAATCATGGCGGTGGCATGCGCGACGGCTACCAGCATGGCCGTCTCCAGATTTTTTCCGGCCAGGATCGAAGCCGCCTGGTGGCCCTCGGCTCCGCTCGCTTCCCGGCAGAGCCCGAGATAGATCGGCACCAGCATCAGTCCCGCGCCATGGGCGATCGCGACGGCAAAGGACCACAGGGCCAATTGCGTCGGCCGGATTCGCGCCAGCGCGCGAGGATGACGGCGGTTGACCAGGCGCAAGATGCCGAAGGCCGATGACGAGAAGGCCGCGCCGATCCGGATCTGTCGCTGCCATTCGAGGACGGAGATCAACAGCGCGAACGGCAAGCAGTATCAGGAGCATCGCGAGGAGATGCCCGACCGCCAGAAGCCAAGCGCCGCCAGCAAGGCACGCGGGCTCCGCTCCATCAGTCCAGCGGAAACGGCGAGCGGCCATCCCATGCCGGGGTTGAGGCCGTGATAGAGGCCGCTCGCGACAACAGCCAGCCACAGCCAGGCGGGTGTCCAATCTGCGCCGCTCACATTCAGACCGAGGGATAGCAGAACGAATCTGGTCGAACAGTCCCCGCCGTCCAGCCGGATCTGGTGCGCGCCGATATCCATCCGGGAAGCTCGACCCAGTAGTCCTTGTCGAGCTTCAGGCCGCCACCCGGGTCGACGTCGGCCATGACCATCGGCGCCGGGCACTCCTCCGGATAGAACTGGTCGTCCCAGCGTCGAGTAAAGCGAGTTGGTCCAGTAGACGCGTTTGCCGTCGCGGCTGATCTCGACCATCTGCGGACCGCCCGCATAGGCCTTGCCGTTCGGATGAGGCGTGCGGCGCGCGATGCCGCCGATACGAACCGAGCCGGCCAGCCGCGGCTTCATCGGGTCGGTGACGTCGTACTGTCGCATCTCACCGGTCCCCCAGCAGGAAACATAGAGAAACCGGTCGTCCATCGAGAGGTCGATGTCGGTGATCAACGGCGGCACCGCGCCAAAGCCCTGCAGAAGTGGCGGCAGTTGCTCCTTCGGATGCAGGCTCCGGCGGAATCGTCGCCGTCTTCTCGGTGTGGAACTTTCCGCCCTCGCGCCACCAGGTACAGATCGAGCCTTCGAGGTTCGTGGTGTCGACGACCACGCCCGAGAAGCCGTACTCTTGAGCAGGATCATGCGCGGGGCGCACTTCCAGCGCCATCTGATGGTTTTCGCCGAGATCTATCGTCTGGACGTTTTTGCGGGCCCGCAAATCCCAGAAATGAACCCGATGGCCATATTTGTTCGCCAGGAGATCCTCCGGCACGATACCGTTCTCGAATTGAGGCGGCTGCGCCCATTCGCTGGTGACCATGTAGTCGCGCGGCAGGTTCCACCAGAAATCGTAGTGCTTCTTCTGCAGCCCCGATCGATCTCCCAGCGGCCGACCACTTCGAATGTCTCGCAATCCATGATGAACACGCCGGGCGGTCCCTCCGTGCCATCCTTGCCGCCACCGCCGAGGGTAGAGACGTAAATGCCCTCCGGTCCGCAGTGGACGGTGTGCGGTCGCGAGTAGCCGGTCTTCCGGAAGACCTCTTCCGGCTCGATGACCTTGTAAATCTTGGCTTCGTGGGATCGGGCTTCGTGTCTACGACGTAGATCCGCGACGATCGGATGCCGGGGATGATCAGATAACGGCGCTCGAGGAAGGGTGTCCTGACAGCGGCCAAATGCCGACGAGCAGGCGTTCCAGCCGAAATGGTGAAATTCGTCACCCTTGTTTGGCATCGTTACGGTGTGAACGACCTGACCGTACGTCGGCGAGCCCGGCTTTGCTCACGACTGCGAGTGCGTCGGGTTTCGAGAAGTCCGGGCTGAGCAGCAAGGTGTAGGCGAAGCTTTCGGGAGGAGCCTCCATTGCGAGCTTCGGCGATGCATGGAACGTAGGGTCAGGCCTCATCGTCATTACTGCCTCCCGCCTTTTGTGAAAGCGCGCAAATGGCTAAGTACCACGCCGACCATATCTAAACTGTTTGGCATTCTCCTGCAGGAAACTGTCGGCCAGGTTCGCTCGCCCGGAATATACTATGAGTGATGTCGACTGGCGCCGCTCTTGATGGTGAAGGATGAGCGTACGCCGCTCTTCCAAGGCTCAAGCAGGCCGGCAAGCGACACGTTGTTTTCCATCATGATTTTCGCCTTCACCACTTGTTCCCACCGGAAACGCGGCAAAGGCAAAGTGTCGCAGCCGCCGCTAGCCGGATGAACCGCGTGAGGCGCGTGAAAAGAATTTGAACGGAACCTTGCCGCCGCGCTTACGCGGCGCGGCCGAGCCAGTTGCGGACTTTTTGCGCGAGACTTGGCGCTCGCGCCCATTGGGATCGGACGGGTCGTCGCCCTCTTCCGGCGCTGCGCTGGCCAAAGCCTCCTGCGCCGGCTCTTCGCCTTCCGCAACATCCGGCTGCGGAATGAACTCTTCCTCGACCAGGGGCTTCGATGCCTCGGCTGCGGCAGCTTCGACCGGCGTCTCGACCATAACTTCTTCGCTGGCGATCGGCTCCGGCACCAAATCCGCCGGCATCGACGTCTCGAGCACCGGCTC
>CAVUCB010000082.1:0-14067 GCA_963739755.1 uncultured Alphaproteobacteria bacterium | reverse complement strand
AGAAGCGTCGTGACTTCCTACAATGCGGTGACATGGCTGCTCGACCGCAATGTCGAGGAGGGCCGCGGCGACAAACTCGTCTTCACCGACACGGTCTCCGAACTCAGCTATGGCGATCTGCAACAAGCAAAGCTGCCGCTTCGCCAATTTGCTGCGCCGGCTCGGCGTTCGCCGGGAAGAGCGCATCGCCATGATCATGCTCGACACTGTCGATTTTCCGATCGGTGTTCCTGGAGCGATCCGCGCCGGCATCGTGCCGGTGCCGCTGAACACGCTGCTGACCTCGGACCAATACGCCTATATGCTCGCCGATTGCCGCGCGCGCGTGCTGTTCGTTTCCGAGGCGCTGCTGCCGGTCGTGAAGGACATCGTCGGGCGAATGCCCGACCTCGAATACGTCATCGTCTCCGGCAAGGACGCGCACGGCCACAAGAAATTTCCGACGACTCGCGCGCGAGAGCGATGCGTTCGCGACGGTCGCGACCCATGCCGACGAGCCGGCCTTCTGGCTCTATTCGTCGGGCTCGACCGGCATGCCGAAGGGCGTGAGGCATTTGCATTCCAATCTTGCCGCGACCGCCGATACCTATGCCAAGCAGGTGCTCGGCATCCGCGAGGACGATGTCTGTCTCTCGGCGGCGAAACTGTTCTTCGCCTATGGCCTCGGCAATGCGCTGACGTTTCCGATGTCGGTCGGCGCCACCACGGTGCTCAATGCGGATCGTCCGACGCCGGCGCGGATGTTCGAGCTGTTGAACAAATACAAGCCGACCATCTTCTATCGGCGTGCCGACGCTGTTCGCGGCGATGCTTCAACGACGAGGCGCTCGAAGACGAGCGCTGCGGCCGCGCCTGCGCATCTGCACCTCGGCCGGCGAGGCTTTGCCGGAGTATGTCGGCAACAGCCTGGAAGACGCGTTTCGGCGTCGATATTCTCGATGGCGTCGGCTCGACGGAAATGCTGCACATTTTTCTCTCCAATGCGCCGGGCGACATCAAATATGGCACGTCGGGCCATCCGGTGCCGGGCTATGAGGTTCGCCTGGTCAACGAAGCCGGCGGCGACGTGCCGACGGCGAAATCGGCGAGATGCTGGTGCGATGCGCCCTCGGCCGGCGAAGGCTATTGGAACCAGCGCAGCAAGAGCCGCGCAGACCTTCGAGGGCCACTGGACCCGCACCGGCGACAAATATATCCGCGATGCCGACGGCCGCTACACCTATTGCGGCCGCAGCGACGACATGTTCAAGGTCTCCGGCATCTGGGTCTCGCCGTTCGAGGTCGAGAGCGCGCTGATCACCCATCCCGCGGTGCTGGAGGCGGCGGTGGTGCCCGAAGCCGATCAGGAAGGGCTGTTGAAGCCGAAGGCGTTCGTGGTGCTGCGAGCGGATGCGAAGAGATGGCCTGGACGAGGCGCTGAAGGAGCACGTCAAGCAGAAGATCGGCGTGTGGAAATATCCGCGCTGGATCGACATTGTCGATGTCGCTGCCGAAGACTGCGACGGGAAAAATCCAGCGCTTCAAATTGCGGGATGGCGCAGCTAAGCTGAGCCGTCATTCCGGGCGCGCGTAGCGCGAACTCGGTCGCATGCGCACCGAGATCTCGAGCTGCGAGCAAGAATCGCGAGATTCCGGATCAGGCTCGCTTCGCGAGACTGTCCGGAATAGACGGACGGAGAAAGCACATGAAACCCTCGCTCCCTCCGGCTTCCTCACCATCGGTGACGCCGATCTCGAATACCGCATGTCGGGCCGTCGCCCGACGAGGCGCCGACCATCGTGCTGCTGCATGAGGGCCTCGGCTCCGCGGCGCTGTGGGGCGACTTTCCGGAGAAGCTGCAGGCCGCGACCGGCGCCGGCGTGTTCGTCTATTCGCGCGCGGGCTATGGCGCATCGAGCGCCGGTCACTCTGCCGCGGCCGCTCGACTACATGCACGGCGAGGCGCTCGACGTGCTGCCAAGACTGCTCGACGCGATCGGCTTTCGCCGCGGCCTCCTGCTCGGCCATTCCGATGGCGCCTCGATCGCGGCGATCTATGCCGGCGGCGTGCAGGATCACCGCGTGCGCGCGATCGCGCTGATCGCGCCGCATTTCATCGTCGAGGACGTCTCGGTGCAATCGATCGCCGAGATCAAGACCGACTACGAGACGACGGGCCTGCGGGAAAAACTCGCGCGCTGGCACAGCGACGTCGACAACGCCTTCTATGGCTGGAACGACGCCTGGCTCGATCCGGAATTCCGCGGCTGGGATATCTCCGAATACCTCGCCTATATCCGCGTGCCGGTTGCGATCCTTCAGGGCGCGGAGGACCAATACGGCACGCTGCGGCAGATCGAGATCGCGCGGGAAGAATGCTATTGTCCGGTCGACGTGACGATCCTGCCCGGTAGTGGACATTCGCCGCATCGCGAGGCGCCGGAGGCGACGCTGAATGCGATCTCGGAATTCGCCAACGCCGTGCTGCGCACGCATGAGGAAGGGCGCGCTGCCTGACGCGTTTGCTGTGGCGCGGCAGCGATGACCAGCCTTCCGCTGCCGTAATGGGCCGATGTGCCCGGCGGGACCGTCGCCGATTACGAGACGCTCGCGCAAGCAAAGCGCCAGGATGGATTGGGTGGCTTTCGCGGCGGTTGGCCGTCCATGAAACAAAATGCATATTCTGGCGTTCCGGGCTAGACCAACCAGATAACATGCATTATAGTGCATGTCTGTTAACGCATAAAAAGCTCAAGGGTGGCTCATGGCGGGCGAAGATCGCGTCCTCGCGAGGGGCGCGAAATACATCGATTTTCAGACCGATCCGTCGCGCTATCGGCACTGGAAGCTCGCGGTCGACGGCGACACCGCGACCTTGACCATGGACGTCGATGAGGATGGCGGCCTGTTCGAGGGCTATCAGCTAAAACTCAATTCCTACGACCTCGGCGTCGACATCGAACTCGCCGACGCAGTGCAGCGGCTGCGCTTCGAGCATCCGGAGGTGAAGGTCGTCGTGATCCGCTCGGCCAAGAACCGCGTGTTCTGCGCCGGCGCCAACATCCGCATGCTCGCGGGCGCGACCCACGCGCACAAGGTCAATTTCTGCAAGTTCACCAACGAGACCCGCAACGGGATCGAGGATTCTCGCGAAAATTCCGGGCAGCGCTATCATCACGGTCGTCAACGGCACCGCGGCCGGCGGCGGCTATGAGCTGGCGCTCGCGACCGATCATATCATCCTCGCCGATGACGGCACCGCCGCCGTGGCGCTGCCGGAAGTGCCGCTGCTCGCGGTGCTGCCCGGCACCGGCGGGCTGACGCGCGTCGTCGACAAGCGCAAGGTGCGCCGGGACCACGCCGATTTCTTCTGCACCATCGAGGAAGGCATCAAGGGCAAGCGCGCGGTCGCAATGGCGGCTCGTCGACGAGATCGCGCCTAACTCCAAGCTGGAAGCGCAAGATCGCCGAGCGGACCAAGGCGTTTGCCGCCGCCTCCAAACGCAACGGCAACGGCAAGGGCATTCAGCTCGCGCCGCTTTCACGCACGATCGACGAGAACAGCGTGCGTTATGGCTTCGTCTCCGTCGACATCGATCGCGCCGCGCGCGTGGCTACGATCACGATCAAGGCGCCGGAGGCGCCTGCGCCTGCCGACATCGACGGCATGATCGCGCAAGGCGCGTCGTTCTGGCCGCTGCAGGTGGCGCGCGAGCTCGATGATGCGATCCTGCATCTGCGCATCAACGAGCTGGAAGTCGCGCTGCTGGTGTTCAAATCGCACGGCGATCCCGCGCATGTCCTGAGCTATGACGCGTTCCTCGACGCCAACAAGGCGCACTGGCTGGTCAACGAGATCAGCCAGTTCTGGAAGCGCGTATTGAAGCGCATCGACGTCACCTCGCGGACGCTGGTGACGCTGGTCGAGCCGGGCTCCTGCTTCGTCGGCACGCTCGCCGAGCTCGTGTTCGCCGCCGACCGCTCCTACATGCTGATCGGCTCGCGCCAAGGCGACAACCGCCCGCCGCCGTCACTGCAACTGTCGGCGATGAATTTCGGGCCCTATCCGATGAGCCACGGCCTGACGCGGCTGCAATCGCGCTTCCAGGCCGATGCAGGCGATCTCGACCGCGCGCGCAAACAAAATCGGCACGGCGGTCGATGCGGAGGAGGCCGAGGAACTCGGCCTCGTCACCTTCGCGCTCGACGACATCGACTGGGACGACGAGATCCGCGTGTTCTTCGAGGAGCGCGCCAGCTTCTCGCCCGACAGTCTTACCGGCATGGAAGCGAATTTGCGCTTCGTTGGTCCCGAGACCATGGAATCGAAAATCTTCGCGCGGCTGACCGCGTGGCAGAACTGGATCTTCCAGCGCCCCAACGCGGTCGGCGAGGACGGGGCGCTCCGGCGCTATGGCAGCGGCCAGAAACCGCGATACGACATGACACGGGTTTGAGGAGCACGCCATGAACATGAACATCATGAACGTCGATTACTCCACCAAGATTCCGAACAACGTGGATCTTTCCGAGGATCGGCAGGTGCTCAAGGCCCTCGAGGGCTGGCACCCCGGCTATATCGACTGGTGGAACGATATGGGTCCGGACGGTTTCCAGCAGTCGCTGGTCTATCTGCGCACGGCCTACTCCGTCGATCCGCGCGGCTGGGCCAAGTTCGACTATGTGAAGATGCCCGATTATCGCTGGGGCATTCTCCTTGCTCCTCAGGAAGAAAATCGCACGATTCCCTTCGGCGAGCATTATGGCGAGCCAGCTTGGCAGGAAGTGCCCGGCGAATACCGCGCCATGCTGCGCCGCCTGATCGTGATCCAGGGCGACACCGAGCCGGCTTCCGTCGAGCAGCAGCGCCATCTCGGCAAGACCGCGCCCTCGCTCTACGATCTGCGCAACCTGTTCCAGGTCAATGTCGAGGAGGGCCGCCATCTCTGGGCGATGGTCTATCTCCTGCAGAAATATTTTGGCCGCGACGGCCGCGAGGAGGCGGACGAGTTGCTGCGCCGCCGCTCCGGCGATGAGGATAGCCCGCGCATGCTCGGCGCCTTCAATGAAGCGACGCCGGACTGGCTGTCCTTCTTCATGTTCACCTATTTCACCGATCGCGACGGCAAGATGCAGCTGCACTCGCTCGCGCAGTCCGGCTTCGATCCGCTGTCGCGTACCTGCCGCTTCATGCTGACCGAGGAAGCGCACCACATGTTCGTCGGCGAAACCGGCATCACCCGCGTGGTGCAGCGGACCTGTGAAGCGATGAAGCAAGCCGGCATCACCGATCCCAACGATGTCGCGAAAGTGCGCGCGCTCGGCGTGATCGATCTGCCGACCATTCAGAAAAAGCTCAATCTGCATTATTCGCTGTCGCTCGATCTGTTCGGCTCGGAAGTCTCGACCAACGCTGCGAATGCCTTCAACTCCGGCATCAAGGGCCGCTATCACGAGACCCAGATCGAGGACGACCATCGCCTGCTCGAGCGACACCTATCCGGTGCTGAAGTTCATCGACGGCGAGATCAAGCGGGTCGACGAGCCGGCGCTGACCGCGCTCAACATGCGGCTGCGCGACGACTACACCCAGGACTGCGTCAAGGGCATGCTGCGCTGGAACAAGGTGATCTCGACCGCGGGCTACGACTACAAGCTGACGCTGCCCAACGTCGCCTTCCACCGCGCCATCGGCGAGTTCAGGGATGTGCACGCGACGCCCGACGGCCTCCTGATCGACGATGCGACGTGGGCCAAGCGCAAGGGCGAGTGGATCCCCTCGACCGCCGACGGCGATTTCATCGCCTCGCTGATGACGCCCGTCACCGAGCCCGGTCAGTACGCGCCGTGGATATCGGCGCCGAAGGTCGGCATCGACAACAAGCCCGGCGACTTCGAATACGTGAAGATCGAGACCTGAAGACGGTGTCGTCCCGGCGAAAGCCGGGACCCATGCCGCGGAATCTATCTTTGAGCTGTAGGGTGGGCAAAGCGAAGCGTGCCCACCATCAAGATAACGACGGGAGCGAGATGGTGGGCATGGCGCGTCGCGCCTTTGCCCACCCTACGGCCCGGTCAAACCGGCGCATGACTGTGAGTTTGTGGCAGCCGTCTCAGCGATCTCACCCCGCGATTTCGCTTCCCGCGGTCGCGTAGACCACGCCGCCATCGACCGCGATGGTATTGCCGACCACATAATCTCCCGCGCGCGAGGCGAGATAGATCGCAACGCCCGCCATGTCCTCATCGGTGCCGACGCGTCGCGCCGGGACGCGCATGGCGACTTCGTCGCCATGATCGCGCGCGGCGCGGTTCATGTCCGACTTGAACGCGCCCGGCGCGATCGCCGTGACGTTGATGTGTTCCTTGATCAGCTTGGCCGCCATTCGCCGCGTCAAATGGATCACCGCGGCCTTGCTGGCCGCATAGGAATAGGTCTCCATCGGATTGACAAAGATGCCGTCGATCGAGGCGATGTTGATCACCTTGGCCGGCCGCTCGGCGCTCGCGGCCGCGCGCAATGGTTTGGCCAGCGCCTTGGTCAGGAAGAACAGCGACTTGACGTTCAGGTCCATCACCTTGTCCCAGCCGCTTTCGGGAAATTCGTCGAACTCGGCGCCCCAGGCCGCACCCGCATTGTTGACGAGAATGTCGAGCTTCGGCTCCCGCTTGATGATTTCGCCGGCGAGCTGCTCGCAGCCCGCGACCGTGGAAATATCGATCGGCAGCGCGATGCATTCGCCGCCATATTCCGCCGTGAGTTCCTTGGCGGTCGCCTCGCAAGGGCCGGCCTTGCGGGCGGTGATGTAGACTTTCGCCGCGCCCTGGGCGAGGAACCCCGCCGCGATCATCTTGCCGATGCCGCGCGAGCCGCCGGTCACCAATGCGATGCGGCCGCCAAGCGAAAACAGATCCTTGAACATATTCTCTCCCTTTTCCTCATGCTTGTTCTGGGCGCGCGGGTTGGCCACGTCAAGCAAGGCGTGAGTTGCCGTCAGTACCGTATATTGATTTTCCTGCCTCGCGGACGCCGGACCGCAGGCCAATTTGTGAAGCCATTCATACTCGCAGGACGCGGCCATGATAGTTTGCCGCCGTAACTCGACGCCGCCAGAAATGAATATTCCTAGCGCAAGGGGCGCCTGGATATGACTGCGCCTCCGCCGCTAAAACTTCGGCTGCTGGGTCGGTTTTCTGCGACCGCCGATGGCGATCGGCCGGTGCAGCTGAAAATCTCGTCGAAAAAAGGCGTAGCCCTGCTTGCCTATCTGGCGCTTCATCCCGAGCATTCCGTCAGCCGGGAAAAGCTCGCGACCCTGTTGTGGGGCGACCGCCCGGATCGGCAGGCGCGCCTCAGCCTGCGCCAGGTCATCCTCTCGCTGCGCAAGACCTTTGCGGAAAGCGAGCTGATCGCGCTTGAAGGCGATGCGGTCGGGCTGCGCATGGAACGCGTCAGCGTCGATGCACTCGAGTTCCAGAAATTGAGCCGCTCGACCGATCTTGGTGATCTCGACCGCGCGGCCTCGCTTTATGCCGGATCATTTCTCAATGAGCTGGAAATCGAGAGCGAAGATTTCGCGACCTGGCTCGAGACCGTGCGGGCGCGGTTTGAGGCGGAGGCCGCGCGTGTTCTGGAAAGCTGCGTAGATCAGAGAGATCTGCTGGATCAAGGCGACCTGGCGGTTGATGCTTCGGAGCGATTGGTCGCGCTCGATCCGCTGCGGGAGGGATTGGCAGCGGCGCCTGCTTCGCATCCATGCACGCTACCGCGGCGCCGAGGTCGCGCTGGTGCATGCGAAAACCCTGATCGCGCTGTTGCGCAAGGAGCTCGACGTCGGGCCGGAGCCGGAGACGTCCGAGCTGATCGAGGAGATCAAGCGCGGCGCGATCGCGCCGCAGCGACCGGCTCAGCCATTGGCGCTGTTTGCCAATAGCGGCGGCGAAGCCGAAGCGCCCGCGGAGTCCCGCATCGCGGTGGTGGATATGCCTCGCCATCTTCCCGCGCCGCCGGGCGCGGTCGTGGCGGAGACGCACTGGTCCGCCTCGATGTGGCACGCGAGCGTAGGCGCGCTGTGGTTCGCAGTGCCGGTATGCGTGCTGTTCGGCGGCGCGTTGCTCTTGGGAAATCCGCAACTGACCTCGGTGCGGAAGACCCTGGCCTCCAGCGAAGTTGCCAATATCGCGAACGCCCGGTCCGAGTCGGCTCCCGTGGTCGTGCTGCCTTTCGAGGCGGCCGACAAGCAGGCCAGCGCGATGGCCGAACTGGTGTCGGATGATGTCATCGACCAGCTCTCGCAGGTGCCCAATCTGCTGGTGATTTCACGCCTGACCTCGCATCAATTTTGGCAAACCTCGCGTGACATCGTCGACGTCGGAAACCGCCTGAACGTTCGTTACGCCGTTCACGGCAGCGTCAGGACCGGGCCGGACAAATGGCATGTCAATGTCGAGCTGATCGATGTCGCGAGCCGGCTGCAGGTCTGGTCCGATCAGTTCGACGAGAACTCGCCTGATCGCATCGAGGCGGCCAAAATGATCGCGGGCCAACTCGGCCGGGCGGTTCAGGTCGCCGTGATCAGGCAGCAGGCCGATCGCGGCAACAAGCTGCCGTCGGCAAGATCCGGCGCTGAAGCGCCAAGATAAGTCCCCGCAACGCCCTGGAATAACGCGCGAACCTCAACGCATTAACGCTGCCTTGACGCCGCGCTGACGGCGTTGTGGCAAACCCATGCCGCATCGAGTCTCAAGCCGGGCACGATGATCAGAGCAGGCGAATTACTTTTCGAAAGAATTTCTTGGCGACGTGTGGGTGAACGCCCACGCCACGACTTCGCAGCACGAATGTCGTCCGATCACTTTTTACGGAGCTGTGATGCGGCGCACAGGCGCGCGAGCCATGCTGCATCATGGTCCGCGCGGGTGGAATTTCAATAATGGAGTTTTATGGATGACGCATGCATCCTATCCGGCCGGCGGAATCGAAACCGCGCAGCCGGCAATTTCAATTCGGCCTTCCCGGCGCAGTGGTATTTTCGCATTCGTCCTCGACGCCCTCCATCACTCGCGGCGGATCCAGTCACGCCGCGTCCTTCAGCAATATCGTCATCTGATTTCCCACGGCGACCAGCGCACCGCCTTGACGCAACCGAACCTGGAGGACCGTGACCATGTCGATCAGTGAAAGATCGCCGGAGAGCAAGCGGCCGCTGCGATGGCCGATGCCGAGCGAGATGGTGCTGCTCGCCGCGATCGCGGTCGTGATTGTGGTTCTCCACGTGGTCGCCGGCAGCTTGCTGCAGCCGGCCTCGACGCGCGGGCAACTCGCGCCGCTCGAGGACGCACGGGCATCGTCCATCGACTAGCGCTTTTTCATCCATCCTATTGATTGCAATCAAACGGGGGTCCAGTCGATGGCCGACGTCACTTCATTTCTTTTGCTCAGCGTCGCCGTCTTCTTTGGCGCCTTCGTTTCGGGGCTGGCGGGCTTCGCCTTCTCGGCGGTCGCCGGCGCCATCCTGCTGCATGTGCTGGAGCCGATGGAGGCGGTGCCGCTGATGATGGCGTGCAGCGTCGGCGTGCAGGCCACCAATCTCTGGGCGCCGCGCAAGAACATCCAGTGGAAGCAGAGCCTGATCCTCGTATTCGGCGGATTGCTCGGCGTTCCCATCGCCGTTTGGTTGCTGCAGATTGCCGACACCAGAACCTTTCGGGAAGGCTTCGGGCTGCTGGTCGCGTTCTACGCCGCCTACATGCTGTTCCGGCCGAGTCTGACCTACCTGCAGCAGATGAACCAGAGCCGCAATGCGCTGGTCGGCTTCGGCGGCGGCCTGATCGGCGGGCTGACCGCGATGCCGGGCGCGATCCCGACCATCTGGTGCGACATGCGTGGCGTGCCGAAGGACCAGCAGCGCGGCCTGGTGCAGCCTTTCATCGCCGCGATGCAGATCTTTGCGCTGGCGCTGTTGTTGATCCAGCACGATCTGTCGTCGAAGGTGTTCATCGATCTCGCGCTCAACATCCCGGCGCTGCTGGCGGGCTCGACACTCGGCATCCTGGCCTTCCGGAACTGCAACGAGCAGACCTTCCGGCGCATCATCCTCGGCATCCTCTTGGTGTCGGGCGGGCTATTGGTCGCGTAATCGGCGGACCGGCGGCCGCGTCGGCGCAGGTCAGGCCGCGCCGACGCGGCAGATGCCCGGCAGAAAAATCAAGGAAAAGACAAGAAATTATAAAGACGGCCGCCAAGCGCCCGGCGGCGAGGCGGCCGATATAGCGCTGATTAAGGCACAATATTGCCAAATTAACGCTTAGCGGAGTTTCAGCCTTGAAGCACGCGTCATTTCCCGCAGCAAGTGCAAGACCTGCCACGCCCCCCACATGGGGAACCGGACTTTTCGCATCGATCCTCGCCGCGCTCCACCACTCGCGGCGCATCCAGTCGCGCCGCGTGCTGCGGCAATACAGTCATCTGATTTTCCACGGCGACCGGCGCACCGCCTTATCCCAATCAAACCTGGAGCACCGTGAAAATGTCGATCAGTGAAAGAGCGCCGGCGCGTCAACGTTCTGTGCCATTGCCCCGACCGGGCGAGATGACGCGGCTTGGCATGATCGCGCTCGCGATCGTGGTTCTCCATATCCTCGCCGCCTCCCTGGTGCTGTCGAGCTCGTCGCGCGGACCCTCGAAGCTGCTTGAGGAGACGACGGCGTCGTTCACCGACTAGCTTTTCAAATGTGTATTCGGCGGAGCGCGACTGCGTCGGCGCGGCCTTAGGCCGCGTCGACGCGTCGAAAGCCGTTCCACATTGCAGTGGCGGCGCCCGAGGTCAGCACCGGCAGGATGCGCTCGTCCTGGTAATTGCCGTTGAGCGAGACCCGCGGCAGCGCGGTGAGGTGGCCCGCGCTTTCCGGAAACATCATGCCGGGCCGGGTCGTCACCGCGGTCTTGTAGCCGGCGGTCTGCGCCAGCGCGAATTCGCGCGCGCCGGCCGCGAACCTGTCGCCGTAGGGATAGGCGAGGTGGAGCACGGGGCGTTGCAGCTTCTCCTCGATGCGCGCGCGGCCGACCGTCATCTCCTCGCGCGCCGTCTCCTCGCTCTGATGGGCGAGGTTGCAATGGGTGATGGAATGCGCGCCGATCGAAACCAGTGGATCATCGGCAAAGGATTTCAGCTCGTCCCAGGACATGCAGAGGTCGCGGCAAATGGCCGCCTCGTCCACGCCATGGCGCGCGCAGAGGGCTGAGACCTCGCGGTGCAGATCGTGCTCGCTCAGGCTGCGCAGCCAGTCGTGCAGCCGGTCGAACGCCGCCTGCTTGGCTGAGGCGGTCGCGGTATCCATGCGAACCGGCGTACCGCCGATCGTCACCTCGATCGCGGCGGCCTTGGCGATCGCCATCTCGAGCGCGGTCCACCACAGCCGGCCGACGCCTTCGGCGAAGTCGCTCGCGACATAGCAGGTGAAGGGCGCGGCAAATTCGTGCATCACCGGCAGCGCGTGGTCGCGGTTGTCGCGATAGCCGTCGTCGAAGGTGAAGCAGGCGAAGCGGCGGGCGAAATTGCGGTTCAACAGCCGCTGATGCACCTCGTCCATGGTGACGATGTCGATCTCGCGCGACTTCAGATGCGCCAGCATTGCGCGCAGGAACTCGGGCGTCACCTCGAGATGGTGGTTCGGCTGGAAATCGCCGCCTCTGGCCGGCCGCACATGGTGCAGCATGAACACCGCGCCGACGCCCGAGAGGATCGGACGCAGCAGGTAATGCGCGCCGGAAAAATACAGCGCTTCCAATCCGGCCCGGATGACGGTGTTGCGAAACTGCTTCATTGCACGCGATGGTTGGGCCGATCGGGATGTTATCCAGGTAGTTAACGAGGAAGGGCTGAACAAACGGTTATTCGCTGATGTTTCGCACGCGCTCGCGTTCTGTAATTTCCGGTTTGACAGCCCCGCAAGGGTTTGTTTTCTCTGTATTTCCGGTGTCTTAAGATTTGCTCTTCCGCAGGCCTGTGCCACCAGCGCGCAGGTGACAGGTCGAAGGCAAAAGCGGCACTGAAATCATAGAGTTGTTGGTGCCGCGTCGCGGAACATCGAATGCACGGTCTTTTCAGGTGGAGTAGCAAATGGTGGCCGGGCGTGATCCCTTTGGTCGCCTTTTGGGCGATTGCGGCCTGGACCGGCACCGCGCCCCTGGAAATTGACCTCGCCGGGCGCAGCGGAGCCGCCCTCAAGGACAGCGTGCTGGACAAGACCCGGATCATGGTCGCTGGCCGCGACGTCACGCTCGGCGCTGACGCGTTTTCGGAAGCGGGCCGCAAAAGCGCGCTGGCCGCGGTCGAAGCCGTGCCCGGCGTGCGGCTGGTCAATGACGAAACCCGGCTGGTGCCGGAAGCCGAAACCCTTCGTGTGGTCGGCGGAGCGGGATGTTGCCCGCGTGACGCTTGGCGGCAGCGCGCCGCTGCCCGCGAGCAAGGGCAGGCTGATGGAGGCCGCGCGCGCCGCCATCAACGGCGTCGAGGTGGTGGACCAGATGGCCCTGGCGCGTGGCGCGCCGCCCCGCTTCGATGCGGCCGCGCAGTTGCTGCTCGACCAGGTCGCAAAACTGAAGGACGGCAAGGTCACGATTTCCGATACAGCCGTGTCCCTGTCCGGCATGGCGCGCGACCTTGGCGGCCGTGAGGCGATCGCGACCGCGCTTAAGGATCTCCCGGAAGGCTTCAAGATCACCGCCAACGACATCAAGGCGCCGCCCTATATCTTCCAGGCCTACAAGGATCCGGTCGCCGCGACCTTGACGCTGTCCGGCAATGTCCCCGGCAACAATGTGCACGCCGCGATCGCGCAGGCCGCCGAGCGGAAATTCTTCGGCGAGAAGGTGGTCGACAATCTCAAGGCAAGCGTCGGCGCGCCCGCGGGCTTCCCGGCCGCGGTGACCGCCGCGCTCGGGGCGCTGTCGCGGCTGTCGACCGGTACGCTCGCGGTGTCGGACCGCGAGGTGAAGCTCTCGGGCGACGCGCTGTATGACGGCGCGGCCGCGCAAATCCGCGCTGGCCTCGGCAAGGACTTTCCGCAAGGCTTCCAGCTCAAGCCGGAAATCTCGGTCAAGCCGGCCGCCGCCCCGGTCGATCCGACCGTGTGCCAGCAGCTCTTCTCCGATCTGCTCGCCAAGGGAAAAATCCGTTTCGAACAGGGGCGCGGCACGCTCGATCCGGATTCGACCGCGCTGCTCGATCGCCTGATCGAGATCGCGCTGCGCTGTCCGACCGCCGCCATCGAGGTCGCCGGCCACACCGACGGCGACGGTGAAGACGCCTTCAACCAGGCGCTGTCGGAGCAGCGCGCGCAGGCTGTCGTCGACTATCTCGTGAAAGCCGGGCTGCCCGCGAGCCGTTTCACCGCGGTCGGTTATGGCTTCTACCCAGCCGGTCGCCGGCAACGATACCGACGAAGGCAAGGCGCAGAACCGCCGCATCGAATTCCTGGTGAGGTGAGCATGGCGTATCTCGTGATGTTTCATTGGGGCTGGCTCACCGCCTCGTTCCTGCTCGGGCTGGCGATGGGCTGGATCGCGGTGGTGCATCGCGGTCCCAGCGTATCCAAGGTGATGGCGCGCTGGCTCTCTCTTGCGGCCGCAGCACTGGTCGCGCTCGCCGTCAGCCGCGTCGTGCCCGGCCGTCTCGGCTATTGGCTCGATCTCGGTCTGGTCCTGTTTGCCTGCTATCTGGTCGGCTGCGCCATCGGTTCGTGGCTGCGCGAGCGGGTGGTCTCGCGCCCGCCCGTCAAGCCCGCCGCTTAGTTTCCTCCGGCTATATGCAACTTTCGGTCTCGCGCCGGAAAATCATCCTGTACGCGGTGCCGGGCAAGGAGCCGTTTTATGAGGCATTCGGCTTTCGTCGTATGACCACCGTCATGGCCATCTTCGAAAATCAGGAACGGGCGCACAAAAGAGGCTATCTGGAGCGGCCTTAAGGGCCCATTAACTCCCGATCGCCGCTTTTGCCGTGAAAACATGCCCCGTGAAAACACAGGCAGCCTGCCCGCGTCAAAGCGGCGCGCTTCGCGAAAAACGGAACCAAGCCGCAAAATAA
>CAVUCB010000081.1:0-13412 GCA_963739755.1 uncultured Alphaproteobacteria bacterium | reverse complement strand
GCCGTCGACAGATACTGCCGGCTCGCGACCTGCACGCTCTCGTTCTGGGTGAAGATATTGACCCAGAGATCGGGAAAGACCGCGATGATGCAGGCGATCGCGCCGACCGCGATGAATGCCATCAATCCCGCGGTCCAGGCGATCCGGCGCGCGCGAGCGACATTTCCGCCGCCAATGGTCATGCCGATCATCGGCACCGAGGCGATGCCGAACGAAAACGACAGCGACGTCAGCAGGAATTCGAGCCGCGCGCCGATGCCGTAGCCGGCCAGCACGGCGGTTCCGAAGGCCGCCAGCATGTGGGTGAAGATCGAGATCGTCAGCACCGATTGCAGCGGCGAGAAGCAGGACACCGCGCCGACTTTCAAGATGTCGAAGAACATCGCGGACTGAAGGCGCAGGCCTCTGACTTTCGGCGTGACCCGCGCGCGGCCCGAGAACATGTACCAGCCCATCACCGAAATGCTGATCGTGTAGGCGGTCAGCGAGCCCGCCGCGACACCGCGCATGCCGAATTGCGGGATCGGGCCAAGCCCCAAGCCGAGCGTGCCGCCCAGGATGATCTGGCAGATCGCGGAATTGAGGATCATGGCGGACGGCAGTTTCATGTTGCCGGTGCCGCGCAGGATGCCGGCCATCGAGTTCATCAGCCAGGGCAGCACCGCGCCGCCAAAGAAAATCTGCACATAGGCGATGGCCTGCGCCAGCACATTGCCGCGGCCGCCCATCACCTCCAAGAGATGCGGTCCGAAGATCAGCATCACCAGCATGAAGGCGAGGCCGAAGCCGATCGCGTTCAGCATCGCATGCGTGGCGAGCGTCGAGGCGCGGTCGGCATCGCCGGCGCCGAGCGCCCGCGCAATCGACGAGGCCACGCCGCCGCCCATCGCGCCGCCCGACATGGTCATGGTCAGGATCACGAAGGGAAACACCAGCGCCATGGCGGCGAGCAACTCGACACCAAGCCGGCCGATATAGGAGGTCTCCGCGATGACCGTGCAGGTGCCGGCGGAAAACGCGATCGCGTTGGGCCACGCGAGCTGCAGCAGGGTCCGCAGAATTGGGCCGTCGACCAGCGCATTCCGCACTGGCGGCGCCGGTGGCGGCAACGGGCGTTCGTCCTCGTCGACTGGGATCTCGGCAACGCCGATATCGGACATTCTCTCTCCCTGAGCGCGCTCGTCGGCGCGCTACCCGGTTCCCTAGCACGCCCCGCCGCAATTCCACGCGCGTGGGACGCATTGGGGGGCTACCGGGAACGCAGGCAAGCGCAGGCCCTTACCCGATCACCCATACGAACGGCGGCCGGCCGTCTCGCGAGGGCCGCAGGCGTACCGGGATATGGCGGCCGCAGCCGAAGGCCAGGCCCTCGAACAGGCCTTCCAGCACCTTCGCGCAGGCCGGGTGATAATCGGCGACATCGGCCATCAGCTTCCAGTTTGGCTGCCGGATTTCGAACACGCCTTCGGAAGCGGAAATCTCCGATGTCTCGTCCTGCGCCTCGAACAGCGCGCGCAGGAAATCCGCGAATTCCTTCGCGCCGCCCCTGCTCTGCGCGAGCGCCTGGGCGACCTCATCGAAATACTGCATGCCGATCAGCTTGCCCGTGAGATGCAGGAGATGCCCGCCTTCTTCCGGACCGAACAGCTGCACCATCACGGGCGCGGCGGTCTTCACATATTCGATCGCGTAATTGCGATAGGCCTTTTCCAGCCGTGGCTTTGGCCAGCTGTCGACCGGCAGTGCCGGCGCCTTCGCCGGATCGAACGGTGGGGCTTCAAGATGACGCGCGAAGACGAGCCGCGCGTCGAGCTCGAGCGGATGATCATATTCGTGATAGTAGCCCTCGAGCCCGTCCTGGCCGTCGACGCTCTGCTTGGTGCAGACAAAGCCGAGTTTGAGATCGCCCAGCGCCACGCCATTGTTGGCATGCCAGCCGCGCAGCATCGCGCGCGAGACTTCGCCGGGAATGCCGCAGATCGCAGTGCCCTTCCAGGCCCAGCGCGGCGGCGGATAGCGGATCCAGGCCTTGCGGTCGTTCTCGTACATGTATTCGACATGCACGCCGCCGATCCAGTTCGAGAGATAATGATACTGCGCGGCCGCGACCGCAGGCGGCAGGTGATCGATGCCGAGCTTCTTCAATCCAGGCAGGAAACGCTCCTGTTGCTGGCGGCGAAACACCCGGAACATGAACTCGGCGGCGTCGTGCCTGTTGCGGCGCGTCACCACCGTGAGCGCCAGCCCGGTGAAGAAGGCGTGATAGAGCTCGGCGACGCTGCGCCATTTCGCCCAAAGCGCGGCTTGCGTGCTCTCATCCATATGAAACTCCTAGAACGCCGCGGCCAGATCCTTCGCGCCCGGCAATTGGGCCTCGCGATCCATCACAGCATCGGTCGCCGACAGCAGCGCGGCAACCGTATTATTCTTCCGCGCCACGGGATTATGCTCATAGCCGGACTGGGTGAAGAAATTCGAGGTCGGCACCTTGGTGCGCAAGTCCTGCGGCAGCGTGACCATGTCAAAGCCGTTGCCATCGCCGGTCAGGTTCATCATCTCCAGCTCGGCCGCCGTCAGCGGCGCCGAATATCCCCTCACCTTGGCGAATTTGACCGAGGTCATCAGCTTCTGCGTTTGCAGCAGCGGTCCGATATCGATGTCGAGGTTGAGCGCATGAATGCCGAGGCCTTTTGGCGTAGCGGCGAGTTGTTCATGCAAATTCCAGTCGTCGCGCACCGACTTCGAGAACGCGACCATCTTCTGCAGGATCGCGATCTTCTTCTCCAGTGCGGCCTTGTTCGCGCCGGACGCTTCAGCCGCGCGGGCTTTCAGCGTGTCCAGGAACTGCTTGCCTTCTTCTGCCAGCAGTTCGACGCTGTTGGTTACGAGCAACTGGTTGTAGCCAAGCGCGGTCGTGATCGCGTTCGCGTTGGGGTCGAACTCCTGTCCGGCCTCGAGGTCGTATTTGCCGTTGCCGGTGGCCTCAAACGCGTAGACCCGCACGGCCTGGTCCTTCGTCAGCCCCGCCGCCGACGCCGCGCGCGCATAGGCCTTTTTGAACTCGATCTCGCTTGCCGGTTTCTCCGGCACGAAATCGAATTGCTCCGCGGCATGCTGCAGGAAATCGGCGACCACGGGCACCTCGTGCGTCGTCGATGACGGATCGATCGGCTTCTTCGGCCCGGTATATGCGGGCGGCTGGGTCAGCACGTAGTCTTCCAGCACGATCTCCTGATGCGCGCGCCGCTTGGCAAACCGCGCGGCGCGCTTGGCCTTCACCGCGGCCCAATAGGGAGTGGCCTGCACCTGATAGGCCGCGCGCGCGGCGTTATATTCTGCGAGCCTGGCGCGATAGTCCGCCATCTGCTCCGGCGTGACCGCAAGCACCTGCGCTGACACGGCCGAGATCAGCGCGAGTACGATCAGCCAAACGAGAGCGAGGTGCACCCGCCGCATAGTCGCTTACACCCTGAAATGCTTCGACAGTTTCAGGCCCTGCGCCTGGTAGTTCGACCCGATGCGCTGGCCATACATCGCGCTCGGCCGCGACAGCATCTTCTCGTAGACGAGCCGGCCGACGATCTGGCCGTGCTCGAGGATGAAGGGCACCTCGCGCGAGCGCACTTCCAGCACGGCGCGCGCGCCCTCGCCGCCCGCGCCGGCATAGCCGAAACCGGGATCGAAGAAGCCGGCATAGTGCACGCGGAATTCGCCGACCAAGGGATCGAACGGCACCATCTCCGCGGCGTAATCCGGCGGCACCTGCACGGCCTCTTTCGACGCCAGGATGTAGAACTCGCCGGGATCGAGGATCAGGCTGCCGTCGTCGCGGGCGTGGATCGGCTCCCAGAAATCATCGATCGGGTAGCCGCCGCGTCGATCGACATCGACCACGCCGGTATGGCGCTTGGCGCGATAGCCGACAAAGCCGTTGGAATTTTGCCCGGAGAGATCGACCGAGAGCGCGACGCCGCCGACGAGATCGGCATCCCTGATGTCGACCAGCCGTTCCTTGTCATGCAGCGCATCGAGTTCGTCGGCATTGAGGATCGCTTCGCCGGTGCGGAAACGCACCTGCGACAGCCGCGAGCCCTCGCGCAACAGCACCGGAAACGTCTTCGGGCTGATCTCGGCGTAGAGCGGGCCATGATAGCCGGCCCCGATCATGTCGAAGCGGCGTGTGCCGTCGGCGATGACGCGGGTGAAGACGTCGAGCCGGCCGGTCGAGCTTTTCGGGTTCGCCGCGGCGATGATCTGCTTCGGCAGCGCGAGGCTTTCGATCAGCGGCACGATGTAGACGCAGTTGGTTTCCAGCACCGCGCCGTCTGACAGATCGATTTCATGCAGCTTCAGTTCGTCGATGCGCTCGGCAACCGTGGCGCCCGGCCCCGGCAAAAAACTCGCGCGCACCCGATAGGCGGTGTCGCCGAGCCGCAGGTCCAGGCTCGCCGGCTGGATCTGGCTTTCGACGAAGGGATATTCCGGCAGGATCAGGCCATTATCCGCCATCGCCGCGATCATGCGGTCGGGCAGAATGCCGTTGGCGTCCTTAGGCAACGAAAATGACACGCGAAAATCCCGTACGTCCTCTTAAAACCCCTGAAATTGGCCTTTTACGGCCTTATCCGATGACCGCCTTGACGAAAAGGCCGGCGGCGAATAAGAACATGACTTATCCCGTGGTGATTTGAGCCGGCCGGCTTGCAGCCACGTTAAATAAATCGCTAAACAGGCCGGGGACACGTGTGATCCCGGCCTTGAGGAGTACTCCCAGGCCGGTTTTTTTGTGCCCGCTTTCGGCGGTCACGATGGAGGTCACATGTCCAAGCCTGCCTTGTCCAAGTCTACCGCCGTAACGGCGCACTACCGTCCTGAAACACGTCTCGTTCATTCGGGCACCCTTCGTTCCGAATTCGGCGAAACCTCCGAGAGCCTGTTCCTCACCCAAGGCTATGTCTACGACACCGCCGAGCTGTGCGAGGCGCGCTTCAAGGGCGAAGACCCCGGCTACATCTATTCGCGCTATTCCAACCCGACGATTGCGATGTTCGAGCGCCGCATGATCGAGCTGGAAGGGGCGGAAGCCTGCCGCTCGACCGCAACCGGCATGGCCGCCGTGACGACCGCGGTGCTGGCGCCGCTGAAGGCCGGCGACCATGTGGTGGCCTCCAAGCAGCTGTTCGGCTCGTGCCGTTACGTGGTCGAGGATTTGCTGCCGCGCTACGGCATCGAGGCGACGCTGGTGAATGGCCTCGACCTCGACGCCTGGAAGAAGGCCATGCGGCCGAACACCAAGAGCTGTTTCCTGGAGAGCCCGACCAACCCGACGCTCGACGTGCTCGACATTCCCGCCATCGCCGAGATCGCGCACCAGGCCGGCGCGCGGCTGATCGTCGACAATGTGTTCGCCACGCCCTTGTGGCAGAGCCCGCTGCAGCTTGGCGCCGATGTCGTGGTCTATTCCGCCACCAAACATATCGACGGCCAGGGCCGTTGCCTCGGCGGCGTCATTCTCTCCTCGGAGGCGTTCATCGCCGAGCACATCCATAATTTCATGCGCCAGACCGGCCCCTCGCTGTCGCCGTTCAACGCCTGGGTGCTGCTCAAGGGCCTGGAGACGCTGGCGTTGCGCGTGCGCGCGCAGACCGACACCGCGGCGAAGATCGCCGATGCGCTGGCGACGCATCCAAAAGTGTCGCGGCTGATCTATCCCGGCCGCAGCGACCATCCGCAGGCCGCGCTGGTGAAGAAGCAAATGCGTGCCGGTTCGACGCTGGTCGGATTTGAAGTAAAGGGCGGCAAGGCCGGCGCGTTCCGCTGCCTCAACGCGCTGAAGCTCGCCAGGATTTCCAACAATCTCGGCGACGCCAAGAGCCTCGTCACCCATCCCGCCACGACGACCCATCAGCGACTGAAGCCGGAAGCCCGCGCCGAACTCGGCATCAGCGACGGGTTCATCCGGTTCTCGGCGGGGCTCGAGCATGCGGATGACCTGATCGAGGATCTGACGGCGGCGCTAGAGAAGGCGTGAGGGCGTTTCATTCGCGCTTCGAACAATGACGGTGTCATCGCCCGGCTCGACCGGGCGATCCAGTATTCCAGAGACGGCAGTACTCAACGCCTTTGGAATACTGGATGCCCCGCTTGAAGCGGGGCATGACAGCGGAGAATACGACTCCACCTTCCCGCGGCACCGACGCGCCCGAGTTGTGCATCTTGCATGTCCCTCGAAAGACAGAGGGCGCAGGGAAAGCCGGGTGTTTTGCGCACCCGCAGCCTCGTGTGTAAAAGTAGAAAACACACGAGTTAGTCACCACAGGTTCGCCGAAACATTCCGGCCTTCCCTGCGCAATGGTCTTGCGCGTTGCCGAGGTTCGCGTGGCCGGGACGATAGCGGGGTTTGTGGATCGAGATCCCGGGTTCGCTCGCTCCGCGAGCGCCCCGGGATGACGCTGCTAAAGCAGCGTCACATCGGCCGGTACGCCCGCACTTCGCCGGGCACGTTGATGCCGAGCCTGATCTGGCCGACCGACCTGATGATGTCGTCGCCGAGGAGCTGGGCGAAGCAGGCGTAGCCCCAGTCGTTCATGTGCAACCCGTCGGCTATCACAAAACTGTCGACCGGCAGCGCCTGCTTCTCGTGCCAGTCGCGCATCACCTCGAAGCGCGGGAAGACGCCGACATGGCGCAAGGCCGCGACGCGGCCAAGCAGCCTTACCATGCGGCTCGCGCTTTCGGCGCGCTCGTAGACCCGCGGCGAATATTGGGGATCGACCAGCACAATGTCGGAGCCCGCGGCCTGGATGCGCGCGACGCCGTCCTCGACGATCTTCGCGGTCTCGGCGGGATCGAGATCGCGCAGCACCGCGTTGGTGCCGACCTGCCAGATGACGAGATCGGGCTTCCTGTCGATGACAGCGGTCTGCAGCCGCTTCATCATTTCCGGCGCGTCCTCGCCGCCAACGCCGGCATTGACGACGGTGATGTCGGCGGTCGGATATTGCCGCTTCAATTGCGCCGCGAGGCGGTTCGGATAGGTGAAGTCCGGCCCGCTCGATCCGTAGCCCTGAGTCGAGGACGAGCCGAAGGCAACGATCACGACCGGCTGGCCGGCGATCAATCTGTTGGCGACATGCGGGAGTGAGCCCAGCGGCTGTACGCCGCCCTTCGGGGGCGAACACGGCACGCGCGAGAAAATATCGCTCGCGGATTTCGCGACCTGCTTCACCTTGTCGATCGCCGTCGCCGTCAGCGTCTTCGGCGGGTTGATCTGTTCGGGCGAAGGTTCGCGCGTGGCCGCGGCCGTTCCCGGCATCTGCGCCGCAGGGGAGCTCTGCGCCGGCGCAGCCTGGTTCAGCGCGGCATGGGTCGTGACCTGCGCCCCCGCTGCCCCCGGCATCAGGAACAGCAGCGCAGACAATGCAAATGCGTGCGAAGGCACGTGAGAACTCGAAAACATCATTAACCAAAAGCCCTAGTTCTGCTGCGTCGGTCCGAGATGCGCCGCGCCGATCACAAAGATCGACAGCGCGCGGCCGAGGCAGTCATGAACGCGCTTTGCGAGCTCGGGCCCGTGATGCGCGCTGAAGAGGTCGAAGTCTCCCTGGTCGTTCCACTGGTGCATGATGGCGAAGCGATCGAACAACGGAATGTCGCGCTGCTGCGCCACCGCGCGCATGTTATCCAGATAGGGCGGCACCGAAATCATCGTCTCGGTGCGCGGACTATACTGGGGATTCATCAACACCACATCGGCTCCCGCATTTTGCAACGCAGCCACGCCGTCGCCGACTGCGGTGCGAAAATCATCGGGATCGATGGATCGCATAGCATCGACGGTGCCGGTCTGCCAGATAACCAAAATAGGCGTTTTTCCTTCCATCAACTTAACAAGGTTGGAGGCCACTTCCCCGGCGGTTCTGCTGGCCTGTATTTCTACGGATACGTTGACCGCAAGCTGCGACAACTTGTCCTTCAGCGCGGCCTGCAGGCGCGCCGGATAGGCGTTGCCGGCGTCAGTGCCGATACTCGAGGAACGGCTGCCGATCACCAGGATGTTCAGCGGCTGGGCAGCCTTCACCGCGGCCTCCACTTTCGGCAGCGAACTCTCGCTTTCGAGCAGGGAGGCCGGCACGTCACAACTTGCAGGGGCATCTTCCGCGCGCACGGCGCTAGCGGCCAAAACAGCCGTCAGCAGAGCCAGGCCAAGGAAGCACCGCATCAACCTCCTCCCGCCAGATCGGCGTTGCCGCGAGCGCCCTTGCGGGAAGCGCTTTTGTCGGCCTCGTGCTTGTACCACGAAATCAGCCACGCAACGCCCCACATAAGTAGGATGCCGCAGACGGTTACCAATGCGTGCAGTGCGGCACCGCCACCGCCTTCGGCGAGAATGAAGTGTCCGGCGAAGGCGAGGAATACGCCGAGGCAGAAGATCTCGAGCGAGTGCGAGCCGCACAGGATCAGCGGTTTCAGCCAGCGCGATTTCAACCCGGGCCAGTCCTTCGGCAGGAAGCGCACGGTGAGCGCCGCGAGCGCGAGGAAATGCGCAAAGCGCAGCACATCGAGATCGGTCTTGTCGATCGGATAGATCCACTGCTCGACCCACTTCGGCAGCCAATGGTTCATCTGCGGCACGTACCAGGTCAGCGTGACGTAGAACGCCGCGACGAGATAGACGACGCAGACCCAGAGCGTGATGCGTGACTGCAGGATGCGCGACATGCGTTTTGCGCCGCCGAGCGCGCACCATGCGCCGAACACGAACAGCAATTGCCAGGCGAGCGGGTTGAAGGCCCAATAGCCGTTCGGATAGGACGTGAGATAGAGATCGAACTCCCAGGTGACGGCATAGAGCAGCGCGGAAAGCGCGAGCGTCACGTCGGGCTTCCAGCGCATCAATGCGAGGATCAAGGGCAACGCCAGCATCAACACGATGTAGAGTGGCAGCACGTCCATGTTGACGGGACGGAAGCGCAACAGCAGCGCCTGCACGATGGTGACGTCGGGCTGCTTGAGGAAATCCATGATGCCCATTTCTTCCGAGTAGAGCGGGTTCTCGAAATGGGTGGCGACGTAGGAGATTTCGGCGAGGAAGATCGTGAACAGGAACACATGCGCGACATAGATCTGCCAGGCGCGGCGCAGGATGCGGGCGGTTGCGACCACAAAGCCCTGCTCCAGCATGGCGCGGCCATACACAAACGCGGCGGTGTAGCCGGAGATGAAGATGAAGATCTCGGTGGCGTCGGAGAAGCCGTAATTGCGGATCGTAAACCAGGTCAAAAGGCTCGGCGGCAGATGGTCGATGTAGATCAGCCATAATGCGAGACCGCGGAAGAGATCGAGCCTGAGCTCGCGCTCACCGATCGCGGGCAGCGAGATCGCGCCTGCCTTGACAGGCTTCGCGATGTCGCGCGCGACCTCCGCCGCTCCGGCCGGCGGAGGACCTGCAACTTGATCGGCAATAGCGGTCATCAGGCACCGTGTCAGGACCGGCATGCGCCGGCGCGCGAGGGGGGATTCTACCGGGCGCGCGGCTCGCACGCAAAGTAACGATATCGGCGAGGGCAGCGGTTCGCGCGGCATTTAATTCGGAACTGTGTTGAAACCGCGATGGCGAGAACGGCCGCCCGGATCATCCGCCCGGTTGGTTCCCGGGGATTTTCGGCTATGATGGCCGCATGTACCGCGCTGTCACCCGCCAGATCGAAGTCACCGTCGAGCCGAACTTCATGCCGGAGCGCTCGTCGGCGGAAAAGCGCGAATATTTCTGGTCCTACACCATCGTCATCACCAATTCCAGCACCGAGACGGTGCAGCTTCGCACCCGGCACTGGATCATCACGGATGCGACCGGCCACCAGCAGGAGGTGCGCGGCGAAGGCGTGGTCGGCGAGCAGCCCGTGCTCGCGCCCGGCGAGCGCTTCGAATACACCTCAGGCGTGCCGCTCACGACCGCCTCCGGCATCATGGCCGGCCGCTACATGATGGTGAGCGAGACGGGAGAGAGGTTCGAGATCGAGGTGCCGGCGTTCTCGCTCGACAGCCCCGACAGCAAGCGGGTGCTGAATTAGCCAACGTAGTGATGCGGTGGGTTAGCCGAAGGCGTAACCCACCATGTTGCCGCGGAAAGAAAGGTGGTGGGTTACGCTTCGCTAACCACCCTACAATCTACGCCTGTTCCACGCCAGCTTCCTGCGGCGTGAATTCATAGACCGAGCTGCAGAACTCGCAGGTGACGACGACCTTGCCGTCCTTCACCATCTCGGCGCGGTCTTTCGGATCGAAACTCTTCAGCATCGAGGACACCGCCTCGCGCGAGCAGGAGCATTGCGCGTGCAGGGCAAGCGGCTTGAATACGCGCACGCCGCGCTCGTGGAAGAGCCGATAGAGCAGCCGCTCGCCGGAGAGATCGGGATCGATCAGTTCGACGTCTTCCACCGTAGAGATCAGCGACTGGCCTTCGACCCAGGCGTCATCCTCGGCGACGGTGTGCGGCACGGTGCCCTCCGGCGCATCGCCCGGATGCAGATCGGCCTGCCTTGCGCGCTCCGGCGCCTTCGGCAGGAACTGCATCAACAGGCCACCGGCGCGCCAGCGGTGCTTGCCGCCCTCGCCGCCGCGCCACTCCTCGCCGACGGCGATGCGCACGCGGGTCGGGATCTGCTCGGAGCGCAGAAAATATTCATGCGCGGCCGCTTCCAGCCCTCCGCCATCGAGCGCGACCAGGCCCTGGTAGCGGCTCATGTCCGCCCCCTGATCGATGGTCATGGCGAGATGGCCCTTGCCCAGGAGGCTGCCTAAATCCGCGCCAGGCTTCAGCCGCTTCGCGTCGTAGCGCGCATAGGCGCGCAGGCGATCGGGCGCCTGGAAATCCACGATCAGGAACGACACCGGGCCGTCGCTCTGGGTCTGCAGGATGAAGCGGCCGTCGAATTTGAGCGACGAGCCCAGCAGCGTGGTGAGCACGATGGCCTCGCCGAGCAGCTTGCCGACCGGCGCCGGATAATCGTGCTTGGTCAGGATTTCATCGAGCGCCGGGCCCATCCGGGTCAGGCGGCCGCGCAGGTCGAGCGCGTCGACTTCGAACGGGATCACCGCGTCGTCGACGGGAACTGCCGACGGCGCACGGATGGGGCTGGTGAAGGTGATTTTGGTGTCGGGGGATTGAGACGTCATGGCGCTTTATCTGGGGTCGTGAGATGCGAAACGAAAGGGGTGCATAACAGTGTGTCGTCCTCGCGAAGGCGAGGACCCATAACCACAGGATTTAATTGCGGCAGAAAGCGTCTGCCACGCAGCTCTGCCGAAACATCACGCGGTATGCGATGAGCGCAAGCGCTCACACGGGGGTTCCGGATCTGCGCTCGCTCTGCTTCCACCTTCGAGCTTCGGCGGACAAGCGCTTGTCCGGGACGACAACTTAAATTGTGGTCGCTACCCCACCGCGTCAAAGCACCAGGCCAGAATGCCCTTTTGTGCGTGCAGGCGATTTTCGGCCTCGTCGAACACCACCGATTGCGCGCCGTCGATCACTTCATCGGTGACCTCCTCGCCGCGATGGGCCGGCAGGCAATGCATGAACAGCGCGTCGGGTTTCGCCAGCGACATCAGCTTGGAATTGACCTGATAGGGCCGCAGTACATTGTGGCGGTGCTCGCCCTCCTTGTCGCCCATCGACACCCAGGTGTCGGTGACGACGCAATCGGCGCCGCGCACGGCGGCTTCCGGATCGCTGCCGAGCACGATCGGCGCCTGCGTGTCCTTGATCCAGTCGCGCATCGCCTTTTTCGGTGCGAGTTCCGGCGGCGTGGCGATATTGAGCTGGAACTTGAAGCGCTCGGCCGCATGCGCCCAGGACGCCAGCACGTTGTTGTCATCGCCGGTCCAGGCCACGGTCTTGCCCTCGATCGACCCGCGATGCTCCTCGAACGTCATCACGTCGGCCATCACCTGGCACGGATGCGAGCGGCGCGTCAGGCCGTTGATGACGGGCACCGTAGCGTACTGGGCAAGCTCCAGCAGCGCCTCGTGATTGAGGATGCGGATCATGATGGCATCGACATAGCGCGACAGCACGCGCGCGGTGTCGGCGATGGTCTCGCCGCGGCCGAGCTGCATCTCCGCGCCGGTCAGCATGATCGACTCGCCGCCGAGCTGGCGCATGCCGACATCGAACGACACGCGCGTCCGCGTCGAAGGCTTTTCGAAGATCATCGCGAGCGTCTTGCCCTCGAGCGGCTTCCCGCCCGTCTCATGCGCCTTCAGCTTCGCCTTCATGGCGCGGCTGGCCGCGAGCATGTTGCGCAGCTCCGGTAACGGAACCTCGCTGATATCGAGAAAGTGACGCGGCTTGCCCATCACCCCGCCGCCTTCAATGGGGTCTTCGACAGCACTGCGCAGGCGTGCTCGAGGCTCTGGATCGACTGACCGATCTCGGCTTCGGTGACAATGAGCGGCGCGAGGAAGCGCACGACATTGTCGCCGGCGCCGACGGTGAGCAGCTTTTGCTCGCGCAGCGCCGCGACGAGATCGCCGGAGGGCACCACGGCCTTGACGCCGATCAGAAGTCCCTCGCCGCGCACTTCCGACAGCACCGACGGATAGCGGTCGACGACGGAAGCGAGCTTCTGCTTCAACAAGAGCGACATCTTCTGCACGTGCTCGAAGAAGCCGGGCTTGAGCATGACATCGAGCACGGCGTTCGCCGCGGCGACCGCAAGCGGGTTGCCGCCGAAGGTCGAGCCGTGCGAGCCGGGCGCCATGCCCTTGGCGGCTTCAGCGCTTGCCAGCACCGCGCCGATCGGGAAACCGCCGCCGAGCGCTTTCGCAAGCGACATCACATCCGGCGTGACGCCGATGCGCTTGTAGGCGAAGAGGTCGCCGGTGCGGCCCATACCGGTCTGCACCTCGTCGACGGCGAGCAGCAGGCCATGCTCGTCGCAGAGCTCGCGTAGCGCCTTGAAGAAGGAATGCGGCGCCGAGCGCACGCCGCCCTCGCCCTGCACCGGCTCGATCAAAATGCCGGCGGTGTGCGGACCGATCGCCTTCTTCACGGCCTCGATGTCGCCATGCGGCACCTGGTCAAAGCCGTCCATCGGCGGACCAAAGCCTTCGAGATATTTGGCCGAGCCGGTCGCGGCCAGCGTCGCCAGGGTGCGGCCGTGGAAGGCGCCCTCGAAGGTGATGATGCGATAGCGCTCGCCATGGCCTCTGGAGAAATGATAGTGGCGCACCAGCTTGATCACGCCCTCCATCGCTTCCGCGCCGGAATTGCAGAAGAACACCAGGTCGGCGAAGCTCTGCTCGCACAGGCGCGCGGCGAGGATCTCGCCGTCCGGGCTCTTGAACAGGTTCGACATGTGCCAGAGTTTGGTCGCCTGCTCCTGCAGCGCCTTGACGAGATGCGGATG
>CAVUCB010000080.1:0-15904 GCA_963739755.1 uncultured Alphaproteobacteria bacterium | reverse complement strand
AGAAAAACTGCAGGATGCAGTAGACGCTGGCCGCCGCTGTGGCGTAGGCGGTGAAACGGATCGATCCGAGTTTGGCGACCACTTCGCCACTGCCGACGAGATAGATGGAGAAGGTGACGGCGCTGGACATCACCAGCGCCGCGCCGAGCCAGAAATTCGCATTCGGCTTGTCGTACTGTCCCGACAGGATGAGGCCCACGCCCGCATAGGTGATGACCAGCGCTGCGACCTCGCGCCGCGAAATCCGCCTTCCCAGGACGAGCGCGGAAATAATCACCACGATTGTCGGATAGAGAAACAGGAGCAGGCGGCCGATGCCGGCGGCTACATATTGCAGCCCGATCATGTCGAGAAAGCTCGACAGGTAATATCCGATGAACCCGAGAGCGGCGAGAGCGAGCGCATCCCGCCGCGTGATCGGCGCCGTCACCGTCGAGGAGCGGCGATGAATTGCCGCGGCCACCGCGAGAAAAGGCAGCGAGAAGATCATCCTCAAGGCGAGGAGCGTGACGGGATCGCTCATGTCTTCGTAGGCGAGCTTCACGAAGATCGCGCGCAGCGAAAACGCGATCGCGGCAATTGCCGCCAGCGCGACGCCAATGAGATTGTACGTTGCGGAAGTCGCCCGCGTGGCCGGGACTGCTCCCCCCTCATTCTTGTTCTTCACGGCAGCAATCATTCCCAACCTGTAATTCTGGTATCCCAGGTTGGGATACCAAAATCTGCCTAGAATGGGATACCAAGACGGAATACTGTTGTCCATCCTTCAAAAATTCCGAGGGCCGACGTGTCGCAAACGCTGCAGATCCACGATCAGCTTCGGCAAATGATCCTTTCCCTGGACCTGGGCCCGGGTGAGCGTCTGACGGAGCGTTGGCTGGAAGGCCAGTTCCAAAGCTCCCGCACGCCGATCCGCGCGGCTCTGATGCGGCTGGAGGGCGAGGGTCTGGTCCAGCGGGATGGCCGCAATTGGTCCGTCGCCGCTATCGACCTCAGCGAGATCGAAGCGCTTGCCGAATTCCGCGAACCCCTTGAAGTCACGGCGGTGCGCCTCGCCTGCCTGCGCGCGACCGAGACCGATCTGAATGCCATTGAAGAGATGCTCAACGCCTGCCGGCCCGACGTGCCGCGCGAGGAATGGCACAGGATCGGCACGGACTTTCATGTCGAGATCGCGAGCCTCAGCGGCAATCCGTTTCTCGCCAAAGCGATCGAGGGGGTGATGACCAGGCTTTCGCGGGCCCGATGGCTGGAGGTGTGGACCGAGGCTTCACGCGAGCAGGCCTGGAGCGAGCATCGGCGCATCCTGGGCTTCATCCGAAGCAAGCAAGCCGAGGACGCCGCGCGCGAGGCCTCGGCTCATGTGCGCGATACCCGCGACCGCCTGCTGCGCTCGCTGAATGCCGATCGGCGAGGTCTTCGCGCGCGAGGCTTTGCGATCGTCGGTGCGCGCTGATATCCGCGTGGACGCGATCGACGCTGATCGGCCACTGGTTACCGTTCGTTCGGTTGCGTCGCAGCAAAAACTTGACTTTTTGCGTGGGTGAGTGCTTACTCACAAGATGACCAGTCTGCGCATGACGAGTGACCTCCGCCGGCAATTGATCCTTGGCGCCGCCAAGCGATGTTTTGCTCGCAATGGCTTTGCCGGCACCACGACCAAGAGCGTGGCGGCGGCGGCTGCCATTTCCGAGGCGTTGCTGTTCAAGCATTTCCCGTCCAAAGCCGCGCTCTACGCGGAGATCCTGGCCGAGGAATGCGAGGCCGATCCGGAGCTCGCCCATCTGCTCGGGCAGCAGCCCTCCACGGCGGCGCTCGTGGAACTGATGCAGGGCATGGTCCGGCATTTCATGCATGTGTCCGACGGGCCGGATCAGGAAGAAGAGACGCAGCGGCTGCGGCTGATGACGACCAGCCATCTCGAGGATGGCGAATTCGCGCGGCTGCTTTACGCCAAGGTCGAAACGCTGATCGGCTCGATGTTCGTCGCTTCGCTCGAAGCCGCGGTCGCTTCAGGCGACGCCGCGCGGATCGGGAGCGAGCCGCTCAATTTGTTCTGGTTCGCCCATCATACTGTGCTGACGGCGGCGCTGACGCGGCTGCCGGCGGTGCCTTGTCTTAGCTACGGCCACGTCGCCGACCTCGACCGGCAGCTTTGCGAATTTCTCCTCCGGGGGATCGGACTTAACGAAGCCGCAATTGCTGCGCATCTGACCCGCGAATTGCAGCAGGCCCCGGCGCTGCCGGCGGCTGCAGAAAGTGCATGACATGAATATTGCGACCGAACCCAAACTTTCGGGAAAGCCGCTCGACGAGAAGGGCCGTCCGCGCCCGGCGCGGAAGGTGCTGTGGTTCCTCATCGTGGGCGCGCTGCTGGCCGTGCTGGTCGGTGGCCTCGTCTGGTTCAACTATTTCCGCGGCCAGATGATCGCGCAGTTTTTCGCCAACAATAAGCCGCCGCCGGCAACTGTCAGCGTGTCCGAGGCGAAGTCCGAGGTGGTGCCGAACCTCCTGACCGCGGTCGGCGGGCTTGCCGCCGTGCATCAGGTCAACGTCACATCAGATGTTTCGGGGCGCATCACCGAGATCCTGTTCACGGCCGGCGCGCATGTGAAGTCCGGCGCACCGCTGCTGCAGCTGTTCGACGCGCCCGAGCAGGCCGATCTCGCAAGCTTCAAGGCGCAGGCAACGGTGGCGCAGCTTTCGCTCGATCGCGCCAAGCAGCTCGCCGCACGCCAGTTCGGGCCGCAAGCGACGGCTGATCAGGCCCAGGCAACCTATGACCAGGCGATGGCCGGCATTGCCAGGACCCAGGCCGTCATCTCGCAGAAGCTGGTGCAGGCGCCGTTCGAGGGCGAGCTTGGCGTTCGCATGATTGAAGTCGGCCAGTTCCTGAACGCCGGCACCACCATCGTGTCGCTGACCGATCTCTCCGAGCTCTATGCCAACTTCACGGTGACCGAGAAGGACTCCGGCAATCTGAAGGTCGGACAGGTCGTGCGCATCGCGGTCGACGCCTATCCCGGCCAGACCTTCGAGGGCAAGATCACGACCATCGAGCCGCAGATCGCCGCCGACACCCGCAATATCCGCGTGCAGGCGACGATCGCCAATCCCGAGCACATCTTGAAGCCCGGCATGTTCGCGACCACCACCGTGGTGCTGCCGGACAAGCCGCCGGTCGTTACCGTTCCCGAGACGGCGGTCGACTACACCCTCTATGGCAACTCGGTGTTCCTGATCGCCGAGAAGAAGGAAGCCGACGGCAAGACGTCGCTGACCGTGGTCCGCACCTTCGTGCAGACCGGCAATCGGGTCGACGGCCGCGCCGAGATCCTCAAGGGCCTGAAGCCGGGTGACCGCGTGGTTGCGGTCGGCCAGCTCAAGCTGCAGTCGGGCGCTGCGGTCGCGATCTCGACCGATCCGCTGCCGCCGATCCCGGCGAAGCCGCCGCGTTACTAAAACCCTTATCGGAGCATGGTCTTGAGAGATCATGCTCCCCTAGAAATCGAAGAGAGCGCCGCGATGGCCTTCACTGATATTTTTATCAAGCGGCCGGTGCTGTCGATCGTCGTCAGCCTGCTGATCCTCCTGATTGGCCTGCGTGCGGCAATGGTGCTGCCGATCCGGCAATATCCAAAACTGTCGAACACCGTCGTCAACGTCACGACCTCCTATCCCGGCGCATCCGCGCAACTGATCCAGGGCTTCATCACCACCCCGATCGAGCAGGCGGTCGCTTCCGCCGAGGGTGTCGACTACATCACCTCGTCATCGGTGCTCGGCACATCGACCATCCAGGTCTACATCAAGCTCAACTTCGACCCGAACCAGGCGCTGACCGAAGTGCTCGCCAAGGTGAACTCGGTCAAATATCTGATCCCGAAGGAATCCAACGACCCGATCGTCACCAAGACCACCGGCCAGACCACGGCCGTGATGTATATCGGCTTCTCCAGCGAGGAGCTGACGGGCAGCGCGATATCTGACTATCTCACGCGCGTGGTGCAGCCGGTGCTGTCGACCGTCGATGGCGTGGCCTCCGCCGACATCCTCGGCGGCCAGACCTTCGCGATGCGGTTGTGGCTTGATCCGGTCAAGATGGCCGGACGCGGCATCTCGCCGGGCGACGTGTCGGCGGCGATCGCCGCCAACAATTTCCAGGCGGCGGCAGGCCAGGCCAAAGGCTTCTTCATCGTCTCCAACGTCTCGACCAATACCGACCTGCAGAACGTCCAGCAGTTCAAGCGCATGATCGTCAAGGCCAAGGACGGCGGCTTCGTGCGCATGGAGGATATTGCGACCGTCGAGCTCGCGGCGCAGAGCACGGACGCCAGCGTCGCCTTCAACGGCGAGCACGCGATCTTCATCGGCGTGCAGGCAACCCCGCAAGGCAACCCGCTGACCATCGTCAGGGGCGTGCGCGCGCTGTTCCCGGAGCTGGAACGCAACCTGCCGCCGTCGATGAAGATGAAGGTGGCCTACAACTCCACGAAATTCATCCAGTCGTCGATCGACGAGGTCGAGAAGACGCTCGGCGAAGCCGTGCTGATCGTCGTGGTCGTGATCTTCCTGTTCCTGGCCTCATTGCGCTCGGTGGTGATACCGGTGGTCACCATTCCGCTGTCGCTGATCGGCGTCTGCACGCTGATGCTGATCGCGGGATTCTCCTTCAATCTCCTGACGCTGCTCGCGATGGTGCTGGCGATCGGCCTTGTGGTCGACGACGCCATCGTCGTGGTGGAGAACATCCACCGCCATCTCGAGGAGGGCATGCCGCCGGTGCAGGCCTCACTGAAGGGCGCCCGCGAAATCGTCGGGCCCGTCGTCTCGATGACGATCACGCTTGCCGCGGTGTATGCGCCGATCGGCTTCCTCGGCGGCCTGACCGGTTCGCTGTTCCGCGAGTTTGCCTTTACGCTCGCAGGCTCGGTGATCGTCTCGGGTATCATTGCGCTGACGCTGTCGCCGATGATGTGCTCGGTGTTTTTGAAGAACACCGAAGAAGGGCGCTTTGCAAAACTGGTCAACCGCGTGTTCGGTGCGATGACGCGCTGGTATGGCCGCAGGCTCGATCGCTCGCTCGAATACCGCCCGGTCACCGGCCTGTTCGCGCTGACCATCCTCGGTCTGGTCGGCTTCCTCTATATGCACACTTCCAAGGAGCTCGCACCCGAGGAAGACCAGGGCATCGTGTTCGCGGTGATCAAGGGGCCGAAATACGCCAATATCGATTATCTCGATTTCTATGGCGAGAAGCTCGACAAGGAGTTCCAGAAATTCCCCGAGACCGATTTGCGTTTCGCGCTCAACGGCATCAACGGCCCGCAGAACGGCATTGCAGGCATGCTGCTCAAGCCCTGGGATGCGCGGAAGCGTTCCTCGATCAAGCTGAAGCCGCTGGTGCAGGCGGAGCTCTCCAAGATCGAAGGCGTCAACGCCTTTGCCTTCAACCTGCCGCCGCTGCCGGGCGGGCCGGGCGGCCTGCCAGTGCAGATGGTGATCAATTCCACCTCGGGCTTCCAGGCCGTCTATGAGCAGATGACCAAGCTGAAGGACGCCGCGCGCAAGAGCGGCCTGTTCATCGTCTCCGACAGCGACCTCGATTTCAATCAGCCGGTGGTGCGGGTGAAGATCGACCGCTCGAAGGCGAGCGATCTCGGCATCACCATGGCCAACATCGGCAACACGCTCGCAACCCTTCTGGGCGGCAACTACGTCAATCGCTTCAACCTGGAAGGACGCTCCTATCAGGTGATTCCGCAGGTGCCGCGCGGCACTCGCCTGTCGCCGGAAGCGCTCGGCAGCTATTATGTGCCGACCTCGACCGGCCAGCAGGTGCCGCTGTCGACGGTGGTGTCGATCGAGACCGGCACTGATCCCAATTCGCTCACGCATTACAACCAGCTCAACTCCGCGACCTTCCAGGCCGTTCCGATGCCGGGCGTGACCGTCGGGCAGGCGGTCGACTTCCTCGAAGGTGAGGCGAAGAAGATGCCGGCCGGCTTCAGCCACGATTATCTCGCCGACAGCAGACAATATGTGCAGGAAGGCAACCAGCTCGCGATCACCTTCGGCTTCGCGCTCATCATCATCTTCCTGGTGCTGGCGGCGCAGTTCGAAAGCCTGCGCGATCCGCTGGTGATCATGATCTCCGTGCCGATGGCGATTGTCGGTGCGCTGATCCCGCTGTTCTTCGGCGTCGCCACCATGAACATCTACACCCAGGTGGGATTGCTGACGCTGGTGGGTCTCATCACCAAGCACGGCATCCTGATGGTCGAGTTCGCCAACGAGCTGCAGCTCAATGAGGGCCTCGACAAGCGCTCGGCGATCGAGATGGCGGCGCGCATCCGACTGCGTCCGATCCTGATGACGACGGCGGCGATGGTGACCGGCCTGATTCCGCTTCTGACGGCGACCGGCGCGGGCGCGGCGAGCCGCTTCTCGATCGGCCTCGTCGTGGTGGCGGGCATGTCGATCGGCACGCTGTTCACGCTGTTCGTGCTGCCCGCAGTCTATGTGACGCTGGCGACCGATCACCAGGCCAACGCCTCATCCGAAAGGACGAAACAGATCGCCGAATACGATCTCGGCCGGCAGCAGCCCAAGCCGGCCTAGAGCGCGATGAATTGTCATCGCGCTCCAGATTCTTGCTTTTGCGCATGATCTTTTCGGAAAACCGCTACACACTTTTCCGGATCATGCGCTAAAGGCCAGATTAGGCGCAAAATTCTCCACGGCGGCGGCAAATTGGCGCCGCCGTTCTCGTAGTTGACGGATCTGGCCCGCCGCATTGCGGCAAGAGACAAGCCCGCGCCTTCTTGCTAAAAAGGGCGCGCGATGACCATTTCCCTTCACCCGGATACGCCTCAAGGACGTACGCTCGCGGGATCGCCCGCGGCGGGCGCTGTGGCCGCGGAGAAGGCGCCAAGAACGAGCATTCGAAGCCGGCTTTTTACCAAATATGTCGCGCTGTTCGTCGCGGTCGTCGCGGTCGCGCTGCTTTCCAACGGCATTTTCGAGGTCTTTTTCTACTACCGCGAGCACAAGGCCGCGCTGATCCGGATCCAGCACGAACAGGCCGAGGCGGCGGCCGCCAAGATCGGCCAGTTCATCAAGGAAATTGAGAGCCAGCTCGGCTGGACCACCCAGTTGCCCTGGTCGGCGGCCTCGCTGGAAAACCGGCGGTTCGACGCGCTGCGCCTGCTGCGGCAGGTGCCGGCGATCACCGAGCTCGCGCAGATCGACTCGACAGGTCATGAGCGGTTGCGGGTGTCGCGGCTCGCCATGGACGTGGTCGACTCCGGCCTCGATCTGTCCAAGGATCCAAAATTCACCGAGGCCGTCGCCCACAAGGTCTATTACGGCCCGGTCTATTTCCGCCGCGAGTCCGAACCCTACATGACGCTGGCGCTGGCCGGCACCCGCAAGGACGCCGGCGTCAGCATCGCCGAAGTGAACCTGAAGCTGATCTGGGACGTCGTGTCCCAGATCAAGGTCGGCGAGCATGGCCATGCCTATGTGGTCGGTTCGCAGGGACGGCTGATCGCGCATCCCGACATCAGCCTGGTGTTGCGCAACACCGACATGTCGAAGCTGCCGCAGGTCCGCATGGCGCAGGCCAATGGCGGCTTGATTCCGGAGGCGCTCGAGGATGCGAAAAACATCCAGGGCCAGGAGGTCCTGACGGCATCGGCGCCGATCATGCCGCTGCGCTGGACCATGTTCGTGGAATTGCCGGTCGAGGAGGCCTACGCCTCGCTCTATGCCGCGCTGCAGCGGCTTGCCGTCGTGCTGCTCGCCGCCTCGATCTTCGCGGTGCTCGCCGGAATCTTCTCGCCCGCCGCATGGTCGGTCCGATCCAGGCGCTGCGCGCCGGCGCCGCGCGCATCGGCGGCGGCGATTTTTCCCAGCGCATCGCGATCAAGACCGGCGACGAGCTGGAGGGCCTCGCCAACCAGTTCAACGACATGGGCGCGCGACTGCAGGAATCCTATGCCGACCTGGAGAACAAGGTTGAGCAGCGCACGGCGGAGCTGAGCGAGACGCTGCAGCAGCAGACCGCGACCGCGGAAGTGTTGCGCGTTATCAGCAGTTCGCCGACTTCCATTGAGCCGGTGCTGGACGCAGTCGTTGCGAGCGCCGGCCGCCTTTGTGAGGCGCAGGCAGCGACGATCTATCTTCGAGATGGCGACGTCGTCGTGACCTCAGCGCAGTCTGGGCCGCTCGAAACCACTGCCATCGGTCATCGAACGCCGCTCAGTCCCGATTGGGTGACCGGCCGCGCAATCCTCGAAGCGCGAACGATCCATATCCCGGACCTGCTTAACAGCGACGAATATCCGGAAGGGAAGGAGAGGGCTCTGCGCTACGGCCATCGAGCGACCCTGGCCGTGCCCATGGTCCGTGAAGGAGTAGCCATTGGCGCGATCCTGGTCCGGCGGCGGGAAGCCAGCCCGTTCACCGACAAGCAAATCGATTTGGTAACCAACTTCGCGGACCAGGCCGTCATCGCCATCGAAAACACGCGCCTGCTCCGCGAATTGCGCGAGCGCACCAAGGATCTGAGCGAATCTCTCGACGAGCTGCGCACCGCGCAGGACCGCCTGATCCAGACCGAGAAGCTCGCTTCCCTCGGCCAGCTCACCGCCGGCATCGCGCACGAGATCAAGAATCCGCTCAACTTCGTCAACAATTTCTCGGCGCTGTCGGGCGAGTTGATCGACGAGCTCAACGACGTGCTGAAAGACACCGAGATGGACGGCAAGACGCGCGAGGAGATCGACGAGCTCACGCACATGCTGAAAGGCAATCTCGAGAAGGTCGTGCAGCACGGCAAGCGCGCCGACTCGATCGTCAAGAACATGCTGCTGCATTCGCGCGAAGGGGCCGGCGAGCACCGCCCGGCGGATATCAACGCGATCGTGGAAGAGAGCCTCAATCTCGCCTATCACGGCGCGCGCGCGGAAAAGAGCGGCTTCAACATCACGCTCAAGCGCGACCTCGATCCGGGCGCAGGCCAGCTCGATCTCTATCCCCAGGAGATCACCCGCGTTTTCCTCAACCTGATTTCAAATGGTTTCTATGCCGCCAACAAGCGCAAGGAGGCGGCCAACGGCGATTTCGAGCCGACCCTGAGCGCGAGCACGAAGAATCTCGGCAACAGGGTCGAAATCCGGATTCGGGACAACGGCACCGGCATCCCCGAAGGCGTGAAGGAGAAAATGTTCAATCCGTTCTTCACCACCAAGCCGGCCGGCGAGGGAACCGGGCTGGGGCTGTCGATGAGTCACGACATCGTGGTGAAACAACACGGCGGCAAGATCGACGTGGAGACAGAGCCGGGCGCCTTTACCGAATTCATTATTACGCTGCCGCGCAAGCTGGCGGCCCAAGAAAAATAGATAAGCAAAATAGACAAGAAAAATAGACAAGCAAATACCGGAGGCGCGCATTGAACGTTTACATTCTCGTCGTTGATGATGAACCGGACGTTGAGGCGCTGTTCCGTCAGCAGTTCCGGCGCGACTTGCGCTCGGGCCGCTTTCACATGGAGTTCGCGCCGTCCGCTCCGGCAGCGCTCGCGCGCGCCGTCGACGTCCGCGATCCCTCGCTGATCCTGATCCTGTCCGACATCAACATGCCCGGCATGAGCGGGCTGGAGATGTTGCCCGAGGTGCGGGCCAAGCGCCCCGACGTGCCCGTGATCATGATCACCGCCTATGGCGATGCCGAGACGCGGCGCAAGGCCATCGAGCGCGGCGCGGAAGGATTGTTGACCAAGCCGATCGACTTTGCCGTGCTGCGGCAGGAGATCGACAGCCGGCTCGGACAGGCCGCATGACAGCGACCATTCTGTTCGTCGACGACGAGCCCGACCTCGAGGCGCTGGTCCTGCAGAAGTTCCGCAGGCAGATCCGCGAGGGCGCCGTGAAGGTGATGTTCGCCCATGACGGCCTCGAGGCGTTGCAGACGCTCGAACAGAATCCGCATATCGACATGGTGGTGTCCGACATCAACATGCCCGGGATGGACGGGCTGTCGCTGCTGGCGAAGCTGCAGGAAGCCGAGGACAAGAAGTCGACTGTGATCGTGTCGGCCTATGGCGACATGAGCAACATCCGCACCGCGATGAATCGCGGAGCGTTCGATTTCCTGACCAAGCCGATTGATTTCGGCGACCTCGAAGTCACCATCGACAAGACCATCCGTCATGTCGAGATGCTGCGCGAGGCGCGCCGCCGCCAGGCCGAGGCCGAACGCGCCCATGCCTCGCTGTCGCGCTATTTCTCGCCGCAGATCGCGAGCCGCCTGGTCTCCAAGGGCGAGAGCGACGGCATGGAGGTGCATCGCCGCGAGGTCGCGGCCATCTTCACCGACGTCACCAGTTTCACCTCGCTGGTGGAGAACATCTCGCCCGAAATCCTCGGCGCATTGCTCAACGAATATATGGGCGGGATGACCGAGATCGTGTTCGCGCATGAGGGCACGGTCGGCAAGATCATCGGCGACGGCATCCATATTCTCTTCAACGCGCCCGGCGACCAGCCGGATTACGCGACGCGCGCGGTCGCCTGCGCGCATGAGCTCGACGATTGGGCGGTGGCGTTCCGCGATCGCTGGAGGTCCAGGGACGTCAATTTCGGCACCACGCGAATCGGCGTGCATGCCGGTCCGGTGCTGGTCGGCAATTTCGGCGGCAAGCGGTTCTTCGACTACACTGCCTATGGCGACACCATCAACACGGCGGCGCGGCTGGAGGCCGCCAACAAGCAACTCGGCACGCGGATCTGTGTCAGCGAAACCGTGGCCAGGGCGGCTGCGAATTTCAAGGGCCGGCCGGTCGGCGATATCGTGCTGCGCGGGCGCAGCGAACCGCTGCGCGTCTACGAGCCGCTGCGCGAAGAGGTGTTTTGCGGACCGGCGATCACGCAATATTCGGAAGCCTTCGCCAAGCTCGAGGCCGGAGATGCCGCGGCGATGCCGGCCTTCGCGGCGCTGGTGGGCTTGCACGCTGACGATCCGCTCGCCGGCTTCCACCTGAAGCGGCTCCTCAACGGCGCCAAGGGCGTCCGCATGCAACTGGAATAGGGCAGGATAAACCCGATATGACCAGCGATTTCTCGGCCGGCAATTACCGGTTCATTCCGGCTGTGTTTCAATATTCGGGCGGAGCGGCGGCGCTGCCCGGTTTCGAGATCGAGCGCGTGCGCTTCGAGAAATGGTTGCCGCTCGCCGAGGGTTTTGCGGCGATCGCAAAATACATCCAGGCGGCCGGGCGCCCGCTGACCTCGTTCTGCGCCTGCGAGCTGCGCTCGCCCGCGGCCTTCACCGATGACGGCTTCCGCAAATTCAACGAGCACTACGTCAAGACGCTGGCGGAGTGGGGCATCTATGACGGCAACACCAATCCGGTGGCGCGCAGCAATGTCTGCCCCGAGATCGACCCGCCGTCCGAGCCGTCGTTCTATGCGTTCTCGTTCACGCGGCCGAGCACAAACACGGCGCCGACTTTCGTGATCGCGGGAAGCGGAGAAGCGCGTGAGGGAGGCGCAACCTATTCCGAACGTACCGTGCGCTATCGCGACCTCAGCCCCGACGGCCTGAAGGAGAAGGTCAATTTCGTGGTCGACGCCATGGAACTCCGCATGGGTGAGTTCGGAATGGGCTGGAAGGAAGCGACGGCGGTCCAGACCTATACCGTGCACGATTTCCATCCCGTCTTTGCCGACGCTCTGGTCCGCTGCGGCGCCGCGCGTTCGGGCCTGACCTGGCATTTCGCGCGGCCACCCGTGATCGATCTCGAATACGAGATGGATTGCCGCCGCGTGATGCGGGAAGTGGTGATCTGATGGTATAGTTTAGCCGTCATTGCGAGTTGGGACCGGCGTTAAGGCGCCGACCCGCGTTGGATGAAACTGTTCGAGCGGGAGCCAGTGCGGTATTTTGGGAGGCCGTCGGCAAAGAGGTCGGTTTCTCCCTGGTGCGCGAGAGCCCGGTTGCGAGTTGGACCCGGGTAGCCTGGATGACCCACACTGACGCGGAGGGGCAACACTGCCCTGGAGCACGCTTCCTAGGATTCTCTTCTGACAGGCGCCCATGCCGGCGGCGCGAACCGTAGAGGAGAAGAGCATGGATGTTTTGTATGAACGGGTGGCCGGTCTTGATGTGCACAAGGACACGGTGGTGGCTTGTGTGCGGATCGTGGCGGACGGGAGAACGAAGCGGGAGTGTCGGACGTTTGCGACCACGACGGAGCAGCTTGTGGCGCAGAGGGCGTGGCTCGAAGAATGCCGGTGCACGCACGTGGCGATGGAGGCCACGGGTGTCTATTGGATGCCGGTGTTTCGGATTCTTGATGCAGGCAAGTTCGAGTTGGTCGTAGCCAATGCGGCGCACATCAAGAATGTGCCCGGTCGCAAGACCGACGTGAACGATGCGATGTGGATCGCCGACCTGTTGGCTTGCGGGCTGATCCAGGCGAGCTTTGTCCCGAACGAGGAGGTGCAGGAGCTGCGCGCGCTGACGCGGACCCGCAAGCAGTTGGTGCGTGAGCAGACCCGGCATGTGCAGCGGATCGAGAAGACGCTGGCAGAAGCCAATATCAAGCTCAGCTCGGTGATCTCTGACATCATGGGCGCGAGTGGACGGCGGATGATCCAGGCCATGATTGACGGCGTGCGGCAGCCGAACAAGCTGGCCGAGCTTGCCGGCAAGCAGATCAAGGCGACGCCGAAGGAGCTTTACGACGCCCTGCACGGGCGGCTGACGGATCATCACCGTTTCTTGCTCGCGCTTCATCTGAAGCAATGGGACAGTATCGATGAGATGATCCGCAAGCTCGATGTCGAGATCGATCAGCGGATCGGGCGAATGGAGACGAAGGCGGAAGGCAATAAAACCCCCTTTCGTGCCTTGATCGAACTTCTGACCACGGTTCCCGGCGTCAGCGCCGTGGCAGCTCCCGCGATCCTGTCCGAGATTGGCCCCGATATGAGCCGCTTCCCGACTGCCGGCCACCTCGTCGCCTGGAGCGGGCTGTGCCCTGGGCAGAACGAAAGCGCCGGCAAGCGCAAGTCCTCGCGCCTGCGCAAGGGGGCGCCCTGGCTCAAAACCATGCTCGTACAGTGCGCCTGGGCAGCCAAGCGCACGAAAGACAGCTACTATCGAGCTCAATTCTTCCGGCTCCAAGCCAAGCGTGGGCCGCAAAAAGCCATTTGCGCCGTCGCCGCATCAATTCTCACCGCGATCTATCACATCCTCAAGCATGGCACCGAACACCACGACCTCGGCAGTGCCTACTTCGATCGGCGCCCCGTGGAGGTCAAAGCCAGCCGGCTCGTTGCACACCTCAAAAAGCTCGGCTTCACTGTCCAACTACAGCCAATCGCGGAGGCCCCCTGACGCCATCCAATCAGCCGTTTCTTCCTAGGAGCGTAGCGACGAAGCAATCCATGCCGAGGTAACCAAAGATGGATTGCTTCGCTTCGCTCGCAATGACGAATACAGTGAAGCTAACGCTCCCGCGGGTCGAGTGCGTCGCGCAGGCCGTCGCCGACGAGGTTGAGCGACAGCACCACCAGGAAGATCGCGAGCCCCGGCCAGATCGCCATCCAGGGGGCGTTGGTGAGGAAGCGCTGCGCGGCGTTCAGCATGCTGCCCCAGGACGGCGAGGGCGGCTGTTGCCCGAGCCCCAGGAAGGACAGCGCGGCTTCGGCGATGATGGCGGCGGCGATCGACAGCGTCGCCTGCACCAAGAGCGCCGGCATGATGTTGGGCAGGATATGGAACAGCGCGATGCGCCAGCGCGGATTGCCCATGGCGCGCGCGGCCTCGACATAATCCTCGACCTTGACGCTCATCACCTGGCCGCGGGTCAGCCGGATGAAGATCGGCGTCGCCGTGACGCCGATCGCGATCATGGCATTGCCGAGGCTTGGGCCGAGAAAGGCGGCGAGCGCAATGGCGAGAATCAGGAACGGGCAGGCCAGCATCGCGTCGGTGATGCGGCTGATCAGCGCGTCGATGAAGCCGCCGCGATAGCCGGAGAGCAGTCCGAGCGGCACGCCGATGGTGAGCGCGATGGTGACCGAGATCGCACCCGCCAGCAGCGACGCGCGCGTGCCATAGATGACGCGGGCCAATACATCACGGCCGAGTTCGTCGGTACCGAACCAGTGGGCGGCAGACGGCGGCTTGCGCACCAGCGTCCAGCTCGTCGCGATCGGGTCATAGGGCGCGACCAGTGGCGCAAACAGCGCGAACAGGATGAAGGTCGTGAGCACGACCAGCCCGACCACCGCGCCCTTGCGCTTGAACAGCCGCCGCAGTGCGCGCCGCGCCGGGCTTTCCAGCTCGTCAGCTGAGGAAATCGGGATGGCGCTGAGGACGGCGTCGGTCATGGCTTAGGCCCGCAGCCGTGGATTGACCAGGATGTAAGCGATGTCGGCGATCAGGTTCAGCGTGATGTAGATCGTCGCCGTGACCAGGACCACGCCCTGCACCACGGCATAATCGCGGTTGAACACGGCATCGACGATCAGCTTGCCGAAGCCCGGGATCGAGAAAATCTGCTCGGTCAGCACCGCGCCGGAGAGCAGCGTGCCGAGCTCCAGCGCGCCGAGCGTGATGACAGGCGTCAGCGCATTGCGCATGGCGTGCTTGAGGATCACCGAGCGCTCGGATAGCCCTTTGGCGCGCGCGGTTCGCACGTAGTCGCTCTCCAGCACCTGCAGCATGGCGCTGCGGGTGTGGCGCATCAGGATCGCCGCGATCGCATTGCCGAGCACGAAGGCCGGCATGATGGTGGAGGCCAGACTCGCCTTCAAATTCTCGGTCGGGGGGACGTAGCCCGACGCCGGCAGCCAGCCGAGCTTGATCGAGAACAGGAAGATCAGCATGATTCCGAGCCAGAAATTCGGCGTCGAGATGCCCCACAGCGCAAAGATGTTGGCGCCATAGTCCCAGGCGGTGCCCCTCTTGACGGCTGAGATGATCCCTGCGGGAATGCCGATCAGGAACGCGATCACGATTGCCATCGAGGCAAGCTGCAAGGTCACCGGCAGCTTCTGCTGGATCAGCTCCCGCACCGGCACCTTGATGCGCAGCGACTCGCCGAGGTCGCCCGACAGCACGCCCTTGACCCAGTAGACATATTGCACCGGGATCGGCTGATCGAGCCGGTACTGGTGCCTTATTTGCTCGATCACGGCGGGGTCGCGCTCCTCGCCCGCCATGATCAGCGCGGGATCGCCCGGCAAGAGATGCTGCAGCGAGAAGATCAGGATCGACACGAAGAACAGTGTCGGGACGAGCTGGACGATGCGGCGCGCGAGGAAGTTCAGCATTGGGCGCGCTTGATTTGATGCGGAACGAAATCATGGTTGATCGCGAGCTGCAGCCGCGTCGTTCCCTCCCGCGCAAGGGGGGAGGGAGCGGAGAAGGCGCCGATGCCAATAGTTCTCACTTCAGCTTCAGCCCGATCACGCGCACCAGTCCGTCCGGCATCTGCCTGTAGCCCTCGAGCTTGGTGGTATGCGCGATCAGGATGCCGCGGTGATAGAGGTAGATGATCGGCTCATCTTGCAACACGAGCTTGGTCAATTTCTCGTAGATGGCCATGCGCTGCTTCATGTCGGCAACAAGCCGCGCGTCGTCCAGCAGCTTGTCGGCTTCGGGATTTTTCCATTCGCTATTGTTCTGCGGAGCGCCCGTGTGCATGAAGACGTAGGCATTGCCATCGGGATCGATGCGGCCGCTCCAGTTCAGCATGTAAGCCTGATACTCGCCGGCCTCGGCCTGCTTCAGCGAGGTCGCGAATTCCGTGACGCGGATCTTCATGTCGAAGCCGGCTTCGGCGGCCATCGACTGGACCACCTGCGCGACCGCTTCGACTTCCGCG
>CAVUCB010000079.1:0-33644 GCA_963739755.1 uncultured Alphaproteobacteria bacterium | reverse complement strand
ATGAACAGGATGATGTTGCCTTCGGCGGAGGTGACTTCCTGCAGCACGGATTTCAGCCGTTCCTCGAACTCGCCGCGGTATTTCGCGCCGGCAATCAGCGAGCCGAGGTCGAGCGAGAGCAGCTTCTTGTCCTTGAGACTCTCCGGCACATCGCCATTGACGATGCGCAGCGCCAGGCCCTCGACGATGGCGGTCTTGCCGACGCCGGGCTCGCCGATCAGCACGGGGTTGTTCTTGGTGCGGCGGGACAGCACCTGGATGGTGCGGCGGATCTCCTCGTCGCGGCCGATGACGGGATCGAGCTTGCCGTCACGCGCGGCCTGGGTCAGGTCGCGGGCATATTTCTTCAGCGCGTCATAGGCGTTCTCGGCCGTGGCAAATCCGCCGTGCGACCCTTGCGCAGCGTCTCGATCGCCGCGTTCAAATTCTGTGGGGTGGCGCCGCCCTTGCTCAGGATCTTGCCGGCTTCGCTGTTCTTCTCCATCGCCAGCCCGAGCAGCAGCCGCTCGACGGTGACAAAGCTGTCGCCGGCCTTCTCGGCGGCCTTTTCCGCAGCATCGAAGGCTCGCGCAAGTTCCGGTGCAAGATAGACCTGCCCGGCGCCGCTTCCCGACACTTTGGGTAGCTTGTCGAGCGCTTCGTCGGTGGCCTTGAGGATCGCGCGGGAATTACCGCCGGCGCGGTCGATCAGACCTCCGGCGAGGCCTTCGCTGTCGTCCAGCAGTACTTTCAGAAGGTGCAACGGCGAAAACTGCTGGTGGCCCTCGCGCATCGCCAGCGACTGTGCAGACTGGATGAAGCCGCGCGACCGCTCGGTGTATTTTTCAATATTCATGTCATTCCCTCAGCCTGCCGCTCCGCCCCGAAGGCACGGAAGCAGCATCTTCATTGGGTTTCCGACGGCCGCATTGACGTTCCTCAACCAGCCGCCGGTCGTCGCCATCATTTTTCAGGCTTGCGGCAAATGTGGGCACGGCTTTCCGGTTCCGGAAGAGGCGCGCTCACAAATTCGTGCACGGTGGCAAAGGGGCGTGGAATCTCTTAAGAAACCTGATGACGCTGAACCAGCCCGCCGAGATCACCGGCCTCTATCGCTACCCGGTCAAGGGCCTCACCCCGGAACCCCTGAAAAACGCGGCCCTGAGCCCCGGCCAGACGCTGCCGGCCGACCGTCGCTACGCCATCGAAAACGGCCCGAGCGGCTTTGATGCGGCCGCCCCGGCTTGGCTGCCGAAAATCTGCTTCCTGATGCTGCAGCGGGACGAATGGCTGGCGGCCCTGCAGGCATATTTCGACGAAGAGACGAATGTCCTGACGCTCCGCGAGAATGGTGCGGTGGCGGTGGCGGGCAATCTGGAAACCGCCGAGGGCCGGGCCGCGATCGAGCGGTTCTTTGCCGAGCGCCATACGGCCAAAATCAAGGGCCCGCCCAAGGTGCTGGTGAGCCCCGGCCACAGCTTCTCCGACGTGGCGAACAAGGTCGTCTCCATCATCAATCTCGGAAGCCTCGCCGCGATCGAGAACATGGTCGGCTTCCCCGTCCATCCCCTGCGCTTCCGCGCCAACGTCTATGTCCGGGGCTGGCCGGCCTGGCACGAGGCAAGCCTGCTCGGCGAGACGCTCGCGGTTGGCGACGCGCGGCTCAAGGTGGTCAAGCGCATCACCCGCTGCGCGGCCGTCAATGTCGATCCGGAGCTTGCCGTGCGCGACATGGAGATCCCAAACACGCTGATGCGCCGGCTCGGCCACAATGAATGCGGTATCTACGCCGAGGTGGTCGAGGGCGGCACGATCGGCATCGGCGATGCGATTGCGGTTGAAGCGCCGAAGCTTTTGTAGGGGTGGGCGCACTTGCGCCGTGCCCACTACCACCAGCGGTACTTTTGGCGGTGGGCGCGCTTTCGCCTTCGCCTGCTGACCATCGCGGACGTGGCTCGCTTTGCCCAACCCACGTCTTGCGTCAATGCGAGCGCAGCGAAGCTGCCTTGAGGGTACCGACAGGCCAATTGCAGGGTTCCCCGCCCAAGTGAAATCAAGATTCCTCCGCTTTTTGGACCTCGATAACAGGGTACTGGTCGACGAGAGCATCAAGAGGAGGCATCACGCAATGCCGATACAAGACGCCTTTCATCCGAACCATCCTCTGCCGGTCTTTCTCGCTGATCAGCCTGAGCAGCAGGACATCGGAAAAGCCCGCGACAGAGCCTCGTGGCGCGGCTTGAAGGTGAGCATTTTGATTGCAACCGCGACGGCGATTGGTATCGCGGTTCTGTGGCCCGGAAATCCAGTGAATCTCTTTGCGGAGGTTACGGCTTCGCTGGTCGACAATTTGGGGCTTCAGCCTCGCGCAGATCAGTCGACACCAAAAACTCAATCTACTGCCGAGGCTTTGCCGCCGACCGCCAGGGACACGCCGACCCGCGACGACATTGCCGCCTCTGATACCGCCGGCCAGGATCAGACGGAAAAGAGTGAGCCATCATCTGAAGCCCTGTTCAGGCAATTCCAGACCTGGGCGGCCGAGAAAGGTGCGCAGGCCGATGTCAAGCCCGTACAGCCCGTTCAAGATACCCCGGCACAGATTGTGCCAGATGCCCCGGCGCGGGTTGTGCAAGATGCACGGGCACAGACGGAGAATGCCCCGGCGCAGGCTGCGGCGAATGCCCGAGTAAATCTCCGGATCATGCAAGAGCACGGACACGTCCAGCCCGCCCAACATGCGCGGGCAGAGATGCGCGTGCAAAATCCCCGAAAAAAGGTCGTCCGGCGGGCGCAAAATGCTCGGGTGCAGGACGCGCGCGCACAAGACGCCAGAGCCCTGGACGCTCGGGCACAGGGCCAGCCCGTGCAAAATCCCGAGACACCGTCGTTCCTGCAAACCTTCGGCGTGCGCAATTAGACGTGCGCAATAAAAGATTTGGCACTGACGAAAAAGCTGGTAGCCGACACGGGCTGATCAATTCGATCATCTCATCGGCGCGACCGCGTCGTAGTCGAGCGTTCTGGGACAGCGATACGCCCACATTCCGATTTCCGGCTTCAGCCTGCGCTCGGAGGTTTTGGCGGTGAAACCGCTCCACACGCGTGGCGGCCGGTTGCGGCCGCGCGAGTTTATCGGCAAGCACGGACCCTATGAGTGCGCCGGCCAGTGCCGCCCACGGAACCAGGCGCGGTATTCCGACATCTTCGAGCGCTGCGCCTGTGGCGCATGACGCTTGCATGTCGAGGCCTCTTCGCTGTTCTCGGGCGCCGCCCATCGGAGCTCCACGCAGTCGTTGGGGTTGTAGGCCATCTCGAAATCCACTGCCCGACCGACCACATCCTTGACCGATAGCGTCCACTGCGAGCCGTCGCTGCGAGTATAAGATATTTTGCGAGAGGCAAGTTCCGAATCCAGCACGCCCTGCAATTCATTCTTCATATCGGCCACGCTTTTGCCGGATGGTATCGCGTACCGATCCGAGCGGCGCACAAAGCGATCGGGAAAATTCCGCACCACATCGATCGCGATCAACAGACGAAAATCGCGCGCCGGGGTCGAAAAGTCCTCCCAGGCGCCGGTGGTCTCAAAGATCGCAGCGCCATCCGGCATGGTCGCGTCGCCGGTTGCCTTGGCCTGCCACTTTCGTCCGTTTTCCACCGACGTGACGCGCGTCTTGATCTGTTCAGTCAGGCTCGTGATGGCGTCGGTCATCGCGTGCATCGGATCGAGCGGCTCGGGCGACATGACGTCATCCATGCGATCATAGAAATCCTCGGCGTTCATTTTCGACTGCTCGGGCGAAAAATCGCCGTATTGGGGATTGCTGTTGATTTCGGCGTTGGAGAGCCGCCGCAACGGACCATTCTTTTCGCGCATGATCGGGCGGAAATGCTTGAAGCCGGGGCTGCCGAGCGAGGGTTCGTGCACGAAAAGGAAATTGCCGCGCCAGAAACGCTTCCGCGTGATCGATCCGTCGGGCTCGGCGTCGACGGCCAGGAAGACGCCCGGCGTGCCGTTCGCTTCCGGCACGCGGCGCACCAGCATCAGCACGTGGCCATAGGGGTCGGCGTATACCGTGCCCGGACGCAGCGCCTGTTGCGTCAGCGGCACGGTGTAGAAATCGGCGCTGTCGTCGCCCGCGCGCACGGCTCCAGTCTGGACGACATCGCCGACGTCGCGCAGATATTCGCTGAAATTCGTCGGAGGTTTCGGCTTGGGCGGAGCCGCCTTCGCAGGCGGAGCTGCGGGTTGCTCGACCGGTGGCGGCTCCGATCGGCCAAAGAGCCCCAGTATCCTCGGTGTCTCCGCCGGCGGCGGAGCGGGGGCCGCCTGCGCGACGTCCTGTTCGGACGGAGGCGGAGGCGGTCGCGTGACCTCGGGATGCGTGACGTCGAACCACTGGTAGCACTTCGGCGGCTTGCCACCGAAACCGCGCGAGCAATTCGAATAGCCGAATGGCAGCCCCATCTTGAAGGCGAAGTAAGCGCGCAGGAAATAGACGAAGTCGGCGCAGTCGGGGCGAGAGCCCGTTTGCGTGATGTCTTCGTTGCGTCCCAGATAGTTGTACAGAAAATTGCGAGATTGGTCGCGCAGCACTTCGTACCAGACCTTCCAGTCCAGATTCTGATCGGGCGGTGCGTCGAACAGCTTCGCGATCCATGCCGAGAACAGCGCTTCGTTCGTGCTGTTCCAGCTATTGCGCACCTGCCAGATGCTTCCCGGCGGGATGCGCGAGGGCTCCGGCTTGCGCGCGCTAACGGCGATGTCGCGGGTGACCGGGCTGCAGTCCGCCGACCCAGGGTCGCGCGCCAGCGTCACGTGCCAGGTGCCGGCGGCGGGAGCTGCGACCTCGGCGAACCAGGAATAGGGCGGCCCGTCGTGCCGGTCCGACGATTTGACTGCGACCTGTCCATCGGGCGCGATCAGCGACAGCACGGCCTCGACCGGCTTCTCGGCCACGACCATGACGCGCAGCGGCGCGCCGGTCCAGGGCGCCAGCGGCGACGGCAGGACGGTAATTTCGGCCGGGTTCGCGCAGCTGTCGGATGCCGCTGCGGCCGGGGATTGCGCCGTTGCGAAAAGCAGGAGGAAAGATCCACCTGCAATCAGCAAGACTGTCGCGGCAGCGGCGGCAAAGCGGCGCCCAGGAAGCATTTGGACATAACCTTGCTAAGGTACTTGGAACCTGGATTCGGCCCCTGCGGGCCGCACTGCACGATACCGAATCAGAAAGGACAAGTCAGTGAACTTGAATCCAATTTTGCCGCCCGTCGAGGCCACAAGAGAGCCTTTTCGACCTGGAAAAGATATCCTTGAAGGGCTGGAGCCGGAACGCACTTGAATATCCGCATCAGACTTTAGCAGCCTTTCGGGCCGCCGGGCGACACTGGGAAGGAGAGAAGACTTTATGCCTTTGCTGGCTTCAAGCGGCGAATTGAAAATTCGCTCGGGTCGATTTGGCTCCATCTTTGGAACGTTGACGGGGACCTGCATACTAATTGCCTGCGTCTGGTCACTGGTCGCTGTTCCAGCCGCCAACGCTGCCTCGGCGACACCCGTGGCCGCTGAAAAGGGCATGGTGGTCAGTGCTCAGCACCTTGCGACGGAGGTCGGTGTAGACATTCTCAAGCGCGGCGGCAGCGCGATAGATGCCGCTGTCGCGGTGGGGTATGCGCTGGCAGTGGTGTATCCGGCCGCCGGCAATCTGGGCGGTGGCGGCTTCATGACGATCTGGTTTGCCGATGGACGAAAGACGTTCCTCGATTTTCGCGAGAAGGCTCCTCGTGCGGCGAGCCGGGACATGTACCTGGACAAGGACGGAAACGTCATCAAGGGCATCACGACGACCGGCTGGCTGGCAGTTGGCGTCCCCGGTACCGTGTCGGGTCTGGAGTATGCGCGGAAGAAGTACGGGACGATGACGCTGGCCGAGCTGATCGAGCCGGCGATCAGGCTGGCTGAGGATGGATTCACCCTGGAGCAAGGCGACGTCGACATGCTCGCTTCTGCGACCGAGGATCTCAGAAGATTTCCGGCCACCACCGAAATTTTTCTCAACAAAGGACAGCCGTTCGTGGCCGGCCAAAGGCTGGTGCAGCCTGACCTTGCAGGCACGCTGCGTTTGATCGGAGAGCAGGGCGTTGACGGCTTCTATGGGGGCAAGACGGCAGCGGCCATCGTCGAAGCGAGTCGGGCCGGCGGAGGAATCATCGATCAGGAAGATCTGGCGCGCTACAAGACTCGTGAGTTCCCACCTGTCGAATGCGATTACCGCGGCTATCACGTGATCTCGGCACCTCCGCCCAGTTCGGGCGGTGCTGCCCTTTGTGAGATGCTGAACATTTTGGAGGGATATCCACTCCGGGAGCTCGGTTGGGAATCAGCGCAGGCGCTGCACTACGAAATCGAGGCGATGCGTCACGCCTATGCCGATAGAAACAGTCTTGTTGGTGATCCGGATTTTGTCCGTAATCCAATCCGGGAACTGACCGACAAGAGCTACGCTGCAAAAATCCGAGATGTGATAAAGCCGGATCAGGCCGGGGTGTCCCGCGACATCAGGCAGGGTGTTGCGCCTCACGAAGGCAGCAACACGACACACTTCTCGATCATCGACGATGCCGGCAATGCGGTTTCGATGACGTATACGCTCAATGACTGGTTCGGAGCGAAGGTCGTTGCATCAGGTACAGGCGTGTTGATGAACGACGAGATGGACGATTTCACGCCTAACCCAGGCGCCGCCAACACTTACGGGGTCGTCCAGCCAGACGCGAACGCCATCGCGCCGGGCAAGGTACCCCGAAGTTCGATGACGCCAACGATCATCACGAGGGACGGCAAGCCTGTCCTCATTCTCGGCACACCGGGCGGAGGTCGGATCATCACGACTGTTCTGCAAACCATCCTGAACATCGTCGATTTCCAAATGAACATACAGGAAGCCGTCGATGCCCCCCGCATCCATCAACAGTGGCTGCCGGATGCGACAAATATGGAACGCTACGCTGTTTCGCCTGACACCCGCAGAGTGCTGGAGAGCATGGGGCATCGGTTCGAGAATTCGGAGCCGACAAATCACGTCGCGGCGATCATTGTCGGTGCGCCCAAGCTCGGGGGTACGGCGATCGGTCGAAACCGCCTCTACGGCGCGAACGATCCGCGTGGCGGCACCGGACTGGCGCTGGGATACTGACCCTCTCCTCCTCAGGCGAATTGCGCGAGGCCGTGGCCGACGGACCAGTTCTCTTTCGCTGCGTCGAGAACGTTCACGAACACGTCCTCCGGCCGGATGCCGGGGTTTTGGCCGAGCAGTTCCGCGGTCCGCCGGAACAGCGCCTTCTTTTGTTCGGCGGTGCGTGTGTTGAACACGGTGATCTGGACGTACACGACATCGGCGCTTCGGGCGACGCCGTAGCCATCACCGTAGCGGAAGTTCGGAGTCGCATGCTCGCTGATGGTCATGAACTGGTCGCCGTCGGACACGTTGAGCGTTTCGCGCATCGCGCGGTAAAGGCCATCGAAGATCGCCTGGCGGTAGGCTTCCGGCTTTCCGGCGCGCAGTGAAATGTGAATGAGAGGCATCGCGAATCCCTTTTGCATTCTGTCGTGACCGGTGAGGCGCTCCCGCACTGGCGGTTCGCCTCCTTGACGAAATGGGCTATCAATCCCAATTGCTTTTGACACGACGTCAAAAACACATTCTTGACATCGTGTCAAATACTTTTTGGCCGGCGTCGGGGGACGGGATTGGGCCTGGAGCACGGAGGAAGGAAACGTGAGGCCGCGCGAGTTTGACCACGAGGACGTATTGCGCATCGCGTTCGATCAATTCTGGCGCAAAGGGGTGCGTGGAACGTCGCTCTCGGACATCGCGCGTGACGCGGGCGTCCAGCGTGGCAGTCTCTACAACGCCTTCGGCAGCAAGGAAGCGCTGTTTCTCTGCTCCTACCAGCGCTATGCCAGCGAATATCTGGGCTCTCTTCAAAAGGTGCTCGGCTCGGGGACGTTGCGAGAGCGCCTCACGGCGTTTTTCGATGTGACAATCAAGAGCTTCCGTTCCGGCTCGCCGCCCCGCGGATGTCCCACCACGCGGGGACTGATGGAGCTCGGCTCGGTCGAAGGTGAAGGGCTGGACGAAAACGCGCGCCAGGCCTTCGCGGATCTGGTGGCTCGCATCACGGGTCTGGTTCAGGAAGCTTTGTCCATGGGCGTTGAACGAGGTGAGTTCAGCGGGGACCCCGGCATCGCGGCATTACACATTGTCACCGTTACGCGCGGGTTGGCCGTGCTTGAACGCGCCTTTGGCGACGAGGAAGAGCTTCGGCGCATTGCAACACACACGGTCAATCTCGTACTCGACAAGGAAAGCCGCCAGCCAATTTCAGACTCATGAGATCTCATCGCAGCGGTGCGGGTGATCCGCGCCCGCAGGCTAGGCAATCTCACCATGGCGCGCTATTCTTTTTCCACCTCACGTTGTCTCGGCTGCAACAGACTGGTGACCCATGGACAGCGATCCCTCACAGATCCCGGTGGTGCCGATTCCCTTCGAGCACGGCCTGACCCACTTTGCGCAGAGCCTCACGAGAGGACAGGCCAAGATCGTCGCGATCGGCTCGTCGACGACGGTGGGCGAAGGCAACATCAAGGCCTATCCGGAACGGCTGGTATGTTTCCTTCGTGCCGAATATCAGAACGCCGGGATCACCATGGTCAACAAGGGGATCGGCGGCCAGGAAGCGCCGGCCGAGTTTCTGCGGTTCGATACCGACGTCATCGGCCAGAGGCCCGATCTGGTGATCTGGCAAGTCGGAACGAACGCAGTCTGGCAGGATCCGAACAAGAACCCTCCACCTCCCTCCTTCGACGAAACCACCAGCGCCATCCGCGATGGACTCGTCAAGCTGCGCGACGAAACGAAGGCGACGTCATCCTGATGGACCTCCAATATGTACCGGCCGTGCTGACGCCGGCCAAGAAGGACAAGGCGCTCGCGATGGTCAAGGTGATCGGCGAACTGGCCCGGGACGCCGGCGTCAATGTGTTCCGCCGCTTCGCATTCATGAAGGGCTTGTATCAGGTCGAGCAGGTCTCGTTCGACCGGATGATCGACCCGACGGATAATGACAGACTGCACGACAGCGACTGGGCCACGGAGCGTGTGGCGTGGGCGGTGAAGCTCGCGATCGTCGGCGGTGTCGACAAGGCACGGTCATCGATAGCCGCGAACATCAGCTAGGACGTGTTACTCATACATCGCGGCGCTCGGATCGAACCGCTAGGCCGTTCCGGGTCCGAGCGCCCGAACTTTTCTATTGCCCGGACGACAGCTCAGGTCGCGGGCGCTATCAGGCTAACTCTCATATCTCTGGCAACGTAGACGCATGTGTCGTCGGCGAGCACGCGGCCGTCCGCAATTCCGAGAACCAGTCTGCCGCGCCTCACCTGGCGCATATCAACCTCATAGCGCACGCGTCCGACTTCCGGCGTGATATTTCCTCTGAACTTCACCTCGCCAACGCCGACGGCGCGGCCCTTGCCCGCTGAGCCCGACCAGCCAAGCCAATAGCCGATCATCTGCCACAGGGCGTCCAGGCCCAGACATCCCGGCATCACCGGGTCGTCGGGAAAGTGGCAATTAAAGAACCAGAGGCTCGGTGTAATATCCAGCTCGCCGATGATATGGCCCTTGCCGAATTCGCCGCCGTCCATGCTGATTTCTGTGATGCGGTCCATCATAAGCATGGGCGGTGCCGGCAACTGCGCATTGCCTGGGCCGAAATAGCCTCCCGCGCTTGATTTGAGCAGGTCTTCCTTTGTGTAGGACGATTGCGGCGTGTGAAACTCGTGTGGGTTGGGCAAGACAACAAGGCCTTTGGTGATGAGCGCGCGGCAGTTGAAAGTCAGGCGACTTTGCGAATGTGCGCTCCAACCCCTTCCCTCGCAAGAGGGAAAGGGTGAGCCGGCCGGCCGTCGTCAGTTCGGCAGCACGTAGGCGTAAATCCGGCTGCGCGAAACGGGAGCCTCGCGGACGCGGTTGCCGTTGTTGCCGGAGATCATGATCGGGTTGCCGGCGGAATCGACGCCGGTGATGATGCCGACATGGCCGCCCCCACGGCGTCCCATGACGGCGATGGCGCCGACCTGCGGGCCGGAAATGCGCTGCCCGTAGCTCGCGAACGAGTTGGCCATGTCGGAGCCGGTGCCGTGATGGCCGGTGTGCTCCAGCACCATATTCATGAAGCGCGCGCACCACAGGCTGCCACGGCCGGTCGGATTGCCGCCGAGATAATGGCGCGCCTCCATGACGAGACTTCGACGAGTTGCCCGACATCTCCATTCCGCCGCCGGGCTCATACGGCGTCACGCTCGCTTGCGTGTCGGCAAACTTGCGCAGCCGCGTCAGCGCGACGCTGCGCTCCACGCGTGGGCGATACACGGCATGCGGGCGGTACGCGACCTGTGGCCGAACGTGATGATAGGCATAGTGCGCATGCAGGTGGCGATAAGCGCCGTGACGAGACCGTGCTGAAGCGGGAGAAGCAGAAGCGGCGATGGCCGCGGAGAGAAGAGCCAGCGCGACAGGCGACCGGCGGAACGCAGAGAACACAAGCATCATGGATCCTTCGTAGACACCCCCTCTTCCCCACCCGCCTTGTCGAGGCCGGCATCCGCCCGCCCGTAAAAAGTTTGGATGTGGCGAGAGCAAGACGCGATGCGGCGCTGCGAAATCGCTTTCAGGGAATTCCCGCGCAGATTCCATGACGAAAGAAACCAACTCCGCCGCATTGCAGTCACGAGCATTAACTGCAATTTTGTTCCGGCGCATGATCCGAAAAAGTGCAACGGTTTTCCGAAAAGATCATGCGCCAACAATAAGCTTGGGCGCGACGATGATCATCATCGCGCGCCGGGCTCACGAGAAGGACCCTCAAATGCCCCACGCCGTCACACCAGACAATGTCCGCCTGTATTTCGATGAAGCAGGCAGCGGAACGCCCATTCTTTTCCTGCATGAATTCGCGGCCGACCACACCAATTGGGAGCCGCAGATGCGTTACTTCTCGCGTGGCCACCGCTGCATCGCCTATTCCGCGCGCGGCTACACGCCATCGGACGTGCCAGCATCGGCCGAGAGCTACACCTACAGGCATTTTTACACGGACGCCTTCGCGGTGCTCGATCACCTCAATATCCCGAAGGCGCATTTCGTCGGGCTCTCGATGGGCTCCTATTCCTCGCTGCACGCGGCGATGAACGCGCCCGAGCGCGTACAGTCGATGACGCTCGCTGGTGTCGGCTCCGGATCGAGCCTCGAAAACCTGGAGGCGTTCCGGAAGAACTGCCGCGAAACCGCCGAGCAGTTCGAGAAGATCGGCTCCGTCGAGGTGGCGAAGGTGACGCGCGAGGCGCCGGGCCGCATTCCCTTCCTGCTCAAGGACCCGCGCGGGCACGCAGATTTCTATGCGGCGCTGGCGCGGCACGACGCGAAAGGCTCGGCCAACACCATGCGCGGCTTCCAGGGTGGACGGCCCTCGATCTACACCATTGCGGACGCCATCAAGAAGGTCGCAACGCCGGCGCTGATCATCTGCGGCGATGAGGACGACGCCTGCGTCGAGCCGAGCCTGTTTCTGAAGAAGCACTTGCCCGCATCCGGCCTGACCTTCTTTCCGAAGTCCGGCCACGTGCTCAATCTGGAAGAGCCCGCGCTGTTCAACGAGATGGTCGAGCGCTTCATCGCGCTGGTGGAAGCCGGCCGCTGGGATGCGCGCGATCCGCGATCGGTGCTGCCGCATTGATTGTCATTCCGGGATGCGCCGCAGGCGCACGCCGCGGAATGACGACGGCGGCGTTACTTGGCCTTCCCGCCGCGGCTCAGCAAAAACACGCCCTGCTCGCCGAACATGTTCCAGACCCACCAGGGCAGGTTCAGCGGCACCGGACGGCCGTAAAGATCGAGTGCGACCGCGCGCTCCATCTTGACGTTGATCTCGTCGCAGAGCTGCACGAAATCCTTGATGGTGCAGAAGTGGATGTTCGGCGTGTCGTACCAGGTCGCGGGCAGGTTTTCCGTGCGCGGCATGTGGCCGCCGATCAGAAGCTGCAGCCGCATCTTCCAGAAGCCGAAATTCGGGAACGACACGATGGCGCGCTGTCCGATCCGCAGCAGGTTTTCCAGCACCGCCTTTGGCTGCCGCGTCGCCTGCAGTGTCTGCGACAGGATCACATAATCGAAGGCGTCGTCGGGATAGTTGACGAGATCGGTGTCGGCGTCGCCCTGCACCACCGCGAGCCCCTTGGCGACGCAGCGGTTGACGCCCTCGCGCGACAGCTCGATGCCACGCCCGTCGATGCCGCGGCTTTCGAGCAGCTGCAACAGATCGCCCTCGCCGCAACCGACGTCGAGCACCTTCGAGCCGGGCACCACCATCTCGGCGACCAAGAGATGGTCGCTTCGATAATTCCCGGTGCGATCCGGCGTGATGCCGGGAAGCGGCAAAGCCTGTTCCTGCAGCGCCATCACTGGCCTCCCAGGCCCCGCGCCTTGCCGGCTGATTGCAGGAAGGCGCGTGAGATGTCGAAGAACTCGGGCACATCGAGCAGGAAGGCGTCATGACCGCGGTCGGTCTCGATCTCGGCGAAGGACACCCGTGCGCTGGAAGCATTGAGCGCATGCACCAGCGCGCGCGATTCGGACGTCGGAAACAGCCAGTCGCTGGTGAAGGACACCACGCAGAAGCGGGTCTTGATGCCGCGGAAGGCCTGCGCCAGCACGCCATTATGGTCGGCGGCGATATCGAAATAGTCCATCGCGCGGGTCAGATAGAGATAGGAGTTGGCGTCGAAGCGCTCGACAAAGGACGAGCCCTGGTAGCGCAGATAGCTCTCGACCTGGAAATCCGCGTCGAACGAGAAGGTCGGCAGCTCGCGATCCTGCATGCGGCGTCCGAACTTGCGATGCAGCGCGGCGTCCGAGAGATAGGTGATGTGCGCGGCCATGCGCGCGACCGCCAGCCCACGATGCGGATGCAGGCCATGATCGGCATAGCGGCCGCCGCGCCAGTCGGGATCGGCCATCACGGCCTGACGGCCGAGCTCATGGAAGGCGATGTTCTGCGCGGAGTGGCGCGTCGAGCAGGCGATCGGCAGCGCGGAAAACACGCGCTCCGGATAGGCCGCGGTCCATTGCAGCACCTGCATGCCGCCCATCGAACCGCCGACCACGGAGAACAGCGTGTCGATGCCCAGGCGGTCGAGCAGCATCGCCTGCGCGCGCACCATGTCGGGAATGGTGATAATGGGAAAATCGAGTCCCCACGGCTTGCCGGTGGCTGGATTGGTCGAGGCCGGTCCGGTCGAGCCCATGCAGGCGCCGATCACGTTCGTGCAGATGATGAAGTAGCTGTTGGTGTCGAGCGGCTTGCCCGGCCCCACCATGGTGTCCCACCAGCCGGATTTGCCGGTGACCGGGTGCTTGTTGAAGACATGCTGGTCGCCGGTCAGCGCATGGCAGACCAGGATGGCGTTGCTGCGCTGCGCATTGAGCGTGCCGTAGGTCTGATAGGCGATCTGGAATGGCGACAGATCAACGCCGCAATCGAGCTTCAGGGGCTGATCCGCGCCGAAGCGCGCCAGCAGTGACGTCGGATGATCGGCCTCGTGCGATCGCTCTTCCGCGATCGCCGGACTTGGTATCGACTTTACGCTCACCATTTCGTTTTCGACCCGCTTTCGCGGGATCGCCCCGAACCGGAACAGAAATCAGGCCAATAAAAAAACCCGGCCTGAACAAAGGTTCGGCCGGGATCAATCTGTCCCCGGCCTGTTTAGCGAGTTGTTTAACGTGGCTGCAAGCCGGCCGGCTCAAATGACCACGGAACGGTACAAAATTAGCCCCTCAATCGCTTTTCGTCAAGTCAGACACAGGGTTAACGGGGCGGCTGCCCATCTCCCGCAAACCACAGGCTTGCACCTTCTCTTGACCATCTCTTGCACCATCCGACGCCATGGGTGAAGAAGACGCGTTCAACGCCGGATCCCGTCAATGTCCAAGCCTCCCTCACCGCCTTCGCTTGCCGAACTGCGCAAGGAAATCGATGCGATCGATGAAGGCGTACATCGCCTGTTGATGCAGCGTGGCGACATCATCGACCGCCTGATCCGGGTGAAGCAAACGCAGGAAGTAGGCTCCGCGTTCCGGCCCGCGCGCGAAGCCGACATGATGCGCCGCCTGGTCGAGCGGCATCGCGGCATCCTGCCGATCGACACCGTCGAGGGCATCTGGCGCGTCATCATCTCGACCTTCACCTATGTACAAGCGCCGTTCTCGGTGCATGCCGATGTCTCCGTCGGCGAAAGCGCGATGCGGGACTCGGCGCGGTTTCATTTCGGCTTTGTCGTGCCCTATGTCGCGCATTTCAGCGCGCAGGCCGCCGTCGATGCGGTGTCGAAATCGAAGGGCGATCTGGCGCTGGTCTCGGCGATTGCAAGCCGCACGCCATGGTGGAAGCAGCTCGAGGCCGATGGCGCGCCGAAGATTATCGCGCGGCTGCCATTCCTGGAGCGCGCCGATCATCCGGCCGCCCTCCCCGTGTTCGTGATCTCGCGGGTCGCCGACGACGCGATGGTCACCGAAGTGCAGATGTGGAGCGTGCGCGTTTCCGGCTGGAATGCGGATACCGCGCGCGCGCTCGCGCCGCTCGCCGAGATCGTAGCTGTCCCCGACACCGCCTTCGACGGCGCGGCGCTGCTGGTGTCGGTCGCAGGCACCGGCATCGAGAAGATCAAGCTGGCCCTGCTCCAGGCCGGGGCTTCGGTGCGCTCGACAGCCCTCGTCGGCAGCCATGCAACGCGCTATACGGTCCCCTCTAACGGGTCTGCCAAGCCTTAAGACCCGCCCTATCCGGAGACGACAATGAACCGCCCCGTGCCGAATCCCGGCATTCTCGATATTGCGCCCTACACGCCCGGCAAGAGCCCGGTGCCGGAGCCGGGCCGCAAGGTGTTCAAGCTCTCGGCCAACGAGACGCCGTTCGGGCCCTCGCCCAAGGCCAAGGAGGCCTACAAGCACGCCGTCGAGCATCTCGCGGATTATCCGGAGGGCACCTCGCGCGTCCTGCGCGAAGCGATCGGCCGCACCTTCGGGCTCGACCCCGACCGCATCATCTGCGGCGCCGGCTCGGACGAAATTCTCAATCTGCTCGCGCACGCCTATCTCCGCCACGGCGACGAGGCGATCTCGACCACGCACGGCTTCCTGGTCTACCCGATCGCGACCATGGCGAATGGCGCCAGGAACGTGATCGCGGCGGAAAAGGATTTTACCGCCGATGTCGATGCGATCCTGAACGCCGTGACGCCGCGCACCAAGCTGGTCTGGCTCGCCAACCCGAACAATCCGACCGGGACCTATCTGCCGTTCGACGAGGTGAAGCGGCTGCGCGCCGGCCTGCCGCCGCACATCGTGCTGGTGCTGGACGCCGCCTATTCCGACTATGTGTCGCGCAACGACTATGAGCTCGGCATCGAGCTGGTTGCGACCACTGACAACACGGTGGTGACCCACACCTTCTCGAAAATCCATGGCCTTGCCGCGCTCCGCGTCGGCTGGATGTTCGGCCCTGCGCACATCGTCGATGCGGTGAACCGCATCCGCGGGCCCTTCAACGTGTCGACGCCGGCGATGCTCGCCGCGGCCGCGGCCATCGAAGACATCGCGCATCAGCAGATGTCGAAGGTGCACACCGAGAAGTGGCGCAACTGGCTGACGGAAGAAATTTCCAAACTCGGGCTCAAGGTGACGCCGAGCGTGGCGAATTTCGTGCTGATCCACTTCGCCCAGAAGGGCAAGACCGCGGATGAGGCCGATGCGTTCCTCACCAGGCGCGGCCTCGTGCTGCGCGGCTTGAAGAACTACAAGCTGCCGCATGCGCTGCGCATGACCATCGGGACCGAGGAAGCCAATCGGCTCGTGGTCGAGGGCCTTCGCGAATTCATGGCGGGCAAGTGAATTCCCAGCCGCAGTTCAAACGCCTCGCGCTGATCGGCTTTGGCCTGATCGGCGGCTCGATCGCGCGCGCCGCGAAGGCGCAAGGCCTGGTCGGCGAGATCGTCACCACCGCGCGCTCGGAGAAGACGCGGGCGAGGGTGAAGGAGCTCGGCATTGTCGATGCCGTGGTCGCGAGCAATGTCGAGGCGGTGAAAGGCGCCGATCTCGTCATCCTCTGCATTCCCGTCGGCGCCTGCGGCGAGGTCGCGAAGGAAATCGGCGCTCACCTTGCAGCGGGCGCGATCATCTCCGACGTCGGTTCGGTCAAGGGCGCGGTCGTGCGCGACATGGCGCCACATCTGCCCGCCAACATACACTTCGTGCCGGCGCATCCGGTGGCGGGCACCGAGCATTCCGGGCCCGACTCCGGCTTCGCCGAGCTCTTCATCAACCGCTGGTGCATTCTGACCCCTCCTGAAGGGACCGATCCGAACGCGACCGAGAAACTGCGCGCGTTCTGGGCGGCGCTTGGCGCGCGGGTCGAGGTCATGACGCCGGACCATCACGATCTCGTGCTCGCGATCACCAGCCATCTGCCACATCTGATCGCCTACACCATCGTCGGCACGGCGGACGAACTGGCGCAGGTCACGTCGTCGGAGGTGATCAAATTCTCCGCCGGCGGCTTTCGCGACTTCACCCGCATCGCGGCATCCGATCCGACGATGTGGCGCGACGTGTTCCTCGCCAACAAGGAAGCCGTGCTGGAAATGCTCGGCACCTTCAACGAGGACCTCTCGAAACTCACCCGCGCCATCCGCCGCGGCGATGGCGAGGCGCTGTTCGAGCATTTCACCCGCACCCGCGCCATTCGCCGCGGCATTGTCGAGATCGGCCAGGACTTCGGCGGCTCCCGACTTCGGCCGCCCGCATGCTCAGCTCGGCGAGAAGTAATCGTCACCGCATGGCCGGGGCGGCAATGTACTTCCGGCCGGCCACACCCGCGCCGACCTGCATGGCGACGCCGAGCATCCACCACGAGCCGACCATGTATTCGAAGCCGCCCAGGGCTTCATCGAATATGAAGCTGTAGACCGAGATCAGCGCAGCGATGGTGGCGAGAAACGTACCGGTCGCGCTGAGCAACTCCACGGGATCGACCCGCGGCCGCGCACTCGTTGCCAGGTGCAGCCTCGGGATATCGATGCCCAGATAGAACCCGACCAGGCCGAACAACACCATCGCCGCGATGAAGGGCGCGGTATCGAACCACGCGGCGTCGACCCTGGTCATCCCGGCGGCAACGAAGGTGCCGCACATGGCTCCCGCCATCGCCAGCCCCGCACGCCCGATGACATGCGCGACTTCGGTGATGAGGATGACGTCGTCCATCGAAGCTTTATCCTTCGTTGCCATTGCTGGCCTCCTTCAGTTGAATGGGTAGTAGCGGATCTGGCTCATGACGATGTTGTCGTCGGTCCGGGGCGCGCCGCCGACACCGTCGAAGGCAAAGCGCTGGTTGTAGGAATACTGCACACCGGCTTTCAGCGTGCCGTATTTGCCCTGGTGTAGAAGCCGGCGGTGAACTGCCGCACTTCACGCGTGTTGCCGTTGCAGGTCGCGGCCGGCGAGTTCTCGATATTGCAGCCCGTGTTGTTGTAGAGCGGATTGCCGTAGCCGAACGGCACGGTGCCGACATCGGAAAATGCCGCCTTGGTCTTTTCGAGGCCGGCATAGGTGTAGAGCTCGAGCGTCGGCAGCGTGTGCCAGATCAGGCCGACCGCCGCCGCCGTGATGGTGAGCGGCATGATGGTGCCGTCCTGCGCCAGCGTCGCGTCCGGGAACGGCGTGGCCGTAAAGCGGCCGAGCGCGCCTCGGGCGCCATAGACCTGCAGCTCCAGCGTTTTCGGGATCAGCTCCGCATTGATTGTGGCCGCCGAAGCTGCCGGTGTCGTAGGTGTGGTTGGCGAAGTTGAAGCGATCGAAGAACTGGCGGTAGAGCCCCCAGGCTTCGATGTGCAGGTGATACGGCCCAAGCCGCGGGTCCCACGCCGCCTTCACCGTCACGTCCGGCACCTGGTTCAGGCTGAGATTGTTGGCGTTGTTGAAGAAGCTGCCGCCCGGGCCGGTCAGGTTGACGAGAAGATTTGGATTCAGCGCGCCCTGCGGTCCCACCGCCGGTGTGCCGACGGTCGGCGTGTTGCCGCCGAAGAACGACGTCTGCGGATTTTCCACCGAGGCCGCGATCTTGAACTCCGGCCCGATCTCCTGCCAAACGCGGATGCCGGGCTGGCGTGCCGCAAGGAAGCCGGGGACGGATTCGAAATCGATCACGCCGGGCGCGTCGACGCCGCGCGGATCGAGGCCGACCTTGCTCGGCGCATTGAGCGACCAGGATTGGCCGGCGAGCACATGGAAGCCGAGATCGCTGCGGTCGATCTCGACGCTGAGCTGGCGCATGCGCGGGTTGAAGGAGTTGGTCGCAACCGAATTGGCGGTTTGCGCCGCGCCCTCGAAATCGATTTCGCCGTAGCCCGCAAGATGCGTGTCGGAATCGACATTGCCCTCCGCCAGAACCGAGAAGCGGCTCTGACGCGCCGAGAAGCGCGATTCCGGCGTATAGTAATTCCTCGCCTGCGGGAACGGGATGAAGTTGTAGACCGAGCCGGTGTCGGAAGCGAGATTGCGTGTCCGGTAGATGTCGGTGAGATCGACCCAGCCGCCGAGGGTGAGCGTGACGCCCTTGTAGCAGACCTTGCCGTAAGGACAGGCATCCACCGGCGCGGCCTTGTAGGCCACTGGTGGAATTGCCCTCGCCTGCGCCTCGATCTGCTTCTCCTTGCGGCCCTGATCGTCGACGCGCTGCTCAAGCTGCTTCAGCTTGGCCTTGAGTGCGCGGATTTCCGCCGCCGGATCGTCTTCCGCGTAAGCCTGGCCGGCCGATAGCAACAGGCCGCCGGCAACAATGCCCTTGAGTAATCGCATGTGAGCCTCCCTCCAGTGAGGAAGCCATTCCCCATGCACATCGCATCTCCGAAGATGTGTGCGAGCTTCCTCGTGAGATGAGAGACTTCGGTCGCGACGCCGATATTCGCGTTTCCGACATCACGTTTTCCTGCTGACGCAAGCGGGAATTTCTGCAGCGATCGACGATCTCGCGCGCGCGAGTGGCGCATCCGAAATCGTGATCATCGTTCGGGAATAATAAAGACCGGGTCCGGCCGGGACATGGCCGAACCCAGTCAGTCTGAGCATGCGCGGGGGGAGTCGCTGCTCGGAGGTAACGCTCAGTAGTGCTTCATCATGTGACGGGTGTGATACGGCCGCACCGACATCTGCACCTGGGCCATCGAATCGGCGGGCCTCGTCTGCGAGGCGAACCCACCGGCCGCGGGCGACGGGGCGCCGGCATTGAGAACGTCGCCGTTCGGATGATAGAACGCATAGGCGCCGGGCTCCTGGATCGCCTGCTGCGCCGACACCGGCGCCGCGACGAAGGCCGCAAACACGAGGGCTGCGCCAGCTAATTTGAATCCGGTCACGGTCTTTCTCCTGTCACAGGCTCGCAACCGAAGTGCGTGCCGTTTAATGACATGAGCGACAGATAAGCGTCAGCATTCCTGCTGTGCAGGGGCGCGCCGATCACGCTTCGGCGATGGATGCGTGAGCATCGTGCGAGTTTGCCGATTTCAGTACAGCGGCGGCGTCTGCGCGACTTTCAGCGGGCCAAGAAACACCGCGCCGTCGACAAAGCGCAGCGGGAACGAGCGCGCCTTCTTGCCTTCGAGCTCGGCTTCCTTGCCGAGCGCGTTGATGCCGGCGGCAACCCCGACATTGGCGTTCTTCTTCACGACCTTGCCGAGGCCGGGAATGGCGCGATCGAGCGCGCTGAAGAGATTGTTGACGTCCTGCGTCTTCACGCCGGGCGCTACGCGATCGAGGGTTGCCTGCGGCACGCCATCTTCGAGCATCTTGTCGATGCCGAGCGCCGGTATCACCTTCTCGATTCCGACGACCGTCATCTGCAGCTCGCCATCGAGATGCCCGCTCGGGCTGAGGCCCAGCGAGCCGGCCGCAACCGCGACGAGATCGCCCTGCTGGAGGCGCGACTGCACGATCTCGACATGGCCGCCCGCGGCCTGCAATTCACGAAACCGCACCGGCCAGGGCTTTGGCGAAAGATCCTTCAGCCCGCTCACCATCGCGCGCACGCCGACATCGAACGGCTCGGCGAGCAGCGGATGCAGGCCCTGAATGCTGCCCTGGTTGATCAGAAGCTGGCTTTCGATCACGGGATGATCGGTCGACGCCCCTTCTGCAAGCCGGCCGTGCAGCTCGGCATGCTTGGCCTGCGCCACCGGCACCTGCACCGACTGGTCGATGCGATCAATCTTGGGATCGTTGAACTCGACCGAGACGCGCTGCGGCGTGAACGGCAGCCCGGCGATGCTGGCGTGTCCAAGGCTCCAGTTCACGGCATAGGTCTGCTGCGCACGGGGATCAACCAGCGCGGCCGGCGGCGTGAACTCCGCGATCACGAGCTTGGGATCATAGATCTGCGCCACCACCAGGATCTTGTCGAGTTTTGCGGTGAAGGGCTGCGCGGCGGGCTGGCCGGCCGCCTGCGACACCAGCGCGACGCTGGCGCCGTCGCAGCGCACTTCGAGGCGGAACGGGAAGCCTGCGACGGAGCGGTTGGCGCAATCATAGACGCGGCCCGATTTCGCCTCGCGCGTGCGCCAGGCGTCGGCCTGAACATCGACCTGCGACGCCGCATAAAACCAGAACGCGCTCCAGCCGACCGCTGCGATCAGGAGCAGGAGGGGGGCGATGAAAATCCGCCAGCGCGAGTGGCGGCGCGGCGCAAGGGCAATCTCGGTCATCGGGGACCCTTTGATCAGCAATTTTGTCAATAAAGCGGTCGGCGCCTTCGCAATCAAGTTAACGCCTTTTCATGGAACGCAATTTTCTGCTAGAGCATGATCCCGAAAAGTGGGCACCGGTTTTCCGAAAAGATCATGCTCAATCGAAGAATCTAGAGCGCGGTGGCGATCCTGATCCCATCGCGCTCGACCAGCGAAATGACCGTCATTATCCACCCCGAAGCGGACAATTCCAAGGGCGACCTCTGGGTGTTCGGCTATGGCTCGCTGATGTGGCGGCCGGGCTTCGGATATCTGGAAAAGGCTGCGGCGCGGCTGATCGGCGAGCATCGCGCGCTCTGCGTCTACTCTTTTGTGCATCGTGGCACACCAGAGAAGCCGGGCCTGGTGCTCGGGCTCGATCGCGGCGGCGCCTGCCGCGGTGTCGCCTTTCGCGTCGCGGAGAAGCACCGCGCGGAGACGGTGGCATACTTGCGCGCGCGCGAGCAGGTCACCTCGGTCTATCGCGAAGTGATGCGCTCGGTGTGGCTCGAGAACGACGCGCGGCAACGCGTCAGCGCGCTGGCGTACGTCGTCGACCGCGGCCATGTGCAATATGCCGGACGGTTGTCCCTCGCCGAACAGCTTCGCCACGTGCTGCAGGGACACGGCCAAAGCGGCGTCAACCGCGACTATGTGCTGGCGACGGTGAAAGCGATCGAGGCCGAAGGCTTCCACGACACCCAACTGCATCAGCTCGCGCTGATGCTGCACGATGCGCATCCGCACCAGGTTGCGGCGCCTTCGGCTTGAGGGCGTTTGCTTTCGGATTCACATTTCAAGCAGCCAAGTCTCAAACAGTCCGGGGCCTCATGGTTCGAGACGGCGCGGAGCCTGTCGTTGCGCCACTTGTTCTGCCCTCACGTTGAGGAGCAGCCGCAGGCCGCGTCCCTGCGACAGTTTGGATCATGCGAAATGCTGGCGGCGGGTGATGCAACCAAGGAAGATTGCTCCACGTTATATCCAGGGCGGGGACTTCTGAACTGGAGGTCACTTATGCGTATGCCAAGGCTTGCTGCAGCGCTTTCACTCGCGGGTGCAATGTCGCTAGCCTCCTTGCCGGTGCAGGCTGCACCGCTGACACCTCTTTCTGCAGCTGCGAAACCAGGTGCGGAGGCGGGCCACGCCATCCAGGTGCGGTGGGGCGGCTGGGGTTGGCACGGCGGCGGCTGGGGAGTGGGCATCGGAGCGCTCGCTGCGGGTGCCCTGATCGGCGCCGCAATAGCCAGCCCCTACTACTACGGTGGCTACCCGTATGGCGGCTACGGCTACTCGTACGGATATCCCTACGGCTATTCGTCGGCCTATTACCCTGCCTACAGCTACGGCTACTATCGACCGTACCGGCATTATTACGCCGGCTACCGTCCCTATTGGCGCAATAGCTATGGCATGTATCGCGTGCACCACTATCGCCACTGGTGAGCGAGTTCGGTCGAGCTGCCGCGCCTGACGGACGCCCGGTGGTAGCCGGGGTCGCGCTGTTGCGAGACCCGACGTGATGCCGCCAGCAGGGGCTGGCGGAATGAGCATATCGCGCGCCCACTCCACTTTGGGCGCTGCAATGGATGCGCGCATGCCCATCGTGCCGCCTGCCCTTGCAAGCAAGAAGCTAGGGGCCGTTGGAGGCAGGAATCCCGCCGAACAATTCCTTCTGTTCGGCTTGCGCAGCCGCGACGATACGGTTGGTCGCATCCTCGATCACGGTCTCGACCCGCTTCAAGAACTCGTCGCGCCTCAACCCCGGCGGGATCGGATCGAGAAATTCGACGACCAGCGTGCCGGGATAGCGCATGAAGGTGCGGCGCGGCCAGAACAGGCCGGAATTGAGCGCCACCGGCAGGACCGGCACGCCGCAATCGGCATAGATCAGGCCGATGCCGGCCTTGTAGTGCGGCGGCGCGCCGGGCGCGGTGCGCGTGCCTTCGGGGAAGATCACGAACTGCCGGCCGTGCTTGACCTCTTCCTCGGCGCGCCGCATCACCGCGAGCATCGCGCGGCCGCCCTTGCTGCGGTCGATCGCGACCATGTCGGTCTTGATGATGAAGAGGCCGAAGATCGGGATGAATTTCAGCTCGCGCTTGACCACGAAGAACGGCGCCTCGAAGAAGCGCAACAGCGAAATGGTCTCCCACATCGATTGATGTTTCGAGGCGACGATCAGCGGCCCCTTCGGGATCTTCTCGACCCCACGAAACTCGACCTTGATGCCGCAGATCGCGCGCATCAAAAGGATGTTGCTCTTCGCCCACCAGCTTGCGACCTTCAGCATGACCGAACGCGGCATCACGAAGGTCGGCAGCGCCACCAGCGACCAGAACAGGAAGACGACATAGAACAGGATATTGAAGACGAGCGAGCGCAGGAAAATCAAAGCCATCGACAACCCTGGTGTCCCGTTTCCGACATCTGTACCATCTTGCGGCAAACCCTTTTACGAGTGTCAGGGGCACTGGCAAATACTATTTCCAGTGCGGTTGTTGGATTTGACATTCGCTTGCGATTTTGACCGAACTGAGCAGCGGGTCCAGCTCGAAAACCATCACCTATAATTGCGTGTTTCGGGCTGATTGCCGTGATTAAGGTACGTTTTGATGGCGAGCGCGTGAATGCGTGGTCGCCGGAAATTCATTGCAAATCCGATGGAGCCTGCTTTGGAAATCGAGCACAGGTTCATACCCAGCAACGGGATCAAGATGCATGTTGCAGTGGCAGGCCAAGGCCCGCTGGTGCTGCTGTGTCATGGATGGCCCGAATCCTGGTATTCGTGGCGGCATCAACTCAAGGCGCTGGCGGAAGCCGGCTACTGTGCGGTTGCGCCTGATATGCGCGGCTATGGCCAGACTGATAAACCGGACTCGATCGACCAATACACGCTTCTTCATCTGACCGGCGATATGGTCGGTCTTGTCGATGCACTCGGTTTCAAGGACGCCGTCATCGTAGGTCACGACTGGGGCGCCCCGGTCGCCTGGCATTCGGCGCTGTTTCGACCCGATAAATTCAAGGCGGTCGCCGGCCTCAGCGTGCCATTTCGTCCACGCGGCGAGGCCGCGCCCACCACGCTGATGCCGCAGACCGACAAGGCCGTTTTCTACCAGCTGTACTTCCAACAGCCCGGCGTCGCGGAAGCCGAGTTCGAGCGAGACCCGAAGCGCCTGGTGAGCACCATGCTGTTCGGCCTGAGCACGGACCCGGTCGGCGCTATGATGGTGCCACGGGAGGGGGGCTGGCTCGGTTCAATAAATCTGCCGGGAGGAAATCCTCCGTCCTGGATCAGCGAAGCCGACGTCGATTTCTATGCCAACGAACTCAAGCGTGCAGGTTTTCGCGGTGGCCTGAACTGGTATCGAAACGTCGATCGCAACTGGTCGTTGCTCGCGCCATGGGCGGGAGCCAAGGTGAGCGTTCCAGCCCTATACATTGCAGGCGACCGCGATCCCGTCGTCCGCTTTCCCGGAATGGACAAGCTGATACCAAACCTGCACCTGTTCGTTCCTCAGCTCCGAAAAACGATCATGCTGCCGGGTTGCGGGCATTGGACCCAGCAAGAGCGGCCCGATGAGGTCAATGCGGCGTTGATCGAGTTCCTGAAGGAAGTTCACCGCTCGACTTGCACCTTCTCCCCTTGTGGGAGACTATCTGACGCAAAATCATTCGTGTAATATCAACCGTTTAGCTTCGCGGTGTCCGCCGAGTGTCGGGAAGCGATTTCGCGCGGCTCTAGTGGTGAATTTTTTGCGTCGAGGGTCCGGGGATCGAGGGCGGGCACGGATTTTGGGGCGGCCAGATTCGCAGCGCGAGCCGCTGATGCGTTGGATTCGATCGGCCGGCCTGAGAGCAGGGCGGGGGCAAAACGCATAGGCGGACTTCCCTAGGGGCTCGGCAGATTTCGCCAGAGCGCGGACAGACAGTCGAGGCGGTTTAGCTGTGCCTGCTGTGCTCGGCGGGGCTGGGCTGCACTGGGCCAAGTCTAGCCACGCCCTAGCTTTGCCCGCTCCGATGTCCATCCGCACTCACCACTTTTAGCACGCTGGGCGGGGCATTTTTGCACTTTTTAATATGTAGATTTTGGCGCGCCGCCGCGCTGGAAAATATGGAACTTCTTTTTTTCAGCAGTAGCCCCCGGCCCCGATTTCAATTTCCGCCGGTCTTTGCGGCTCGCACGTTCGTGGGGTGAGCCGGATCGGTGGGCCAACCGTCCTCACCGCACGAGGAGGAGAAGCCCTTTAGATCGACCAGTCGCTTGCCGCGGTTGTGGCAGTTGAAGCAGAGCGATTGCAATTCGCCGATGTAGAAGCCGTTACCACCGTCGTGAGGCGTGATGTGATCCGCTACCCGCGCCGCAACGACCTTACCGGCGGCAGCGCAGCGACGACACAGCGGCTCATGCCTAAGCTGCAACTTCCTGCGCCTGTGCCAGAACGCGGAGTGATACAGGTCATCGTGCGCGCCCCTGCTCATTGCTTGCACCCGCAGATGAAACCCCTCAATTCCATCAGGTCCGTGATTGAGCACCCGTTGAACGCAGCCGACACCAGAAACTCGTGCGCCTCGCTGCACAGCCTGCGATAGACCGCGACGCTGCACTTGTCCTGAAGAATGTCGGCGATCGCGCTCGCGGCCTCTTCCGACAACTCGTATTGCGCGGCAGTCAGTTTGATCAAGTCGTCGTGCTCATCATCGACGAAATCGCGTGCGCTCTTGGCCATAGGGTCAACCTGATCGGCAGTCGATGAAGGCGATGAACGCGGCGAGCGCGGATGGTTCGAGATAGCCTCGTGCACGTCTTGACCGTTCTCGCGGCGCGTCTGATCGCGGTGCGCGTAGAGACGAAATTGCCAGCCATCGTATTCGGCGTAAAGACCGTCGCCGAGATATTCCCGCTGCTTGGTGTTGATGTCCGCCATCTCATCGGCTCCGGTCGTCTCGCTCAAACTCCATCGCGATCTCGAAAGATTTCTCGGCCGCTGACCCCGACCGGCCTATTCGGCCAGAACTTTCGAAGCAGGGCCGCGCTCGACCATTTGGGATAGCTCAGCCTCAGTCTCGCGAACCGCTTCCGAACCGTCTCCTGCTCTGATGTCGTCATTGACCGCTTCATCTCACCCTCTCGCAGCCCTCGCATCTACAGATTTCTTGCCTCGTCGAGACGCGCTAGCAAACGCATCGCGACCTCGTGACGCCAAGCCTTCGGCGCGATGTTCGCCGGCCTGACCATCAGCTCGCCAAGCGTGACTGCGTGCAAAGGGTGATCTACGCAGTCGACGACACTCAGCAGCGTGCTCTCGGCCGCATCGCAAGCCGCCGCGTCTGCGCTAGTGCCTGCCTCGTGCTCGTGCATTCTTCCTCCTCAAAACGGGGGGCGCTGTAGAGCCGTATAGGCAGACCTCAATCAGGGCCGCGTTGTGGCGTTGCGAGCGGCGGGCTAGTATGCGCGAGCGAAGCAAAGCCGTGACGTGCATTGCCGCCCCTAGCGAAGCACAGCCGAGCTGGCATGGGATGAGCGGCCGGGATTATCCCCGGCCGCTCGCTTTCAGGGCCGCGCCGACTTTGCACCGGATTCCTCGATCAGCTCGCTCAGCCGCTAAGACATCCAGCAAAAAATGGCCGGCGCGGTGCTCCGTATCTGGTGCCGCTGCCGCGGAGGGCTGTGGGATGACACGCGACGAGCTGATCCGGCGTGAGGTCATCGAGCTGAAGCAATCTCGGTGCAGATGCGACGGCTGCATCGATTGGCCATTGAGACCGCGCTTGCGACGCGAGTTTCGAGCTGCGCGCGCGCGGCTCTTTCCTCGGCGAGTTGCAGCCGCATGTCGCTGTTGGCCTTTTCCAGCCGATCCAAATTCTCTTCGAAGCCTTCCGCGATTTGATCGAGCGCACCCAACGCCAAGCCGAGTTGCTCGCGATCGGATGCGACCGTCGCGGCGAGCGCGGCGAGCTGCTGAACGTGCGCGGCCTGCACGGCATTGCGGCTCGCTTGGACACGTGCGGTCCTCGCCCCGCGTCGCTGCGCCTCGCGCTGTGCGGCTTCGGCCTCTGCGGCCTCGCGACGCCAGCGCGTGTTGCGGTCCTCGATGTACGGCACCGGCTCCGCGTATGCCTTGGTCAACACATCGGCCGCAGCCTCTGAGGGGGCAACCTCGAAAACTGCGGCCGCCTTCGCGTCGAGGCGGGCAAGCGTCGCGCGAGATTTGGCAATGATGCGGTCGCGGTCCTCATCGGAAAATTGGTTCATGTCGCGCTCCTCACCACGCGGTGCCCGTGACCCATGCAACGCCAGTCTCACTGCGCCGCGCCCAACTCGCCGGCAGGATGAAGCGCAGCGCGACGGAATTCCCGATGCTCCGGCCGCAGGCGGGGCACCCAGCCGTAGGAGCAGAACACGCAGCAGTCGCCGGCCTTCGGCTCTAACCGCCGCCGCACGCGCGGCAGCGGATGATCATCCTAGCCGTCGCACGAAGATCAAACCGACAATCGAAATGACTGCCAGTTGGCCGAACCCGAAGCCCCAGCCGAGCACAAAATTCTTCCCGGCTACGTCCAGCCCGTCAGATCCAGCTCCGAGCCGGCCGATGAACCCGCCGGCATAGCCGCACATGCTGTGCAGCCCCATGGTGGCGCCGCGCATTGCGGGATCGGCGGCCTGCACGGTGCCTGCCGTGAGCGCAGAGCTGTCGAGGAAGATGAAGGCGAGCCATGCAATGACCAAGGCTACCGCCAGGAGCGCGGACGATCCAACCGCCCATCCTGTACAAATTGCGAGCGCTGCGGATGTTGTCATGGCAACGGTGACGATGCGTTTACGGCCGAAACGCTGTGACATCTCGTTGCCGAAGATCGAAACCACGATGCCTACAAAGCCGGCCAGCGTGAAAAGAACCGTTGGTGTTGGAAGCCAAGTCGGTGCGCCGGCTTTTGCTATTGCGAGAGTGAGGAAGGTAACCCCCCACGCTCTCAGCCCAGCCATCTCCCAGGTGTGGAACGTATATCCGGCAATCCAGGCCATTGCGGCGCGATTGCGAAACACGGGCCGGAAGTCGAGCAGCGCGCGCGGGCTCGCGCTCTTCGAATGCTCGGGCGGCTTGTTCGGCATGACGGACAGCGCGATCGCAATGGCAATCAGGGCACAGATCCCTCCGAACAGGAACGCCGCCTGCGGACCAAATAAGCTGGCAATCAAGCCGGCGACGGCGTAGGAGCTTGCGCTCGCGACGCCCACACCCGCCGGATGCGCCGCACGCGGTATGCGACCGTGCGCTGCCTTCTAGCGTATCCGCGATGACCTTAAGTCCAGGCATGTAGGCACCTGCCCAGCCGATACCGGCGGCGGCACGCAGGATCAGTCCCCACCAAAAGCCATCCGCAAAAGAACGCAAAACCAAGGTGCGAGAGCGCGGTCAGGCCGGCGCCGACCACATAGACATTGCGCGCGGGAACACGGTCGGTCAGGGCGACAAGCACAGGAACCGCAACGACGTAGGCCGCGAAGAAGATGCCGACGAGCGAGCCCGCCTCGGTCTTGGTCAGATGCCACTGGTCGATGTAGCCCGGCAGGAGTGCCGGAAGGCTGAATGCTCCGATCTGCACCAGCACCTGGGCCGTGACAATCGACCAGACGAACCGGCTTGCGCGAGATGAGCCAGGCGCACTCATGACAAGATCGCTGACCAATCGTCTCGTCGGACATCGATCTGTGCAGCGCCAGCAACGCGATCAATGCCGCGAGAGCGAGTCCAACCGGCACCGCAATTTCGGCGGTTGATTTGCATCAACATCATGGTTCGCAGACTGCGACATACTTTTACGAATGTCAGCACACGGAGAAATCCTATGTGGTGGTACGGGTGTTCGAATTTGCCCTGGATGCTTTTTGGTCCCGTCATGATGGTTGTTTTCATCGCGGCATGCATCGCCATGATGTTTTTCATGATGCGGCATTGGCAGCCGAGCGCACACGGCCCAATTGAGTTTTTCGTGTCGTGTCTCGGTCCTTGGCGGAATATTGGAAGCAAGGACGCCACCAAGGAGCAAACGAGCGCCGCCTTTGAAGAGTATCGTGAGCAAGCGCTTAGGCGGCTCGAGGAGGAGCAAATCGCGTTCAAGAGCTTCCTCGACCAGCTACGCTTGGCCAAGGACAGGGCGGAGTTTGACCAGTTCATGACGCAGCGGAAATCCGCTTAAGCCCCTTCGTGTCCGTAGACTTCGATCGGTGCAGCCCCAGCAATGCGATCAATGCAGCGAGACAAAGGCCCGCCGAACGATGACCACGCCCGCGCCCCACGGCTCGATCAACAGCCCGAATGCCAGCGGCGCCAGTGCCTGACAAATCGGGATGGCGCCCCGATCAGGCCGAGCCGGTAGGCGTAGTTTTCGGGCCCGAAGATCGCCAGCGGCAGGGTCCCGCGCGCGATGGTCAGGATGCCGTTGCCGGCGCCGTGAAGCAGGGCGAAGGCCGCAGCGGCTCCCCCGCCGAAGATCCCATGACGCAAGCGCCGATCGGATGCGTGATACATGCGAGCCGCGTGGAGACAAGCGGATGGAAGCGGCTCAGAAGGCTGGCTTCCATCACTCGGGCGGCGACCTGGGCCGGCCCGATCATCATGCCGGCAAACACGGCCTGCGCCGGCGTCGCGCCGAACGCTTCGACGATCCGCGGCAGATGCGCGGCCATCGCGGACGTCACCGTCCAGGCGGCGGCGAATGCGAACGAGAGCAGCACCATCGTCCGGTCGATCGGAATGTGAGGCTTACGACCGGCCCCTCGGCGACGGCGCGCCGCTCCGTCCGCGGCAGTGATAAATTGAGCGGCAGGCCAATCACGATGTGCGCGATCGCCCAGGCGTAGCAGGTTTCTCGCCAGCCGATCGTCTCGAGCCCGAGCGAACTCAACGGCCAGCCGACCGTGCTGGCGAAGCCGGCGATCAGCGTGATGCCGGTGATCGAGGCCCGGCGTCGCTGCCATAGATGCGCCCCAGCGCGCCGAACGCTGCGTCGTAGAGGCCAGGCCCATGCCGACGCCGAGCAGCAGCCACGCCGCCGACATCATCCAGATCGAGGTCGATGCGCCGAGCAGGGCGAGCCCCGCGGCAAGAAGACATTCGAGGCGCAGAGGACCTGCCGGCCTCCAACGCGGTCGATCTGGCGCCCGACCCGGGGACCCAGCAGTCCGGAGATCACCAGCGACGCCGAGAACGCGGCGAAGAACCAGTTGCTCGAGATTCCGAGGTCGTGCGCGATCGGATCGGCGAGGATGGCCGGCAGATAGTAGCTCGATCCCCACGCCAGCGTCTGGGCGGTACCAAGCGCCGCGACGACGCCGAGCCGTCGTCTGTCCACGCCGGCAGCCTCTCTCAGCGTTCCCTCAAGCGCAGCATGACGGCGTGCAGCAGGACACGTTCTCCGCAGGTTTCTCAGCGCGGATGAAGGCGCCCATGAACTTACCGTCGACCTCCTTTGCCATTGCATCCACGTCGATGCCTTTGCCAGCCAGGAATTCCCCGCATCGGCCACGCGATAGATGCGCGTCGGCTCGATGCTGGCCTGCTCGAAGCCGGCAGCCGTGAGCTTGGCTTTGTATTCATCCTCTTCCAGCGCGCCGGCGATGCAGCCCACCCACAGCAGCATGTCGCGGCGCAATTGTTCGGGCACCTGTCCTTCTGACCTACGATCGGATACCGCAAATCGTCCGCCGGGCTTCAACACGCGAAACGCCTCACGGATGACTTGATCCTTGTCCGCCGAAAGATTGATCACACAATTTGAAATGATCACGTCCACGGAGTTGTCCGGCAGCGGGATGTGCTCGATTTCACCCTTGAGGAATTCGACGTTTTGCGCGCCGGCTTTCTTCTGGTTCTCGCGGGCAAGTGCCAGCATCTCGTCAGTCATGTCGAGCCCATAGGCCTTGCCCGTCGGGCCGACGCGGCGTGCCGACAACAGGACGTCAATCCCGCCGCCCGATCCAAGATCGAGCACCGTTTCGCCTTGCTTCAAGCTCGGCCAGTGCGGTCGGATTGCCGCAGCCGAGCGAAGCGAGAACGGCGGCTTCGGGCAGTTCGCCGGTTTCCTGGTCGGAATAGAGTTTCGAGGTAATCGGGCTTGCCGATGCCGGCCCGCAGCAGGAACCCGCGCGCAACGCGGCCTGGCTGTACTTCTCGCGAACGGCTTCCTTGATGTTGTCATTGCTACCTCCTCGACGACAAGATTTTGATCCAACGCAACACAGCGCGCGATTTTCTTCTAGAAACATAGAAATACATCGCAAACTCAGGCAACTTTCGCGGGCTTCCCGATCTCCACACATGCGGCGTCGGCACAGCATTCGGCCACGAGGAAATCCACGATACCCCGCATCACGTCATAATTGGCGCGGCAGATCAGTGTCGTCGCTTCCCGCACCTGGGTGATGAGGCCGGCTGTCACCAAAGTCTTGACGTGGTGCGACAAGGTCGAAGGCGCGATCTTCAACTTGTCCTGCAGACGTCCAACCGGCAGACCTGCGTCTCCGGCACGAACCAGAGTGCGATAGATTTTCAGCCGGGTCGGATTGCCCAAAGCTTCAAGGTGTGCTGCGGCGTCGTCAAGTTTCATGCCGCATTGATGACACTGTCACGGCCGCCTGTCAAACGGTATTTCTAGTATGATGGAATTACGGATTGACTTACACGTTCCGTTCGGTAATTCTCGACTTATGGAAACAGTTGCGGCACTCGATGCGTTCGGCGCTCTTTCACAGGGCACGCGGCTGCAGGCGTTCCGCTTGCTGGTAAAACATGAGCCGGAAGGGCTCGCCGCCGGCGATCTCGCGCGCCTGCTATCCGTTCCCGCGAACACCCTGTCCGCCCACCTCAACGTGCTCACGCAAGCTCATCTCGTCACTTCGATGCGAATGAGCCGTTCGATCATCTATCGCGCCCAACTAAGCAAGATAGAAGACCTTGTGCTGTTTTTGCTGGAAGACTGCCGAAGCGGACCTTCCACCTACGCAGTCAAGTTGTGGAGAATGTCATGCGGCACTTGTCCGTCAGGCCGAAGGGATCTTCTAATGCCAACATTCGATCTTTCCCGGCGCCTGTTCGCGGAAATACTCGGGACCGCGCTGCTCGTCACAACCGTCGTAGGCTCCGGCATCATGGCCGAGACCCCGACGAAGGATGTCGCGCTCGCCTTGCTTGGCAACACCCTTCCTACTGGCGCAATCCTTGTTGTGCTTATCACCATTCTGGGGCCGATTTCGGGGCTCACTTTAACCCCGCCGTCTCGCTCGTGTTCGCGTTGAGGCGCGAGCTGAGCGCGAAGGATACTGCGCTTTACATCGCCGCGCAGATTGTTGGCGGCATCCTGGGCACGATGATCGCCCATGGCATGTTCGCGCTTCCGCTACTGGACGCCTCGATCAAGATCCGTACCGGAGGCCCGCAATGGTTCGCCGAGGCCGTCGCGGCCTTTGGGTTGGTCACGACCATTCTCCTGGGCATTCGATTTCAAAGAAGCGCGGTACCGTGGCTTGTAGGCCTCTATATCACCGCGGCTTACTGGTTCACCGCATCGACTTCGTTCGCCAATCCTGCCGTTGCGATCGCACGCTCGTTCACCAACACTTTTTCCGGAATTCGTCCAATCGACCTGCCGGGATTTATTATCGCCGAACTCTGCGGTGCCGTCGCCGGCATGCTCTTGATGACTTGGCTTTTGCGCCCAAATGGAGCTGACGAACCGCTCGATCCGGGCTCGAAGCTATGAGCGTAACCATCTACCACAATCCCGACTGCGGAACCTCCCGCAACGTGCTGGCCATGGTCCGGCAGAGCGGCGTTGAGCCTCAGATTATTGAACATCTGAAGACGCCGCCGTCGCGCGAGAAGCTGCTTGAGCTGATCAAGGCGATGGGCCGGCGAGGTCGTCGAGGCTGCCAAGCTTAAAGGTTAAAGGCCGTCCGGAATGGGTAGAAGCGGAGCTGCGCCCCTTTGGGCAAGTCATCGCTCTCCCCTGGCATGCAGCCCAGGCCGTCGGCGAGCACCAGGGGACGCAGGCGCGCAGACCCTCCCCGCCCGAGTTTCTCCAAGAGTGGTGTACCCTGCCCGTCGTGACCAACGATCCGAACGGGCACGAACTCAGTACGACCAAGTCGGTGTGCAAAGGTCGAGGCGGCTTTTGCCATCATCGTTGCGTGAAGTGGCGCGGATTGTCCCGTGAGCCTTTGCAGCATAGGACGTGCTAACAGCAGTCACTACGCCACCACCTGCATTGCCCGGCAACCCCAGGATAGCCATCCAGCCCAGCACCAGCGACAGCCAGCGGCTTGCTGGGCTTCAAGGCCAGGCAGCTTTGTGCAGCTGCCGCCGACGCCCAGAACCGAAGCCATCACATGATCGGCGTCGCTGCCCGAAACCCCACCCGAGCAGATCAGAAGCTCGAACACACTTGCCGCGCGTGCGATCTGCCTTCTCAGCCGCGCGGGATCGTCCGGACAGCAGTCAAGCATGCGCAGCTCCAGGGCTGGCGATGCAAACAAGCGCTTGCAGCATCGGGCCGTTGCTGTCGTAGATTTGATGTTTGTGCCGAGGCCGGCCGGCACGTACCAGTTCATCGCCGGTCGAAAGCAGCGCGACCTTGATGCGTCTTTTGACGCTCACATGCGCCGCGCCAGACGCGGCAAGAATCGCCACATGCCGCGCATCCAGCAGTGTGCCGGGCTCGATAATTTCCGCATACTCAGCAACATCTTCACCCGCCCGGCGAA
>CAVUCB010000078.1:0-16732 GCA_963739755.1 uncultured Alphaproteobacteria bacterium | reverse complement strand
GGCGGGGACCCGAACGCAAAAACGCCGCCTGGAATTGGGCGGCGTTTAATTCCGGAAAATGTAGAGGCTGTGTGAACCACACCTACCGCATTTGCGCGAATTCGTCCACGCCTTTCACTCCACTGGGTAGGGTCCCTCGCTGAAGACACGGTCGTGATAGCCCTTGGCGCCGATCTCGCGCGCCAAGGGGCTGAGGACATCGCCGTCCGCCTTGAGCTGCGCGACGATGCCGCGGAAATCGTGGCGTGGTTGCCAGCCAAGTTCGGCGCGGGCCTTCTCGTTGACATAGACGCGGTCGATGCCGGGGATCATCTTCCAGCCGCGACGCGCATATTCAGCCTCGTATTCCGGGACGCAGCGGCGGACCACTTGCGGCGCGGCGTTGCGCAGCTCCGCTACATCGTCGGGGCGAGAACGGCGTTGTCGCGCTGATGATGTATTTCGCGAAACCGACCGATGGCGCGCGCGTGGCCGCTGCGAGATGCGCGCTGACCACGTCCTCGATATCGACGCGGCGATAGAGGAACTCGTTGGCCTTGCCGTTGGCGTCGGCATAGGCCTCGCGCACCGCGCGGTTGTCGTCCTCCTCGGGAAAGAAGCGCGAGGTGCGCAGCACGATGGTGCGGAGCGCATGATTGCGCGCAAACAGCTGGCAGAGGTCCTCGGCCGCCGCCTTGGTGGCGCCGTAGATGTTTTTCGGCACCGGCGTGACGTCCTCGGTCACCCAGGCGGCCGGTTCGCCCGGCGGCGGCACCAAGGCATCGCCGAACACGCTGGTGGTGCTGGTGTAGACGAAGGCGGCGACGCCTTCGCTCGCGGCTTCCTCCAGCAGATTGAGCGTGCCGGTGATGTTGACGTCGACAAAATCCTGCCGGCTGTGGGTCGCCACATGCGGCTTGTGCAGCGTCGCCGCATGCAGCACCGTCGACGCGCCCTTCATGCAGCGGCGCACAAAGGCGCGATCGGCGATCGAGCCCATCTCGTGGGTGAACGCGCCGGGCAGAATGTCTACGCCGACCACCTCGCGCCGTTGTCCCAGGAGGGTGCGAACCAGCGCTTCGCCGAGATGGCCGGAACTGCCGGTCACCAGAACTGTCACGGCAACAACCTGTCGGGTTTGCGGCCCGCCTCGGCTCAGGTCTTGTAGCTCGGATCGATGCGATCGAGCTTGCGCAGGAGCGCCGGCCAGACCAGTTGCGTGGAGCGCATTTCCATGCGCTCGGCGTTGTGGAACAGCTCCTCGTTCTTGTCGATCACGCTTCTCTCGACCGGGTAGGCCGGACCCATCATCATGGTGCGCACCTGCATCGAGCAGGCCCGTTCCAGATGATACATCCGCTCGAAGGCGGAAGCGACCGAGCGACCGACCGTGAGCGTGCCGTGGTTGCGCAGGATCAGATGGTTCCTGTCGCCGACATCCTTCTGCAGCCGCGGCCGCTCGTCATGGTCCAGCGCCACGCCTTCGTAGTCGTGATAGGCGAGGTCGTGGGTGACGAAATGCGCGGTCTGGTTCAGCGGCAACAGGCCCTGCGGACAGCTCGACACCGCGGTGCCGTCGACTGTGTGCAGATGAAGCACGCAGCCGGCATCCTCGCGCGCCTCGTGGATCGCCGAATGGATGGTGAAGCCCGCCGGGTTGATGCTGTACTCGCTCTTGCTGAGCTGGTTGCCGTCGAGATCGACCTTGACCAGGCTCGACGCGGTGATCTCGTCGAACATCAGCCCGTAGGGATTGATCAGGAAATGATGCTCGGGCCCGGGCACGCGGGCGGAGATGTGGGTATCGACCAGGTCGTCCCAGCCATACAGCGCGACCAGCCGATAGCAGGCCGCGAGATTGATCCGCTGTTCCCATTCCGCCGCAGACATATCCGACGGCACTTCCTTCAGGCGCGCTTCTGCTGGCGACATGGCCGGTCTCCCGTGAATTGATGGCTTTCTTCAAGCCTAGACCGGCGCCTTGCGGGCAGCAAGACGCCGGTCAGGACATGGCCGATATGCTTTCTGACCCTTAAGGCGCCGGGATCGACAGCAGACTGGAGATGCTGCGGCCGCGAATGTCGTAGACGCGCGCAAACACGACGTCGTCGCGCTTGATCTCGACCATCACGGGTGCGGTCAGGCCCTTGCAGTAGAACTCGCCGAGCGTCATCGCGAAGTCGGCGGCATGGCTGTCCCAGCCGATGGTGAAGTCCGGGCCGAGCGCAACCTGCGCCGGGCGCTGCGGGCCGCACACCGCGACCTTCCATTTGCGGCCGTGCGGCGGCACTTCCTGCCGCTCATCGAGCTGCTCGCGCAGGCCGTCCGAAGCCTGCTTCAGCGCGAGCCCCCAATAGTCCAGCATGAAGCGGTCGTCGGCGCCGCGCACGGTGCCGGCGATGTGGTTGAAGTGGGTGTATTGATAGGGATGCAGGCGGATCATCTCGCCGAGCGGCAAGAGCAGGCCGAAGATAAAGACCGCGAGCACGGCGGGCTGCCAGTTCCGCCGGTTATTTCCAAGCCAGTTCATGATCCAGGCGAAGCTGACGCCGGCAAGGATCGTCATCGGCGGGATCACGAAGATGAAATGGCGAATGCCGTTATAAAGCGCCGGGCGCTTCACGATCGCGATCGCGATCGGCAGCGTGGCGGCGAGCGTGAGCATCAGCAGGACGGTCTTGCGACGCGCGGCGACATCCTTGCGCGGCAACACCACGAGCGTGCCCCCGATGCCGGTGATCAACAGCGCCAGCAGCACTTCCGGAAGCTGCAGCGCGAACAGCGTCGGCAGATAGGACCATGGCATGTCCGGCACCGACACCAGCGCGCCGTCGAACATTTCCTTCCACGGCTTCTCGAAGAAATGCGAGAAGTAGGTCAGCGCGCGGAAGGGATTGTCGAACTCGATGATCGACCACGGCCAGATCAGCCCCATGATGAGGTAGCCAAGCACGAGGCCTGGCAACAGCACGTAGACGACATAGGCGAAGCGATGCAGCGCCTCGCGCGCGCCTTCGACGCGAACTTCCTCGATGAACAGCGGCACGAAGCCGACCAGCGCATAGACCAGCGCGAGACCGCCCAGGATGCGCGAGCCGATCGAGAGCCCGGCGCCGATGCCGACAATCAGCACCGTGCGCGGCGAGGGGCGCGGATATTCTTCGGCGAGCCGCACGAGGCCCATCATCAGGACCACCATCGCGACCGCGAATGGCGCATCCTTTGGGTTCATGAACATGTGGCCGTAGAAGATCGGGCACAGCGCCAGCAACAGCAGCGCCGCAAGTCCGGCGATGGGGCCGCCGATCCGGCGGCCAAGCCGCCACGTCACGGCAAGCCCGATCACGCCGACGACGGCGCCGACCAGGCGGCGCGTTTCGAACAGCTCAAGCGGAATGATCTTGTGCAGCAGCGCTGCGACCATGTCGAAGCCGCCGCCATACATGTAGAGATTGGCGAACGAGAGCGCTCCGGTGTCCTTGAATCCGGACCCGTACATGCGCAACAGAAGATCGGCATATTCGGCGTGGGTGTAATCGTCCCAGCCCAGGCCGTAGTCGCGGAAGGTCAAACCCGCGATCAAGGCAACAGCCCCCAGCACCAGAAGGGCGAGGTCGTCGCAGGTTCGTTCCATCGAGCGCCGCGCTGGCGTTTCGATGGCCGAAGTCGTGATGGATGACATGGCTATTGGTAACCCGGTGTCCCCTGGTGGCCCAGCTTGTGGCGCTTTTTGGGGCCTCGTTCCCCGGCATCCATATAGCGCAGTTCAGTTTCCAAGTAATTGGCAATTGTGGCGTAATTGCCTTCTTTGCCATAATGCGATGCAGCATCATAGTCAGCTAAGCGTGCGCTTGCCGACCAGTGCCCAGTCACCGCGATTAACTTAAGTTACGGAATTGCATTCCTTTTCTGGGCGGGCGCGGCAAATGGCGATTGGCCATGCATACAACATGACGGTATCGTGGCAAGGCGAGGGGCGCGAGTTATGCGCTAGGTGGATTGGATGATCATCGTCTTGCAAGTCGCCGGCGTCCTCGCCGTGCTGGTCGGCCTGGTGACGATCGGCGTCGGGATACCGGTCAAGGAGTTCAGCTTCGGCAACACCCTGATTCTGGCGGGCACACTCGGGCTGTGCACCGGGATGATTCTGCTCGGGCTGTCGGTCGTAGCCCGGGAGCTGCGGCTCGTGGCTCGCCGGCTTGCCGCGGCGCCACGTCCAGCCGCCGACCCGCGTGCCAGGACGGCGCTCCCGCCGTTCCCGGCACAGCCGGGTATGGCCGCGGGCGAAAACGGCCCGGTATTCTCGCGCGAGCCGCCTAACGCCGGCCAGGTCGAACCCCCTGTGGCACCGTTCGATGTTGAAGCGGCCGCTTCCGCGCCGCCCCAGCCGCCCAAGCAGCGGCGCAACCTCATGTTCTCTTCGTCCGTTCGCAAGGATCGCGAGTGGCCGCCGACGCGTCCCGGCGATCCCTCAGCACCCGATCTCCGTGCACCGCCGGTACCGGCTGCGGAACCGGGTGAAGTCCCGCCGGCAAGTTTCGAGGATGCCTGGCCAAGACCGGACCGCGCCCGATCCTCGGAACTACCGCCACAGCGGCGGGCGAGCCGGCTGGCTCCGGCCGAATCAACGGCCAGCGCCGCGGCAGAGCGATCGGCTCCGCCTCCACCTGCCGAACCGCCGCCGACCGTCACGGTGCTCAAATCCGGCGTCGTCGACGGCATGGCCTATTCGCTCTATTCCGACGGTTCCATCGAAGCTCAGATGCCGGAAGGCATGATGCGGTTTGCCTCGATCGACGAGCTCAGGGCCCATCTCGATCAGCGTCCGTAACACACCTTCGTCCACAGACGATCAAAATATAGTGCTGTTGTTCTTGTCACCTCGGCAGTCATCCGCTCATATCTGATCAAATGCGGAAGTCTTCGCGGATGTATTGGCGCCGCTGGATACTGTGCGGTCTGAACTGATGCTTTCGCGATGACGAGCTTCGAAGAGGCCAGTCCATGAATGATGCCAGCGGAAAGAGCTTCATCGACCTGACCGCGAATATCGTGTCGGCCTATCTTTCCAACAATCCGACGCCTGCGTCCGAAATCCCGAATCTGATCAGCCAGATCCACGCGGCGTTGATGCGCGTCTCCAGCGGCCGCAGCGAGACGCCAGCCGAGCCGGCAAAGCCCGCGGTGTCGTTGAAGAAGTCGATCAATCCCGATTATCTCGTGTGTCTCGAGGACGGCAAACGCTTCAAGTCGCTGAAGCGCCATCTGCGCACGCAGTACAACATGACGCCGGAGCAATACCGCGACAAATGGGGCTTGCCGGCCGACTATCCGATGGTGGCGCCGAACTACGCGGTGGCGCGTTCGCAGCTTGCCAAGAAGATGGGATTGGGCCAGCAGCGGCCGGGGAAGAAGTAGCTCTTCATTGTTTGCGCATGATCCCTTGAAAGCCGGTTCCCACCCCGCATCAAGTGCGGGGCAGGCTTTTTTCCGGATCATGCGCCGGCTTCCGCCAGCGCGGTACGCGCATCGGTGCGGATGCGCTCGACCATCGCCCGCAGGCCGTTGGAGCGCTGCGGTGTCAGGTGATCGCGAAAACCGAATTCGTCGAACACTGCCGTCGCGTCGGTAGAGAGAATCTGCTGCGGCGTGCGGCCGGAATAGAGCGTGAGCAGGATCGAGATCAGGCCGCGCACGATATGCGCGTCGCTGTCGCCGATATATTTCAGCACCGGACCGTTGCCGCCGTTGCGGTCGAGCTGCTTCGACAGCCAGACCTGGCTGACGCAGCCCTGCACCTTGTTCTGCGGCGAATGCTCGGATTCCGGCATCGGCTCCAGCATGCGGCCAAGCTCGATGACGTACCGGTAGCGGTCGTCCCACTCATCCAGCAGCGCGAAATTGTCCCTGATTTCGTCGATCGTCGTCATGATGGCCCGAGTTGATCCCATCCGCTTATATAGGATCGCACGCGGCCGAAAGCGATATCTGGATGTAAGGAAGTTCCGGCCGAATGCTCACGGTATCGGCGGCAGCCGCCAGTCCACCGCCAGATCGTCCGGCGTCAGCGTGTCGCGCGGCGCCATGTCGGAAAGCGTGCCATCATCATTGTCCGCGACGCTGATCGAGCCGGTGTGATCGGGCGACTTCTTGTCGACCGCCGACTTCTTGTCGTCGGGCTTCTTGTCATCCGTTTTCTTGTCGTCGGGTTTCTTGTCGGTAATCGACCGGTAGATCTTGCGGGCGCCATCCTCGGCGCGCGTGCCGATCACGGTCGCGGCCTGGCCGCCGACCTCGCAGGCCTGCGGCTGGCGTTTGCAGAATTGGCCCATGTCGGAAACGGCGGCAGTCGCAGCCTGCACGGCGTCGCCGACGCTGATCTGCGGCAGCTTCTCCGATTCAGGTGTCTTCTCTCTCGGCAACAGCACGAGCACCAGCCCGAGCCAGAATGCCATGCGCAGCAGAAAGAACATCTTGCGATCCCGGTCGTCTTTTCGAGGCCTTTGCGGTCGATCCCGCCATCGGGTTTCACCTAACTCCTCTCGTTAAATCGCAAGTCATTGCATTGGACTTAATTCGGAGAAAAATCGCCAAAAATTCGGCTAATTTGATTCGCTGTAAATTTTCGATTGACGCGCAATTTTGGCGCAGCCGGAGCCGGGTTCCGTGTCCACCAATTCGAAACCATAAAAGCGGGCCCTGGAAACCTGCGATTCACCATTTGCGCGTGCGAAAAGCGCAAATCGGCGGTGAAGCCATGGTGTTTTGCCGCCCCCCGTGCCGCCTTAGCGTTCGTTTAATTTCGCTCTGACACGGTGGCGCAACGACAAGGGGGCGTTCCGGCGCGTCTGTTTTCGACGGAAAAGCCGAAGCGCGAGAGCCGTGACTGTGTTGAATATCATCCGCGATTGTCTCGATGCGCTGTTGCATCCGTCGGCGCGTTACGACGCGTTGACCCGCGCGCGGCATCGCGCCTTCATGGCACCGCGGCTGATCGGCAGTCTGGCGGCGTTTGCGGTGTTCCCGGTCTATCTCGCCATGCGCGGCGCGCCCGGCGCGCTCGAGGTCTCGGCGCTGGCCTGGCTGATCGCGCCGATCCTTCTTTCATGGTTCCTGTCACGCACCGGCCACTACGAAGGCGCGCATGTGCTGTCCTCGATCGCGCTCGCGGGCCTCGTCATGGCGGTTGCGATCACCACGGGCGGCATCGAATCCTTTGCGGCGGTCTGGCTCATCGTCATCCCGATCGAATCGGCGCTGTCGGCGTCGCGCCGCGTGGTCGGCTTGGCGTCCGCGCTGGCGCTCTCCTGCGCCGCGATCCTGATCGCGCTCGGACATCTCGGCCTCTTGCCGCCGCCTGAAATCAACCCCGCGCTGCGCTCTCTCTGCATGGCATTTGGCGTCGCGTCCGCAACCCTCTATGCCGCGGGCCTCGCCTTCGGCGCCGAATTGCTGGCGCGCACCAGTGTCGCGCTGCTTTCGGTGGAAGAAGACCGCTATCGCCTGCTGGCGCGCAACATGAGCGACGTGATCTCGCGCCATCGCCGCAACGGCGCGGTTGAGTTCATTTCGCCGGCGGCCGAAGCCATGCTGGGGACGCCGGCCGCGCTGCTGCTCGGCCACGGCCTGTTCGACCGCGTCCATGTCGTCGATCGTCCGGCCTATCTCACCGCGCTGTCGGATGCCGCCCGCGGCGGCGAAGCGCGCAGTGTCGAGTTCCGCCTGAAGCGCGACGTGCCGCGCGCCGAGCGCGCGGTGAGTGGAGCGGTCGATTTCATCTGGGTCGAAATGCGCTGCCGCCCACTCGAACAGGCTTCGCGTTCGTCCGTATCCGAGGTCGTCGCCGTCATGCGCGACATCACCGACCGCAAGGTTCAGGAGCAGGCGCTCGATCTCGCGCGCAGTGCTGCGGAAGCAGCGGACGCCGCCAAGACACGTTTCCTCGCCACCATGAGCCACGAGTTGCGCACGCCGTTGAATGCGATCATCGGTTTCTCCGAGATGATCGTGCAGGAACAGGTGCTGATGCTCGATGCCGCGCGCCGCAGGGAATATGCGCAGCTCATCAACGATTCCGGTCAGCATCTGTTGTCGGTCGTCAACGGCATCCTCGACATGTCGAAGATGGAGATCGGAAATTTCGAAATTTCGCCGGAGCCGTTCGCGCCGCGGGCGGCGCTGGTCAATTGCTGCAATCTGCTCGCGCTGAAGGCGCGCGAAGGCGGCGTCGATCTCGTCACCGATGCACCGCACGACCTGCCGCTCATCACCGGCGATCCGCGCGCGTTCAAGCAGATCGTGCTCAACCTCGTCTCCAACGCGATCAAGTTCACCGAGCGCGGCGGCAAGGTCACCGCCTCAGCCGAAGTCGAGGGATCGCAGCTCGTGCTGCGCATCTGCGATACCGGCGTCGGCATCGCTGCCGACGACCTGAAGCGGATCGGCGATCCCTTCTTCCAGGCCGGCAAGACCTATCAGCGCCGCCACGAAGGCACCGGGCTTGGCCTTTCGATCGTTAAAAGCCTGGTCGGCCTTCATGCCGGCGAAATCACCTTGCAAAGCAGGATCGACGAGGGAACGACCGTCACGGTGACGTTGCCGCTCGCCTTCACGAAGCCGGAAGTGCCGCAACCCCAGAGCAAGATCACGACGTTGACGCCGGCCTCGCGACCGACATCCGAGGCCCAGCCAATCCAGGTGAAGAGAAGTGCCTAGAAAAGCCGTTGCAGACGACGATGACGAGATGCCGCCGCCGCCGCGCCGCCGCCGTGGCGCCGCCGCAGCCGCCATCGAGGCGAATGACGAGCGGGGTCTCGTGATGCGCGTACTGCTGCACAGTCCGAAGGACACGGTTGCGGGATTGCTGGCGTTTGCAGCCGCGGCAGCCATCATCGCCAACGCGGTGTTTCTTCAACACGGCCCGCATCCGGCGCCGATGTTCGGCTCGGTGGTCCATATTCCGCCTGCCAATCCAAACGCGAGCCTGCTGCCGCGGCCGCGTCCGGTCGAGGCCGACGTGGCAGCATCGGAGCCGCGATTGCTCGAGCCGCACGCGAACGAAGTTCGCGCGCCCGGTCCCAGGGTTGCCGATCAGAGGTCGATCGATCCGCTCGGCAATCTGGTGAAAACGACGACGACCGCGTCATTGCCGCCGGCGGTGGCCACGCCGCCTGCGTCGAATGTGATGCGGCCGCCGGCGCCAATTCCGGCCGTGCAGATCACCGGCTCGCGCCGCGTGGCGGCGGTGCAGCGTGCGCTGACCGAATATGGCTACGGCCAGTTGAAGGCGACCGGCACCATCGGTGCGGATACCCAGGCCGCGATCCAGAAATTCGAGCGCGATCGAAAGCTGCCGGTGACGGGCCAGGTATCGGACCGCCTGGTGCGCGAGCTTACCGTGATGATCGGCCATCCCGTCGACTGACGTGACTAGCGCTCGCTCGAGCGCTGGCCTATCGTCGATCTCATGCGATTGAAATCAAGCATCTGGGTCGCGGCCTATCTGCGCCGCTGCCAGACCGCGGGCGTGTTCGGGGCGGTGCGCCGGCGCGGCGCGGAAGAGGCGGGCGCGGTCTTTGTCAAGGTTGCGACCATGGATGGCAGCGCGATGCTCTACGTGCCGGCGCCGCAGACGGTCTATGACGACAGCCGGCCGCTGGAGCGGTTGTTCACCGCGATCTCGCCGGCTCCGATTCCGGAGCCGTCGGTGGAAGAGCGCCTTGCCAGGGAGATCCGCTTCGATCCCGACGCCTGGATCATCGAGACCGAGGACAAGGCCGGGCGGCACTTTCTCGATCTGGCGAAAGCCTAGGGCATGATCCGGAAAAGTGTGAAGCGGTTTTCCCTCGCGACAAACGCGTAGCGTTTGCGCGGAGCTCATGCCCAAACGAGAAGCCAAAGCGCGAGGATAATCATTGCGCTTTAGCGGCCTGAACCGCTTGTGCCGGTCCGAACGGTGGGTGCAGTACCGGGCTGCACCGTCGGACGCGCCGGCGCGGCACGCGGGCGTTGCCGCTCGTCGTCGTGAAGCGCTGGGCGATATTTGGCCCGCGTCACCGCCATGGTCGAGCCGCGCCAGGCGGCGAGCATGACCAGCGCCGAGCGTTCGCTGAGACGGTCGTACAGCCGCGACAACCGGTAGACGGTGTTCACCGACGTGCCGATCTCGGGCTTGAGGAACAACAGCACGTGCTCGAAGGTGGGGCCCGGCATGCCCAACGCCTTCATGGCGCAAGCAAGGGGCTCGCCGCTCGCATCATTCGCCACCTGCATCGCGACGCGCACCGGCAGGATCAGGGTTTCGCCGAGCTCCAGCGTGAAGCTTTCGACATCGGCAACCCAGGCCGCCATCTGCAGCGCTTCGATGGCACGCGCGGCGCGCGCCTGCGGAATCCGCGGCGAGGCCTTCAGCGGTGTCTCGGCAAGGCTGTGCAGGATCGAGACGCGTTCGCTGCCGGAGGCGCGGAAAAACATGTCGCAGACTTGCGCTGCGTCCTGCGGCTGCATCGCCAGATTCGAACTCATCCGCATCTGCGCTTCGGACAGTGGCCGCGCCGGTGCCGGCAAGGGCTCGGTCGGCGGGGAGGGGATTTCGGCGGCGAGCGGAACCATTTGATCGGTCTGCGCAGGCTTCAGGCCGAGCTTGCGCATGACCTCGACCGGCGTCGCCGGATAGATCGCAAGCCGCGCCCGCACGGCAGCGCGCGTGGCATCATCGACCTCATCGATCAGGCGCGAGGTGAGCTCGACGAACTGACGTGCCTCGTCGGCGGAATGCTTGCTTGCCTGCACATAGAGGTCGGTCAGGACGCGCAACAGAGTAGGTCTGATATCGACGCCCTCGCGACGAGAGAGCGTCATCAAGCCATCGAAGCCCGGAAATAGCGGAGGTGTGGTCATGTCAGATACGCGACGCCATCGAAATCTGGACGCAGCCTATGCCAGATTGCTTTAATGGCTCGTTAAGATTAACGGATTTCCCGCAACTTCAACTAGCTGATTTCCCTAAAGAAATTTTTTCGCGTGGTCCCACGGTCCCGGCACGGTCCTAAGATAGGTTTACTTTCCGTTCTTGGTCCGGTATGCGGCCCGCGACACCATCGTGCGCCGGAACGCCTCGACCTGGTCGCGGTCGTATTTCTCGGTCTGCTTCTCCTTGGCGTGGCCGGCGACCTTGCGGCGGTCGTCCTTGCTGGCTCCGGCCTTGCCGCCCTCGGTGACGCCGCCGGCCCGGAGGTCTCGGCACCACATGCCCTTGGGCATCCCCGCAGCTTCGAAGTCGGCATTCCAGCCCAATCGGAACGTCTGGTAAATGTACGGCAATCCCGTGCTCTCGTTGATGATCAGCGGGCCGTTGCGCTCCGACACCGGAATGTGCGCCAACTCCTGCATCACCATTGGACAGACCGACAAGTCGAATGTGACCTCGACCTCACTGGTGTCCTCCGTCTTGGTCGGTTTGATCGTGAGCATGAGATGCTCGTCGATCACGCTCCAATGCGGGCCGATCCACTTTTTGCCGTAGGCTAGGATCGCGCTCGGCTTCTTATAGGAGAGAGGTAGCCACTGACCAAGGAAGTCCCAGGAGCGTCCGGTGCTGTCGTAGACCAGCGCGTAGAGCAGGGCGCGCCGCGCCTTGCCGGCGGCGTGGGCTGCCTTCCGCGCCGCATCAATCTGCTGCGCTGTCGGGGCGAATGTCCGGGATTGCGGTGACGGAAATTCGATCTCCGCCATTACCCCCTGGAACGCCATGCATCCGGCATGGCGACAGGCTACGCCAAACGAGATTGCCGCTTTCAGGACCGCTAGCACCATCCTGGCACGCGGTAGATGGTCGCTGCCGTCAGGATCGATCCGCCATTGCGTGAACCAGCGCTTCACGTCCCGGCCGTCCTGGTGGTCGATGCGCAGATTCCCGATGTGGGCGATCAGCTTTCGAAGATAGACGCCATACGTCTCCCGCACGCCGGGCTTGAGCTCAGTGTTATAGGGGCTCTCGGGATCGCGCTCGTAGAGCTCAATGACGGATCGGAACGTGCCGTCGAACTGCGGCGTCGATCCTCGCTGACCCGACATCCAAAGTAGCATCTCTGACTGTAGCCGGCGCGCACGCTCAAGCAGGAGCGCCGGCCGATTGGCGAACGTCGACAGATTTGCCGACTTGACCGGATAACCGGCGCCGACCGCCTTCTCGTCAGCGAACCAATACGGGACCGGAGGGCCGGTCTTTCTCTTTCGCCACTTTAGGCCCGGGCTTTTCGGGCGTTCGTTTTGACCTTCCATGAAAACTTCCCTCAACTCCGTTCGGGGCGAGCGGGACTGTGGCCGAGGCTGAAATGCCGCATTGAGCGTCCAGGAATGCCTTGACGGCCGGGACGTAGCGGCCACCCCACACTGGGCTGATTTTCGGCATCCCGTCGCGTTCCTGCAACTGGGCTAGGGCGGCAAATTCGCCCTTTCGCTCCCAGCCGAGCACGGCTTGCCGATTTCCTCGTCGGTTGAGAAGAGGGGAAGCCTGTCCCAGGTCAGGGGGTCGCGGCGGCTCATGTCTCCGTCACTCCCGGCTTTCCGAACTCAGTTTGGCGAACGCCCCGAACCGATCCATCATCGCAATCGCGTCAGCGCTCGGCAGGACGAGCTTACCGCCAAAGCCGTGCATCGCTTTTGTTGTCGCCGAATGAGGAATAATCTGGCTGGTGTAGATTGTGGAAAGTCCGGACTGCTTGAATACCCCACCACAGCATACTCAGGCGATGCCGAGGCGGAACGGCTGCAACAAGCGCGTCGTACGATTGGATGCCACGGCGAAGAAAAAGAAAGAGCCCAGGAGAACGAGCTTCTCACCATTCGGCGCAGTACGGAGCCGCTCAAGGATAACCGCACTTCTAGGATACTTGGAGCCAAAGTCTATCGCTGCCGCCAACGAGACTCTCACTAGCCATTGATTCGCTGTTATTTCGACAGCGCTCGAACCTGCGACCAGACCGTTATGAGCGCGAAGGGGGACCCGAAAGATACTGAAGATATTGACGAATTTGACGACGATTAAGCTCGTTTGTTCGCGTTTGGTTGCGTCGTAGCGTTGGTTTAAAGTTGGTTGAGCTCCAGCCGTGAGCTCGATCCGCCCTCCACCGAAGCACTTGTGAGCACGGGAATCATAATCCTGGGGTCGGGGGTTCGAGTTCCCTCCCCCGCTACGCCTTCCCACTATTTGCTACGATAGACTACGATTTTCAACGATTCGCACGCAAGGAGCACACCTTCTAATACCAATTCTACATCAGAGTGAGTTGATGATATAGGGAAGGACGTGATGGAGCGAACGAGCCCTGGATTGCGTTCGATGTAGAGGATGGCCTGCTTGAGCTTGGTGCGCACGGCGTCCATGGATTTGAGCGCATAGTTCTTGAATATTTTCTCACGAATTTTATCCCAGAGATTTTCTTTTGGATTAAGTTCCGGTGAATAGGGCGGAAGATACAAGAGCGTGATGTTATCGGGAACGGCAAGGTCGCTGCAGCGGTGATTGGGCGCGCCGTCGAGAACCAGCAAGATGTCTTGACGGGTAAATCTGCGCGCCAGCACATCGAGGAAGGCCTGGAAGCATGCGGTATTCGAGGTTGGCATAATCAAATAGACGCAAGTGCCATCCTTGGGAGAGACAGCGCCGTACAAATAGATGTATTCGCGGATGAGTTGGGCGGCCACTTCAGGCCGCGTGCCGACCGGTGCCCAGCAGGGCTTTATCCGATTCATACGACCGAAGCGCGCTTCGTCAACGAACATGATGCGCAGGCGTCGGCCGCGCATCGCGGCAACCCGCCGGGCCTTCCTCACAGCATCAGGAAAGCCGTTTTTTTAAAACTATTCTGGGCCGCGAGGTCGCGCTTGGGATGATGTGGACGCGGCATCAGCTTGCGCCAGCCATGCCGATGCAGAAGGTTGTAGACCGTGCTGTCGCTGGTCGCGTGCCCGATGGCTTTCTCGTAAGCAGCCTTGAGATCATGGATGTTCAGCATTTCGCCGGCGCCGGCCGTTTTGGCAAAACGCGCGAGCAATGCCTCTTCTTCGGCCACCGTCATGTTCTCGTGCTTGCGTCCACCATTTGGCTTGGGCTTGAGCGCCTTGATGCCACCGTGGTCATACGCCATCTGGGCACGGTTCACCGTGCTCAGCGACACGCCCATCGTCGCCGCAATCGCCGGCTGCGACATCCCGCTCTCACGCAACAGCACCATCTGGATGCGTTGGCGCTGCGCCGCCGGTATCTTCCATAGCGCAATCTTGAGCCGCCGCACCTCGGCCTTGCTGCATTTGACCATCTGTTTCCCCCGAATCAGATGGTCCAAGCGAATCACACCTCAAGCGAGGAATACAACCCATCCTCCCAACCACCTTCCGAATAGACCCGATTTACGCCGTTATGGAGGTGGTATAAGATCTGTGCTCGCTCAGATCGGCAAGACGAACTGCGGCTCATCGCACGCGCAGCGCGTCACGACGACGCTCCCGGCCTTGCTCCAGGCGGGCAGGCGATTGCTCGTCTGAAAGCCGTAGGACTTCGGATCGTCGATGACGTCGGGATTGGCGTTGACCAGGCTGTCAAGCAGGTCTTCCGCCTCTTCCGCCGTCGCGGGCACCATGGTGCCGTCGATCTCGATGTCGAGGTGGACTAGGCGTACCCGAACTCGATCGAGCACGAACCGGCAGGGCCGCTCCACGTCGACGACGTCTCCAACGCCGGTGTGGGGAGTCCCTCCCTCTCTGCCATCATTCCACGCTCCGCTTCCAATAGCCGGTGCCGAGCTTGCCGGTGATCACCGCAGTGGTGTCGTGCGTCTCATAGGAGCCGCCGTCGCTGTAGTTCTTCAGGCCCCTCAGCGCGTGCAGGGTCCAACGGCCGTTCGCGGCGGTCATTTTGCCCTCGTGCGAAAGAGCACCGTGGCTGGGCTCGGCGTGGAATTTGTAGGTACCGTCACCCATGATTTGCCAGATCCAGCGCGATTCTCCGCGGCTGCTCGGGACCATGATTTCCCAGGTGCCGACCAGCGCGGAATTGATCGGGTGCGCCGTCGTCGACGACGGCGCGAGGGTGGCCGGTAGCGCGCTCGTGGGCGGCGCGGTTGCGGCGCCCGGCGCCGGCGGATTCGCCAGATAGATCGCCTTGCGCGACAGCGACCCATAGACGAACGGCTGTTGCTCGTTGCGCGTCGCTTCCATCACGTCGTCGCGGACATTGCGGAACATGAAGGTGACCTCGACACCCGGCGCCTCGATGTTACGGAGCAGCGCCGCCGTGAAGGGGCTGTTGCGTCCGTCGCCGTCCAGCGCCGTGGTCCCGTCGCGCGCGGCGTAGGCGACCAGAACATTGCCAACCGGCTCGATGCGGCCGAGACCGCCATTCGCCGCCGCACGCGTGGCGAGTGACCGGTTCATCTTGGCCGCAAACGGGTTGTTGCGGCAGGCGTCGAGAACGACAAGGCCGAGGCTGGTGGTATTGGAGACCTGTAACAGCACGCTCTGAAGGCTGATGGCCTCGTTCGCCGCGTCGGTGTCCCGCTTCAATTCCGCGTCGACTGGGATCAGCCAGTTCTCTCCATTGATCTCCATGCCATGGCCGGCGAAATACACCACCGCCATGTCGGCGCCGCCGGCGGCGTTTCCGAGCGCGATCAGGCCGCGTCGCATCTCGTCAAAGCTGCCATTGGTGATCAGCGTGACCGCGAAACCGAGCCGTTTCAGTGCCGCGGCAAAGTCGCCGGCATCATTCGGCGGATTTGGCAGCGCCGGCACACTTTTGTAAGCGCCGTTGCCGATCACCAGCGCCACCCGCCTGTCGTCGGCTGCGCTGCTCGCTGAGGTGAAGCCCGCCAGCGCTGTCGCGGCAACCAATCTCGAAATAAATGTGCGCCGGTCCATGCGGAACTCGATCGGATGCAACGAGGCGCATGGTACAGCGGCCAGCATGCGGCAGCCAAGTGGCAGATCCGCGGTTCAGTCCAGATGCACGTGTCAAACAGCCGGTCCATGACAACGAAGGGGATGTGACTCAGCATTCCCGCGGGACACATTTGCGCCCGAGTGATGCATCGATCCCGCCCTCTCGAAGAAGAGGGCACAGGCAATGCCGGTGCAGCGGACGCACCCGCAGCCTTGCGTGCAAATGAAGAAGCACGCAAGGAAGTCACCACAGGTACGCGGAAACATCCGGCACTCCCTGGCGAAATCCTCGTGCCGAAAATAGAGATTGGGCGGGAAGTCGTGGCTGTCGTCCTCGCGCGCTGGCGTCTTGCAGACGCCCAGTTGCGCGCCATAGGCCCTGGATGAAAATGAGTTGCTCAAGCGACGCATCGCGTTGCGAACGGCGGCGACCAGGTTCTCCAGCATCGCCGCGTTCCTCGGTTGCGTTGGCGTGTCGCAACCCGATCCTACCGGAGAACGGCCGGTGACCACCGCAAAGCCGCCCGCTACGGCGCTATCTGGGGCGCGCGTCCGCGCGGCTTTGCTCTACCGAACTACACGATCACTCGGGGCACGACCTGGCCCTCTCGTCTTGCGAGAGGACACCTATCGAAAGGCCCGGCTTATCCATCGACTCACTGAACGCTATCCCTGCGGCGTGCGGAAGCATTGTCTCAGCGTGAAAAGGACAAAGACATGAAATCCCTTTGGCGAAGCGGAGAACGCTCGCGATCGCAGCGGTCGCGATGGCGGCGGCGGGTGCCGCTTCATACGTCGGGCGTCCACGCGTCGT
>CAVUCB010000077.1:0-45096 GCA_963739755.1 uncultured Alphaproteobacteria bacterium | reverse complement strand
ATCACAAGGCTTCGGTGGCGGGCTGATGTCGATCGGCAAGAGTAAGGCCAAGATTTATGTCGAAGCCGATACCGGTGTCACATTCGACGACGTCGCCGGCGTCGACGAAGCCAAGGACGAACTGCGAGAAGTCGTGGACTTCCTGAAAAGCCCGGCAGACTACGGCCGGCTCGGTGGCCGCATGCCGAAAGGCGTGTTGCTGGTCGGACCGCCCGGCACCGGCAAGACGCTGTTGGCCAAGGCGGTCGCCGGTGAAGCGAAGGTGCCGTTCTTTTCGATCTCGGGCTCGGAATTCGTCGAAATGTTCGTCGGCGTAGGTGCTGCGCGCGTGCGCGACCTGTTCCAGCAAGCCCACCAGAAGGCGCCCGCCATCATCTTTATCGACGAACTCGACGCGCTCGGCCGGGCGCGCGGCATCGGTCCCTATGCCGGAGGCCATGACGAAAAGGAGCAAACGCTCAATCAGCTCCTGGTGGAGCTCGACGGCTTCGACTCGCGTTCGGGGCTCGTCATTCTGGCGGCCACCAACCGGCCTGAAATTCTCGACCCCGCGTTGCTGCGGGCCGGCCGGTTCGACCGCCAGGTACTGGTGGACCGGCCCGACAAGAAGGGCCGCGTGCAGATCCTGCAGGTTCACATGAAGAAGGTGAAAATTGCAGCCGACGTCGACGCCGACAAGGTCGCTGCACTGACGCCGGGTTTTACCGGCGCCGACCTTGCTAATCTCGTCAACGAAGCGGCGCTGCTGGCGACGAGGCGAGGCGCAGATGCCACATCGATGGCGGACTTCGGCAACGCTGTCGAACGGATCGTCGCGGGTCTGGAAAAGAGAAACAGGCTGCTCAACCCCAAGGAGCGGGAGATCGTCGCCTATCACGAGATGGGCCATGCGCTGGTGGCGCTTGCGCTGCCGGGTGTCGACCCGGTTCATAAGGTGTCGATCATCCCGCGCGGCATCGGCTCGCTCGGCTATACGATCCAGCGTCCGACAGAGGACCGCTTCTTGATGACGCGCGAGGAACTGGAGAACAAGATGGCCGTGTCGCTCGGTGGTCGCGCCGCCGAGCTGATTGTATTCGGTCATCTTTCGACAGGTGCTGCAGACGACCTGCGACGTGTCACCGACATCGCTCGCAGCATGGTGACACGCTACGGAATGTCCGACAAACTCGGCAACGTCGCCTATGATCGTGATCCGCAGACATTCGTGACCGGCCCCGATCTTCCATCGCCTCCGCATGAACGGGATTATGCCGAGAAAACGGCAGCGACCGTTGATGAAGAGGTACGGGCCATTGTGGAGAACGCATTCCAGCGCGCCCTCGATCTCCTCAAGGAACGGCGCGCGGTTCTCGATCGCACGGCCCAACGTCTCCTTGAAAAGGAAACGCTGGAGGAAGCAGAGCTAACTCAACTGGTCAATCATCCGGAGCCTCGATCGCCACAAGCCGCTGCCGAATAGAGCGGCGCAATCGCGGACATATGGCGTCTGGTTCTTCATGCGCGGCTTCCCCGTGAATGGCGACCCAAGCCGGCGGTGCAGAAGATATCTGCACATACTGGAATTCTCGATGACCATTGATCCTAAGCCTCATACAAAATTCCAACGCTGCCTCGTTCGAGTGAGTAAGGAAAATCCGAAGAAAAATCGTCACCGAATGCAGATAGCTCGGCTGCTGACCATGTTGGTTGGAAGCTCGCCCGTCTGAGAACAGCGATCGTTTCCATAGGCGGTCGGATTGGCGCTCACAGGCCGCCGCTCACGCCAGTCCGAGTTGGAATACGGCGACACAGCAAGATTCCCCATGTTTTTGAGTTCTAACACGCGCGTTTATGACGTTACGTGATCTTTAGCTGTCGCTCGATATGACTGCTCTCCGCTTGCGCGATGCCCGGCCTCGTCGCTGTACGTTGGCTCGGTCGCTGATAGTCAAAGAGGCGAAGCAAGGTGGTCGCAATCTGGATGGTTGCAGGCGCAAAACCTCAACGGGTCCCGGCATGGTCGTTGGATTAGCTGCCGCCACCCCGCGACTTGATAAAGTGAGCAAACGCCTTCAACGTGACTTCGGATACATGGTGCTCGATCCCTTCTGCGTCGGCCTCGGCCGCTTCTGCGGGAACGCCGACCGCGAGCAACAGATCGACCACGAGCCGATGGCGAGCGCGGACGCGCTCGGCCAGCGCGTGGCCCTCTTCGGTCAGAAAAACTCCGCGATATGGACGCGCTGTCGCCAACCCCTCTCGCTTTAACCGTGAGATTGTCTTGATGGCAGTCACGTGGGAAACGCCCAAGCGGCGCGCAATGTCTGTCGGACGTGCTTCGCCCGTGCTCGCCAACAAGTCAGCGATCAGTTCGACATAGTCTTCGAGCAAAGCTCCCGATTGGGCCGAACGTGTTTTGCCGAAACGGCGCGCCTGGATCACTTCGGTGGGAAGCTCCGTCGTCCCGCGCGTCTTCCCTGGCCTCCTCGGCTGCATCATCGGCGTGATCCTAACCTGCCGGAATCCTCCGTCGGAAGAGAACACATTGCGAATGGTCGTGTCAAAATGTAGCCTTGGCTACAATCTGTAGCGATTGACATCTAGGTTCAGTCCTTACATTTGTAGCCGATGCTACATTTTGCTGTGCAGGGCTCTAGATCGACGAATGACCGAAATCGCCGCCCCACGGGCATCGCTGTCCGATCGGACAGTCGCCGCGGCGCGCGAGGTGCTGGCTGGCCAACGCGGCGGCTTGCGCGCCTATCTGGCTTTTGCCGGTCCCGCGGTCATCGCCTCGATCGCCTACATGGACCCCGGCAACTTCGCGACCAACATCCAGGCGGGCGCGAAATACGGCTACGACCTGCTGTGGGTGGTGCTGCTCGCCAACTTGATCGCCATGCTGTTCCAGGCGCTGTCGGCCAAGCTCGGCATCGTGACCGGCCGCAATCTTGCGGAAATGTGCCGCGACCATTTTCCACGCCCGGTCGTTTGGGCGATGTGGGTCGTCAGCGAGATCGCCGCCATGGCGACCGATCTCGCGGAGTTTCTCGGCGGCGCCATCGGACTGTCGCTGCTGTTTCAGATGCCGCTGTTGGCCGGCATGGTCGTCACCGCGATCATGACCTACGGCGTCCTGATGTTCGAAGGCTTCGGCTTCCGGCCGATCGAGCTGATCATCGGCAGCATGGTGAGCCTCATCGCGCTTTGCTACCTCGTCGAGATGTTCATCGCGCCGGTCGATTGGGTCTCGGCCGCGTTCCATACCGTCGTGCCGCAAATCCCCGATGCCGAGGCGCTGCTGCTTTCGGTCGGCATCATCGGCGCAACCGTCATGCCGCACGCGGTCTATCTGCATTCCGGCCTGACGCAGGCGCGGATGCCGGTCCGCAACGATGCCGAGCGGCGCAAGGTGCTGCGCTTCTCCAACCAGGAAGTCATCATCGCGCTCGTCGTTGCCGGCCTCGTCAACATGGCCATGGTGATGATGGCGTCGGGCGCCTTCCATGCCGGTCATCCCGACGTCGCCGAGATCGAAACCGCCTATCACACGCTGACGCCGCTGCTCGGATCGGCGCGGCCGGGGTGTTCCTGCTCTCGCTCATTGCCTCGGGCATATCGAGCTCGACGGTCGGTACGATGGCCGGGCAAATGATCATGCAGGGCTTCGTCGGGTTCCGCATCCCGATCTGGGTTCGCCGGGTCGTGACCATGGTGCCCGCCTTCGTCGTGGTCGCGCTCGGCGCCAACGCGACGAACGCGCTGGTCATCAGCCAGGTCGTGCTCAGCATCGCGCTGCCGCTGCCGATGATCTCGCTGCTGATGTTCACGCAGCCGGCGCGACATCATGGGGCAGTTCGTGAACAGCCGGCTGACCCATCGCGGCGCTGGTCGGGACGGCGGTCGTGTTGCTGCTCAACACCTTCCTGATCCTGCAGACCTTCGGCGTCTCGATTCCGGGCCTGTCCGGCGGCACCTGAAGACGAATGCTGCGATCCATCGCGAGTCTTGTGAGAGTGGTAGCAGACAAATGCATCTCCGATAGTCGCGAATTACCTGGCGGCGCGAACAACACGTTAGAGACGGCCCGCTTCGCTGATCGCCGAAAACAGCCAAGACTTCGTACCGTGCTCACATTGAGCGAGCGCTGCGTGACGCCGGACTGCGGATAAGCCGCCAGCGTATCGCTCTCGTGGAGTTGCTGGACCAATCTGGGCGACGCCGCGTGACGGCCGAAGCTCTTTATTCCGACGCGCTCAAGGCGCGCTGTGGGGTCTCCAGAGCGACGGTAAGCCACACGCTGCGCCAACTTGAACGGGCCGGCATGCTAGCTGAGGAGCGGGTGCATCATAGTCGCTGTCCGCGATTTTGCAGGAGATGTAAGAAGGGGGCGTTGGGTGCGATTAGTTTGCGTGTTAGCGTGTGTTGCAGTTCTTATGATTGAGGGATCGACAGAGCGCGGCCGACGCAGCGGACCTGATAACTGAGGCGCCGCAAGCGCCGGCTTCTTACGCTTGGACTGGATTCTATTTCGGCGGTCATCTCGGCTACGCCACCGGGTCGTCGGCCTGGACCGCCACCGATCCCGCAGGCGGCGGAACGAGCGGCACCCTCGACCTCAACAACGGCTTCAACATATTCAAAGGAACCGGCAGTTTCTTCGCCGGTCTGCAGGGCGGCTACAATATCGTACTGCCGTCGCGGTTGCTGCTCGGCGTTGAGGCCGACGCATCGTTTCCCAATATGTGGGAGGGTTCGGCGCCAGCGACTTCAGCGGCGGCCGGCACGGCCAGTTTCGACGAGACGGCGTTGTATTCAGGGACCGTGCGCGCGCGTGTCGGCTACGCATTCGATCATTGGCTCATCTATGCAACCGGCGGCTTGGCCTGGAGCTATGATCAGATCGCTCGCACCCAGGTTGTCCGGCGGCGTAGCTCGACTCCCGGCACCGACGAAACGGCGCTGCTGTGGCGGCTCGGCTGGACCGCGGGCGCCGGCGTCGCACTGCCGGTCGCGCCGCACTGGAGCGCGCGGCTCGAATATCTGTTCAGCGATTTCGGTCGCCGCGACGCGGTGTTCCCGGCGACGCCGCAATGGCTTTCTCCGATCTCACGGTGCAACAGATGCGGTTCGGGTCTGGATTATGCATTCTCCGAGCCGGCATGGCGATGCCGGCGACGCGGCGTGCTGCCGATCGGACCGGAAGAAGACATCTGGAACGTCCACGGCCAGACAACCTTCACAGAGCAATATGTGCCGCCGTTCCATGCACCCTATCGCGGACAGAATAGCCTCGATTCCAATTCCGGGCGTGAGACGTGCCGACGCCACCGCCTATCTCGGATTGCGGCTGTGGCAGGGCGCGGAATTGTGGGTCAATCCGGAGCTTGATCAGGGCTTTGGATTGAGCGGCACGCTCGGCGTGGCCGGGTTTCCCAGCGCGGAAGCCTATAAAGTAGGTGCCGATTATCCCTATGTGCGCATGGACCGCGCGTTCATCCGCCAGACTATCGATCTCGGCGGCGAGACGCAGAAGGTCGACGCCGGCATCAACCAGTTTGCCGGGAGCCAGACCGCCAACCGACTTGTCATCACGGTGGGAAAATTCAGTGTCGCCGACGTCTTCGACACCAACAAATATGCGCACGATCCGCGCAACGATTTCTTGAACTGGGCGGTCGTTGATACCGGCAACGTTCGATTACGCCGCCGAGCCGTGGGGCTATACGCTTGGCGCTGCCGCCGAATGGTACCAGGGCGACTGGACCGTGCGCGGCGGCGTATTCGATCTGTCGATCCTGCCCAACAACCTCGAACTCGATCCGAACTTTGCAGCAATTCCAGTGGGTCGGCGAGATCGAACGCCGCTACGATTTGTGGGGGCATCCCGGCAAGATCGCCGTCACCGGCTTTCTCAGCCGCGGCGGCATGGGCAGCTACGCAGGATGCCATAGCACTGGCCGCGATCGACGGAGGCCCAGCCGATATCTCGGCGGTCCGGCAATATCGCAGCCGCGGCGGCGTCAGCGTGAATCTCGAGCAGGAGATCACGTCCGATCTGGGCGCCTTCGTTCGCGCCGGCATGGCAAACGGCGATATCGAACCTTACGAGTTCACCGACGTCGATCGCACCGTGGCTGGCGGGTCTTTCGCTCAACGGCAAGCAATGGGGCCGGCCGGACGACACCTTCGGCTTCGCCGGCGTGATCAACGGCATTTCGGCCGAACATGAAGCGTTCCTCAATGACGGCGGGCTCGGCATTCTCATCGGCGACGGCATGCTGCCGCATCCGCGGTCCCGAGCAGATCATCGAGACCTATTACGGCTTTCCGCTGTCGTTCTGGCGCGTCACGTTCGACTATCAGTTCATCGCCAATCCCGGCTACAACAGCGACCGCGGCCCGGTTTCCGTGCTCGGTGCGCGGCTGCACGCGCAGTTCTGAGGACTTCATGCGCGCAACTCCCGTTATTTTTCTGGTGCAAAATTCTGATTGGTGAGCGGAGATTCAGTTGGACGTTGAATCCGTATGAAGGGCTTGTTCGCACCCGCGTGGCAGCTGTTGCAACCGCTGGTAAGCTCGTCGAAGGCGACCATAAATTTAGCGCTGCTCTTTGCTCTAACGGCTTTTTCAAGTTCCTCTATCCGTGGATCGATGATGGTCTTGATCATCTCGGCGACAGGAACGCCGTCAAAGGTTGGATGCAGCCTTGCGGCGTCCTCCAGGCCTTCCTTGATCTCGTCAATTTCATAGGCAGCGAGGTCCCAGTTATTTTGTTTGCCGGCAAACCATAGCTTCGCGTGGCGAAGTTGCGTCGCGGTCATAAACTCGCCAAGGCCTGGTTCGTAGGACTCTCTTGCTGGCTGCGCGGCTGCAAACATTACCGCAGCACTAAGGGCGACGATGGCAGTAACTACCCGCTTCATTGGTCGTCCTCCCGAGGGATATTAATCAACGCACTCCTGCTGCCCGTCAGCGCCTAACTTGCGGACACTAAGAATTTCCGGTTATCGGGGAAGACCGGAAGTGATCGGCGCGCGATCAAAACGACGCGATCTGTCCAATAAGGGAAATTGGCGGTTCAAGCGAAAATGCGCTCCATGCGGTTTCTGCCGCTATCCAAGCGCGTTTCGACCGTGACGATAACATCTCCGTTGGCCCGGGGGCGAACACATGCATCGACGCCAGTTCATGACACTTCTCGCTAGCGTGGCGGTAGGATGGCCGATAGCATCGCGGGCGCAGTGACGGCGGTCGTGGGGTTTCTGAATGGCTCCTCAGCGAACAGATACCGATGGTGGCCGCGTCAGCTTCACTGAAGCGCTAGCGTCGGGCCGGTCGATCGAGGCGGGCCTGCTCCCGGCCATTAAATTTTGCTTCGTACTCCGTCGAAATCGAAAGGCAAGCCTTGCGATCTATTCTGACCCGACGCCAATTCGCGAGCGGATCCGCTGCCATCATTGCGGGCGGCGGCGTCGGCGGCCTTGTCGGCGTCGCTATCGCGAGAGGCCGTCCGGAGCGTTTCACAAAGCCCCTGCCCATCCTGCCGCTGATCGATGCTGCGAGGCAGGGCAACGCCGTAAACTTGAAGGTTGCATCCGGAAAGCACTCGTTCGTAGAAGGCAAGCCGACGCAGTCCTATGGCTACTCAGGCCCAGGTTCTTGGACCGGCTCTCCGTCTGCGCCGAGGCGATGAAGTGGAGATGACGGTCGAGAATGCGCTCGACATTAATACGACGGTGCACTGGCACGGGCTTCTGGTGCCCGGCGACGTCGATGGCGGTCCCCATCAGGTCATCAAGCCGGACAGTACATGGCGTCCGCAGCTCAAGATCGATCAGCCGGCTTCGACCCTGTGGTTTCATCCCCACCAGCACCATGACACGGCGCGACAGATTTACATGGGGCTTGCGGGACTGATCCTCGTCGACGACGGCTCGGACGCTCGCCTTAATCTGCCGCACACCTATGGCGTCGACGATTTGCCCATCATCCTTCAGGATCGGTCGTTCAATTCCGATGGATCGCTTCTGTACGATCTCGATCCTCTCACCATCCAATATGGCTCGCCGAGGCGACACCATCATCGCGAACGGCGTCGTCGCCCCCCCTTCGCGAAGGTTCCGGGCGGTCTGGTGCGGTTACGCATCCTCAATGCAGCCAACGCGCAGAACTTCGATCTGCGCTTCAGCGACAAACGAGAAGTTTCACGTCATCGCGTCGGATGCGGGTTTTCTTTCGGCGCCGGTCGCCATGCAGCAGCTCAGGATTTCTCCCGCGGAACGGTTTGAGATCATCGTCGATTTCTCGAACCGCAAGCCCGTCATGTTGAGACCGGGCCCGACACGGCGATGGGCATCTTTGGCGCTGTCTCGGAGGACGATACCACCGCTTTTGTGCCGATCATGCGCTTTGAACCGGCCATGGCGGCAACAATGGTGAAAGAAATCCCGGCCCGCCTTGTCGAACCCGTAGCGGCGGACGCCAACCGGGCAGTTCGCCGTCGCGAATTCCTGCTGGATAGCCGAATTTGCGGGGGTCAACGGCCGGACGAAATGGGCATGCTACCCGGCATGTGCATCAACGGAAGGACGCACGATATGGCCCGCATCGATGTCGAGACGGAGCTTGGATCGGTCGAAGTCTGGAAGATCATTTCGCGAGGCATGGCTCATCCCTTTCATGTGCACGGCGCGTCATTTCGCGTTTTGTCATTGAGCGGCGCGCCACCACCCCCACACCTAGCGGGCTGGAAGGACGTGGTTCTTGTCGAAGACGAAGCCGAACTTCTGGTTGCGTTAATCGGCCGGCTGTACGAGATCATCCTTTTATGTATCACTGTCACATCCTCGAACACGAAGATGCGGGAATGATGGGGCAGTATGTGTGCACTTGACGTATTGGCCAATGCTCCGCCGTTATTTGTCCGGAATTTCTGGGTTGGCACAATCGCGTCGCTGTTGCGCAGTAACGCCGCTTTAGCAGCAAGCGGACATCAACTTCGGCATGCCACGCTACACGGCTGGCTAGGCTAGTTCGCAAGGGCGCTCGCAATAGTGCTGATATTGTGCCTGACCATCGCGATGTAGGTAGGAGCCTCGCCCTTCTCATTGGTCAGACTATCCGAATACAGCGTTCCGCCGATCGCGGCGCCGGTCTCGGACGCAATTTGGCGCATTATTCTGGGATCGCTGACGTTTTCCAGAAAGACCGCCGGAATCCTTTCTTTTTTGATCTGCTCGATGATCGTTGCGATGTCCCGCGCGCTGGGCTCGTTTTCGGTCGAAACGCCCTCTGGCGCTACGAACGTGATGTCATAGGCCGCGGCGAAATAACCAAAGGCGTCATGGGTTGAAATCACCTTTCGGCGGTCAGGTGGAATCCGCGCTATCGCCTCGCGAACGTCGTGATCGAGCGCTTCGAGCTTGGTTAGATAAGCCGCGGCATTGGCTCTATAGGTCGTGGCGTTGGCGGGATCGGCGGCTACCATGGCGTCGCGGATGTTGCCGACATAGATCTCCGCATCTGGCACGGATTGCCAGGCGTGCGGGTCCGCCGCCCCTTCCCCATGACCATGACTGAGTATTTCGCCGGCGATAATCTTGCGCGGCACGATGCCGTCGGTTGCGACGACGGTGGTCGCATTGCCTCCGGATGATTCGATGAGCCGTGGTAGCCAGCCTTCGAGCCCAAGGCCATTGACGATCACAAGTCTGGCATTCCTGATCGCTTCCGCATCGGCCGGCGTCGGTGAGTAGACGTGGACGTCACCGTTGGGACCAACCAGCGCCATAACGTCGACCTGGTTCCCGCCGACATTTTTGGCGAGGTCGCCCAGGATCGAGAAGGTCGCGACCACCTCCAGTTTTGCTGCTTTTTCCTGCGCTGAGGCGGGCGAGATCGCTGAGGTTGTCGCAACGCCAAGCAAGAACAGCAGCTGAAACCATCGAAGGCAGGCCTTCCGCGGGAGCTCGGATATGTCGTTGGGCGAATGAGGGGCCAAATCGAAACGAATCGGACCCGCGCTTGCGAGATAGCGAAACACTTGTAGTCTTACCCAGATCGTTGCGGTCGTCTTGGAAACCGTGCATGTTATGTTATAACGTTGCAAGCCCTACAAAAGTCCAGTTGATGTGTCGGGCTGCGTTCGCTTTCGGTCGAGCGTCTCCGGTCAATCGGGATTTGGCGATACGCCTGGAACAAAGCACGGCTTGAAGAACGCCTTCCATTGCTTTGGACTTTGGACAGGCACATAGCGACGCTCGCGCCGTCGTGCGGCGTGGCTCAAGTGATATGACAAGGGGTGCGCAGCTTGCGGCCGACCCACTTAACGGTGTGGCGTATCTTCACACGGCGATGCGGTGCCTGTCTGGCGCTGCTCGCCTTGACGCTGCAATTCGGGATGTCATTCGGGCATATCCATGCCCGAGACTTCACCGGCCAGGGCATCAACCGCTCGACCGCAGATGCTGCCCACGCATGGCACGGTCCCGTGAAGCGACAATCTGCGGCACGCCTTCCGGCGAAGCAGGCGAGCGAAGATGAGGACTGTCCGATCTGCTTCTCGGGCTTTCTGCTCGCGACTACCTTCATCCCGGATGTGGCGCAGGCGTCGCCATCACTTGACCTCAAGCATGCTGGACACCCCTTCGCGCTTACCTTCGACGGCGTCCTAAAAACTCACCGCGCGCCATTTCAATCGCGCGCACCACCGCTCGGCTGACAGCCAGTTGGCGGGCGCTGCCTGCGCCTCTGGCCGCACTGAGCTTGGGGTCGGCATTTCCCCGTTACGGAACGAGAGCTGGTGGCCGCGCTGCGCCGCATTGATCCGCACGAGTTTCGGGGCGGAGGCATGCAATCGGCTCAGGTCTCGAGAAGCTGCAGCGTGGGCCTTACCCGCAATCGAAGCGAAATGCTCCAAAAGCTGGTTCGCCGCTCCTCATGCGGCGTGCACATCGAACCTCCAGTCGGTGGACCAATGACAAAACACGCATGTTCCTGCACCTGCGCGGTGCTCTTGCTCTTGCTATCCTTCGATCGCGCGGAGGCGCATCCCCATGTCTGGGTCACCTTCCACAGCGAAATTCTTTACGCAGCCGACGGCAGCATGTCGGGCGTCCGCCACGCCTGGACTTTCGATGACATGTTTTCTGCCTACGCGCTCCAGGGCACCCCCCATGCGAAGAAGGGGCAATACACGCGGGAAGAGTTGGCCTCGCTCGCCCAGGTCAACATGGATTCGCTGAAAGAGTATGGCTATTTCACCTTTGCGCGCGCGGACGGCAAGAAGCTGAAATTTTTGGACCCCGTCGACTACTGGCTCGAATACAAGAACGCTACCCTCACTTTGCATTTCACCCTGCCATTGAAGGCGGCTGCCACGGCAAAGGCCATGCAGATCGAGGTCTACGATCCCACGATCTTCGTTGATTTCGAATTTGCCAAGGACAAGCCGGTCTCCTTGAGCGGCGCACCGCAATGCCTGCTGACCTATGATTTGCCGCATCAACCCACACCGGCAGAACAGTTGCGGCTCGGTCAGCTCGATAGTGACCCGCTCGGCATATCCAGCTCCTATGGAGAGACCTTTGCTAACAAGATCCTGGTGAAGTGCCCATGACCAGATCACGCGGTGTTATCTTGACCGTGCTGGTGGCGGTTCTCGCCGCCTGTGCAATTGATGTCGCGTCAGTGCAGGCCGCGCCATTCGGAGCCCCTCATCCTGCCGGTGCCATGTCGCCAGCCGGCCTCACGGGCTGGATCTTTGCGCAGCAAGCGGCCTTCTATCGTTCGCTGTCGGGCTTCATCCGGGCGAGCAAGGAGGATGGTGCCGCGATGTGGGGCCTCTTCGGCATCTCGTTTCTCTACGGCGTCTTTCATGCCGTGGGCCCGGGGCACGGCAAGGCCGTGATCTCCTCTTACCTCGTCGCCAACGAAGAGACCTGGCGTCGCGGCGTTGTCCTGTCGTTCGCATCCGCGGGCATCCAATCCGTCGTTGCCATTGTCGTGGTGGCCATCGCCGCGGTTCTTCTCGGCGCGACGGCGAAGACGATCGGGCTGACCGTTCATCTCGTCGAGATCGTCAGCTATGGTCTGGTCATCCTGATCGGCCTGCGGCTTTTCTACGTCAAAGGCCGCGGCTTTCTTCTTGCCTGCCGCGAACTGGCGTGGACGCCGGCGCCCGCGCCCGCTCTCGCCCTCGCGTCAGGACACAGCAGCAAGACCGTCCGGCTTCCCGCGCCGCGCGTTGGCGCGATGACCATGCGTGGCGGGCAATGCATGATCGATGGATGCGCCGGTCATGAGCACGGCTTTCACTGCCACGACGACCATCACAAGTCGGCCTGGGGTCACGCCCACGGGCCGGAGCCCGCTGAACTCGCTGGCGCGGGCGGCTGGCGCCGAGGCCTTTCGGCGGTGGTCGCGGTTGGATTACGGCCATGTTCCGGCGCGATCATCGTCCTCATCTTTGCGCTGGCCCAGGACCTGTTCTGGACCGGCGTCGGCGCCACCTTGATCATGGGGCTTGGCACAGCGGTGACAGTTGCAGGGATCGCAACGCTCGCAACGAGCGCGCGACAGATCGCAAGTCGCGTCGCCGAGACCCGGGCCGGATTCGGCATGCTCACGATGAGAGCTATCGAGGTCGGCGCCGCGGCGCTCATCGTCGCGTTCGGCGCACTGTTACTGGCAGGTTACATGGCAAGCGAACAACTGTGGATGTTCACGGGATAAAGTTGAGGGCAATCAGTTGCCGAAGAATCCTGATTTCGTCCACCATTCGCCACCGCGGTGAGTTCATTTTCCGAGCCGAAGTTCCAAGTCGATCAGGACAGCGAGCATGTTCGTTTCATTCTTCCCCCGACCAAATTTGTTCTTTCCTTCGTCAATTCTTTGGACGGCGTTGGCGATGGCGGTTTGGTATGGGTTTGCCAGCAATCTCTTTCAAGGCCCGGAAAACCCGGTTGGACTGGCCACGTTCTGGTCGACGCCGGCCCTGTGGTTCGATCTCTATTTTGCGCTGGCCGTTGCGATCTTCGCGGCTGCATGGATGCTATTTGCCCCGCACCCCTGGGCGACGTGGTCCATTCTTGGCTCCGCGCTGATCCTGTTCACCTCTTACTTTCAGGTCCAGGTCTCAGTCGCGATCAATAGCTGGTATGGACCGTTTTACAACCTCGTCCAAGCTGCACTTTCGAAGTCGGCGCCAGTCACGACCGAGCAGTTCTACAGCGAATTGTCGACCTTTGCCGGCATCGCGCTCGTGGCCGTCGTGGTCGGCGTGATGACGCAATTCTTCGTCAGCCACTACATCTTCCGCTGGCGGACCGCGATGAACGATTTCTATGTCGCCAACTGGCCGCGGCTGCGCACGATCGAAGGCGCCTCCCAGCGGGTCCAGGAAGACACCATGCGCTTTGCCAGCACCATGGAAGGTCTAGGCGTCAATCTCATTAGCGCAGTGCTGACGCTCTTGGCTTTCCTGCCGGTTCTGGTGAGGCTGTCCAGTAACGTCACCGAGCTGCCTCTGTTAGGTTCGATTTCCTATCCGCTGGTGTTCGCTGCGGTCATTTGGTCGATACTGGGCACCGGCGTTCTCGCGCTTATCGGCATACGCCTGCCCAGAATCGAATTTCTCAACCAGCGGGTCGAAGCGGCCTATCGCAAGGAGCTCGTGCTCGGCGAGGATGATCTGGCGCGCGCCAATCCGCCGACGTTAGGCGTGCTGTTTGGCGACATTCGCAGGAATTACTTCCGGCTCTATCTGAACTTCATGTACTTCAATGTCGGCCGGATCGTCTATTTGCAGACTGACGTCATCTTTCCTTACGTCCTGCTCGCGCCCACGATCGTGGCGGGCAAGATCACCTCGGCGCGATGAACCAGATACTTAACGCGTTCACGCAGGTGCGAACCTCATTTCAGTATCTCGTCAACTCGTGGAGCACGATCGTCGAACTGATCTCGATCTATCAGCGGCTGCGGGGATTTGAGGCAAGGATCCACGGTGAGCCACTGCCGTCGATCGAGACCCAAAAGGAGCCAGCCTCGTGATCCGCCTAGGTGATGGGTTTGACGGAACCGAAGCTTGCATTGCGCGCCGAGCAATATTTGCGCTTTCCCGACCAGGAATGTAATGTTATAACATTACATCCATCTAGCGAGGTCCCCCTCGTATGCCCACACGGTCGGTCCGACTTTCGAAACGCTCCAACACCGCCACGAAAGCGGCCCTTCGCGGCCCGCTGCCCATTCTGGAGGAGATGACGCAAGAGGCGATCCGCTGTGAACCGCGATCACCAACTGACCATCTTGACTGACACCCCAACATAAGGACGCGCCCATGCCTGAAGCTGCGACACAAATTCCAGTCACGATCCTGACCGGCTATCTCGGCTCGGGGAAAACCACGCTGCTCAACCGCATCCTCACCGAGACCCACGGCAAGCGGTTTGCTGTGATCGTAAATGAATTCGGCGAGGTCGGCATCGATAACGATCTAATCGTCGACGCCGACGAAGAAATTTTCGAAATGAACAACGGCTGCATCTGCTGCACGGTCCGCGGCGACCTCATTCGTATCATCGCGGGCTTGATGCGGCGTAGCCGTGCGTTTGACGGCATCGTCGTGGAGACCACGGGACTCGCAGACCCCGCGCCGGTGGCACAGACATTCTTTGTCGACGAGGACGTCCGCCGCAAGACTAAGCTCGATGCCATCGTCACGGTCGCAGATGCCAGGCATCTCCTGGAGCAGATCGATCGGACCCCGGAAGCGCAGGAACAACTTGCGTTCGCCGATGTCGTTCTCGTCAACAAGGTCGATCTTGTCGATGCGAGTGGCCTGGCCACGGTCGAACGTCGCATTCGCAGGATCAACCCCTACGCGTCGATCCACAGGACGGAACGCTGTGGCATCGAGCTCGGCCGGATACTGGGACGAGACGCCTTCAGTCTCGATCGTATCCTCGAAGTCGAGCCGGGATTCCTCACCGAGGAGCATGCTCACGAGCACGACGACGAGATTGCCAGCCTGTCACTGGTCGCCGACGAGCCAATGGATCCCGTCAGGTTCGTCTCGTGGATTCAGGATACCACTCAACGTTACGGCACGGACATCCTGCGCATGAAGGGCATTATCGCAATGGCTGATGATGACCGGCGATTTGTCGTGCAGGGCGTCCACATGCTGATCGAGGGCGGCAGTCAGCGCGCATGGAAGAAGAACGAAGCGCCGCAAACCCGGCTTGTCTTCATAGGCCGCGATCTACCGGTGGCTCTGCTGAAGCAAGGATTTGAGGCCTGCCGCGCCTAACCAGCGAATTGCCGAGCCCGAGGCGTCCGCCAGACACGGGTGGTTGCGAGAACTCGGGATCAAGTGGGGCAGCGCTGGATGCAGACGGCACAGGGCTCAAGGCAATGAGTAAAATGGGCGCGCTCTCCCGCGTCTATTCATTGAACGCATCTACAAACAAGATTGGAATGCTCGTGGGCGACATCGTTCGACTTCTTCCAAAATCTGAGCTTGAGCGGATTCGTTTAATTCGAGAGGCTCGCGCGATATACGACAGTATATTCCCGCCGACTGATGTTGTTGGCGAGCGGCCGGATGGTCGCGTCAGCCAAGGGAGGACGCAGCCGGGCCGAAAGGGCCTCCTCCCTGGAAAAGAAACGGTCGGATGACAGAAACGACTTCGTCGGGAAATTCCTCATGGAGGGACAGTTTGCCCTTGGGCAATTGCTCGATTTGAATATTTGACAGAGCTGCCATGGACTCGATTTCGGCGCGCGAGCGCGTAGGCGTCTCATCGCCGTAGACGACCAGCGTCGGCTTACCCGCCTTCTTCACTAAACTAAGAAAGCCATCGCGGCTTGCGACCCGATCCAAGTACCCGCTGACAAACCGTACCGAAGCGTGCCGCGCCCCGCTCACGCGCGCCACGGCGAGTTTAGCAGAGAGGCGGTCACCCGAGAGCCAGTCCGGGTCACTGTAGACGTGCTCGCGCGCCATTCTCGTGACGACGAAACGACTGACGTTAATCCGGTAAAGGAGTTGGCCGATCAGCGGTAGATCAATGGCCGTTCGCACTCCGGCGAACCAGGGGCGATAGCCCATCATTGTGGGAAGCGGCCCTCGCCACGTCGGCGCAATGAGAACAAGGCGATCGATCGCGTCGGGCCGGTGCATAGCATGGTAGAGCGCGTACGTCGCGGCGTGGCCGGCCGCCACGAGGGCGTGAGCTCCCGGTGAAATCTCGCTCAAGAACCAATTGAGAAATGCGGAAAGTGCGTCAGGTGACCAATCTGCGCGCGGCCGCGGCAGGTCGCCGAAGCCGGGCCAGTCAACGGTCGTTACGTGGAAGTCCGACTTTAGGCGGTCAAAGAGCGGGCGCATCTCCGCGCGCGTCGAAATCGAACTTAAAGCCGGCAATAGCACGACTGACGACCCGCTACCGGCCTCCTCCATCCCGGGCGTGACCGTTGCTCCTTCCCAGCGACAATCGATTCGTCGTTCCATCGAGATCCTGAGATCACTGGGGTGCGACGCCGCGGACAACCGCGCAAGATCGCGGCTCATCTTCGTCTCGGCAGCATCCTTGACATTGAATGTCGCGCCATTTGACGTCGCTATCTGGAGTTCCGCCCCGGCAACAATCGGGCGGAATTGAGAATGAACACAAGCTCCGAACTTACATGGATGAACGCGGCGAGAAGCGGTCCCAACACGCCGATCGCCGCCAGACCCATGCCGAGCATGTCGACAATCAGGGTGCCGGCGAAATTCTGCCATATGATGCCCCTTGTCCGCCTGGCTACGGCAAGGGTTTCGGCCAGGCGGGCCAGATCATTCCCAAGCAGAACGACGTCCGCACTTTCCTGCGCCACATCGGTGCCGGAGCCCATGGCTATCCCGACACTCGCCTCGGCAAGCGCCGGCGCATCGTTTATGCCGTCGCCTACCATGGCGACCACGCGATTTTGTGCAACCAGCTTGCGAACCCGCAACAGTTTTTGATCGGGGAGAAGTTCTGCCTCGATTTCCTCAATGCCAAGCTTGGCACCGACGGAAGATGCGACGCGGCGCGTATCTCCGCTCAGCAGGATCGTTTTGATGTTCATGCCATGCAGCGCCGCAATAGCGCGCTGCGCTTCCGGGCGGATCGTATCCGCGACAACAATCGAGCCCAGCAAAAGTCGATCCTGCGCAACGAAAATCTCGGCCCCCGCTTCGGCCTCGCTACCAGTCGAACCCCGGACGTGGACCCCGTTATCCCCGAGCCAGAGCCTGCTTCCGACGAGAATGACATGATCGTCGACCCTAGCAAGGATGCCGCGCCCTGGCGTGTAAGCGAAACTGCTCGGCTCTGCGATGTCGCACCTTTGCTTGCGTGCGTACGCAACGACCGCCTTGCCCAAAGGGTGTTCCGATCGCAATTCGGCCGTGGCGGCCGCCGCCAGGAGAGCGTTAGCTGAAATTCCCTCCGCCGGCATGATCTGCTGTACGTCAGGCTTGCCGAGGGTAAGCGTTCCGGTCTTGTCGAGCACGACCGTATCGACGCGCCCGAGTGTTTCCAGATGCACGCCTCCCTTGACGATAGCCCCGAGACGAGCGGCCCGGCCGATGGCTCCGAGAATCGCAAGCGGAGTGCCCGCCGCAATGCCGCAAGCGCCGGCAACGATGATAACCGAAATCGTCGAGCGCATATCGCGCGTGATCAGAAAGGTGAGCGCAGCGGCGCCGAGGGCAAAATAGACCAGATAGCCCGCCATGCGATCGGCGAGGCGCTGCACCGGGGCACGGGACTTTTCGGCTCGCTCCACGGCTTCAATGATCTTGCCATAACTCGTGTCGCGGCCGATACGCTCGGCACCGATTTCGAGCGCGCCGGACTGATTGATGGATCCCGCGAAGACTTGGACGCCGGAGGCCTTTTCCGCCGGCATTGATTCACCGGTGATACGGGATTCATCGACGAATGAATGGCCATCAAGCACAATTCCGTCGACCGGTATTCGACCGCCTGGCGCGACCAGGACGGCGTCGCCGGCTTTCAATGCCTCAGCTGCGACGGAGCGGATCGATCCGGCGCGACGCACGGAGACCTCGCGGGGCAGGAACTCCAGTAGATCCCGGATCGCCTTGCGTCCGCGGCCGACCGTCATGCCCTCCAGCACCTCGGCGACCAGCACGAACAGGGTAATAACGAGCGCGGTGAAGAACTCGCCGATTGCGGCTGCCGCGACGATTGCGATCGTCATCGACAGCTCCATCGTCATGCGCCGTTCGATGATATTTTCGTACGCCTCCTTGAAGATCGGCCAGCCCCCGATCACCAGGCTCACGATTCCGATTACGGAGACGCCCGAATAAGGCTCCCAACGAAACCATACCGCAGCCGACGCCAGAGCGACAATGCCGATACGAACCGCTTCGAGCCACTTGAAGGCGTGCTCATGATCGTGATCATGATCATGATCATCTTCATGATCTTGAGCATGGTGCAGCCCCTGGCCCGCTTGGCGGACGGAGTCGAGCGGAAGTGTGCGTTCCTCTGCCTCTTGGTGAAGGGTCGGCTGCGGGCTGTCCTGCAACGCCATGGGATCTCTCCGCCTTATTTCAGGTAGGCGCGGATTACGTCGAGGAGCTCCTCGGAACCGTGCCGCCGCTGAGCGTCATTCTCGGCCGCCAGAATGTGACCGCGAACATGGTCTTCCATCACCTCGGCCATCAGTCCGTTGATGGCTCCGCGCACAGACGCAATGAGCTGCAAGACGTCGGCACACCCGATTTCCTCATCGAGTGCCCGCTCGATCGCTTCCACCTGTCCACGGATGCGGCGAACTCGACCCAGCAGCTTCGATTTTTCACGAACGGTGTGCGTCATGGCGGTCCCGCAACATATAATATAGGGGGGTATACTATAGAGGAGACCGGGAGCGCAACTTGCGAATTTTCGGGCACAATACGCGGCCCCTTTTGCTGTCGCCCGCTGGCTCAGCGCACGCCACGGCACGCTGGCAATCGCTTCCAATCGCACTCGCTCGCGGAAGTCAGATTGTCCGCGACGATCCTCTGAATTCGAAGCAAATCGGACGTCTGCCGACAGAGGTTCGGAATGCGGTTATTGCGCGTGTGTGAAGATCATCGACAGCCCACCAGTCACTATTTCGCGACCTACTTCGAAAATTCGCGCTTGATCAGCTACACTTCGAAGTTCTGCAATGTGGCGGGGCACGCAGGAGCTATGGTTGCCTCCCAGGAATATGGATTGGCCTGAGGCTACCTATCGGCTCATGAAAAAGCCGCTACGGCCGTAGCACTAACTGACCGACGTCGAAGTGCCATGTCGCCTACCAGCGAGGAATTCAAGCCAGGGGCCGCGCCGTTCGATCATCGTGGTGGACGGCCTCTCAGGCTAACTGCACGGGCCCGTGATCATCACAATGATCACCATGGGGATGATGCAGGCGGCCGTCTACGAGATAGTCGACATGGTCGCCATGCGGCACCGCTTCGTGTCCGCAGTTTGGACCGTGCGTGTGCGAGCAATGGACTTCGGGCGTGCACTGCACGGGATTTGCAGCGCCGATCGCGATGGCGTGCTCATCCACGTGATCCTCATGCATATGATGGAGATGGCCATCGTGCAGGTAGTCCACATGATCGCCATGGCGAATCGCAGTGTGTCCGCAGTTCGGGCCATGCTTGTGAGTGTGGTTCGCGTGGTGTCTCTCGGTACATGCCGCCATTGATCATGCTCCTCTGACTGGTTGGTTTCCTCTCGATAGCCTATCCAGCATGGAAATAGTTGCGAGGACCGGTACGCCAAGTGCACACAAGCTAAATTGAAATGCGTAATGTTATAGCGTTGTGGAACCCACGAACCGTTTGCGCGCCCCGGGGCGACGGTAAACTCGTTACGGCACGCTAGTTTTTTCTTGTTTTACATTGCGATATGTCGCACGGGCTGGAACTCCGGAGTGATGACGCCGAATGGCAGCATCAAGATCGTCGATCGCAAGAAGGATATGATCCTCGTATCCGGCTTCAACGTCTATCCGAACGAGGTCGAAGACGTGATCGCAAGCCATCCCGGCGTGCTGGAATGTGCGGTGATCGGTGTCGCGGACGCGCGTTCCGGCGAGGCCGTAAAGGCTTTCGTCGTCGCGAGGGATCCGAACGCCACCGCTGATGACATCATCAAGTTCTGCGCCACGCAGCTGGCCGGCTACAAGGTTCCGAAGCAGATCGAATTCCGCACGAATCTGCCGAAGACCAATGTTGGTAAGATTCTGCGCAGGCAAATGCGCGATCAGGAGTAGTTCGCGCAGCCCTAATTCCCCAATCAGAGATTCGGCGCGCGCGAGGTCTGCTCTTCTGATTAGCGGCAAAGCCGATGAGACGAGCTGACTGCGGCCATCGTGCCGAGCCTCAAAGGAGAGAAATATGCGGAATTGCACAAAGATCTATGACGACGGAGCGTGGATTACCTCCACCAGTGGCGAAGTGATTGACGTCATCAACCCGGCAACCGAACAGCTGGCGGGGCAGGTCGCCTCGGGCAGCGTCGCTGACGTTGATCGTGCGGTGGCCGCCGCAAGGACTGCGTTCCGCACCTTTTCCAAGACCACCCGTCAGGAACGCACCGATCTTCTGAACAGTGTGCTGTCCGCCTATGCAGGTCGTCACCAGGACTTGGCGGATGCGCTCGTGGAGGAACTGGGGGCCCCGGCAAAGTTCGCGAAGGAAATGCAGGCGGGAGTTGGCTTCCTTCACCTCCAAACCGCGATCGAGGCGCTGAAGACCTATGCCTTTGAACACGCCCAAGGGTCTCGCACAGTGGTTCGACGGGAGCCAATCGGGGTGGTTGGAATGGTGACGCCATGGAATTGGCCGATCAACCAGATCATGTGCAAGGTCGTACCGGCCTTGGCGACGGGTAACACGATGGTCCACAAGCCGTCGGAGGTTGCACCGTTCACCGCTCATGTCATTGCCGAAATCCTACATCAGGCCGGTGTTCCCCACGGCGTCTATAATCTCGTTGATGGAACGGGTCCTGTCGTCGGCACAGCGATCTCCCAGCATCCGCACATCGACATGATCTCCTTCACTGGGTCAACGGCGGCGGGAATCGATGTCGCCAAGCGCGCGGCGGACACCGTCAAACGCGTGCATCAGGAACTCGGCGGCAAATCGGCGAACATCGTGCTCGACGATGCTGACATAGGTAAGGCGGTGACCGAGAACATCTATCGGCTGATGCTGAACAGCGGTCAAACCTGCCATGCGCCGACCCGCCTGCTGGTCCCGGCGAGCCGGATGGAGGAAGTCAAGGCGATCGCGGCGCAGGCGGCATGTTCGATCACTGTCGGCGATCCCACGAGCGACGTCTACATGGGTCCTGTGGTCTCGCAACGGCAATGGGATCGAATCCAGTCGCTGATCAAGAAGGGGGTTGCCGAGGGGGCGACTCTCCTGGTCGGCGGCGAAGGGCGTCCGGAAGGAACTCAATACCGGATACTACGTTCGCCCGACAGTCCTTGCTGATGTCGACAACCACATGACGATCGCGCGCGAAGAGATCTTTGGGCCGGTGCTTTGCGTGATCGGCTATCGCGACGTCGAAGACGCCATCAAGATCGCCAACGACACGGTCTATGGCCTCGCGGCCTATGTGCAGTCCGCCAGCGAGGATCGCGCCACGGCGGTCGCCGCTCGGATCGAGGCCGGCATGGTCTACATCAATGGGGCCGGCGAAGACCCCCAGGCGCCGTTCGGCGGCTACAAGATGTCCGGGAATGGAAGGGAATGGGGACAGCTCGCCTTCGGCGACTTTCTCGAGACCAAGGCCGTGATTCACCGCGAAGCCGCCTGATCGATGCATGATCCTTGGATCGTGGCGAGATCATCAACATGAGCGATGGACGTTGGCGCTTCAATCTTTCCCGCTTTGAACACGGATCATCTCGATGATCCCGAACAGCAACAAACGGTGTCATTATGGCAAGCAAGCAATCCAAGGAATTAATTGCACTCTACGCGTCAATCGTAGAACGGATGTCAAAGCCGGACATCGATTTGGCAGCAATCCGGGACATCATGGAAAACCTGCATTTGGGGGCTGGCGAGCCCGAAGCGGTCAGCTACGCTGAAGCGGATGCCAATGGTGTGCCAGCACTCTGGTGTATTCCCGAGGGATGCGCCATGGACCGTGTTCTATTGCATAGCCACGGTGGCGGCACCGTCGTCTGCTCGATGCACACTGACCGAAAGGCCGTCGCCCACATCGCCAAGGCGGTAGGAGCCCGCGCCCTCGTGCTGAACTACCGTCGTTCACCGGAGCACAAATTCCCCGCTCAATTCGATGATGTGGAGAAGGCGTATCGGTGGCTCCTTGCCAAGCGGATCCGCCCCGAGAACATTGCCAGCATTGGTCAGTCTGTCGGCGGTTCGCTTGCCGTGGGTCTGGCCGTAAGCTTGCGTGCCAAAGGCGTTCCGTTGCCGGGCGCCATCCTGTCGGTGACGCCTTGGTATGACGTGGAGATGAGGAGCAAGACGTTGGAAAGCAACGCCAAGACCGACGCGCTTCTTTCCAGGCCGTTGTTGGAAACAATGCGAGAGTTGTGGATCGGCGGCACGGGCGTGGCCATGAATGATCCGCGGGTCAATCCGCTCTACGCTGATTTGTCCGGCCTTCCGCCGATCATGATCTATTACGGCGCACACGACTTGCTCGCCGGCGAGGCCATCGAGTTCGGGACGCGCGCGAAAAGCTTCGGTCTCGACGTCAGCCTGCATTCCCTATCTGAGGGTCAGCACAACTTCATCTTCGGTGCTGGCCGTGTGCCTGAGGTGGACCGGGCGATCCTGGAGATGGCTCGGTGGCTGCGCTTCAAGCTCAGGCTTTCTTCGACGCACCAGTAGGCACCTCGCATGAGGCGGAAAAGCATGGCAAATAGGCGCCCCTCCCCGAGTGTGATTCCGACCGATCGGCTCTCCACTTAGTTCTTATCAGTCACGGGATGGCTGTCTGCGTATGAACGGCCGCTTTGCCGCCAAAAACGGCCGTTCGACACGCGCATGCAATCACCGACAGGGTGCTTCCTACGCTAAACTTTCTCGCGCCGGTTCGTCGTGGCAGCCTTCCCAAGCGCCCCCGGGCGCGAAGCCGTGCAGGAACAATTCGACCGCCATATCGGCAAATTCCTGCGGACCGATCGCGCCCTTGGGATCGTACCAAGTGTAGGTAAAGTTGATGATGCCGAACAGGATCATCGTGTAGATCTTCTTGGTGCGCTTGACGATCCTGCCCTCGGCGTCGAGCCTGACCAGGAGATCGGTGACGATATCGACCAGCTGCCGCTCGAGATCCTTGATGGCCTGCTGCTCATCCTCGTTCAGGAACGAGAGGTCGTGAATCAGCACGCGCTGCTCATGCGGCGACTTGGCATTGACCTCGACGATCGCGCGAATGACGTTTTGAAATTGCGTCAGCGTCGGCCCGCCGGCAGCCACCGCGGTTTCGACATGCTGCGATCATTTCCCGAATATGCGCATCCAGGATCGCGAACAGGATCGCTTCCTTGGAGTCGAAGTAGTGATAGAGCGCGCCGCGCGACAGCTTGCAGGCGTCGGCAAGGTCGGCGATCGAGGCCCGCATATAGCCCTGCGCCGAAAACAGCCTGGCGGCATTGGTCAATATGCCGAGGTGGATGCCGTCGTAATTTTCAGAGCGTGTTCGCGCCATGGATGTTTCGTCCGCTTCAATTCAGCTTTAGCTCGTATTCCCAAGGACATGCTTAGCTGATTCAGCAGGCCTTTATTCAGGTATCGAGGCTGCGTTCGTTTGCCGGTTCAGCCCGGGCCTGCGGCCGAATCCGACCATATCGCCCCTTATCGCAAAAAATTATTTGAACGGCCAGTCGGATTATAATACAATGATCTAAATCAAAGACAGCCCGGATCAACCGTGCAGCGCGCTTTGGGAGGTGGAATGACGGTCGTTCAGTGCGGATGCTGTCGTGATCGGGGCCGGTGCCGGCGGGCTTTGCGCCGCCGCGCGGCTGGCCCATGCCGGGCTTCATACCCTCGTCGTCGACGACAAGGACCGGATCGGCGGACGGGCCTCGACCGAGCAGATCGACGGTTTTACGGTCAATATCGGCGCCATCGCGATCGAACTGGGCGGGGTATTCGAGGAGACCTTCAATACCGTCGGCGCACCGCTCGATATCCGCACGCCTGAGCCCGCCAGTTCCTTCTTCATCGACGGCAAGCTGATCGATGTCGGCCGCGGCGGCTGGTCGCTGCTGCTCGGGCAACTGACCAAGCAGGCCTCGCGCATCCTGGAGAAATTCGCCGACGCCCGCTCCGGCAACCTTCCCGATGGGCGGCAATCGACCGAGGACTGGCTCAAGACCTACACCAGCAACGCCTCGGTGCACGCGATCTTCCGCAATCTGTGCGCGGCGATCTTCGCCTGCAACGCAGACGAGACTGCCGGCGCGCGCCTTCCTGACCTATTTCACCAGCAAGGGCGCCTTCAAGCGTTTCGGCTTTTGCCCGCAGGGCACGATCGGCGTCTGGAATGCGCTCGGAAACCGCGATCAAGCGCAACGGCGATATCTGGCTGTCGACGCCGGCGGTGCAAGATCCATACGGCCGACGGCCGCGTTGAAGGCGTCACGGTTGTTCGCGATGGCCAGAGGGTACGGATCGAGACCGATCTCGTCATCAGCAATGCCGGCCCCAAGGCCACCGTAGCGCTCGGTGGCGAAGCCGCCTTCCCGCCCGCCTATGTCGAGCAGGTGCGCAGCGGCCTGAGGCCCGCCGCCAACATCGTCATCAATATCGCAAGCCGCGAGCCGCTGATCTCCCATCCCGGCATCGTGACCTTTGGCAAGACGCGTCGGCTCTGCAACATGGCAAACCTCAGCGCCACCTGCCCCGAACTCGCGCCTCCCGGCTGGCATCTCTATGTCGCCTACGCCGTGCCGATCCCGGCGCTCGGCGATTTCGATTCCGATGCCGAAGTCGAGTTCGCGCTGATGGATCTGCGCGAGCAATTCCCGAACTTTGCCCAGGCCAAGATCCTGTCGATCCGGGTCATGCGCGACGACTGGCCGGCCCAGCGCAGCTGCGCCGGATACGATCTACCGCGCGAGACCGGCATCGACGGCCTGTGGTGCGTCGGCGACGCCGTGAAGCAATATGGCAATGGCGGCACGCAGGCCTGCGCGGAAACCGCAAAAATCGTCACCGATGCGATCCTGGCGCAGCGGCCGCGCGTGCCCCAGCCGAGCCGGGCCTGAATGCGATGCCGACAACGATCCCGACGCAGGAGAGTGTCAGCCGCGCGCAGGCGGCGGCCGATCCGTCGTGCCTGCTCGAATTCCGCAACATCCGCATCGTCTATGACAACGCCATCGAAGCAATCCGCGACGTCAGCATTGCCGTCCCCGAAGGGCGGCATCGTCGCCCTGCTCGGCTCCAATGGCGCCGGCAAATCGACATTGTTAAAGGCAATGTCCGGAATTCTCTACACAGAGGAAGGCGTGATCGAGAACGGCTCGATCCGCTTCCGAAACGAGGAAGTCCATCGCCTCGCGCCCGATGAACTGGTCCGGCGCGGCATCGTGCAAGTTCCGGAAGGCCGCCGGGTATTTCCGGCGCTGACCATCGACGAAAATTTGCAGATGGGCGGCTATACCAAGTCTGCCGCCGAGGCGCGCGAAAAAGTGTTCGCGCTGTTCCCGCGCCTGTTCGAACGCCGCGACCAGATCGCAGGTTACATGTCCGGCGGCGAGCAGCAAATGCTCGCGATCGGTCGGGCCCTGATGACGGACCCGGTCCTGCTGGCGCTCGACGAGCCATCGCTAGGCCTCGCACCGCTGATCATCGACCGCATCTATGAGGTAATCGCCAAGCTGCGCGACGAAATGAAGATGACGGTGCTGCTGGTCGAACAGAATGCGCAGCGCGCGCTCGATATTGCCGACTACGGCTACATCCTGGAGACCGGGCGCGTTGTCCTCGACGGCTCCGCGAAAAAGCTCGCCGCCAACGCGGACGTGCAGGAATTCTATCTCGGCGTCTCCAATTCCGGGCGCAAAAGCCTGCGCGACGTCAAGCACTACAAGCGACGCAAGAGGTGGCTGTCGTGACCACCCTGCTCAGTGTGAAAAACCTCAGCAAGCGCTTTGGCGGCCTGCAGGCAGTTGCCGATGTCAGCCTTGACGTGACGTCGGGCGAGATCTGCAGCTTGATCGGCCCCAACGGCGCCGGCAAGACCACATTGTTCAACATGATTTCCGGCGTGCTGCGGCCAAGCGGCGGCCGCATCCAGTTCGAAGGTACTGACCTTGCGACCATCTCGCCGTCGCGGTTCGCCGCGATCGGGATCGGGCGGACGTTTCAGAACCTCGCATTGTTCAAGCACGGCACCGTGGTCGAGAACATTCTGACCGGCCGCCACACCCATCTGCGCTCCAACGTGCTCGATGCCGTGATTTTCTTCGGCCGCACCAGGCGCGAGGAGATCGAGGCCCGGCGGCGGGTCGAGGAAATCGTCGAATTCCTCGAGATCGAACACATCCGCGACGCCATCGTCGGCACGTTGTCTTACGGCCAGCAAAAGCGCGTCGAACTGGCGCGGGCGCTCGCCTGCGAGCCTAAATTGCTGCTGCTCGATGAAATGGTGTCGGGCATGAACCAGGAAGAGACCGAGGACATCGCGCGGTTCGTGCTCGATATCCGCGACGATCTCGGCATCACCGTGTTGATGATCGAACACGAGATGCGGATCGTGATGGATATATCGGACCGCGTTCACGTCCTGAATTTCGGCCGCAAGATTGCCGAAGGCACGCCGGCCGAAGTACGGCGCGATCCGGCCGTCACGGAAGCCTATCTCGGCGGCCACCGCGCCGAAGCCGCAGCGCAGGTGAGCGCGTGATGTCGACACTCGAGAGCCTGCGTACCGAGCATCCGCCGATACAATCGAGCTCGGTGCAAACGACCTCCATATCCGACTCAGGTTCATTGCGGACCGCGCTGAAGACCGCTGCAATTACCATTCCCCAGCTGCTGCGCCAGCGCGCCGCGATGCATGGCAACAAGCTCGCACTGCGCGAAAAGGAATATGGCATCTGGAATCCCTATTCCTGGCGCCATTATTACGAGACCGCGCGTTCGGTGGCCCTCGGCCTGCTCGCGCTCGGCCTGAAGCCGAGCGATCGTGTCGCGATCGCCGGCGAAAACACGCCGGAATGGTTTTACGCCGATCTCGGCGTCCAGATGATCGGCGCGGTCGCGGTCGGGATCTATCCGACCAATCCCTGGGTCGAGCTGCAATATATTGTCCGCCACTGCGGCGCGCGGGTGGTCATCACGGGCGATCAGGAACAAACCGACAAGGTGCTGGACGCACTGGCCAACAATGACGGCCTGCCGGCGCTCGAGGCCATCGTTTGCGTCGACATGAAAGGCCTCCGGCAGTACCGGCAATCGCAACTGATGTCGTTCGAAGCGCTGTGCCAGCGCGGCAGGACTTATGCTCTGGAACACCCCGACGCCAATGCGACGCTCGATCGCCTGATTTCGCAGGCCTCGCCCGACGACGTCTCCATCCTGGTCTACACGTCAGGCACGACAGGCCCGCCCAAGGGCGCGATGCTGACGCACCGCAACCTGGTCTATGCCGCCTACATCTACGCCGAAGCCGTCGGGATATCAGACAAGCCGTTCGAGGCCATGAGCTATTTGCCGCTGTGCCACGTGGCCGAGCGCTGCTATGGCGAGGTCACGCATCTGGTGCTCGGCGGCGCCGTCAGCTTTGCGGAATTGATCGACACCGTCGCGCTCAATATCCGCGAGATCGCGCCGACGTTTTTCGTCGGGGTCCCTCGTATTTATGAAAAGCTCCAGCAAGGTTTCCTGTTCCGGCTCGGCGAGAGCGGCCAGCTACGTCAGCGTTTTGTCAAAGCCTGCATGGCCTGGGGCCGCAAGCTGTCGGACCGCCGGCACGCCGGGACCACGACCTGGCTCGATCGCCTCGGCTATGCGATGCTGTACGTGGTGCTGTTCCGCAATATCCAGCGTCATCTCGGCTTTGCCCGCGGCCGCCACCGCCTCTGCGCCGGCGCCTCGATCTCGCCGGAGACGCTGCGTTTCTTCGACATTGTCGGCCGCCCGGTGTCGCAGGGCTATGGGCTGACCGAAAGCGGCGGCGTCGCCTTCATCCAGACCGAGAGCCATCACCGGCTCGGCGGCTGCGGCCTGCCGTTACTCCACACCGAATGGAAGCTCGACAGCGACGGCGAGATCCTGCTGCGCAATCCCGGCGTGTTCAAAGGCTATTTCCTCGACGACAAAGCTTCGACCGCAACGCTCGATGCCGCTGGCTGGCTGCGCACCGGCGACATCGTCGAAGTCATGGACAATGGCGAGATTACCGTGGTCGACCGCAAGAAGGCGATCATCATCACTGCCGGCGGCAAGAACATCGCGCCTTCCGAGATCGAGAACGCGCTGAAGGACTTCGAGTTTATCAAGGAGGCCATCGTGGTCGGCGAGGCCAAGAAATATCTCGGCGCCATCATCCAGGTCGATTTCGACAATGTCGGCCGCTGGGCCCGCGACAAGGCCCTGCCCTACACCAATTACAAGTCGCTGTCGCAGCTCCCCGAGGTGCACGAGCTGGTCGAGCGCATCGTCAACGAGACCAACAAGCGTTTTGCCCGCGTCGAGAACATTCGCCGCTTCGCCATCCTGGAGAAGGAACTCGACCACGACGACGGCGAGCTGACTGCAACACAGAAGGTGCGCCGCACCATGATCGAGAAGAAGTTCGCGCGCGAACTCGCCATCATCTACCAGGCGGAGGGTTGAATGCAGTATTTGATCCAGCTTTTGATCTCCGGCCTTGCGATCGGCGCCATCTATGGCCTGATCGCGATGGGCTTTGCGGTGATCTACAAGTCCACCGGCCTGGTCAATTTCGCGCAGGGCGAAATGACCATGATCACGGCCTATATCGCCTGGACCATCTCGACCACGGTCAGCGGCAACGTGGTCGTGGTGGCGATCGGCGCCATCCTCGCCGCCGTCATGCTCGGTCTCGTGATCGAGCGGCTGGTGATGCGGCCGATGCTGGGCGAGCCGGTTTTTGCCACCGTCATGGTGACGATTGGTCTGGCCGTGATCCTGCGCTCGTCGATCAATTTCATCTGGGATGCTTACCCGCACGGCCTCGACATCGGCGTCGGCCGCACCATCGTGCGGATCGGCGGGGTCGGCGTCCGCACCGGGCAGATCGCCGTCATCGCCACGCTTCTCATGCTGCTGGCGGCGATCTGGGCCTTCTTCCGTTACAGCAAGATTGGCGTCGCGATGCGCGCCGTCGCCGCCGACGACCGCGCCGCACTCTTGATGGGCATCAGCGCCGCCCGGATTCATGCGCTGGCCTGGGCCGCCTCCTCCGTCATCGCCGGGATCGGCGGCGTGTTCTTTGCGCTGTCCTATGACCTTTCGCCGGCGATGTTCCAGCTTGGGCTGAAGGCATTTCCGGCCACGATCCTGGGCGGCCTCGACGCTGTGCTCGGATCCGGCCTTGGCGGGCTCCTGATCGGCATCACCGAGAATCTCGCCGGCGGCTATGTCGGCTCCGGCATGAAGGAAGTCGCGGGCTTCGCCATGATCATCGTGGTGCTGATGATCCGTCCGTTCGGCATCTTCGGCGAACGCGACATCGAGAGGGTCTAAGGATGCGCACCGGCGATTTCAAGCAGACCTATGGCGAACTCGTCACGCTGGTGGATTCGCCGCCGGTACGGCTGTGGTCGGCGGTGCTGGTGGCAGCGCTGATCGCGGCGCCGTTTGTGCTGAACTCCTATGCGCTATCGTTCCTGATGATCATCCTGATCACCGGGGTCGGCGCGCTCGGGCTAAACATCCTGACCGGCTACACTGGTTTGATCTCGCTCGGCCATGTCGGCTTCCTCGTCACCGGCGCCTACGCCTATGCGGTGCTGGTTTCGAAGTATCACATGCATCCGCTGATCGGCTTCCTCGGCGCCGGCATCGTCCCGGCGCTCGCCAGCCTGATCGTCGGCGCGCCTTCGCTGCGGCTGAAGGGGCTTTATCTCGCCATTACCACGCTGGCGTTCTCCTTCATCATCAACACCGTGATCCTGGAAGCGCGCTGGCTGACCAACGGCGCCCGCGGCATTTCGGTGCAGCGGCCGGAAATGTTCGGCCTTAGTTTCGATGGCGACGCCGCCTTCACCTATCTCTGCCTCGGCTTCGCCGTGCTCACATTGTTTGCCACCCTCAACATCCGCCGCAGCCGCGTCGGGCGGGCGTTCGTCGCGATCCGCGACAACGACATCGCCGCCCGCGTCATGGGCATCAACCTGCACGCCTACAAGCTGTTCGCCTTCGTCACTTCCGCCTTCATCACTGGCCTCGCGGGCGCGCTGTACGGCATCTACCTGTCGTTCGTCAGCGTCGAGGGCTTTCCGTTCCTGCTCTCGATTGAGGCGCTGGCAATCCTGATCGTCGGCGGGCTCGGCTCGGCGCTTGGCGCCGTGCTCGGCACCATCCTGATCGTGCTGCTGCCGGAAGCAACCCGGCTGGTGTTCGGCCTATTCAGCGCGCAGATGGACGCCACCTTCACGACCGGCGCACAGGAACTCAAGAGCATGCTCTACGGCCTCGTCATCATCCTCTTTTTGCGCTTCCAGCCGCGCGGGCTGGTCGGCGCCTGGCACGATATCCGGCGGATGTGGGTGAACTGGCCGCTGCGTTACTAATCAGAAAAGCAATCCATCAGGAGGAGGAAACAATGCTCAAATATCTGGCGACTGCGTCGCTGTTGCTCGCGGGCGCGTATCTCACAGCCGGCCCCGCGCTCGCCGCCGATCCTGGAATTACCGACACCGAAATCCTGATCGGCGACGTCGAACCCCTCACCGGGCCGCCGGCGCTGCTCGGCGTGGCCGCATCGATCGGCCACAAGATCGCTATCGCGGAAGCCAACGCCGCCGGCGGCATCAACGGCCGCAAGATCAAATATGTGCTCGAAGACGACGGCTACGTCACCGCCCGCACCATCCAGGGCGCCAAGAAAGTGATCGACGTGGACAAGGTGTTTGCGATGCTCGGCATCTCCGGCTCGGGCCAATCCATCGCCGTGATGCCGGTGCTGGAAAAGGCCGGCATCCCCACCGTCATCGACGTCGCGCCGGTCAAGTTCCTCTGGGAGCCGCCGCGCAAGAACGTGTTCGTGGTCGGGCAATCCTACGAGGAAGGCATCATCCACCTCGTCAACTATCTCGCCGACAAGAAGCCCGGCAAGAAATGGGGCCTGATCACGCAGGACGACGATTACGGCATCACCGTGCGCGACGGCTTCGACACCGTCGTCAAGGCCAAGAAGCTCAACGTGGTCTACAGTGGCAACTACAAGAAGGGCCAACAGGACTTCTCGTCCGACATGCTGCAGCTCAAGGAGTCCGGCGCCGAGGTGTTTCTGGCCGGCGGCATCATCGGCGAGAACATCGCGATGATGAAGGAGCTTGAAAAGCTCAACATCAAGCCGGTGGTCGGTATCTTCTGGCCCGGACGGGTCGAGCCGGTGCTGAAGTTGATGGGACCGGCCGGCGACGGCATCTACGCCGTCGATTACGTCGAACCGTTCGCAGGTCCCGCCGGCAAGGCGTTTCTGGAAAAGGCCAAGGGCCTGCTGCCGGCAGCCGAGATGAAAGGCATCAACCGCTACAGCATGACCGGCTACGCCGCCGCCAAGGTCTTGATCGAAGCGATCGCGCGCTGCGGCAAGGAGCCGACCTGGGCCTGCACCATTGCGGAACTGGAAAAAACCAAAAACGTCGAAACCGGCGTGATGGCGCCAATCAGCTTCGGCCCCGGCGTCCGGTTCTCGAACCAGAAGCTGCAGATCATGCAGTCCGAGTTCGCGACCTTGAGCTTTAAGCCGGTGAACTGAGCCAACACCGAGTTGCTGGCCGGCACGTCGTGCTGGCCGGTCCTCACATCCGCTTGGCGACTTCTTCCAGCATAACCTCGGTGGCGCCGCCGCCGATGGTCAGGACCCGCGCGTCGCGCACCATCCGCTCGATCGGCGTACCCCGCATGAAGCCGGTGCCGCCATGCAGTTGCAGGCAACCGTGCACGACCTCGTGCAACACTTCCGGCGACAGCGCCTTCACCATCGATACTTCGCGCGGGCATGGCTTGCCGGCCTCGACGAGCTCCGCCGCATGATAGGCCAGCGCGCGGGCGGCCGCGGCCTTGGTGGCGAGCGAGGCGAGCTTGAGCCGCACCGCTTGCTGGTTCCATAGCGGGCCGCCGAACGCCTGACGGCTCTTCACATAATTGGTGGTCAGTTCGATCGCCTTGGCGGATTTGCCGGCGCAGATGCCGCCGATGCAGATCCGCTCGTTCTCGAAGGTTTCCATGATGCCGTAGAAGCCGCGGTTCTCTTCGCCCAGCAGGTTTGCGGCGGGAATGCGGACATCCTGGAACGCGATCTCGGCGGTGTCGGAGCAAAGCCAGCCGTGCTTGTCGAGCTTGGTCACGGCGATGCCGGGCGTGGTCCGTTCGACGATGAACAGCGAGATGCCGCGGCTGCCCTTGGCGGCGGGATCGGTGCGCGCGGCAACGATCAGGATGTCGCCATAGACGGCGTTGGTGATGAACATCTTCGCGCCGTTGATCACCCAGCTTTCACCGTCGCGGCGGGCCCGCGTCTTCAGCCCGGCGACGTCGGAGCCGGCATCAGGCTCGGTGACCGCGATCGAGCAGATGGTCTCGCCGCGGATGATCGCGGGAAGGTATTTCTGCTTCTGCTCGGGCGTTCCGCGCAAGGCGATGTGAACCGCCGACATGTCGGTGTGAACCAGCACCGACGAGGTGAAACCGCCGAAGGTCGAACGTCCGAGTTCCTCCGCCCACACCATCGACGCCAGAGGCCCCATATCGGTGCCACCATATTCGGCGGCATGGCGCATGCCGAGGAATCCCAGCGCGCCCATGCGGCGGTAAATCTCGCGCGGAATCTTGCCGTCGCGCTCCCACGCCTCGCCATACGGCACCACTTCCTTCTCGACAAACCGGCGCACCTGCTCGCGCAGCATCCGCAACTCCTCTGAAAGCTGTGGCTGTTCGGAGAAATGGAATTCGCTGTCGGAATGGCTGCGGGGATCGACGGGCCTGACGTTCATGATGATGCCCTTTCGGCCTTGAGATGAAGGTGTCGGTCGAGAAACCCGGCAATGTCCGCGATAGCCCGATGCGCCTCGGGAAGTTCCGCACCGAACATCTGGAAGACGTGGATCATGCCATCCCAGACCTGCAGATCAACCTCGACGCCGGCGGCGCGCGCTCTGTCGGCCAACATGACGGAATTGTCCAATACCGTTTCGCGGTCGCCGACCTGGATCAACAGCGGCGGCAAATCCGCGAGATCGGCGTAGAGCGGCGATACCAGGGGATCGCAGGGATCACCCTGCCCGCCCAGGTAATTCTTCGCCAGCGCCAGGATCATCGCCTGCTGATGAATCGGGTCCGCCTCGGCCCGGCTCACATAACTGGCGCCGGTCGCCGCCAGGTCGGTCCATGGCGACATCAGCGCGACCGCTGCCGGCAGCGGACGCTTGCGTTCGCGCAAGGCCAGCATCGCGGCGAGCGCGAGATTGCCGCCGGCGGAATCCCCGGCAAATCCGATATTGGCAGGCTTCAGTCCCTGCAGCAGCATCCAGTCATAGGCCGCGAGCGCATCATCGAGTGCGACGGGAAACCGATGCTCCGGCGCCAGGCGATAATTGATCGCGAGCGCGCGGCAGCCGCAGGCAACCGCGATCTGCGCAATCAGGTCGCGGTGCGAGGCGACCGAGCCGATGCGAAAGCCGCCGCCGTGGAAACAGAGAATGGCTTTGTCCTGTGGCGCGTTGGCCGGCGATATCCATTCGCCGTCGACGCCACCTGCAGTGACCTGCTCGCATGTCACCGGAGCCGTTGTGCCGCCGAAGGCCGCATCCCAGTCGCTGCGCATCCGGGCGACCGTCGTATCGCGGTTCCAGTTGCGATAGACCGCACGGATGCGCGCGATCGCACGATCGATCGGAGCCCGCGCAATATCGCCGCCGGCCTCTGCCATCTCAGCCGCCCACTCCCATGCCGCCGGATACGCCAATGGTTTCGCCGGTGATATAGGCCGCCTGATCGGACGCCAGGAAGCGCACGGCAGCGGCGATTTCCTCGGGCTCGCCGAGCCGCCGCAACAGCGTGGCATCGGTCATGGCGCGCAAGATTTTGTCGCCGCCTTTCGCTACGGCGGCTTCCAGCATCGGCGTCCGGATCGGTCCCGGCGCGATCGAGTTCGCGGTAATCCCGAAGCGGGCATTTTCGCGCGCGATGCTTTTGGTGAAGGCGATCACGCCGCCCTTGGCGGCCGAATAGACCGCGCCGCCTTTGGAACCCAGCCGGGCCGCTTCCGAGGTGATGTTGATGATGCGACCGAAGCCGGCCGCCTGCATCGCCGGCAACGCGGCGTGGGTGCAGGCAAAGACCGAGACCAGGTTGACCGAAAGCAGGCGCGCCCAGTCTTCCGGCGTCGTATCGGTGAAGAAGGCATGCTGGTCAACTCCGGCATTGTTGACGACGATATCGAACGGCCCGTGTTGCGACATGATCGCCTGCACCATGCCGGCATCGCCAACGTCGAGGCGCGCCGCAGTCGCCCCGATTTGCCCGGCAAGACCGGAGGCCGTTTCGATATCGAGATCGGCAATCACGACACAGGCGCCGGCCTCGGCAAAACTTCGCGCGATCGCAGCCCCAATACCCTTTGCGCCGCCGGAGATGAAGGTGCGGCGGCCATCGAGCCGCCCGAAAGGCCGGGTGCTGGAAGACGGCACCGTCAGCGTCCTGAAAAGACTGGTTTGCGCCGCTCGATTACGGCGGCCAGTCCTTCGCGCGCGTCGGCCATCCCTGACAGTTCGGACACGGTACGCGCTTCTTCCGACAGGCACTGCTCGATGCTGAGCGCCGTCCCGGCCCAGACCAGCCGCTTGGTCGCCGCCAGTGCCTTGCGTGCGCCGGCTGCCAGTTCCCGCGCCATTGCAAGTGATGCTTCCGCAAGATCCGCGTCCGGAACCACCTTGGTGACGATGCCCATCGCCAGCGCCTCGGGCGCCGAGATCACCGGATTGGTCAACAGGATCGACATCGCGCGGCGCAGGCCGACCAACCGCGACAGGGTGACGGAGACGCCAGCGTCGGGCGCCATCCCGACCCGCGTCGCGCCTGCGAGGAACTTTGCGGACTCGCCAGCGATCACGATATCGGAGGCGCAGACCAGGCCGAAGCCGCCGCCACCGGCGGCAAAGCCCTGAACCGAAGTGATGACGGGCGCTTCCAGTCGCAACAGCCCGGTCACCGCGTTCTGCAGATAGGCCGTAGCCTGCCTTATATAGTCGGGCAATTTTTCGCCCTTCGACGCGAACGCGCGCACGTCACCGCCTGCGCAGAAATTCGTGCCCTCGCCGCTCAGCAGCAGCACGCGCAGGTCCGGTTGGCCGTGACACACCATGATAGCGTCGCACAGCGCGCTCAGGAGTTCGGCACTCATGCCGTTGGCGGCATCGGGGCGGTTGAGGCGCAGCCGCGCGATGCCGTCGGCGATATCGAGCAGCACAGGTCCCTTGTCGATCATGGCTTGTTTCCGCTCTGCCTTTTGTTTTGACGCGTTTTCTTGACGTGAACCGGTACCCACTTCACTTGAAAACGCTTTAGATCAGGAACGAGAGCGTAAACAGCGCTTTCTCGTTGTTGACCAGGATCACCTTCTTGTACGCCATCCGTAGTTCGCCATCGACATAGCGCAACCGGTATTCGTTGCGCGCCGCCCAGATCGTATCGTCGCGCAGGCTGGACTCGAACACCAGGCAGTTGCTGGCGACCGAAATATCGCCGCCCGGATGTTCGTCCATCAATTCGATGTTGGAAACCAGTCGCCGCAGCCGCGATTGCGGCGTCTGGGTGTGGCGTTTGCCGGTCAGGAGTTGCTTGATGCGGAGCGAAATCCGCGACCGGTTGTCGTAGATGATCGACATCTGCTGTTCGGGATCGATATCGTCGCCATTGGCAGGCACCCAGTAGACACCGTCATCGGTCCACAACGCTTCCCAGGCTTCGTACTGGTGCTCGTCCTGGAATCGCGCTTCCTTGTAGATGAAGGCGGTCACGGCGCTCATCAACGTGGCGCTGCTTTCGCGCGACAGCATCAGCGCGTCTCCATCAGGCTGCGATAATGGCGCCAGATGCCGCGCGATGGGACCTCGTCGGTGACATGGCCGACCTTGAATCCGAGTTCGTCCTGGCGCTCGCGCTTCTCGCCGCGGCCGAGGAAAATCCATTCCGGATTGCGCGCCAGCACGCCGCGATGGCAGCGCTCGTACATTTCCGAATCGTCCGCCAGCAGCAATCCGGCCGGGCCGACCGAACCCATGGTCTGCTGGCGCAGGCGCCGGTTCATGTCGGGCGCGCCCTTGAACTGCAAAGCCGTGACATGCTGCACGCTGTCGTCGACCGCCACCGGCTGGATCACGAACATCTGGATTTCGGCAATGAACAGATTTGGAAAGATCATCACATGCGGCGAGCCGTCGATCATGATCTCGCGCGCGGTCTGGTCGCCATAGGCGGCCTTCATCCGTGCGGTATAATCCGGCAACCGCTCTTCCGTGGTGCCGAACCAGCTCATCGGCGCGTCGCGTTTGCGGAATTCGGGCCGCAGGTCGATCTCGGTATGGCCGTTGCCATAGTCGCGCGTCACCGCGGTCGACGCGCCGCCATAGAGCTTGCCGATTGCGCTGTCGGCCACGCCGAAGATCGAGGAATGTACGAAAGCCGGATGATAGCCGTCGCACTCGTTCTCGAGAATGAATTTCCAGTTGGCCTTGACACGGTGCTTGAGGAAGCCGGCCGTGACCTCGACTTCGCCTTCAGGCGAAAACCGAACCAGCCGATCGATGGTCTCCGCCGCGCCGCCGAGATGCTCTTCCAGCGTCGGGCCCTCGGCTGCGAACGAGCCGAACACGAAGCCGCGATAGGACTGCACCCGCGTCACCCGGCCGAGCGCAAGCTTCGACTTGTCCTGGCCTTCATAGCCGTCGGGAAAGGCATAGCCGACCAGCCTTCCGTCGTTGGCAAAAGTCCAGGAATGGAACGGGCAAGTGAAGGAGCGCGCGTTGCCCTTGTCGTAGGAACAGACCTGGTTGCCGCGATGCGAGCAGCGGTTGAGCAGGAGATTGACCTTGCCCTGCTCGTCCCGGGTCATGATCACCGATTGCGGACCGATCGACTTGACGACGTAGTCATTGGCGTTTGGTACCTCGCTCTCGTGCCCAACATAGACCCAGGTGCGATACCAGATGTTCTGCAATTCGGCTTCGAAGATCGCGGGATCGCTGTAGAGCGAGCCGTGCACGCGGTCCGGCCGGATCAATTCGCCCCACTGTGACGCGCGCGGCACGACGTTCATCGCTGCATCTCCCACTGGCCGGCCCGGGCTCTCTTGCGGATGCCTGCGGCCTGGATAATAATAATCCGACTGACCGTTTGAATAATAGCACCGACCCTTGAGAGCTTCAAGGGGATTTTGCCGATCGGCGCCTTCCCGCTTCATCCGGCGAGCTTGCGAGATGCCCGCGGTTGATAACCAACGGTTTGAAAAAAGGAGTTTTGGAATGGAACAGCAACGTTCTGCCGATCTCGCCCGCGCACTCTATGCAGCGCTTGCCGCCGGCGACCGCAATCAACTCGACGCCTTGCTGCATCCGGAGTTCACCGGCCACACCGCCGAGGGCATGCCGTTCGGCATCGGCGGCGATCATGACGGACCCGCGGCAATGCGGCGCAATGGCTGGGGTGCGATCGCCCGGCATTTCGAGGCCCGTGCCGAGCCGGAACAATTTCTCGATCTCGCCGATGGCCGCCTGCTGGTGACCGGCCGGTACCGCGGTCACGGCAAGCAAGGCGGCACCGCACTCGATGCAGCCTTTGCGCATCTGATCGCGATCGATCAGGGGCGCATCAAGTCGCTCGAACAATTCACCGACACCGCACGCTGGCATGATGCCGCGGGTCCACTACGCACCGTGCTGCTCGATTTCGAAGGTGGCGTTGCGACCTTGCGCCTGAACCGTCCGGACAAAGGCAATGCGATCGACGAGCGCATGGCCGCTGACCTCGCGGAGGCCGCGACGCAAATTGCCGAACGCGCTGATGTCCGCGCGGTCCTGATCGCGGGCAACGGATCGAACTTTACGGTCGGCGGCGATCTTGGGCTTTTTGCCGGCACCGCACGCGAGCAATTGCCGAGCCGGCTACGCCGCATGATCGACAGCTATCATCTCGCGATCGAGCGGCTGACCAGCATCGACGCACCTGTTGTCGCCGCGGTGCGCGGTGGCGCAGGCGGCGGCGGGTTGGGCCTGATTTATGTCGCCGACATCGTCGTTGCGGCCGAGGACGCGCGGTTCGCGCTCGGTTATGGCGCGCTCGGCCTCACCGCCGACGGCGGTAACACCTGGTTCCTTCCGCGCCTGGTCGGGATGCGGCGCGCGCAGGAACTCTTCCTGCTCAATCGCCGCCTCACCGCGCAAGAAGCCGTCGCCTTCGGTTTGGTGTCGCGCCTAGCGCCGGACCATCAGGTGGATAGCGAAGCCGCCTCCCTCGCCGCGAAACTCGCCGCCGGCCCGACGCGCGCCTTCGGCGCCGTCCGCCGGATGCTGCGCCAGTCGTTCGAGACGGGACTGTCCGATCAGCTCGACGCCGAAAAGGATTCGATCGTCATCGCCAGCAACACCGACGACGCGCAGGAAGGAATTTCCGCCTTCGTAGCCAAGCGACGGCCGAATTTTCGTGGCAGTTGAACCAATCAAGCTGACGCAAACTCATTTTTCGCGGCGGTCGTTCAGGCCTCTCAGCTAAGCCCCCATAACTGGCCATCTCGCGAACGGCCGCTTTGCGCCAGATCGGTCTGCTGGCGTTCGAGTTCGGTGACAACAGGGTGGCCATGTTGCACGCGCTGGAAAAACGCCTGCCGGCCACTTCCGTCGTGAACGACCGGGACGGCCTTGCAAGCATCCTCGCGAGGCTCGAACGCTTGGTCGAATACCCTGAACAGGACGCGGCGATCGCGCTCGACATGCAGGGTAGCGACTACCAGAAGCCAGGTATGGACCATGCTGCGAGAAATCCCGGCTGGAGAGACGACTAGCTACGGCGCACTGGCGGCAAAGCTCGGAACGCGTGATGCCCGCGATGTCACCGAGGCCATCGGTTCGAACACCATCGCGATCCTGATCCCGTGTCACCGGGTCATCAAGAAGGACGGCTCCATCTCGGGCTATCGCTGGGCTGTCCGCCGGAAGCGAAGCCTCCTCGAACGGGAGCAGCATGCCTGCCAGCCGGGGCGAGATCTGCTGATATGACCGCCATCGAACCAATGGGCGAAGCCGTCGTCGCCTCCGGAAAGAAGGTATCTTGCAGCGCCGGCGACGACGCTGTCCGAACGCTGCTATTCTTGGCACTATCAGACCCTGTCGGCGCCAAGGAACTGTTTCCCGACTATCGCCTGACACGACTTGTCCTGACTCGCTTCGACATGGACACGTGGACGCGACGGCCTTTATCGATCTGACGGAAGCGACCGCTTCGAGGAGCGTGCTGGGCGGGACGCCGTGCAACGACCACCTCCGCACCTCCATCGATCATGATGCAGTGAGAATGCAATGGGGAAGCTGTTCATGAAGGGGCGTGGTTCATCCCCAAGCACGGGCCGTCATTCGAGCGTTCACACGGGAGAGGTCCAAGGTTCGATCCCTTGTGCGCCCACCAGAAATCAAACGCAATCAACCTCCCGCCATCTGTGCCCCGAAAATCTTGGGGTACAGCCGGGGCACAGAGAAAAGTTTGTGCACGATCCGCTTATCCTCTCTCCATTTTCATCGGCCACTCGATTTGGGGCACCGACAGGCTTCGCGGAGCAGTAAGGCAGACCCCAAAACCGCTCCGTACAGATTATCTTTCAATCTCAATCTCACCCGTCACCCGATGTGCTCAGCGCATTTGAGGAGAGTGCCCCTCATTTCACCAAGGCCATTTCGTTGATGCGCGGCGCTTCTCGTTTCGGTTGCCGCAAATAGTCGTGCACCACTTTGCCGACGCCGAGCGTGAGGTCGGCAAGGATGTGGATGGCCGACACGACCTCGAGAACCGGCAACTCGGCGACGGGCGCCAAGGCATGAGGTGACAGGTGCAGCGCCGCAGGACCGGTCCACGCGCCCTTTATCGCCACATCCTCAAGGCGGTATTCGACGAGCTCGCAGATGCGCGGCGTGCCATCGACATGCGGAATGATCTTGAGCAGAAAGTTCGGCGCCGCGAGTGAACCTCTGACTTGCGCCAGATCGGCCTCGCGGTGCTTGTAGCCCATCGTGCCGGTGGCGACGCGAAGCGGCCCATAATCCAGGGTTCCGACAAGCGTGTCGATCTCGGTTCGCAGCGTCGGCTGTGCCAGCTTTTTCGGAAAACCCCAGAGCTCCCGGCCGCCGGCGATCGGCCCCTCGTCGTTGAGGAACATGCAGTGGGTGTAGCCGCCCCTCCGCCCGCGGAAAGAAACCGGGATCACCTGACCGCTCTCCGTGTAGTCACCGAAACCGTTCGAGTCCGGCATGCGGATGAATTCGTATTTCACCAGCGCCTCGCGTTCGTCGAGTTCGAGCGGCTCAGGCACTACCGCGCGCAGCTTCGCCGGATCGGTGAGATAGGTGATGATCAAGTATTCTCGGTTGACGAACCGGTACGGTCCGGGGGGATAGGCGGGGCTCGTAAGCGGCATCGCGAACGCCCGCGCCAGTATTTCCTTTTCGCGCATTTTCAGGTCCTTCTCTATGTTCAGCATTGTCTCTTGCTCATTCGCGACCGTCGCGTTCGAGATCGAACGTGAAGACCCCGTCCAGGCTCGTCGGGCGAGCAAGGACGTCGGGATGCCGCAGCGTGCGGACGGCATCGTGATATCCAGCCCGCCAATGGTCTTGCATGGATAGTCGGGAAAACTCGTAATCTTTCGAGTGACCTTCGTAATTCCGAGCCCGGTAGATCAGGTGGATGATGTTGTGGACCTTGTCGCTGGCCACCGACTTCAGGATCTTCAAATCGTCGTTCTCCTCAAGGTCGACAGGCAACCTGCGCAACAACGCATCGAGTGCACGCTGTACCCGGTGCACGCTCTTGAACTGACCAGTGCTCGCTCGCGTCCGGCTCGAAAACTGAATCTCCTTCTGGCGGGTTGTGACTTCCGCCATGTTGCGCGGAAGCGCGCCTTGCGCGCTCCACAGGTCAACCTGGAAGGCGAGCGTATCCTTGCGGCGGGGGTCGCTCTCGATTACCCACTGCAATGGCGTGTTCGACACGAGGCCGCCATCCCAGTAGTGCTCGCCATCGATCTCGACGGCGGGAAACCCAGGTGGCAGTGCGCCGCTCGCCATGACATGCTCCGCGGCAATCTTGTGAGTGGTGGTGTCGAAATAGACGAAGTTGCCGGTCCTCACATTGACCGCGCCCGCGCTGAATCGGGTCATCCCGGCGTTGAGCCGATCAAAGTCCACCAGGCGCTCCAGCGTGTCCTTGAGTTGCTTGGTATCGTAGAAGCTGGTCGATGCCAGCGTGCCGCCCGGTTGCAACCACGGCATCAGCGGTCGCGCGGAAAAGAATCCTGCCGCACCGAACGCCGCCGCCAGATTGGCGCTCATTTGATTGAGCAGATTGCGTGTGTCGTCGCTTTGGGCGAGATCGATGAATGGATTGCCCGACCAATGCCAGGGCGCGCTTGAAGTCACCCCCGTCCAGAACTCGCGGAGCCGATCGACGCGGGAATTCGGCGGGTTGCCCGCAATGATCGCGGCATTGATCGCACCGATCGAGATGCCGGCGATCCAGTCGGGATGAATATTCGCTTCCGCCAGCGCCTCGTAGACGCCTCCCTGATATGCCCCCAGCGCGCCGCCGCCCTGCAGGAGCAGGGCGACGCACTCGAACGGAAGCTGTCTCTTCGCAGTCGTGAGGTGTTGCCGTGGCTGGAAATTCATCGTGTGCTCTCTTTTTACGAGGTCGGGTCATTTTCATTACGAGGTCGGGTCATTTTCAAGGTTTGTCGGTTCTGTCGTTCTCGTGCGCTCTGCTCGAAGGCAGTCTGATATTCCGACTTGACGAACTAAACTAAACCGTATAGTTTATATAAATCACGAACGAGCAAGCCTGTCAAGAAGGGCTCAAGCGAGCCGCACGGCTTCATGTGAGCGCAGCAAGTCGCTGCGGTCCCGGCTTCTTACGCAGGTTCGCTTCGAACGAAACCCATGATCCATCAGAGGAGTGATCCGACATGATTTCTAAAACCAGATGTTCTTTCGGAGTGCTGGCCATGTTGCTTTGCGCGACAAGTGCTTCTGCCCAGGACAATCGCGGCACCCCCGAGCAGAGGGCAGCGTGTGCGCCCGACGCTTTCCGCCTCTGCGCCGGCTACATTCCCGATCCCACCGGCGTCGAGCAGTGCCTGAGGCAGAACAAGTCCGACCTTAGCGATGCCTGCCGATCGGTGTTCGAGCAGCGCGGGGCCTGTGGCCAGCAGAACCAAATGACTGAACGGGCTGTCCCATAATTCGCCCGAAGTCTTGCAAACGCGGCAGAACGCCGTGTGAGCCAGCAACAAGGAAATAACGAGATGGATATGTTCTACATTCCCGCGCTTGCGTCGTTTTCAGGATCGGCTTCCGGAACGTTGGCGTCGATTGTCACCGGCTGGGTGACCCAGCGCCGGAAGGACCGCGTCCGTCATTCGCTGCGGGCCACGTCCCAGCGTGAGGAACTCTACACGACCTTCATCGAAGAAGCATCGCGGCTGTACGCCGACGCACTGATGAGCGACAAGTCCGAGATGTCGAAACTCGTCGACCTGTTCGCTCTCGTGGGACGAATGAAAATCCTCTCGAGTGACGAGGTGATCGAGGCCGCCGAGAAGGCAGGTCGGTTGATTATCGAGACTTATCTCTCCCCGAACAGGTCGTTTGCGGATCTGCCGGAGTTATTGGGCGGGATGGATCCCTTCCGGGAATTCAGCGACGCCTGCCGGCGCGAATTGCAAGCGCCAGACCGGCGCTGAGGTCCTCTGGTCATGCCGCTGGTTCAGTATTTCGGGTGGGTGGGAAGCTTCCTTCTTGCGGCGCTTCTTGCCGTAAGCTGGTGCTTGCCGGGCTCGGTGCATGCGCCATCGTCCGACGTCCCGCTCGACGAGAAGATCACAATCCGCATCCACTCCGACCGGAAATGGCCCGAACGGGTGGAGTTCGACACCACGCGTCCGACGTTGGCGCAGAAACCCGATGCGCGGACAGACATTGGCGGAACCGAGATGGCGCTTCAGGCAGAACGCCAACCCTTCGACGCGTTCGCCGAGATGGCTATCCCCGCCAGGCCATGTTTTCGACCGCCCTGCTCCGCCGGCCAGGCTGTGGAACGAGAGGCCTCGCCGCTCGAGAAAAGCGCGCCATTTCAAACTCGCCCGCGTATAACAGCACGCAAGGGCCTCACTTCCCCCAATCCGCTTCACAAGCTGCCAGGAAAAAGCTGACGCGTTCGCGCACGAATCCCGGCAACTCACTGCGCAGCTCTTTCGCGCCCTCCCCCATCAAGGCACGCATCAGCATGGGAAGCAGAATCAGGTCCATGTAGATCTGCGCCGTAGTGAGGCTTCGCTTACCGCTGAAGGGGCCCTTGGAGCCTCGCGAAAGCGTGTGGGTAGCATCGTTCAGCACGTGGGAGACAGCAACCACGGCCTGATCGCGCCCGGCCTCATGAACATGGCGGCTTAACGCTGGGAATCTGTCGGCTTCGGCAATCGTGGCTCGTGTGATCCCGAGCGTCTCCTCGATAAATCGTTCGACGACCTCGACGCCCAAACTCGCGAGCTTGTCCTGCACCGTCCGCCCCTTGGGCTCAAAGCCCTCGAAGTTCGTCAATCCACCGAGGACGCGGGACACAACCGCCTCGAACAGTGCCTCCTTCCCGGGGAAGTGCGCATAGATCGTCGGCTTGCTTGCCGGCGCCACCTCCGCGATCTCGTCGAGGCTCGCGCTTTGATAACCCCTCTTGAGGAACACCCGCTGAGCCGCATCGAGGGACCCGTTCCTTCACGTCGCCCGCGAGGTCCTTGGGCGGTCTTCCGGGACGCGGCCGTTTCAGATCATTGTGCTTGCTCACCATCAGTTTCATCCCCGCATTCACGATGCTGCGAGCGCTCAAGCTCGCCAATAATCTCGGCTTGACACGTCCTCGATCAAAGTGCAACTAAAATAAACTATACGGTATAGTTTAAATCAATCAGGAGATCAATGTCGCCTTTCCGACCCCCATCCACCCGCCCTGGAGGCGATTTTTTTTTTCTGGACGGACAACGTCGACGCCAAGGAAGAGTTGAGCAAAGTCGTCGATCTGCTTCACGAGCATGTCGAGGTCCATAGCATTCTGACGATGCCGGATCGCGACGGGCTCGTCAACGCCGGCGAACAGCTTCGCAAGCTGGGCCTGGCCACGAGCCGATGCAAGCTGGACCGCATGAACATCCATCTTCTGTTGTCGATCGACACGTTGCCGATGGAATCGGAGCGGTGCTGGCGCCTGGCGCTGGCTGTCTATGAACTGGTGACGGACGCGGTCCGCCATGCCTGCTTCGATGGCCGCGACGGCGAAATCGAAATCAAGCTGATGCGCGCCGGTTCATGGGTGAACTGTCGGGTCACCGATAATGGGTCGGGACCGGGAAGAATCAAGTCTGGTCGCGGCCTGCGGATCGTCGGCAGGCTCGCAAGGAGCCTGGTGGCCGGATCACTCACACCTTCGGTACGACATGGACCTCGTTTGTCCTGGACTTCCCTCTGACGCAGCGCGAACAGTACGCCAACCGCGCGGTTGTCGCCCGACGCCGCAGAACCATGCGTCGATTAAAGGCCGTGCGTTCGCTGCCTACC